>NZ_JZJL01000001.1 GCF_000971335.1 Chromobacterium vaccinii
GCCTTCCAGCAGTCAGGGCGCCAACGGCAAGGCGCAGCTGTTCTTCCGCAGCGGCGGCAGCAGCGGCGCGCCCAAGCTGGCCGGCTTCAGCTACCGCGACTACCACCGCCAGATGCGCGCCGCCGCCGACGGCCTGCTGGCCGCCGGCCTTGACCCGGCCGCCGACCGCGCGATGAATCTGCTGTACGGCGGCAAGCTGTACGGCGGCATGCTCAGCTTCTTCACCATCCTCGACCACATGGGCGTCGCCCAGTATCCGATGGGCGGCCCGTCCGACGACGACTTCAGCGAGATCGCCCACTTCATCGTCGAGCAGAAGATCAACACCCTGATCGGCATGCCGGGCACGCTGCACCGGCTGTTCGAATGCGAGAACAAGCTGCTGCGCCGCTACGGCGGCGTGCGCAAGGTGTTCTGCGGCGGTGAGCACATCAGCGACGGCCAGCGCGCCTACATCGGCAGCTTCGGCGTAGAGCTGATCCGCTCGGCGATGTACGGCTCGGTGGACGCCGGCCCGCTGGGACACGCCTGCCCGCACTGCGCCGACGGCGAGTTCCACCTGCTGGCCGAAACCCAGTGGCTGGAAGTACTGGATACCGACAGCGACCAGCCCGCCGCTGCCGGCGCATCCGGCCGCCTGGTGTTCACCTCCCGCGAGCGCGAAGCGCAGCGGGTGGAGCGCTACGACCTGGGCGACCTGGGCCAGTGGCTGGACGGCGGCTGCCCCTGCGGCCTGGCTGCGCCGCGCTTCCGCCTGACCGGCCGCCACGGCGCGCTGCTGCGGGTCGGCACCATCTTCGTCAACCCGGCCGCCCTGACCGAAAAGATCGGTCTGCCGATGCAGTGGCTGGTCGACAACGCCGACAGCGGCGGCGACCGCATCCGGCTGCTGGCCGACGGCGATCCATGGGCGGTACGCGCCCGGCTGCTGGAAGAACCGATGCTGAACGAAGTGGTCGGCGGCGGCTTGCTGCAGCTGGACGTGGCCGCCACCCCTGCCGCCGAATTCCGCCGCCACCCGCACAGCGGGAAAACCCCGCTGGTGCTGGACCTTAGACGATGAAACCCGGCCGGCGCCGCGGCGCCGGCATGTACACACATAATCATGAATCCGAAACTGATATCGCTGGTCGAACACGCCCGCAACCATTCGCCGCACTACAACGCGCTCTACCATGGCCTGCCCGCCGAAGGCTGGCGGCTGTCTGACCTCCCTCCGGTCGATCCCGCCGTCTACTGGTGGGACTCGCAGGACCTGTCGCGCTGGCCGGCGCTGACCGCCGCCCCGGTCGACGGCCACGTGTTCAAGACCGGCGGCTCCACCGGCGACGGCAAGCTTTCGGTGTTCAGCCGCGATGAATGGCAAGCCTTCGTCGCCGCCTTCGGCGCCGGCCTCGCCCGCCAGCTGAGACCCGGCGACCGCGTCGCCAATCTGTTCTTCGCCGGCGACCTCTACACCAGCTTGCTGTTCATCCACGGCGCGCTGTCGCATTCGCCGGCGCCGGTGCTGGAATACCCGTTCACCTGCAATGTCGACAACGATGCGCTCGCCGGCGCGATCCGCAGCCACCGCATCAACGTGCTGGCCGGCGTGCCGGCCCAGCTGCTGCGCTTCGCCCACCATCTGGAAGAACAATCGCGGGCGCTGCCCGAGGTGGAGACCGTGCTGTACGGCGGCGAAAGCCTGTTCGGCGAGCAGATCGCCTTGCTGAAGCAGGCGTTCCCGCTGGCCCGGATCGGATCGGTCGGCTGCGCCAGCGTCGACGCCGGCCTGATCGGCTACGCCGACCCGGACTGCGCGCATGGCGAGCACCGGGTATTCGATGAAGACAGCGTCGTCGAGATCGTCGACGAGGACAGCGGCGAGCCGATAGAGGAACCCGGCCGGCGCGGCCTGCTGCTGGTGACCAATCTGCAGCGCCGGCTGATGCCGGTGATCCGCTATCCCAGCGGCGACCTCGCCTGCTGGCGCGAAGCGCCCGGACCCTACCGCAAGTTCGCGCTGCTGGGCCGGGCCGGCAACGGCCACCGCGTCCGCGTCGGCACGCTATCGCTGTTCCCGGATGAGCTGGGCCGCGCGCTGGGCGAACTGCACGAACTGCTGGGCTGGCAATTGGACATCTCGCGCGAGCACGGCCGCGACCGGCTGGAACTGCTGCTGGCTGCGCGCGCGCCATTGGATCTGGAACGGATGCGCCAGGCGCTGCTGGCCAAGCAGCCGGCGATCGCCGAGCTGTGCCAGGCGGACCGGCTGAGCCTGGCGCTGCGCCAGACCACGCCGGAAGCGATGCGCACCCATCCGCGCTCCGGCAAGCTGATGCGGGTGGTGGATCGGCGCGACTACCAGCCGGCGGAGGCGACCGTATGAGCGCCCGCCATCCTCACGCCGCCTGGGCGCGCGCTTACCAGCCGTCCGACGCCGCCGACATCAGCGCGCTTTTCCGCTCCGTCTACGGCGACCACTACGTCTACGCCGACGTCTACCTGCCCAGCCAGATCCAGCAACGCAACGCCAGCGGACAGTGGCGCTCGGCGGTGGCGGTGCGCGACGGCCGGCTGCTAGGCCACGCGACGCTGTGGCTGGACCCGGCCCGGCCCGGCCAGGCGGAGCTGGCGCTGAACGCGGTACACCCGGACGCGCGCGGCCAGGGCATCGCCAGCCTGCTGGGCCGCCATTTGCGGGCCATGGCCGCCGAGCTCGGCATCGCGCTCTTGACCATCAAGCAGGTGTGCTCGCACCCGCAAAGCCAGTACGTCGCCGGCGCGCTCGGCTTTCACAACACCGCGCTGTTGCTGGATTACGTCGATTCGCCGTTCGGCAAGCCGGAGCCGGAAAGCATCGTGTTCGGCTGCCTGCCGCTGCAGCCTAGGCCGCTGCCGCAACTGGCCTGGCCGGCGGAATGGGAATCCTGGCTGGCGCCGCTACGCCAGGCATTCGGCGAGGGAGAGTACGGGCCCGCCGGCGCGGCCCTGCCCGGCCTGGCGCTGGCGCGCCACGGCCAAAGGCTGGAGCTGACCTCGCAACAGCCGACCGAAGCGCGGCTGGCCGAAATCGCCGCGCTGCCCGCCGGCCAGCTGCTCTATCTGAAGCTGCCGGCCGCAACGGAAACGCTAGCGCGGCGGATCCAGCTGCAGAATGCCGGCTTCCGCTTCGGCGGGCTGCTGCCGGCGCCCGCCGGCGGCTGGCAGCTGCTGTGGCTGCGCGGCCTGTCCGGGCAGGACATCCGCTTCTGCGACGAACAGGCCGAACGGCTGTACCGGCTGAACGCTTAAGCCAAAGCGAGCCGGACCGGGCTGCGCATTAGGCACGGCAAGGAGGCGCAACGCCGGATCAGGGGTTTTGCCTTCCTGCTCGCGAGCGGCAGGCTGCGGGCAAAACCTAGCGCAGCGCCTGAGCCAAGGCGCGCCGACGCAGACAGTACATCCAGTACGGCAAGGAGGCGCAACGCGGGATCAGGGGTTTTGCTCGCGGCCTGCAAGCGGCTCCAGCTTGACCGCGGTGCCGTAGCACAGCACCTCGGTCAGCCCGGTCATCACCTCGGTGGCATCGTAGCGCATGCCGATCACCGCGTCGGCCCCCAGCGCCTGCGCGTGCTGGCACATCTCGGCGTAGGTTTCCGAGCGGGCCCGCTCGCACAAGCTGGTATAGATGGTGATGTTGCCGCCGAACAGCGACTGCAGGCCGCCGAAGAAATTGCCGACCAGCGAGCGCGAGCGCACGGTGATGCCGCGCACCACGCCCAGGTTGGCGCTCACCCGGTAGCCGGGCAGTTCGAAAGCGGTGGTGACCATCTTGGCTGGCAGCATGGATTTCTCCCTGGAAAGTTGAACTGGAAAGTTGAAGACGCCGGCCGCTCAGGCGGCGGCCAGCTCGCGCCCGGCGCGGAAGGCGCCGTCGTCCAGCACCGGCACGCAGGCGCTGATGTTCAGTTGCGCGGCCAGAACGATGTCGTCCTGGAAGCCCCGCGCGGCCAGCTCCGCGCCAGAGGCCGTGTATTGCAGCTGGCGCTCCAGGTCGTGGCGGGCCAGCTCGAACGCCGCCTCGGCCGCCAGCGCCTCCGGCGACTTGCCGCGGCGCAAGCGCTGGATGATGGCGCCGGCGCCGATGAAGTCTTCATAGGCGAAACGCAGCCGGCCCTCCGCATCCAGCTCGCCGGCGGCCACCAGCAGCACGTCGCCGCCCATCGTTTCAAGATAGTCGGCCGCCGCGGCCGCGTTGCGCAGGCAGGCAGCGACGGTGTTCGCCGACTCGCTGATCAAACTCAGCGCCGCGCCGTTCTGCGAGGGCAGCACCAGGCGGCTGCCGGCCTTCAGCCCGCACAGCGAAGCCGGCGACAGCGAAGGCTGGTGATGGCTGCGCTCGGCGGCCAGTATCGCCTGCTGCTCGCTGGCGAAATCGGCGGCGCCGGTCGTCCTGTAGCGGTAAGGCAGCACCTCGGCGCCGTTGCCGCAGGCGATGTCGACGCTGGTGCCGAACGACAGCACGTCGACGATCACGCAATGGGCCGCCTGCGCGCTCAGATGCTGAACCGCCGGCAAGCCCCATTGCAGACGCACGGAATATTCCTGTTGCGCGTAATGCATCCCACATCCCATCAAGATGGAACACCGCCAGCGGCTTGCGCCGGAGGCGGTGTTTCCGTTGATTCTTCGATACCGTCGCGGTCCGGGCCGCGACCTCTTGTCCCAGGCGCTCTGACGACGCCTTGTTTCTTATAAGTAAGGTCAGAAGATTAACGATTAACGCGGGAAAGCTCAAAGAAAACCGGCTAAAAAACAGGAAAAAGCGCCAAGGCCGGCGTCAGGGCTGATGAATTTCCAACACCGGCCCTGTCAGCCCCGCTTCAGCATCAGCGTATATTCGCCGCCGCGCTCGCCGGCGCGGGCCGCCAGCCGCCCTTCGCCAGACAGTCCGGCAAAATCGCCGCTGCCGCTGCCAGACAACACCTGCAGCGCCGCGCGGGCGCCGGCGGTCGGCGAATACACGCCGTCATGACGCAACACGAAGCTGCCGCTCAATCCATCCCAAGTCCCGGTCACCCGTTCGAAGCCGGTGAAGATCACATCGCCGTCCGGCGATGTCGGATACAGCAGCTGGTATTCCAGCCGGCCCTCGCCCGTCAGCGGGCCGGTCAGTTCGTTGACGATGCTGGCGCGCTTGAGCTCGCCGGCGCCTTCGGTCTGCAGCAGGCTCTGCTCCTGCCACTGCCGGGTCTGGAACGCGCAGCCCAGCGCGACGACAAGATGGGTGCTCATGGTCAGGCTCCTTTCTGAAGATGACAATTCAGCATAACAGCCGGCAAACAAAAACGCCGCCAACCCTGGGGCTGGCGGCGCGTATGCTGCGGCGCGGCGGAATCAGGCCAACAGGCAGGACGCCTGGGTCTCCTCGCTCAGGCGGCGCAGCGCGGGCACTTCCTGCGCGCAGCGCGCCTCCGCCTGCGGGCAACGGGTGCGGAACACGCAGCCGGACGGCGGATTGATCGGACTGGGCAGATCGCCCTGCAGGATCTGGATGGTCTTGTTCTTTTCCAGCTTAGGATCCGGCACCGGGATCGCCGACAGCAGCGCGCGGGTGTACGGGTGCGAGGGCACGTCGTACAAGGCGTGCTTTTGCGCCAGTTCCATCTCGCGGCCCAGGTACATCACCAGGATGCGGTCGGAGATATGCTTGACCACGGCCAGGTCGTGGGCGATGAAGATCAGCGCCAGGCCCATCTCGCGCTGCAGCTCTTTCAGCAGATTGATGATCTGCGCCTGGATCGACACGTCGAGCGCCGATACCGGCTCGTCGCAGATGATCAGCTTGGGCTCCAGGATCAGCGCTCGGGCGATGCCGATGCGTTGGCACTGGCCGCCGGAAAACTCGTGCGGATAGCGGTTGATCATCTGCTCGCGCAGACCCACCTTGCGCATCATCGCCTTGACGCGCTTCATCACCTCGTCGGCCGACAGCTCGGGCCGATGCACGCGCAGCGGCTCGCCTATGATCTGGGCGATGGTCATCCGCGGATTCAGCGACGCCAGCGGATCCTGGAAGATCATCTGGATGTCCTTGCGGACGCTCAGCCAATCCTTCTGCCCTCCCTTGCGCAGGTCCTTGCCCATCCACACGATCTCGCCGGCGGTGGCCGGGATCAGGTTGAGGATGGCGCGGGACAGCGTGGACTTGCCGCAGCCGGACTCGCCGACCACGCCCAGCGTCTCGCCGGCGTACAGGTCGAAGCTGACGCCGTCCACCGCCTTCAGCGTTTTCTTCGGGCTCCATGGCCAGGCGTCGCCGCCCTTGACCTGGAAATGCACCTTGACGTTGCGCACCGACAGGATGGGTTGCTTGTTGTCAGGCATGGGTCACCTCCTCGGCGGCTTTGACCAGTTCCTCCGCCGGCTTGTGACAGGCGCGCAGAATCTGCGGATTGAGCGGATTGGCGGCCAGCGGCGGCAGCTCGCTGGCGCAGCGGGCGACGGCGTGCGCGCAGCGTTCGCTGAACGGGCAGCCCTTGGGCATATTGGCCATGTTCGGCGGATTGCCCGGGATGCTGATCAGCGCGGCGTCCTCGTGATCCAGCCGCGGCAGCGCGCCCAACAAGCCGATGGTGTAGGGGTGGCTCGGGTGGTAGAAGATGTCGTCGGCGCGGCCGTACTCCATCGCGCGGCCGCCGTACATCACCAGCACGTTCTCGCACAGGCCGGCCACCACGCCCAGATCGTGGGTGATCATGATGATGGCGGTGCCGAAATCGCGCTGCAGATCCTTCAGCAGCGACAGGATCTGCGCCTGCACGGTGACGTCGAGCGCGGTGGTCGGCTCGTCGGCGATCAAGAGCTCCGGCTCGCACAACAGCGCCATCGCGATCATCACCCGCTGGCGCATGCCGCCGGAAAACTCGTGCGGATACATGTCCACCCGGCGCGCGGCCTCGGGAATGCGCACCGCGTCCAACAGCTCGATCGCGCGCTTTTTGGCGTCGCGCCGGCTCATGCCCTTGTGCAGCTCCAGCACCTCGGTCATCTGCCGCTCCACCGTCAGGTAGGGGTTCAGCGAGGTCATCGGGTCCTGGAAGATCATCGACACGCGGTCGCCGCGGATGCGGTTGAGGTCGCGGGTCGGCAGCGTCAGCAGATCCTGGCCGTGGAATAGCGCCTGGCCGCTGGCCTGGCCGTTCTTGGCCAACAGGCCCATCATCGCCAGCATGGTCTGGCTCTTGCCGGAGCCGGACTCGCCGACGATGCCCAGGGTCTGGCCCTTGTTCAGCTCGAAGCTCACGCCGTTGACGGCGTTGACCACGCCGTCGTTGGTCTGGAACTGAACCCCGAGGTTGTTGACTTTCAAAATGCTCATGGCTTGCCTCGTCTATCCTGGGGTCAGCGGTCTTTCGGGTCCAGCGCGTCGCGCAGGCCGTCGCCGATGTAGTTGGCGCAGTAGAGCGTCAGCGACAGCATGCCGGCCGGGAACAGCAGCATCCAGGGCTGGCTCTCCATCGCCTTGGTGCCGTCGCCGATCAAGACGCCCCAGCTGGTCATCGGCTCCTGCACGCCCAGGCCGAGGAAGGACAATACCGACTCGGTCAGGATCACGCCCGGCACCGTCACCGTGGTGTAGATCACCACGATGCCCAGCAGATTGGGCACGATGTGGCGGAAGATGATGGTGGGAGTGGAAACGCCGATCGCGTGAGCGGCCTCGATGTACTCCTTGGAGCGGATGGCCAGCGTCTGGCCGCGCACCACGCGCGCCATGTCCATCCAGCCGAGGACGGTGATGGTCAGCACCACCAGGTAGAACTCGCGGCCCAGCAGCGTCACCATCAGGATGGCGATCAGCAGGTAGGGCACCGCGTACATCATGTCGACCACGCGCATCATGGCGTTGTCCACCTTGCCGCCGAGGAAGCCGGCGGTGGCGCCCCAGATCACGCCGATCAGCACCGCGGCGATGGTGGCCAGCGCGCCGACCATCAGCGAGATGCGGCCGCCGATCAGCGTGCGCACCAACAGGTCGCGGCCCAGCTCGTCGGTGCCGAACAGATGCAGGTTCTGGAAGGTCGGTGCCAGGCTGATCGCATCCCAGTCGGTGTCGGCGTAGCCGTGCGGCAGCAGCATCGGCCCGAAGATACAGGACACGGTGATCAGGCTCAGGATCACCAGGCTGACCACTGCGGCCTTGTTGCGAAGAAAGCGGACGCGGGCGTCGCGCCACGGGCTGCGGCCTTCGGTCGCCGCTTCGGCGAGGCCGCTTTCCAGAGCCGCGGCAGCCGCGGCTTGCTTGGTTTTCATCATTGCGGGCTCCCCCCTCAATAACGGATCTTGGGATCGAGCAAGGCGTAAGCCAGGTCGACGAGGAGGTTGAACACCACGGTGATCACGGTCACCAGCACCACCAGGCCCAACACCAGCGTGTAGTCGCGGTTGGAGGCGCCGTTGACGATCAGCTTGCCCAGGCCCGGCAGCGAAAAGATCGATTCGGTCACCACGGCGGAGGTGATGGACGAGATCGCCAGCGGCCCCAGCAGCGTCACCACCGGCATCAGCGCCGGCTTCAGCGCATGGCGCAGCACGATGGTGCGCAGCGGCAGGCCCTTGGCGCGGGCGGTGCGGATGAAGTTGCTGTTCATCACCTCGATCAGGCTGCCGCGCATCACGCGGCCGATGGTGGCCACGTTGATGAAGGTGAGCAGCGCGACCGGCAGCACCATGTACTGGATGGAAAAGTCATCCCAACCGCCGGACGGCAGCCAGTGCAGCAGCATCGAGAAGATCAGCACCAGCACCGGGCCGATGATGAAGGACGGGAAGGCGCTGCCCATATTGCCGACCAGCATCACCAGGTAGTCGATGGCGCTGTTCTGCCGCAGGGCGGCGATGGTGCCGAGCAGCACGCCGATGAACAGCGAGATCACGATGGCGCTGCCGCCGATGGCGGCGGACACCGGCAGCGCGTGGGCCACCAGGTCATTGACGCTCCAGTCCGCGTAGCGGAACGACGCGCCCAGATCGCCATGCAGCAGGCTGTTCAGGTAATAGAGATACTGCTTCCACAACGGCAGGTCCAGATGGTATTTGGCCTGCAGATTGGCCAGCACCTCCGGAGAAATCTTGCGTTCGCCGTCGAACGGACCGCCAGGGGTCATATGCAGCAGCAGATAGCAGACCGTCGTCACGGCCCAGACGGTTGGTATGGTAACCAACACGCGGCGAAGAGTGTAAGACCACATCGCTTGAAACTCCCGATCGCCGATCCGGGACGGCGGCAAGCAGCCGCCGGCCTCCCCCGGAGGGCGAGAACACCACAATCATCGGCCGGTTGCCCCGGGCGGGACAACCGGCCTCGTCACGCGGACAAACGCCGCGCTTTCACGCTTAGTGCTGAACGATGTACAGGTACTTGCTGCGGTAGCGGTCTACCGGATTCTTCAGCGAGTAGCCGCCGACGTACGGCTTCACCAGGCGCGGCAGCGTGTACTGCAGCACCGGGATCATCGGATAGTCGTCCATCACCAGCTTGGTGGCCTGGGTCAGCAACTGGGCGCGCTTGGCCGGATCGGTGGACTCGTTGCCCTGCTTGATCAGCTCTTCGGCCTTCTTGTTGCAATTGAAGTTGTCGTTCTGGGTATTGCCGCACTGCACCAGCGCCAGGAAAGTGGTGGCGTCGTTGTAGTCGGCCAGCCAGCCGTTGCGGGCCACCTGGTAATCGCCGTCATGGCGCTTCTTCAGAAATACCTTGAACTCGGTGTTGTCCATCGAGGTGTTCAGGCCCAGCTTGGACTTCCACTCGGACGCGACGAAGATCGCCATCTTCTTGTGATAGTCGCTGGTATTGTAGGACAGCTTCAGCGTGGTGCCCGGCTTCACGCCGGCCTGGGCCAACAGCTTCTTGGCCTCGTCCACGCGCTTGGCCATCGGCCATTTCGCCCAGTCGTAGGTAGTCGGCTGCGCGCCGTGCACGCCCTTGACCATCACGCTGTAAGACGGCTGCTGGCCGTCGGCGGTGATCTTCTGCGCCAGCAGATCGCGGTCCACCACCATGGACAGGGCCTTGCGCACGCGCACATCCTTCATCAGCGGGTCGCGGTTGTTCAGGCTGTAATAGCGGATGCCGAGAATGGTGTTGTTCTTCAGATCCTTGGGCATGTCGCTCTTCAGCTTGGCGAAGCTGCCCGGCGGAATTTCATAAGTCATGTCGGTCTGGCCCGACAGGTAGAGCTTGTTGTCCGCGTTCTGGTCTTCGATCGGCAGGAAGCTGACGCGGCTCAGCTGCACATTCTTGGCGTCCCAGTACTGCGGGTTCTTTTCGATGACGACCTTGCTGTTGACCTGCCAGTCCTTCAGCACGAAGGGGCCGTTGGAAACCATCTTGCCCGGCTTGGTCCAGTCCTTGCCGTACTTGTCGATCACGGCCTTCGGAGCCGGGCCGAGCTGGGCATTGGACATCAGTTCGGGCAGGTAGGAGACCGGGAAGGCGGTCTTCACTTCCAGCGTGTACTTGTCCAGCGCCTTCACGCCGATCGCGGTGGTCGGCTTCTTGCCGGCGACGACTTCCGGACCGTTCTCGAAGAAGATGCCGAAGGTGCCGGCGTAAGGCGCGGCCAGCTTCGGATCGACCAGGCGGCGGATGCCGTAGACGAAGTCGTCGGCGGTGACGATGCTGCCGTCCGACCACTTGGCGTTCTTGCGCAAGTGGAACACCCAGGTGGTGGGGCCGGTCTGCTTCCAGGATTCGGCCACGCCCGGCACCAGCGTGCCGTCGTTGTCGGTGGCGGTCAGGCCCTCGAACATGTCATGGGTAATGACGTTGGCGGGCACCCCTTCCACGACCATCGGGTCCAGCGATTCCGGCTCGGAGCCATTGGAGCGCACCAGTTCCTGCTTGGCGGCCAGCTTGACGCCTGCCGGCACCTTGGCGGCCAGCGCGGATCCGGAAGCCATGGCCAGCGCGACGGCGGCGGCGATCACCTGCAGCGATTGCTTGTTCGACATCTCTAATTCTCCTGATTCTGTAGCATCCCGCGTCAGGCGGGTTGTTCGAATTTTTTCACTCTATTGTATCCAGAGTGGGTCCGACGATTATGCGCAGAGGGTTTTGATTCCATCAAGCCCCTATCGGCACAATATGCTATTCATTTTTCTCAAAAAGGAAAATCTGTCCGACAATAGTCAAGTCAAGCAAATCAACGGCCTGCGCAGCTTCATCGTTTTATACTTATGGCATTTTGCCATGTGAAATATTATTGCCTGGCCCAAGCAAAATTCATCGGAAACGGAGATAATCACCTTCAAATCGCGTCGAAAAATAATTATTCACTTATAAACAGAAGCAATGCTTCCGGCGGATTTCAGACACTCTGCAGGACAAATAAAAAAAGCCGCCCAAAGGCGGCTTTGCGATCGCAGGCGAGGATCAGCCTCGCAGACGCCAGGCGATGCTTTCCCCGGCGCGCAAGGGCACTAGGCTGCCGCCTGGGTAGGCAAGCTCGGCCGGCACCGTCCAGCCTTCCTTGACCAATTCGATCTTGTCGCCGTTGGCCGGCAGGCCGTAGAAAGCCGGGCCGTTCAGGCTGGCGAAAGCCTCCAGCTTGTCCAGCGCGCCGGCGGCTTCGAAGGCTTCGGCGTAGAGCTCGATCGCCGCGTTGGCGGTGTACATGCCGGCGCAGCCGCAGGCCGCCTCCTTGGCGCCCTTGGCGTGCGGCGCGCTGTCGGTGCCGAGGAAGAACTTGGCAGAACCGGATGTGGCGGCCTTCAGCAGCGCCTGGCGGTGCAGTTCGCGCTTCAGCACCGGCAGACAGTAATGATGCGGCCGGATGCCGCCGACGAACAGCGCGTTGCGATTCATCAGCAGGTGGTGGGCGGTGATCGTGGCCGCGACGTTGGCCGGCGCTGCGGCGACGAACTCGGCCGCCTCGCGGGTGGTGATGTGCTCGAACACCACCTTCAACGCCGGCAGCTTGGCCAGCAACGGCTTCATCACCCGCTCGATGAACACCGCCTCGCGGTCGAACACGTCGATATCGGCGTCAGTGACCTCGCCGTGCACCAGCAGCGGCAAGCCGGTTTCAGCCATCGCCTCCAGCGCCGGCAGCGCCTTGAAGATGTCGGTGACGCCGTGGTCGGAATTGGTGGTGGCCCCCGCCGGATACAACTTGACGCCATGGACGAAGCCGCTGGCCTTGGCCAGGCGGATTTCCTCCGGCCGGGTATTGTCGGTCAGGTACAGCGTCATCAGCGGTTCAAAGGTGCTGCCGGACGGACGGGCGGCCAGGATGCGGTCGCGGTAGGCGGCGGCGGCGGCCACGGTGGTGACCGGCGGCTTCAGATTGGGCATCACGATGGCGCGGCCCATCTGGCGACAGGTGTCGGGCAGCACCGCGGCCAGCGCGGCGTCATCGCGCAGGTGCAGGTGCCAGTCGTCGGGGCGGATCAAGGTAAGAGTCTGCATGGTGGGTGGCTTGCCGTAACGATGGATAAAACAATGGCGATGGAAAACCATCGCCAGGGATGTCTACTTGCGCCGGAGCACCATCCGGAACTTGCCTTCGCCGGTGGTGGTCGATTCCAGCAGGCCGTTGCCGGTCTGGCGGCAAAAAGCTTCAAAGTCCTTGGGCGCGCCCGGATCGGTGGCGATCACTTCCAGCACGGCGCCGCTGTCCATATCGGCCAGCGCCTTCTTGGCTCGCAAGATCGGCAGCGGGCAATTCAGGCCGGAAAGATCAATATGCTTGTCGGGAGTCATGGGCCGGGTATCCTTCAGCCATATCAGGTTACAATGAATCACATGGCGGCCGGCCGCGCAAACCGGCGGGCCGCAGCCGTATAGTTTACGCCAGTCGTCAAGCCTTACCCAAATCGGTCACCGCAATATGTGCATCCTCGCTTTCGCCTACAAAACGCCGGGCATGGGCCAGCTGGTACTTTTGGCCAACCGCGACGAATACTACGCCCGCCCCGCCGAGCCGCTGGACTGGTGGCCGGAATACCCCCATACCCTGGGCGGACGCGACCAGCAATCCGGCGGCGGCTGGCTGATGGTGGACGGCCGCAACCGCATCGCCGCCGTCACCAACTTCCGCGACGGCTTCCCGCCCAAGGCGGAGCGCTCTCGCGGCGAGCTGGTGCAGCGCTTCGTCACCGGCGACGACGATCCGTTCGCCTTCGCCGACTGGCTGCGCGAGGAGTGCCACCGCTACGGGCCGTTCAACCTGCTGTTCGGCACCACCTCGGACCTGTTCTTCTTCCACAGCCCGGGCCGGCAGATCGCCCGCGTCACGCCTGGCATCCACACGCTGTCCAACGCCACGCTGGACACGCCGTGGTTCAAGTGCCAGCGGCTGGCGGAGCGCCTGGGCGATTTCGGCCGCCCGCCGACCGAGGAGCAGGCCTACGCCGCGCTGTCCGATCCGACGCCCGCCGGCCCCGGCCATCTGCCCAATACCCGCATCGGCCTGGCGCTGGAAAAGACGCTGTCGCCGATCTTCATCCAGGGCCGCGACTACGGCACCCGCGCTTCGATGCTGCTGACGGTGTCCAGCCGCGGCGACATCAGTTTTTCCGAACTGAGCTGGGGCCTGGCCGGCCGCGAAACCGGCCGCCGACATTACAACCTGCGCGCCGGACAGGCGCGCTGACGGAGCATCCGCATTTGAAAGCCATCACAACCCTGCCGGCGCTGTTGGCGCTGTGTCTGAGCCTGCCCGCGCTGGCCGGCAGCGACAGAATCAACAAGAACATCGAATTCCAGGAAGAGCAGCCCTGGGCCGAACAGGACTACGCGCTGCCCGACTACCCGCAGACGCCGGACTGGATAGAAGTGAAGCCGGACTGGCTGCAGCAGAACCGCTTCTTCGTCGACGCCAAGACGCTCAGCGTGGGCGGCGACGGCGTGGTGCGCTTCGTCAGCCGCGTGCTCACGCCCAGCGGCGTGGAAAACCTCAGCGCCGAGGGCATCCTGTGCAAGGACAACCAATACAAGGCCTACGGCTTCGGCGACAGCATCAACCACCGCTGGATCGCGTCGATGCGGCCGCAGTGGCTGGCGATCAACAGCGCCGACAAACTCAGGCGCGAATTGCGGGAGCTGATGTGCCCGTCGCACAGCGCGCCGCGCGACGCCGCCCAGGCGATCGCCTCGCTGCGCGGCGCCCGCTGACGCCATGATCGACGCCTGCGCCGGATGTTCTAAGATGAAACATCTGTCTTGCATTCGCGTAGGCGCCGATGGATCAGCAAACTCTGCAGGAAAGTCGGGAAAGGGAATGGGTCAGGCGGCTGTTCGAGCAAAAAGGCATTGACCCGCTCGATGTGAAATCGCTGAAGTGCCCCGCGCCCGATGTCGGCGTATCGCTGTCGGACGGCCGCTGTCTGGCCATCGAGGTGACCGAGGTGCTGGCCGGCGAATATGCCCGGCGCAACGCCCGCAAAAAGGAAATCCAGCAGGCCCAGCAAGCGGCCGGCGGCATAGGCTGGATGTTCACCCGGCCGGCCAACGCGCTGGACGTCGCCTGCCGCATCGAGGCCAAGGTGGGCAAGGACTACCATGTGCCGAACGGCCATCAACTGCATCTGCTGCTGGCGGCCGGCACTTTCGAACACGGCGCGCTTCCATCCACGCTGCTGCTCTACATCTCCATCCCGGAACTGAACCAGCTGACCCACAGCATGCTGGAGCGCTCCCGCTACCAGCATGTCTACCTTCACCTTCAGCTGGGACGCGGCCTCTATGAATGGAACCGCAGCGACCGCTGGCACGAGATCCACTCGCCCTGCCTGCGCCACGCCGCCGAACACCATACCGCGTCGGCCTCACCGCTCCCGGATTGAAAACCGGCCCGCCAGCGCGGCGCGCTCTGCCCAGCCCCGCGATTGGCGCGGGCGGAGCCTGCTCTATGGGGCCTTGATGCGAAATCGAGACAAACCAGGCCATCCGGCGCCTGCCCGCTGCATCTCGAATCACGACTCCTCGCCAGCCGGCGAGGGCCAACTCCGCCATTAAAAAATGGCGCAAACATACCGGCCATTCGACTCGCCATCGACAGGCGATACCGATCATCGGCACAAAACATCCGGAATTGCCGCCGGCTTGCAATATCCCCATCGCCATCAAAACCAACCGCCGGCCAAAAACATAAATATTAACAATTCACCCCTCAATAATTCATAATGCATGAGTTATATCAATGATTATTCCTATGTAATATTGGTATCGATAAACAACCACTCCTGGAGTAATCATCATGAAAGAGGCAGTGACTTATATCATTAGCCACGGCATCGTAATATGCGCGATCGCGTTCATAGCCATTTTTGCGCTGGAGCGCATTTTTCCCAAGCATGCCTTTAGTCCTGAGCGCAGTAAAAAGCGTCTCTTCAACAACGTCATCGTAGCGATCAGTTATCGTTTCATCAGCGCTCCGATCATCATCGCGCCGCTGATGGTATATATGATCAGAGATTTTCCTTATCGGATGCATCGCCCCGACTGGTATACCGGCGCGCTGGCTTTTGTCATCGACATCATGTTGCTCGATCTGCTCAATTACACCATTCATTGGTCTGCGCACAAAATACCGGTGCTGTGGCGATTCCATGCCATGCATCACCTTGATGAGCATATTGATTCAACCACCGGTTTTCGCCAGCATTTCGGCGAGAAATTCCTTGTTCTCGCCATTCGCATTCCCGGCATGTTGCTGATCGGCGTACCGTTCACCACGGTTGTGGCTTTCGAAGTTATCTCTTTCTGCGTGACCACTTTCCATCACTGCAATATCAATATTCCGCAAAAGCTGGAAAACCTGCTCAGCAAGCTTTTCGTCATGCCCTCGTTCCACAACATCCATCATGGCCGCGAGATCGAATACACGGATACCAACTATGGTTTCATCTTCTCGCTCTGGGACCGGATCTTCCGCACCCACTCCGTCGATGAGCGCCCAACCGGCTTTGAAACCGGCCTGGACCACCATACGGACTTTTCCGCCGCCAAGTTGATCTTCCTGCCCTTCGGCAAAACACCGGTCAAGGAATGGACATCTCAAAACTGAACATGGGCTTCGAACCACAATGCTGACAAATGGCGATACCATCATGAATACCAAAATCATCGACTGCACGTTGCGGGAAGGCTGCCAGACCATTCAATGCTCATTCGACATTGAGCAAAGCATCATACTGGCGAAAAAAATATCCGCTTTTGGCGTGGACATGATCGAATGCGGCCATCCTTATATTTCCCGCTTCGAAATGGATAGGGTCAAAGCCGTAGTCGGGGTGGCAGCCGTTCCCGTGCTGGCGCACGCCAGATGCCGGCAAGAAGACATTGACGCCGTTATCGAATCAGGCGCCCAGTGGGTGGGCATGTTCGCCTCGTTCAATGTCGTCTCTCTGGCGACGAAATTCCACGGCCAATCCCAGGAACAGGTCATCAAGCTGTTCTCCGAGTCCATCCGCTATGCCAAGGACAAGGGCCTGCTCGTCCGCGCCACCATCGAGGATGCCAGCCGCACCTCGCTCAGCGACCTCATGCGGATCACCAGAGTCGCGCAGCTGGCCGGCGCGGACCGGGTATGCTTCGCCGACAGCGTCGGCAATCTGTTCCCGCACGAGACATTTGAAATCCTGTCGAACCTGACCAAGGAATTCCACCAAGTGGAGTTCGAATACCATGTCCACAACGACAGGGGCCTGGCTTTGGCGAACACGCTGGAAGCGATGCGGGCCGGCGTTCGCTGGATTTCGGCCAGCTGCAATGGCATTGGCGAAAGAGCGGGCATTACGGATACCTTCCAGCTGGCCACCTTGCTGCAGGCGAAATCCGACAAGCCCCTATACAAGCTCGCCGATGCGCTGGCCTTGTCCGAACTGGTCGCGACCTTCAGCCGCATCGGCCACTCCCCGATGCATCCCATCACGGGGCAAAACGTCTTCGCGCATGCCGCAAAGCTGCATCGGCAAGCAAATGAAAAAGACGCCAGCTCATACAATATTTTCGACGCCGGCCTATTCCGGGCAAAGTCCGCGATCGAAAAACATCCGGCGATGCATGAGTCAAACCTGTTCATCCAGCCATTCGAAAAATCGGCGACCGAGCTGCGCTACCACAGGCATGGTCCCGGCAAACGTTTCGTGATGCTGGACTACCGCTTGCTGGAAGCGTCGCCATATTATTTCATCGCGCGCCATGTCGACGCGATTGCTCCCAATGAGCAGGGCCATGTCGATAGCCATCGGCACAATTGCGACTCCGTCTTCATGTTCCTGGGCGATGAGCAGGATTACCAGGGCCTGACCGTCGAGGTTTCCATCTCGGGAAAAACCCAGACCATGCACAGCCCGGCCACGGCCTTCGTCCCAGCCGGCGCGGAACATACTTATCGCTTCCTCCATGGCAAAGGCAGTTTCATCAACTTTGTCCATAAGGGAAAATATGAAGACAGCCTGCTAGAGATCAGCGCATGAAACAGTTTGACAAGCATGCGGATGCCTACGACGCCATACGCCGCAAGATCCAATATCCGGAAGAGCTTTATCAATTCCTGCTTGAGAAAACGCCGGGCCGCGCCGCCGCGCTGGACATGGGCTGCGGCAATGGCGTCTCGACCATCAGGCTGGCGCCTCATTTCGCATACGTGGAAGGCATTGACCATGGCGCCAATCTGATCGACAAGGCCACCGCCAACTATCCCGCCCTGCGCTTTGCGACCGTGCCAGCCGAGAGCTACGCGAGCGAGCGGCGATTCGACCTCATCACCAGCGCCACTTCCTTCTATTGGATGGACCGATCCAAAGTGCTGGAAATCATCAAGCGCCAGCTGGTCGGCGGCGGCCTGTTCTGCGCTTACAAATACGACGTGCCGCAAGCCTACGGCGACTTGCGCTTATTGATCGAGGAAGAACTGGTCAACAAGTGGGGAAAATTCCGCGATCCCAGGCTGCTGCAATATGACGATACGCTGGAGAAGATTGCCCAGATCGGGGGGTTCAAGGAGGCGAAGCGAAAAATATTTTCCAACATCATTGAATTGACCCCATTCGAGCTCGCGCTGTTTCTGCTGTCCACCAGCTATGTCACCGCATATATGGACCAGAAGCCCGAAGAGAACTATGCGGATTATCTTCTGGACAAGATGCAGACCGTCGGCGGCAGCGATCCGGTCAAGGTGAATTTTGATATCTACGCCTATATCGCGGAAAAGGCATGACGGCAGGCGGCATCCTCCCCGGATGCCGCGGCCGGCAAACAACCCGATCAACGACATCAAAGATCAAAGGATCGAGCGATGCCTGCAATTGCTTTGAAACCGATCACCCATCAACGGCCCGAGCCCTGGACCGCGCCGGACGCGCTGGCGCTGCCCGCCCCGATAGCCGAGGAACTGGAAGGCCTGCTTGGCCAGCTGGTCAGCGGGACAAGCCATGCCGAGCATGCTCAGCGAGCGCAGCAACTGCGCCACGCCATCCATCATCAACTGGAATCCGGCAGCGGCGCGATCTGGCTGCACAGCGCGGCGCTGGCCCAGGCGTCCCGCGAAGCGTTCCATCACGCTTTTTTCGAATTCTGCACCCTGCTTGGCCTGCCGGTCTCCATCAACAAAAACGGCGATGTCATCAAAGAGGTCAAGGATGCCGGCCACAAAGACTCCAAGCTGGCCCCCGCCCGCGGCCACATGACCAACCAGGAGCTCGCTTTCCACTCGGACCGCGCCGACATCACGGTGCTGGCCTGCTGGGAAGCGGCGAGCCATGGCGGCGAATTCAAGATCTGCTCGTCGGCTAAGTTGATAGAGGTTCTGGAAAAAAGGAATCCGGACTGGATCAAATGGCTGACGACCCCGATCCCGCACGACCTTCGCGACGAGGGCAGCTCAGGCGACAGCTACTGCCATTTGCCGATACTCAGCGAGTCGGATGACGCGTTCGTCCTGCGCTACATCCGGAAATTCAACGATTCCGCCATCCGCCACGGCATTGCGCTGCCGGACGAAGTCAAAACGATGCTGAGCGAAATAGACCAAGTCATCAACCATCCCGACATGTCGGTGCAGGTCAGCTTCGAAAAAGGCAGCATCGCCCTGGTCAACAATCACACCACGCTGCATTCCCGAACCGAGTTCGTCGACGCGCCGGGCGCCGAGCGCTGCCTGCTGCGTTGCTGGCTGGCGAGCGAATTCACTCGGCCGCTGCCGGAAGCGTTCTCGACGATTTTCCATACGATCCAGCCCGGCGTGCTCCGCGGAGGAGTGCGTCCGGCCTAGAGAAGGGAGCAGCCTTCCATTCCGCTCTCCGGAATGGAAGGCCATCGGCTCAACGCCCCTTTTCGGCGCCGCCGTTGATCTGGATGATTTGCGCCGTAATGTGCCCTGCTTCGGCGGAGGTCAGCCAGGCAATGGCATTGGCGACATCCTGCGGAGTCCCGCCCCGGCCGTTCAACGCTTCCGCCTGCTTGCTCTTTTGTTGCTCCGGCGACAGCGCCGCGCCAAAAAACTCGGTGTCCTGCACATAACCCGGCGCCACGGCATTGACCGTAATGCCTTCCGGACTTAATGCCGCCGCCAGATCGTAGCAATATGGATGCAATGCCGCCTTCGCCGCCGCATAACAGCCGATGGACGAGCCGCGATAAGCCGCGATGGAGCTGATCAGAATGACGCTTCCGCCGGGCCGCTTCAATATTGGGCGAATGCCTTCCGTCAGCAATACGGCCGAGAGGGTGTTGTTTTGAAAATTATCATTCCACCGCCTCGCCACGCCCGCCAAACCATCAGCGTAACTTCCCGCAGGCGCGCGGCGGATCGCATTGCTGCCCGCCGCATTGATCAGCGTATCGACGGTTTTGAATTCCTGCCGTATGACATCGCAGGCGTTTTGCGCTTGTTCCGGGATAGACAAATCCGCAGTCAAGGCCAAAACAGCAGGCGCCTTTGGAAACGCCTCGGCGATATTCGCCGCAGCCTGAGACAGCGTATCCATCCGGCGGCCCAATATCACGACCTGCATTTCCTGCTTGGCATAATACTGTGCGCAAGCGTAGCCAATTCCCGTCCCGCCACCGCTGATTACGACGACTTTCGACATGATCTGCCCTTATTTGGATTGATAAGACTGAGTACTCAAGCCAATCCAATTTCCCTGAAAATATTAAATTGGCAAGCACTTAAAAATATTAACATGCCATTTAAATATCAACAATGCAGCATCATGCAGGCAATAGCCATTCATTTTCCGCCATGGGAAACCACGAGCAGGCCCCTGCGGAACTTATTCGCAAAACCACCGGAAGGAAAATAGGAACTGGAAATGTATCAGGGGGGAAAGCCATTATCGATGCCGGAACATATCATTCCGGCCACGGCAATAGTCAGGCTTCGGTATCGGCATGACGCCATGCCCCGCTCTTGCCGCCGTCTTTTTCCAGCAGGCGGACGCCGGTGATCTCCATGCCGCGGTCCACCGCCTTGCACATGTCGTAGATGGTCAAGAGGCCGACATTGACCGCGGTCAGCGCCTCCATCTCGACGCCGGTCTGGCCATTGCACTCGGCGGTCACTTCTATCCGCACCGCCGATTCGCCGTCCAGCAGCTCGAAGTCCACCGCCAGCCGCGTCAACGCGATCGGGTGGCACAGCGGGATCAGGTCCCAGGTCTTCTTGGCCGCCATGATGGCGGCGACGCGGGCGATGCCCAGCACGTCGCCCTTCTTGTGGCCGCCATCCCTCACCAGCGCGAAGGTGGCCGGCAGCATGCGGATCGCGCCTTCGGCCACCGCGCGGCGGGCCGTGGCGGCCTTGCCGCCGACATCCACCATGTGGGCCTGCCCGGCTGCGTCGAAATGGGTGAGTCGTGTCATGGCGTACCCTTCAAATGAAAACGCCCGCCGCGATCAGCGCAGCAGGCGGAAAATCAGCCAGAAGCAGGAAACGACGGCCAGTAGGCCGGCGCTCCAGCGGGCGATGGCCAGCGCGCGGCGCAGATAGCGGCGGTCATGGGTAAGGGCGAAGCACAACAGCGCCCAGCCTATCGCCAGCACCGTCGCCAAAAGCCACAGCCGCCAGAAGCCGAACACGGCCTCACTCCTCTGACGGCAACAGATGGAAGCTGGACGGCGCGTCCAACGGATCGTCGAAGCTGGCGTATTCCCAGGCCTCCGGCGTTTCCAGCAGCTTGCGCAACAGCTTGTTGTTCATCGCGTGGCCGGACTTGTGGCCGGAGAACGCCGCGATCAAGGGATAGCCTACGACGTAAAGGTCGCCGATCGCGTCCAGTATCTTGTGGCGGACGAATTCGTCAGGGAAGCGCAGGCCTTCCGGATTCAGCACGTACTCATCGTCGATCACGATGGCGTTGTCCAGGCTGCCGCCGCGACCCAGGCCATGGTTGCGCATGTACTCCACCTCGTGCATGAAGCCGAAGGTGCGGGCCCGGCTGATCTCGTCGGTATAGGAATGGTGGGCGAAGTCCACTTCCACCGTCTGCGGCGCGCGGTTGAACGCCGGATGGTTGAACTCGATGGACAGCGTGATCTTGAAGCCGTCGTGCGGGTCCAGCCGGACCCACACGCCGCGGTCCTCCACCATCACAGTCTGCTTGACGCGGATGAAACGCTTTTTCTTGGGCTGCTCGGCCACCCCAGCCGTCTGCAGCAGATAGAGGAACGGCGCGGCGGACCCATCCATGATGGGAATCTCCGCCGCCGTCACCTCGACGACCAGGTTGTCGATGCCGAAGCCGGCGAACGCCGACATCAGATGTTCGATCGTGCCGACACGCACGCCGGTGTCCGTCACCAGCGTGGAGGAGAGGCGCGTGTCGTTCACGAGCGAAGGTTCTACCTTCACGTCGACCGGCTCGGGCAAGTCGGTGCGACGGAAGACGATGCCGGTATCGGGCGGCGCCGGCAGCAGGGTGAGCTTCACCCGCTCGCCGGAATGCAGACCGACGCCCGTGGCGCTGATCGCTTGCTTCAGCGTGCGCTGCAGAATCATTTCAGGCTACTCAACCAGACGGGAAAACCCGATTCTAGCATAGCGCTCGGCCATGCTTTATTGATTGATTCGCTGACATGAATAGCGTTTATCTATCCGTATCCTCCGTTCAGTCCGCCTGCTTGCGCAGGAAGGCCGGGATGTCGTAGCTCTCGCTGACCTCGGGGTTGGAGAAATCCAGCGAGGGATTGGCGCGGCGGCGGCCGGTGCGCATGATGGCCGGCGCATCCAGATCCTCGTAGTTCACCATTTCCACCGCGCGGTCGTCGGTGCCGGTCTTGACGATCTTGATGTACTCCGGACGATCCTCGTTGCGGACGGTTTTCTTCTGGCCCAGGCCGGTGGCGATCAGCGTCACGCGGATGGTGTCCTCCGGCATGTCCTCCACTTCGGCGGTGCCGAACTTGATCTGCGCGTCCTCGTCCGCGTACTGGCGGATGATGCCCATGATCTCGCGGTACTCGCTCATCTTCAGGCAACCCGGCGCGGTGGAGATGTTCACCAGCACGCCGCGCGCGCCTTCCAGCGTGATGTTGTCCAACAGCGGGCTGGCCACGGCCTGCTCGGCGGCCACGCGGGCGCGGTCGATGCCGGAGGCGTAGGCGGAACCCATCATCGCCAGGCCCATCTCGCCCATCACGGTGCGCACGTCGGCGAAGTCGACGTTGATCAGGCCCGGGCAGGTGATCACTTCGGCGATGCCGGCCACGGCGCCCTTCAACACGTCGTCGGCGGCGCGGAAGGCTTCGCGCATGGTGACGTCGTCGCCCAGCACTTCCATCAGCTTCTCGTTGGGAATCACGATCAGCGAGTCCACGTGCTTCTTCAGGTCCTCGATACCGTTCTGCGCCACTTTCAGGCGCTTGCCTTCATGGTCGAACGGACGGGTGACCACGCCCACGGTCAGAATGCCCATTTCCTTGGCCACTTCGGCCACGACCGGCGCCGCGCCGGTGCCGGTGCCGCCGCCCATGCCGGCGGTGACGAACACCATGTTCGCGCCGCGCAGGCTTTCGGCGATGCGCTCGCGGTCTTCCAGCGCCGCGCTGCGGCCCACTTCAGGATTGGCGCCGGCGCCCAGGCCGCGCGTCAGGTTGGTGCCCAGCTGCAGCTTCTGCGGCGCGCGGTTGCGCTGCAGGGACTGCGCGTCGGTGTTGGCGCAGATGAATTCCACGCCGTGCACATTGCCGGTGATCATGTTGTCGATGGCGTTGCAACCGCCGCCGCCGACGCCGATGACCTTGATGACGGCCGAGCTGGCCGTTTCCTGCATGACTTCAAAAACCATTCCGCTCATTTTCCTCTCCTCATAAAGATGAGCCATTCATTACTGCCTGGTACTACGCCCGAACAACCTTAAACACGCCGCCGGCACCCGCCGGCGGCACCTAATCCAATCAGAAATTGCTGCCGAACCACGCCTTCATCCGCGTGAACATCTGGCCCATGCCGGCCGACTCGGCCTTCACCGGGCCGGCATAGCCCTGGATCTGGTCCTTGCCGTACAGCAGCAGGCCGACGCCGGTGGAGAAGCGCGGGGTCTTCACCACCTCGGCGAGGCCGCCGACGTACTTGGGCACGCCGACGCGCACCGGCAGGTGGAACACCTCCTCGGCGAGCTCCACCATGCCCGGCATCAGGCTGGCGCCGCCGGTCAGCACCATGCCGGACGACAGCATTTCCTCGAAACCGCTGCGGCGCAGCTCCTGCTGCACCAGCTGGAACAACTCCTCGACGCGCGGCTCGACCACTTCGGCCAGCGTCGCGCGGGACATCTGGCGCGGACCGCGCTCGCCCACGCCCGGCACTTCTATCATCTGCGCCGGATCGGCCATGCCCACCAAGGCCACGGCGTGCTGGATCTTGATGTCCTCGGCCTCCTTGGTCGGGGTGCGCAGCGCCATCGCGATGTCGTTGGTGATCTGGTCGCCGGCGATCGGGATCACCGCGGTGTGGCGGATCGCGCCGCCCACGTACACGGCGATGTCGGTGGTGCCGCCGCCGATGTCGATCAGGCACACGCCCAGGTCCTTCTCGTCCTCGGACAGCACGGCGATGGCCGAGGCCATCGGCTGCAGCACCAGGTCGGACACTTCCAGGCCGCAGCGGCGCACGCACTTGGTCACGTTCTGGGCGGCGGACACCGCGCCGGTGACGATGTGCACCTTGGCCTCCAGCCGCACGCCGCTCATGCCCAAGGGTTCGCGCACGCCTTCCTGGCCGTCGATGCTGTATTCCTGGGTCAGGATGTGCAGCACCTGGTGGTCCGGCGGAATGGTCACGGCGCGCGCGGTCTCGATCACGCGGTCGATGTCCATCTTGGTGACTTCTCGATCCTTGATCGCCACCATGCCGTGCGAGTTCACGCTCTTGATGTGGCTGCCGGCGATGCCGACGAACACCTCGTGAATCTTGCAGTCGGCCATCAGCTCGGCCTCTTCCAGCGCGCGCTGGATCGCCTGCACGGTGGACTCGATGTTCACCACCATGCCGCGCTTCAAGCCGCGCGACGGGGTGTGCCCCATGCCGACGATGTTAAGCTGGCCGTCTTCCAGCACCTCGGCCACGATCGCCACGATCTTGGAGGTGCCGATGTCCAGGCCGACCAGCATGTTCTTGCTTTCCTTTGGTTTGCTCACCTGTCGCTCCAACGCCTAATCACTTGTTTCCCTTGGCCGGCGGCGCCTTGTAGTCGGGCATCCGCACGGCGAATCCATTCGGATAGCGCAGGTCGACGTATTCGATGTGATACGGCAACCGCGCCAACTCGCTCTTCCAGTAGGTGGCGAAGCGCTCCGCGCGCGCCGCCACGTCATTACGTCCCAGCTCCAGCTGCAGCTGGTTGTCCAGCACCACTTTCCACGCCCGCCTCGACGACAGCCACAATTCGCGCGGCGCCAGGCCCGACGGCTGCAAGGTCTGGCGCATCTGCGTCAGCATCGCCGTCATGTCCTTCTCCGCGCCCGCCGGCCCGAAAAACACCGGCAGCTTGGCGTCGCTGGCCGCGTCGAAACGCTCGCCGCGGGTATTGACCAGACCGTTCTCCCCCCAGCGCGCCAGCGCCACATGCTCCT
Organism: Chromobacterium vaccinii; assembly: GCF_000971335.1. GTDB lineage: Bacteria > Pseudomonadota > Gammaproteobacteria > Burkholderiales > Chromobacteriaceae > Chromobacterium > Chromobacterium vaccinii. The sequence continues at coordinate 25,046 of NZ_JZJL01000001.1, forward strand.
CCACGGTGATATCCAGCGCGTCCGGCCAGCGCCGTCTCACCTGCGCGTCGCGCACCCATGGCAATTTGCCGAAGGCGGCCCGCGTCTTGTCGATATCCAGCGTGAAGAAGGTGCCGGACAGTTCGTGCTCCGCGATGAACTTCAGCTGTTCGGCCGTCACCCGGTTCATGTCGCCCTGAATCCGTATCTTCTTCACCGGGAACACCGGCGCGTGCGTCAGCCAGAATCCCCCCGCGTACAGCAGCATCAGCGCCGTGGCGCCCAGCATCAGATTGGCCAGGCTCCTGAGCAGCCGATGGTTATCCCACATGCACCGTATCCAATACCTTCAGACACAGGTCCTCGTAAGCGATGCCCTCCACCTTGGCCGCCATCGGCACCAGGCTGTGGCTGGTCATGCCCGGACTGGTATTCGCTTCCAGCAGGTAGATTTCGCCCGCCTCGTCCATCAGGAAGTCCACCCGGCTCCAGCCGCGGCAGCCCAATACCTTGAACGCCTTCAGCGCCAGTTCGCGCGCCCTGGCTTCCACTTCCGGAGCCAGGCCGGACGGGCAGCGGTAGACCGTGTCGTCGCGGAAATACTTGGCCTGGTAATCGTAATACTCGGTGGCCGGTTCAATCTTGATGGTCGGATACGCTTGGTCGCCGATCACCGCGCAGGTGTACTCGCCGCCGCCGATGAATTGCTCGGCGATCACCACGTCGTCGTACTTGCGCGCCTCTTCGAAAGCCGCGCGCAATTCGCCCGCCGCCTTCACCTTGGTCACGCCTATGCTCGAGCCCTCGCTGGACGGCTTGACGAAGATCGGCAGGCCCAGCGCCTTCTCTATCGCGTCGAAATCGCTGCTTTCGTCCAACAGCTCGAACGCCGGAATCGGCAGGCCAGCGCCCTTCCACAACAGCTTGGTGCGCCACTTGTCCATGGCGATGGCCGAGGCCATCACGCCGCAGCCGGTATACGGCACGCCCAGCGCCTCCAGCGCGCCCTGCAGCGTGCCATCCTCGCCGAACGGGCCGTGCAGGATGTTGAACACGCAAGCGAAACCTTCTTCCTTCAGCGCCGACAACGGCTTTTCCGACGGATCGAACCTGTGGGCGTCCACGCCCTTGGACTGCAGCGCCGCCAACACGCCGGCGCCGCTCATCAGCGACACCTCGCGCTCGGACGAGCTTCCACCCATCAACACCGCCACTTTGCCGTACTGCTTCATCTATCTATCCTCAACAAGCCCGCGCCCACGGCGCGGACGGAAATATCCCGATCAACCCGCCAGGGCCGTCACTTTGCCTGGCACCGCGCCGACCGAGCCGGCGCCCATGGTCACCACCACGTCGCCGTCGCGGGCGGCGTCCAGGATGGCCTGCGGCATCTCGGCGATGTCCTCGACGAACAGCGGCTCCACCTTGCCGCCCACGCGCACCGCGCGCGCCAGCGCCCGGCCGTCGGCGGCGACGATGGGCGCTTCGCCGGCGGCGTAAACCTCGGAGAGCAGCAGCGCGTCGACGCTGGACAGCACCTTGACGAAGTCCTCGAACAGGTCGCGGGTGCGGGTATAGCGGTGCGGCTGGAAGGCCAGCAACAGGCGGCGGCCGGGGAAGGCGCCGCGCACCGCGGCCAGCGTGGCGGCCATTTCCACCGGGTGATGGCCGTAATCGTCCACCAGCGTGAAGCTGCCGCCGTCCTGGGCCTTCACTTCGCCGTAGCGCTGGAAGCGGCGGCCGACGCCGGCGAACTCGGACAGGCCCTTCTGGATGGCTTCGATGCTGGCGCCGCACTCCAGGCCGATGGCGATCGCCGACAGCGCGTTCAGCACGTTGTGGCGGCCCGGCAGGTTCAACACCAGCGGGAAGCGGGTGATGGCGCCGTTCTTCACCACCACGTCGAAATGCATCTGGCCGGCGGCCGCGCGCACGTTCTCGGCGTAAATGTCGGCGGAATCGTCCAGGCCGTAGGTCGTTACCGGCTTGGTGACGCGCTCGCGGATCTCGCGCACGTTGGGATCGTCGACGCACAGCACCGCGCGGCCGTAAAACGGCATCCGCTGCAGGAAATCGACGAAGGCCTGCTTCAGCTTGTCGAAACTGTGGTCGTAGGTGTCCATGTGGTCGGCGTCGATATTGGTCACCACCGCCATCACCGGGCTCAGATGCAGGAAGGACGCGTCCGATTCGTCGGCCTCGGCCACCAGGAATTCGCCCAGGCCCAGCTTGGCGTTGGCCCCGGCGGCGGTCAGCTTGCCGCCGATGACGAAAGTCGGGTCCAGTCCGGCCGCGCCCAGCACCGACGCGGTCAGGCTGGTGGTAGTGGTCTTGCCGTGGGTGCCGGCGATGGCGATGCCCTGCTTGAAGCGCATCAGCTCGGCCAGCATCAGCGCGCGCGGAATCACCGGCACGCGCTTGTCGCGCGCCGCCAGCACTTCCGGGTTGTCCGCCTTCACCGCGGTGGAGGTCACCACCACGTCGGCGCCTTCCACATAGGTGGCGTCGTGGCCGAAGAACACGCGCACGCCTTCGGCGGCCAGCCGCTTGGTGGTGGCGCCGTCGGCCATGTCCGAACCCGACACGGTGTAGCCCAGGCCGTGCAGCACCTCGGCGATGCCGCACATGCCGACGCCGCCTATGCCCACGAAATGTATGTGTTTGACCCTGTGTTTCATGTCTGTGTCTCTGCTTGGACGCTCGGTCGGCGCCCTGTCATTCCCCGGCCAGCTGCTGGCACAGGTCGGCCACCCGGCCGGCCGCGCCGGAACGGGCCAGCGCGCGCGCGCGTCCGGCCTTGTCCAGCAACTGGTCTCTGTCCAAACCCGCCAGCAGGCCCGCCAGCCCGTCGGCGTTCAATTCCTTCTGCGGCAGATGCCAGGCCGCGCCGGCCTCGGCCATCCACTCGGCGTTGTCGCGCTGATGGCCGGTGGTGGACACCACCAGCGGCACCAGCACGCTGGGCACGCCGGCCGCGCACAACTCGCTGACCGTGATCGCGCCGGCGCGGCAGATCACCAGATCGCACTCGGCCAGGCGCCTGGGCATGTCGTCGACGAAGGGCAGCAGCTCCACTTGCTCCCGCAGGCCGCCGGCCTGATAGGCGGCCTCGACCGCGGCGAAGTTCGCCTCGCCGGTCTGGTGCGTCAGCAGCGGCCGCTTATCGGCCGGCAGCTTGGCCATCGCCTGCGGCAGCGTTTCGTTCAAAACCTTGGCGCCCAGGCTGCCGCCGACCACCAGCACCTTCAGCGGACCGCTGCGGCCGGCGAAGCGCTCGGCCGGCGGCGCGATGTTCTCGATCTCGCCGCGCACCGGGTTGCCGGTGACCAGCGCCTTGGGCTCGCGCGCCGCGCTGCCGTCGAAACCGCAGGCCAGCTTCTTGGCGAACGGCAGCAGCGCCTTGTTGCTGAGCAGCAGGCCGGCGTCGGCGTTGACCAGCACCAGCGGCTTCCACAGCAGGCCGGCCATCACGCCGCCGGGCAGGCAGACATAGCCGCCCATGCCCAGCACCACGTCCGGACGGTGGCGGAAAATCTGCGCCGCGCTGCTGAAGAACGCGCCGGCCAGCTGCAGCGCGCCCTGGACCGAGCCCAGCAGGCCCTTGCCGCGCACGCCGTGGAAATTCAGCCGCTCCAGCGGGATGCCGGTCGGCGGCACCAGCTTGTTTTCCATGCCGCGGCGGGTGCCCAGCCACACCACCTTCCAGCCGCGGCTTTGCAGCTCTTTGGCCACGGCGAGGCCGGGGACGATGTGTCCGCCAGTGCCTGCCGCCATCACCATGACCGTGCGATTCGCCATCTCTATCCGTTCCGTTAAATCTTGTTGCCGCGCATCATGCGCCGGTTCTTGCTTCGCCCATCGGGCTCGCAGAAACCAAAGGACACGGCGCCAAGGCGCCTGGAAAGGCTGCAGCCTTTCCTTATGCGGGGCTAAACCTTATAGCCCCGCATAATCCTTCGGTTTTCGTAGTCCACCCGCAGCAGCACCGCCACCGCGATCAAATTCATCAGCATCGCCGAACCGCCGAACGACATCAGCGGCAGCGTCAAACCCTTGGTCGGCAGCAAGCCCATGTTCACCCCGATGTTGAAGAACACCTGGATGCCCAGCCAAATGCCTATGCCCTGCGCCACCAGCGCCTGGTAATAGCGCTCCAGCTTTTTCGACTCCACGCCGATGTGGAAGGCGCGGCGCACGATCCAGGCGTAGAGGCCGATCACCACGCAGATGCCGGCGAAGCCGAACTCCTCGGCGATCACCGCCATGATGAAGTCGGTGTGCGCCTCCGGCAGGTAGAACAGCTTCTCGATGCTGCCGCCCAGGCCCACGCCGAACCATTCGCCGCGGCCGATGGCGATCAGCGAGTGCGACAGCTGGTAGCCCTTGCCGTACGGGTCGTCCCACGGGTCCATGAAGCCCAGCACCCGCTTCAGCCGGTACGGCGACGACACGATCAGCAGCACGATGGCCACCACCGCCATCGCCGCGAGCCCCGAAAAGATGCGCATATTGATGCCGCCCAAAAACAGCAGGCCCATCGCGATGCTCATCACCACCATCAGCGCGCCGAAGTCCGGCTCGCGCAGCAGCAGGAAGGCCACCACCACCATCGCCGCGAACATCGGCGCAAAGCCTTCCTTGATGCTGTGCAGCAGGTGGCTCTTGCGCACCGTGTAATCGGCCGCGTACAGCACGGTGGCGAACTTCATCACCTCCGACGGCTGCAGATTCAGCACGAACAGGTTGATCCAGCGGCGCGAGCCGTTGACCACCTTGCCGATGCCGGGAATCAGCACCAGCACCAGCATCACCAAGCCGATCAGGAAGATCTTTCCCGAATACTTCTGCCAGAATGCCGTCGGGATCTGGAACGCCGCGAACGCCGCAGACAGCCCGATCACCATGAACACCACGTGGCGGATCAGGTAGAAGTAACGGTTCTGCGTCGCCGCGTCCGCTTCCGCGTACGCGATCGACGCCGAATACACCATCACCAGGCTGATCGACAACAGCAGCGCCAGCGCCCAGGCCAGCGCCTCGTCCAGAGCGGTGATCGCCGTGTAGCGGCTGGCCGGATTGCGGATCATGCGCGGGCCGCCTTCACCGCCGCCACGGTGTCGATGAACACCTGGGCGCGATGCGCGTAGTTCTTGAACATGTCCAGGCTGGCGCAGGCCGGCGACAGCAACACCACGTCGCCCGGCCGGGCCAGCGCCGCCGCGCGGCGGGTTGCCTCCTCCAGCGTGTCGCAGCGCTCCAGCGTCAGCCCGCTATCGGCTAGCGCCGCCTCGATCCGTCCGGCGTCGCGGCCGATCAGCAGCACCGCGCGCGCGATGCGCTGGCAGGCCGGCCTCAACGGCGCGAAATCCTGGCCCTTGCCGTCGCCGCCGGCGATCAGCACCACCCGGCGGGTCATGCCGTTCAACGCGGCCTCGGTCGCGCCGACATTGGTGCCCTTGGAATCATCGATAAACGCAACACCGTCGAATTCGTCTACCAACTCGACGCGATGGGCGAGACCGCGGAAGGTTTTCAGGCCTTCCAGCAGCTTGTCCAGCGGCAGGCCGATGCCCTGGCACAGCGCCAGCGCGGCCAGCGCGTTGGCGGCGTTGTGCAGGCCCTGCAGCTGCATGTCGGCGCAATCGAACACCTTTTCGCCGCCCACGCTCAGCCAGTAGCCGCCGTTGCGGGCCAGCGCGTAGTCGGCGGCGCCGTTCAGCGAGAACCACTTGACCGGATGGCCGGGGCGGATCATCGCCCGCACCAGCGCGTCGTCCTTGTTCAATATCTGCGCGCCCTTGCCGTTGAACACCCGGGTCTTGGCGTGCGCGTAATCCAGCAAATCCTCGTAGCGGTCGAGGTGGTCCTCGGAAATGTTGAGCACGGTGGCGGCGTCGGCCTCCAGCGTGAACGTCGACTCCAGCTGGAAACTGGACAGCTCCAGTACCCACGCGTCGGGCCGGCGGCCGCGCTGTTCGCGCGCGAGCAAAGCCTCCAGCACCGCCAGGCCGATATTGCCGGCGACGACGGTGTCCAGGCCCGCTGCCTCGCACAGATGGCCGACCAGGCTGGTGACCGTGCTCTTGCCGTTGGAGCCGGTGATGGCGATCACCTTGCTGCCGTCGCCCTGAATCGCGCGCGCCAGTATCTCGATGTCGCCGACCGCCTCGCCGCCGGAGCGGCGGAAGGCGGCGATGGCCGGATTGGCCAGCGGCACGCCGGGGCTGACCACCAGCAGGTCGGAACCGGCGAAGGTCGCATCGTCGAAAACGCCGACGATCACCTCGACGCCCGGCAGATGGCGCTCCAGCTCGGCCAGCCGCTCGGCGGACGGATTGGCGTCGGCGACGCGCACGCGCGCGCCGTGCGCGGCCAGGTAACGCGCGGCCGCCAGGCCCGAGCCTCCCAGCCCCACCACCGTCACATGTCGATTGGCGTAATCCATCTCTTTCGTCCTCAGCGCAGCTTCAGCGTCGACAGGCCGATCAGCACCAGCATCATGGTGACGATCCAGAAGCGAACCACGACCTGCGTTTCCTTCCAGCCCTTCAATTCAAAATGGTGATGCAGCGGCGCCATGCGGAACACCCGCTTGCCGGTCAGCTTGAACGAGGTGACCTGGATCATCACCGACAGCGCCTCCATCACGAACAGGCCGCCCATCAGGAACAGCACGATCTCCTGGCGCACGATCACCGCCACCGCGCCCAGCGCGGCGCCCAGCGCCAGCGCGCCCACGTCGCCCATGAACACCTGGGCCGGATAGGCGTTGAACCATAAAAACCCCAGGCAGGCGCCGCACATCGCCGCGCAGAACACCACCACCTCGTGCGCGCCGGGGATGAAAGGCAGGCCCAGGTATTTGGAGAACACCGCGTGACCGGCGACGTAGGCGAAGATGGCCAGGCCGGCGGCCACCAGCACCGTCGGCAATGCCGCCAGGCCATCCAGGCCGTCGGTAAGGTTCACCGCGTTGGAAGTGCCGACGATGACGAAATAGGTCAGCACGCAAAAACCCACCGCGCCCAGCGGGTAGGCGACGGTCTTGAAGAAGGGCACGATCAGCTCGGTGGACGCCGGCAGCTTGGCGGTGGCGATCAGGAACACGCCGGCGCCGATGGCGATGGCCGACTGCCACCCCATCTTGAACTTGGCGGACACGCCTTTCGGGTCCTTGTACACCACCTTGCGCCAGTCGTCGTAAAAGCCCAGCGCGCCGGTGCCCAGCATCACCCCCAGCAGCAGCCACACGTATTTGTTGGACAAATCCGCCCACAACAGCATGGTGATGGTGATGGCCAGCAGAATCAGCGAACCGCCCATGGTCGGCGTGCCGGCCTTGACCAGATGGGTCTGCGGACCGTCGTTGCGCACTGCCTGGCCGACCTTCAGCTCGGTCAGCTTGCGGATCACCCACGGCCCCATCATCAGCGAGATGGCGAGCGAAGTCAGCGCCGCCATCACCGCGCGCAGCGTGGTGTAATTGAAGACATTGAAGGCCCGGATATGCGAACCCAACAGATCAGCCAACCAAAGCAGCACCTTAAACTCCCTCTTTCTTTGCTTGCATCAGGTGTTCCACCACCCGTTCCATGCGCATGAAGCGCGACCCCTTGACCAGAACGGCGGTGCCCGACGCCAGCCGGCTATCCAGGCATTCCAACAACTCGTCAATCGAATCAAATCCCTGCCCTGCATCGCCGAACGCGGCCACCGCGCGGCGCGAGGCCTCGCCCAACGCAAAGAGCTGTTCGATGCCGAGCAGGCGCGCGTGTTCCCCAACCTCGGCGTGCAAGGCCGGCGCGGCCTCGCCCAATTCGCCGATATCGCCCATCACGAAGCAACGCGGGCCCGGCAGGCCGGCCAGCACGTCGAGGCCGGCCTTCATCGAATCCGGATTGGCGTTGTAGCTGTCGTCGATCACGGTCAGGCCGCGCGGGCTTTGCTTGATCTGCAGGCGGCCCTTGGCGCCGCCGAAGGCGGCCAGGCCTTGGGCGATGGCGGCCAGCGGCACATCCAGCGCCAAGGCGACGGCCGCTGCGGCCAGCGCGTTCCTGACGTTGTGCTCGCCCGGCGCCGGCAGCGAAATCTCCGCGTCCCCCGCCGGAGAGCGCAGCGTGAAGCGGCTTCCCAGCGCCGACAGGACCAGGCCGCGCGCGCTCACGTCAGCCTGCTCCAGGCCGAAACTGAGCTGCCGATGGCCGCCGGCGGCCGCGCGGAACAGCGGCAGATTGGCGTCGTCGGCGTTGACCACCGCCACGCCGCCGTCGGCCAGGCCTTCGAAAATCTCGGCCTTGGCGCGGGCGACATCCTCGGTGGAGCCGAAATGGCCGAAGTGGGCGCGCATCGCGTTGTTGACCAGCGCCACCCGCGGCCGGGTCAGCCCGGTCAGGTAACTGAGTTCGCCGTGATGGTTCATGCCCATCTCGATCACGGCGTAGCGATGTTGCGGCTTCAGTTGCAGCAGCGTCAGCGGCAGGCCGATGTCGTTGTTGAAATTGCCGGCGGTGGCCAGCACGGCGTCGTCGCCGGCGTGGGCGCGCAGAATCGCGGCCAGCATTTCCTTGACCGTGGTCTTGCCGTTGGAGCCGGTTACGCCGATGCGGACGGCCGGCTGGGTTTCGCGCCAGCCGGCGGCCAAGCGGCCCAGCGCCAGCCGGGTGTCGTCGCCCGCCTGGATCAGGCTGGCGCCAGCCAATTCGAAGCCGTCGCGCACCAGCGCGGCGGCGCCGCGGGCCACAACCTCGGCGACGAAATCATGAGCGTCGAAACGCTCGCCCTTCAGCGCGACGAACAGATCGCCCGGCTGCGCCTGGCGGCTGTCGGTGATCACGCGCAGCACTTCGCCGTCGGCGCCGGTCAGGCGGCCTTGCGCGAAGCGGGCGGCTTGGCTCAGCGTCATCATCGCGGCTTCCCCCACGCGGTCAGCGCCTCTTCCGCGACGCGGAAGTCGGAGAACGGCCGCTTGACGCCGGCGATGTCCTGGTATTCCTCGTGGCCCTTGCCGGCCACCAGCACCACGTCGCCCACCTTGGCCTGGCCCACCGCCCAGTGGATGGCGGCCTCGCGGTCGGCCTCGACATGCGCGCGGGCGGCGTCCATGCCGGCCAGCACGTCGCGGATGATGGCCTGCGGGTCCTCGCTGCGCGGGTTGTCGCTGGTCAGCACCGCCACGTCGGCGTGCTTCTCGGCGATGGCGCCCATCATCGGGCGCTTGCCCGGATCGCGGTCGCCGCCGCAGCCGAACACGCAAAACAGCCTGCCGCCGGCGGGGCGGATCTCGGACAGCGTGGCCAGCGCCTTCTCCAGCGCGTCGGGAGTGTGGGCGTAATCGATCACCACCAGCGGCTCATGCGCGCCGCCGACGCTCTGCATCCGGCCGCGGGCCGGCTGGATGCGCGCCATCACCGCGGCGGCGTCCTGCAGGCTGACGCCGTTGACGCACAGCGTGGCCAGACAGGCCAGAAGATTGGCGGCGTTGAAGCGCCCCACCAGGCCGGTGCGCACGTCGACCGTGCCCCATGGCGTGGCCACGGTCAGCTGCAGGCCTTCCAGCGTGGCGGCCAGCGCCAGCGGGCGCACATCGCCCTGCTCCAGGCCGTAGGTGACCACGCGGGTCTGCTTAGGATCGATCTCGGCAGCCAGCTGGCGGCCGAAAGCGTCGTCGGCGTTGATCACCGCATGCTTCAGGCCTTCCCAGAAGAACAGCTTCTTCTTCGACTCGCCGTAGGCTTCCATCGAACCGTGGTAGTCGAGGTGGTCGCGGGTCAGGTTGGTGAACACCGCGGTGGCGAACTCGACGCCGTTGACGCGGAACTGGTCCAGGCCGTGGCTGGACACTTCCATCGTCACCACGTGCGCGCCCTGGCGGCGGTATTCGGCCAGCTTCTGCTGCACCGTCACCGGATCCGGCGTGGTGTGGGTGGTTTCGGTCAATTGACCATAGAAGCCGTTGCCAACGGTGCCGATCAACGCCGCCTTCTGGCCCAGCAGCGAAAACGCCTGCGCCAGCCAATGGGAAATGGAGGTCTTGCCGTTGGTGCCGGTGATGCCGACCACGGTCAGGTCGCGCGAGGGCTGGCCCAGCACATGGGCTGCGACGATGCCGGCGCGCTCGCGCAGATTGGGCACCGCCAGATTGGGCACTTGCCATTCGGCGTTCCAGACGAAGCCGTCGGCGTCGTCCCACAGCACCGCGGCCGCGCCCTTTTCCAGCGCGGCGGGAATGAAATCGCGGCCGTCGACGTACTCGCCGCGGCAGGCGAGGAACACGTCGCCCGGCAGCACGCGGCGGCTGTCGGCCTCCACCCGCTTGATCGGGAGGCCCAGCTGTTGCAACAAGGCCGGACCCCAGTCCGGCAACGCAGTCAAACGGCTCTTCATGATCTTAAAAATCCGCCGGAACCGGGGTCGATTCCGGCAATAAAGTGTTGTTGGATGGCTCGTCAGGCGCGATGTTCAGCACGCGCAGCGCGCCGCCCGCCACCTGCGAGAACACCGGCGCGGACACCGCGCCGCCGTAGTATTTGCCCGCCGACGGCTCGTCTATCATTACCGCCACGATCACCTTGGGCGAGTGGCCGGGCGCGAAGCCCATGAACAGCGCTCGGTGCTTGTTGGCCACGTAGGTGCGGCCCTCCAGCTTGCGCGCGGTGCCGCTCTTGCCGCCTATGCTGTAGCCGATGATGCGGCCGCCGACGGCGCCGCCGCCCGGCTGGCTGTTGGCGATCAAGAGATCGCGCATCTCGTGCGCGGTCTTTTCGTTGAGCACGCGCTTGCCCGGCATCGGGTTGGCCGTCTTGTACAGCGAGATCGGCAGCATCACGCCGTCGTTGGCGAAGATGGTGTAGGCGCGCGCCATCTGGATCAGGCTGACCGACAAGCCATAGCCGAAGGACATCGTCGCCTGCTCGATCGGGCGCCATTTGTGCCAGTCACGCAGCCGGCCGCCGGCCTCGCCGGGGAAGCCGGTTTCCGGCGGCCGGCCGAAGCCCAGCGCGTCGTAATGGGCCCAGGACTCCTCCGGGCTGTTCATCAGCGCCAGCTTGCTGGTACCGACGTTGGACGATTTCTGGATGATGCCGAGGATGTCCAGGCTGGGACGCGGCGCCACGTCGCGGATGGTGGCCGGCCCGATCATGTAAGTGTGGGTGTCCAGCACCGTGTTCAGATTGGCCTTGCCGTGCTCCAGCGCCAGAGAGATCGACAGCGGTTTCATGGTGGAGCCGGGCTCGAACAGGTCGATCACGCCGCGGTTGCGCATCATCTCCGGCGTCACGCCGCTGCGGTTGTTCGGATTGAACGACGGGTAATTCGCCAGCGCCAGCAGCTCGCCGGTGTGGGCGTCCAGCACCACCACGCTGCCGGCCTTGGCCTTGTTGGTCTCCACCGCGGCCTTGATCTCGCGGTAAGCCAGGTATTGGATGCGGTGGTCGATCGCCAGAGCCAGCTTCTGGCCGTCGCGCGGCGGCTCGATGGCTGCGACGTCCTCGATGATGTGGCCGCGGCGGTCCTTCAGCACCACGCGGCGGCCATCCTTGCCTGACAGCATCTTCTCGCGGGCGAGTTCGACGCCTTCCTGGCCCTTGCCGTCCACGCCGGTGAAACCGATGATGTGCGACACGATCTCGCCGGCCGGGTAGAAGCGGCGGAACTCCTGCTGCTTGGCGATGCCGGGCACGCCCAGCGCCATCACCTTGTCGGCCAGCTCCGGACTGATCTGGCGCTTGATGTAGACGAATTCCTTCTTGCGGTCGGACAGCTTGGACGACAGCTCTTCCGGCGACAGGTCCAGCAGGCCGGCCAGCTCGCGCAGCTTGGCCGGCGGCACCGGCTCCATGTCGGCCGGGCTGGCCCAGATGGTCTGCACCGGCGAGCTGATCGCCAGCGGCTCGCCGTTGCGGTCGGTGATCACGCCGCGGTTGGCTTCCAGCATCAAGGTGCGGCGGAAGCGCGCCTCGCCCTGGCCCTGCAGGAAGTCCTGCTGCACCACCTGCAGATAGACCGCGCGGCCGATCAGCGCCAGGAACAGCAAGGCCAGCATCAGCAGCACGCAGCGCACGCGCGTGCTGGTCATACGCAGCGCGGGGCTGGCCGGCGCTGGGCGGGTGCGGACGCTGTAGCTGGAACCGGCGCGCATCACAGCGCTCCCTTCGCCGTGATCACCTGGATCTGGCGCGGATCAGGCGTGTGCATGTCGAGGCGGGTGGAGGCGGCTTTCTCGATCACCGCGTGCGCACCCCAGGTGCTCTGCTCCAGCTGCAACTGGCCGAACTCCACCTCCAGCTGCTGCCCCGACTTGGTTTCCTTCTGCAAGTCGCTGTAGAGCTTGCGCGACACGTGCGTGGACGTCACCACCGACCAGGCGGAGAACACGGCCATCAGCAGCAGCGTCGCGTTGAGCTTGTTCATGCGTCGCCCTCCCGCCACGGCGCGGCGGTGCGCTCGGCCACGCGCATGATGGCGCTGCGGGCGCGCGGATTCTCGCGCAGCTCCTCGTCGCCGGCGCGGATCGCCTTGCCGACCAGACCGATCGGCGGCTTGGCCATGTCGGCCGCGCGCACCATCGCCCAGGCCGGCAGCTTTTCCTCGCTGCTGACATCGCGCAGGTACTGCTTGACGATGCGGTCCTCCAGCGAATGGAAGCTGATCACCGCCAGGCGGCCGCCCTCGTTCAGCAGGCGGGCGGCCTGCGGCAGCACCGCCTTCAGCTCGTCCAGCTCGCGGTTCACAAAGATCCGGATCGCCTGGAAGGTTCGCGTCGCCGGGTCTTGGCCCGGTTCGCGAGTACGGACGTTTTGCCCAACGAGCACAGAGAGCTCGCGGGTGGTCGTGATGGGGTTTTCCCCCCGTTGCGCAACAATGGCTGCTGCGATCTTGCGAGCAAACCGCTCTTCACCATAAGTCTTGATGACCTCTCTGATATCGGCCTCGTCGGCCGTTGCCAACCACTCGGCGGCGGTGACGCCGCGGGTGGTATCCATACGCATGTCCAGCGGCGCGTCGAAGCGGAAGCTGAAACCGCGGCTGCCGTCGTCGATCTGCGGCGACGACACGCCCAGATCCATCAGCACGCCGTCGACGCCGGCCACGCCCAGGCGGGCGAGCTCGGCCGACAGCGTCTCGAAACCGTTGTGCACGATGTTGAAGCGGGAATCCTCCGCCGCCAGCCTGTCGGCGACGGCGATGGCTTCCAGGTCCTTGTCGAAGGCGATCAGCCGGCCGGAAGGGCCGAGCTTCGACAGGATCAGGCGGCTGTGGCCTCCGCGACCGAAAGTGCAATCGACGTAGACGCCATCCGGCCGGATGGCGAGCGCGTCGACCGCTTCGGTCAGCAATACCGTGCGGTGCACGAAGGTGGGGGTGCTCACAGCGTGAAATCTCCAAGGTGTTGCGCCAAATCGGCTTGGTCGATGGCCAGCGCGTCAGCGGTCTGGTTGTCCCACTCCTCGGCATTCCACAGTTCGAAGCGGTTGCCCATGCCTACCAGGGCAACGTCCTTGTCCAGCGCGGTCAGTTCGCGCAGGCGGGCCGGCAGCAGCACGCGGCCGGCGGAGTCCATCTCCAGGGTCTCGGCATGGCCGAGCACCAGTCGTTGATAGCGTTTCAGGGTGGGATTGCCGGTGGGAAGGGCCAGCAGACGGGCCTCGACCGGGCGCCAGTTGGGTTCGGGGTAAAGCAGCAGATGGTCTTGGGATTCAAGGGTGACGACCAGCTTGTGCCCAAACGCGGACAGCAGCGTCTCGCGGTGCTTGGCCGGAATAGCCAAGCGCCCCTTGCTATCGAGAGACAAGATGCTGACGCCACCAATCATGATTTGAGACCCGCTGACCGAGAAAAACGGAGCCGTCGCTCCGGGGGGAGAATTTCCCCACTTTCACCCACTTTGACCCACTTTCCGCCACTATAAGAAAGAACTGCCCCACGGTCAACATAGGGATTTACTAATTCGCCTTTTGAGACAATGACTTACGGCAGCGCGTAAAAATGGAATCTGAAACAAATCAGGGACTTAAATTCGCCTGTAAAAGTGGGACATGAACATTGCGGGTCGCGGAGACTGTAACAAGGCGGCAATGATTGCCAATGGAACTGTTTGAACCACAAGTATCTTCAGGAAAAGCAACAAATTACCGCCGGCGATTTTCAGCCATGTATTTAAAAAACAACAGGGCGGCCATTCAGGCCGCCTTGTTGCTCCGGCGATCAGACGATCAAGACAGCTTTTGGCGCAGGATGTCCTGCACCTGGGCCGGATTGGCCTTGCCCTTGGACGCCTTCATCACCTGGCCGGCCAGCGCGTTCAGCGCCTTTTCCTTGCCGGCGCGGAACTCCTCCACCGCCTTGGGATTGGCGGCGATCGCCTCTTCCACCATCTTTTCGATGGCGCCGACGTCGGATACCTGCTTCAGGCCGTCGCGCTCGATGATGGCGTCGGCGGACAGATCGCCGTCCCACAACGCGTCGAACACCTGCTTGGCCAGCTTGCTGGACAAGGTGCTGTCGGCGATGCGGACGATCAGGCCGGACAAGCGCTCCACCGAGATCGGGCAGTCGGCGATGTCCTTGCCGTCGCGGTTCAGGCGGGCGGCGATTTCGCCGTTGATCCAGTTGGCGGCCAGCTTGCCCTGGCCGGACGCCTTGGCTGCGGCCTCGAAATACTGCGCCTGCTTGAGGCTGGACGTCAGCAGCGCCGCGTCGTAGGCGGACACGCCGTAGCTCTCCACGAAGCGGGCCTGCATCGCGCCCGGCAGCTCCGGCATCTCGCCCTTGATGCGGGCGATCTGCTCGTCGGAGATGCGCACTGGCAGCAAGTCCGGGTCCGGGAAGTAGCGGTAGTCGTGCGCGTCTTCCTTGCTGCGCATCATGCGGGTCTCGCCGCTGTCCGGGTCGAACAGCACGGTGGCCTGCTGCACCTTGCCGCCGTCTTCCAGCGTATCGATCTGCCACTGGATCTCGTACTTGGCGGCCTGCTCCAGGAAGCGGAAGGAATTGAGGTTCTTGATCTCGCGACGGGTGCCGAATTCCTTTTGCCCCTCCGGGCGCACCGACACATTGACGTCCATACGGAAGCTGCCTTCCTGCATATTGCCGTCGCAGATGCCCAGCCAGGTCACCAGCGTGTACAAGGCCTTGACGTAGGCCAGCGCCTCGTCGACCGAGCGCATGTCCGGCTCGGACACCACCTCCAGCAGCGGGGTGCCGGCGCGGTTGAGGTCGATGCCGGACAGTCCCTGGAAGTCTTCGTGCAGGCTCTTGCCGGCGTCTTCTTCCATATGGGCGCGGGTCACGCCGATCACCTTCTCCTGGTCGCCGACCAGGATCTTGAGCCGGCCGCCCTCGACGATGGGCAGGTCCATCTGGCTGATCTGGTAGCCCTTTGGGAGGTCAGGATAGAAGTAGTTCTTGCGGGCGAAAACGTTCTTCTGGTTGATGTTGGCGTCCAGCGCCAGGCCCAGGCGGATGGCCTTGTCCACCACCGCGCGGTTCAGCACCGGCAGCACGCCGGGCAGCGCCAGCTCCACCGCGGAAGCCTGGGTGTTCGGCTCGGCGCCGAAAGCGGTACTGGCGCCGGAGAAAATCTTGGAGACGGTATTGAGCTGCACATGCACCTCGATACCGATTACGACTTCCCATTTCATGGTCGGAAAATCCTTTTCATGCCAGGGCGCAGCCGCACCCATGGAAACTTAAACTCTGAGCCCGCACGAGCGGCGCGAAGACCAGGTGCGCGCGCAGGCAATACATTCAGTACGGCAAGCGCGCCCAACGCCGCATTCGCGTCGCGCGGCCGCCGGCTTACAGCGCGGGCGCCTTGGCGTGCCAGTCGGTCGCTTGCTGGAACTGGTGCGCTACGTTCAGCATCCTGGCTTCGCCGAAGTAATTGCCGATGATCTGCAGGCCGATCGGTCGGCCGTTGGCGGCGAAGCCGGCCGGCACGCTCATGCCCGGCAGGCCGGCCAGGTTCACCGACAGCGTATACACGTCGGACAGATACATCTCCACCGGATCGGACGCCATCTGGCCCAAATCGAAGGCGGCGGTCGGCGCCACCGGTCCCAGGATCACGTCGCACTGCTGGAAAGCGGCCTTGAAGTCGTTGGCGATCAGGCGGCGGATCTTCTGCGCCTTCAGGTAGTAAGCGTCGTAGTAGCCGTGGCTCAGCACGTAGCTGCCCACCAGGATGCGGCGCTTGACCTCGTCGCCGAAGCCTTCGGCGCGGGTCTTCTCGTACATGTCGATCAGATCCTTGTAGTCCTTGGCGCGGTGGCCGTAGCGGACGCCGTCGTAGCGGGACAGGTTGGTCGAGGCCTCGGCCGGCGCGATCACGTAATAAGCCGGAATCGACAGCTCGGTGTTCGGCAGCGCGATTTCCACCGCCTCGGCGCCCAGCTTCTTCAGCTCGGCCACGGCGTTGTCGACAGCGCGCGCGACGTCGGCATCCAGGCCGGCGGCGAAGTATTCCTTGGGCAGGCCCACTTTCAGGCCGGCCAGGGATTGGTTCAGATCGCGGCTGTAGTCTTCCTTGGCGCGCTCCAGGCTGGTGGAGTCGCGCTCGTCGAAGCCGGCCATCACGTTCAGCATCAGCGCGCAGTCCTCGGCGGTCTGGGCGATCGGGCCGCCCTGGTCCAGCGAGGAGGCGAAGGCCACCATGCCGTAGCGCGACACCACGCCGTAGGTCGGCTTGATGCCGGTGACGCCGCAATGGCTGGCCGGCTGGCGGATGGACCCGCCGGTATCGGTGGCGGTGGCCACCGGCGCCAGGCGCGCGGCGACGGCGGCGGCGGAACCGCCGGAGCTGCCGCCCGGAATCGCCTTGGCGTCCCACGGGTTCCTCACCGCGCCGTAGAACGAGTTTTCATTGGACGAGCCCATCGCGAACTCGTCCATATTGGCGCGGCCCAGCGTCACCATGCCGGCGGCGGCGCATTGCTCCACCACGTGGGCGCTGTACGGCGAAACGAAGTTGTCCAGCATCTTGGAGCCGCAGCTGGTCTTCCAGCCTTGCTGGCAGAACAGATCCTTGTGCACCAGCGGCACGCCGGTCAGCGGATGCGCGTCGCCGGCGGCGATGCGGGCGTCGGCGGCGCGGGCTTCGGCCAGCGTCTTTTCGCGGTCGGTGGTGACAATGGCGTTGAGCTGCGGGTTCAGCGCCTCGATGCGGTCCAGGTACTGGCTGGCCAGCTCCACGCTGGAAACCTGTTTGGCCGCCAGCTGTTGCGACAATTGCTTGAGGGTGGCTTGTGTCATTTCGATCAAATCTTGCTATCCGGATAGTCTGGCCCGGCCGGCGATTTTCTGGGAACCAATCGCGGCGGGACGGCTCACAGGCTTACTCGATCACTTTGGGAACGAGGAACAGGCCTTTTTCCACTTGCGGCGCGACCGCCTGGAAGGCCTCGCGACGGTTGGGTTCGGTGACGACGTCGTCGCGCAGACGCAGCGACACGTCCTGCGGATGCGCCATCGGCTCGATGCCGTCGGTGTCCACCGCCTGCATCTTCTCGATCAGGCCGAAAATATTGTTGAGCTGGTCCGCTGTGGCGGCGATTTCCGCCTCGCTCACATTGATGCGGGCAAGCTTGGCGATCCGTGCGACATCCTGATGCGTCAGCGACATGGCTTCCTCGTTAAAACCTTTAATATTTCAAGCTTTATAGGGTATCATACCCCGTTTGATTCTCCCAAGATCGACATTGCGCCACGACGCATTCCGAGGGCATTTCCCGCCCCGCCGGAAGCCTGCGCCGGGGCTGCAGACGCAGGCCGAATCCGCTGCCGGGCAAGACCGGCAACAACTGTTCGACGTCCCCCGCATCGGCGCGACAAAACGCCCGTGCGCAACGCTCGGGACAGTGAATAGTTGCCATGCCTGATAAAAAGGCGGGGAAACGGGCCTGCCACAGATTAAACTGGATTTTTACGGACGCCGCCGGCGTCCGCCACTGACGAAAACTGACCAGGACCGCCCAATGTTTCGTTCGCTGACCGGATACTTCTCCAACGACCTCGCCATCGACCTCGGCACCGCCAACACCCTGATCTACATGCGCAGCAAGGGCATCGTCCTCGACGAGCCTTCGGTCGTCGCCATCCACAACGACGCGCCGACCAACAAAAAGTCCATCCTGGCCGTCGGCCTGGAGGCCAAGCGCATGCTGGGCCGCACCCCGGGCAGCATCCAGGCGATCCGTCCGATGAAGGACGGCGTGATCGCCGACTTCACCGTCACCGAGCAAATGCTGAAGCAGTTCATCAAGAAGGTGAACCCTAACCGCTTCTTCGCCGCCAGCCCGCGCATCGTGATCTGCGTGCCCTGCGGCTCCACCCAGGTGGAGCGCAAGGCGATCCGCGACTCCGCCCTCGCCGCCGGCGCGCGCCGCGTCGAACTGATCGAAGAGCCGATGGCCGCGGCGATCGGCGCCGGCCTGCCGGTGGAAGAGCCGACCGGCTCGATGGTGGTGGACATCGGCGGCGGCACCACCGAAGTCGGCGTGATCTCGCTGGGCGGCGTGGTCTACTCCAACTCGGTGCGCGTCGGCGGCGACAAGTTCGACGAATCCATCATCAATTACATCCGTCGCAACTACGGCATGCTGATCGGCGAGACCACCGCCGAGGAAATCAAGAAAACCATCGGCTCCGCCTTCCCGGGCGCCGAGGTGCGCGAAATGGAAGTCAAGGGCCGCAACCTGGCCGAAGGCATTCCGCGCGCGTTCACCGTGTCTTCCAATGAAATCCTGGAAGCGCTGACCGAGCCGCTGAACCAGATCGTTTCCGCAGTGAAGATCGCGCTGGAACAGACTCCGCCGGAACTGGGCGCCGACATCGCCGAAAAGGGCATGGTGCTGACCGGCGGCGGCGCGCTGCTGAAGGACATCGACCGCCTGCTGGCGGAAGAGACCGGCCTGCCGGTGTTCGTGGCCGAGGAACCGCTGACCTGCGTGGTGCGCGGCTCTGGCAAGGCGCTGGAAAAAATGGACAAGATCGGCACCATTTTCACCAACGTGCCTTAAACTTCCAGCAAATACCCTGTAAACCGAGCGAACGCCGCGCCGTCAAGGCGCGGTGGCTGTGGCCATGGATTTCGCCAACACCCCAAGCTTTTTCCGCTCCGGGCCGCCCCCGGCTGCGCGCCTGGCCATGAGCGTGGTCGCATCGATCGCGCTCTTGATCGGAGACAGCCGCTACGGCCTGATGGAACAGGCTCGCGAAGCGCTGTCGCTGGCGCTGTACCCGGTGCAGCGCGCGGTCAACATGCCGGCGCAGGCGGTGCGCCACGCCGGCGACTACCTGACCTCGCAGGCCGAGATGAAGCAGGAAAACACCCTGCTGCGCGAGAAGCAGCTGCAGATGGCCGCCCAGCTGGGACGGCTGCAGACGCTGGAGCGCGAGCTGAACGAGCTGCGCCAGCTGAACGGCATCCGCGCCCAGCGCGACGACTCGGCTCAGATCGCCGAGACGCTGTACACCGGCCGCGACCCATTCTCGTACAAGATCATCATCGACAAGGGCGACGACGCCAAGCTGCAGGCCGGCCAGCCGGTGGTGGACGCGCGCGGCCTCTTGGGCCAGGTGACCCGCGTGCAGCCGCTGACCGCCGAGGTGACCTTGATCATCGACAAGAACCAGATGGTTCCGGTGATGATCGCCCGCACCGGCGAGCGCGCCATCCTCTATGGTTATGGTGGCGGCATCGAGCTGCGCTATCTGCCGCAGAGTTCGGACGTCAAGGAAAACGACCGCATCGTCACCTCGGGGCTGGACGGCGTGTTCCCGGAAGGCATCCCGGTGGCGGTGGTGAGCAAGGTCGACCGCAATGCCGGCGCCGCCTTCACCCGCGTCAGCACCCTGCCGCTGTCCGGCGTGCAGCAGACGCGCTACGTGCTGGTGCTGCAGGCCAAGGAAACGCGCCCGCGCCCGGCGGAACCGCCGCAGTTGCCGGAGAAGAAGACCAAGGGCGGCAAGAAGTCCGCCGACGAGGAGTAAGCCCAGATGTCGTTGGACCGCCCCAAGGAATTGCTCAAGCCGGTCAAGCGCCGCTTCATCCTGACCACCTTCGTGATCGCCGTGCTGGTCGAGCTGGTGCCGCTGCCGCACGGCAGCACGCGCTGGCTGCCCGACTTCATCGGCCTGTTGATCCTGTACTGGGTGATCAACCAGCCGCGCCGGGTCAACATCGGCATCGCCTTCATGATGGGCATCATCGCCGACGTGTCCACCGCCGGCCTGTTCGGCCAGCACGCGCTGGCCTACTCGATCACTGCCTTCCTCGCCCTGAGCCGCCAGCGCCAGCTGGTGATGTTCAACCTGGGCCAGCAGGCGCTGGTGGTGTTGGGGCTGATGCTGACCAACCAGCTGATCATGGTGGTGGTGCGGATGCTGACCGGCTCCGCCTTCGTCGGCTGGAGCTATTTCCTGCCGCCCTTGATCGGCGCGCTGCTGTGGCCGCTGTTGACCAAGCTGATGCTGATTCCTTACCGCCACCACACGGCATGAAACCCGACTGATCCATGCGCCGCCCGTCCCGTTTCAAGAACCCGCAGTCCGAAGAAGCCCAGTTCGAGCTGCGGCTGATCATCGCCTACGTGCTGATCATCCTGATGTTCCTCACCCTGCTCGCGCGCTTCGTCTGGCTGCAGGTGCTGCAGCACGACCATTTCTCCACGCTGGCCCAGAACAACCGCATCTCGCTGGTGCCCATCCTGCCCAACCGCGGCCTGATCCTGGACCGCAACGGCATCGTGCTGGCGCAGAACTACTCCGCCTACACGCTGGAGCTGACGCCGAGCAAGATTTCCGACCTGGCCGCCACCGTCGCCAAGCTGAAGACGCTGGCCGACGTCAGCCCGCGCGACGAGAAGCTGTTCAAGAAGCTGCTGGCCGAAAGCAAGAATTTCGAAGCCATTCCGCTGAAGGTCAAGTTGACCGACGATGAGGCCGCGCGCGTCGCCGCCCACGGCTTCGAGCTGCCCGGCGTCGAGGTCAAGGCCAGGCTGTTCCGCGATTATCCGTACAAGGAAATGACCAGCCACGTGCTGGGCTACATCGGCCGCATCAACCAGAGGGACAAGGAGCGGCTGGAGGAAGAGGACAAGACCACCAACTACAAGGGCACCAACTACATCGGCAAGACCGGACTGGAAGCGGTGTACGAAGAAGACCTGCACGGCCAGGTGGGCTTCGAGGAAATGGAGACCGACTCCGGCGGCCGCGCGGTGCGCAGCCTGCGCCGCACGCCGCCGGTCAACGGCAACACGCTGAAGCTGGCGCTGGACATCCGGCTGCAGGAAATGGCCGACAAGCTGTTCGGCGAGCGCCGCGGCGCGCTGGTGGCGATAGATCCCAACACCGGCGGCGTGCTGGCCTTCCTGTCCAAGCCCGGCTTCGATCCCAGCCTGTTCATCGACGGCATCGACACCCAGACCTGGACCGCGCTGAACACCGACTGGCAAAAGCCGCTGATCAACCGCGCGCTGCGCGGCACCTATCCGCCAGGCTCCACTTTCAAGCCCTTCATGGCGATGGCGGCGCTGAACACTCACAGCATAGGCATGCACGACATTCGTCCGGCGCCCGGCTACTTCACGCTGCCCGGCTCCAGCCACCAGTTCCGCGACAGCAAGAAAAGCGGCAACGGCATGGTCAACCTGCAGCGCGCGATCACCGTGTCCAGCGACACCTTCTTCTACAAGCTGGCCTGGGACATGGGCATAGACAAGATCCATCCGGTGGTCGGCTCCTTCGGCCTGGGCAGCAAAACAGGCATCGACCTGGACGGCGAATCCATCGGCGTGCTGCCGTCCAAGGAATGGAAGGAAAAGCGCTTCGCCCGCTACAAGCCCGAGGTGCGGCGCTGGTATCCGGCCGACGTGGTCAGCATCGGCATCGGCCAGGGCTTCAACGCCTACACCCCGCTGCAAATGGCCAACGCCACCGCCATCATGGCCAACGGCGGCCAGGTGTTCAAACCGCACCTGGTGCAGCAGGTGGTGGACTCCAAGACCGGAAAATCCCGCCAGATCGAGCCGCAGCCGATCCGGCAGCTGCCTTACCCGAAGGAATACTTCGACTACATCAAGGAAGGCATGCGCAACGTGATGATCTCCGGCACCGGCGCCCGCGTCGGCGCCGGCCTGCAGTACTCGATGGCCGGCAAGACCGGCACCGCCCAGGTGGTGGCGATCAAGCAGGGCGCCAAGTACAACGCCGCCGCGCTGGCCGAGCAGTACCGCGACCACAGCTGGTTCATCGCCTTCGCGCCGGTGGAGCAGCCCAAGATCGCGGTGGCCATCATCGTCGAGAACGCCGGCTTCGGCGCCGCCGCCGCCGCGCCGGTGGCGCGCGGCCTATTCGACTTCTACCTGACCGGCAAGGTGCGCAACGACCTGGCCGGCCTGCTGAAAACCGTGCCGATGGAAAACGGAGACGTACGTGAAGACGCCGCTGATTAAGCAGATCTGGCAGCAGATAAAAGAGCCGCTGGACGGCTGGCTGATGCTGTTCCTCGGCCTGATCTTCGCGGTCAGCATGGTGCTGCTCTACTCCGCCAACAACCAGTCCTTCGACAAGATAGACAACAAGCTGATCTACACCGCGATGGCGCTGACCGTGATGTGGGTGATCGCGCGGATGCGGCCGCAGAGCGTGATGAACTTCGCGCCGCCCATCTACGTGCTGGGCGTGCTGCTGCTGATCGCCGTGCACTTCAAGGGCATCACGGTGAACGGCTCCACCCGCTGGCTGAGCCTGGGCGTCACCCGCATCCAGCCGTCGGAAATCCTGAAGATCGCGCTGCCGATGATGCTGGCCTGGTTCTTCCAGAAATACGAGCTGTCGCTGCGCTGGTGGCATTACCTGATCGCCGCCGCCATCATGCTGGTGCCGGTGGGCCTGGTGCTGAAGCAGCCCGACCTGGGCACCGCGCTGCTGATCGCCGCCGCCGGCTTCTTCGTGCTGTTCTTCGCCGGCCTGCCGTGGAAAGTGATCCTGGCCGGCGCGGTGATGGCCGCCGCCAGCCTGCCCATCGTCTGGAACCATCTGCACGACTACCAGCGCAAGCGGGTGCTGACCCTGATCGACCCCACCACCGACCCGCTGGGCACCGGCTACCACATCATCCAGTCGATGATCGCCATCGGCTCCGGCGGACCGTGGGGCAAGGGCTGGCTCAACGGCACCCAGACCCATCTGGACTACATCCCCGAGCGCACCACCGACTTCATCTTCGCCGTCTACTCCGAGGAATTCGGCCTGGCCGGCAACGCGGTGCTGCTGACGCTCTACCTGCTGATCCTGAGCCGGGCGATGATGATCACCGCCAGCGCGCAGACGCTGTACGGCCGGCTGATGGCCGGATCGATCACCATGTCCTTCTTCGTCTACGCCTTCGTCAACATGGGCATGGTGTCCGGCATCCTGCCGGTGGTGGGCGTGCCGCTGCCCTTCATGTCCTACGGCGGCACCGCCTCGGTCACGCTGTTCATCGGCATGGGCATGCTGATGGGCATCAGCAATCTGCGGCGCTGAGCGCCCCGCTCCGGAACCCCTGCCGAGCCGGCCTGCCCAAGCAGGCCGGTTTGTCCATCCGCCCCGCGCGGCTTGACGCCTCGAACGCCGCTGCGGCATCGTCAAGCGGACGCCCTCCCATCCAGCAAGGAAACGCAACTTAATCCATGAGACTGAAGACCCTGAGCCTGCTGCTGGCGCTGGCCTTGTCGCCCGCGCTCTCCGTCCACGCCGAAACCGCCGCGCCGGCCGTCCAGCGCGCGCAGGCGGCCGCCCCCTACGCCAGCGCCGAAGGCATCAGCGAATACCGGCTGGCCAATGGCCTGCGCGTGCTGCTGGCGCCCGACGACTCCAAGCCCACCACCACCGTCAACCTGACCTATCTGGTCGGCAGCCGCCACGAAGGCTACGGCGAAACCGGCATGGCGCACCTGTTGGAGCACATGCTGTTCAAGGGTACGCCCACCAGCGGCAACCTGATGTCCGAGCTGTCCAAGCGCGGCATGCAGTTCAACGGCTCCACCTTCTTCGACCGCACCAACTACTTCGAAACCTTCCCCGCCGACGAGGCCAGCCTGGATTGGGCGCTGGCGATGGAAGCCGACCGCATGGTCAACAGCAAGGTGGCCAGAAGCGATCTGGACACCGAATTCACCGTGGTACGCAACGAGATGGAACAGGGCGAGAACAACCCGGCCAACGTGCTGTGGAAGCAGCTGTCAGCGATCAGCTTCGACTGGCACAACTACGGCCACAGCACGATAGGCGCGCGCTCCGACGTGGAAAAGGTGCGCATCGAAAACCTGCAGGCCTTCTACCGCAAGTATTACCAGCCCGACAACGCGGTGCTGGTGGTGGGCGGCAAGTTCGACCCCGCCCGGACTCTGGCGCGGATCGAAACGCTGTTCGGCAAGATTCCGCGGCCACCGCGCGAACTCGCGCCCACCTGGACCGAGGAGCCGCAACGCGACGGCGAGCGCGAAGTCACCGTGCGCCGCGTCGGCGACACCCAGTTGGCGGCGACGCTGTACCGCACCGCGGCCGGCAGCCACCCGGACAGCGCCGCGCTGCAGGCGCTGGCGGCGATCCTGGCCGACACGCCCAACGGCCGCCTGTACAAGAACCTGGTCGCCGCCCACAAGGCGGTCGGCGTCAGCGCGATGCCGTTCGAGCTGGCCGAGCCCGGCTACATCGTGTTCCTGGCCGAGCTGTCCAAGCGCCAAAGCCTGGCCCAGGCCCGTCCCATCCTGCAGGCCACCGTCGAGGCCATCCGCGCCAAACCGATCACCGCCGCCGAGCTCAAACGCGCCAAGGCCGCGCTCTTGAAGGACATCGACCAAACGCTGAACGATCCGCAACGGCTGGCGGTGCAGCTGTCGGAGTCCATCGCGCTGGGCGACTGGCGGCTGTACTTCCTGCAGCGCGACCGCATCGCGGCGCTGACGGTAGCCGACGTGCAGCGGGCGGCGGAAAACTACTTCAAGCCCAGCAACCGCAGCTACGGCCAGTTCATTCCCACCGCCAAGCCCGACCGCGCCGTCATCCCGCCGGCGCCGGACGTGGCCGCGATGGTCAAGGATTACAAGGGCAAGACCGCCGTCGCCGCCGGCGAGGCCTTCGACGCCAGCCCCGCCAATATCGAGGCCCGCACCCAACGCGGCCGGCTCGCCAACGGCGCGGCGATCGCGCTGCTGCCCAAGCAGACCCGCGGCAACGTCGTCCACGGCGCATTCAGCTTCTCCTTCGGCGACGCCGGTAATCTGCGCGGCCAGGCCGCGGCGGCCGAGCTGGCCGCCAACATGTTGGATCGCGGCAGCCGCAAGCTGAGCCGCGCCGCCATCGCCGATAAGCTGGACGCGCTGCAGGCCAGCCTGGACATCGGCCAGGACGGCCAGGACTTGCAGGTGCGCTTCAAGACCACCCGCCAGAACCTGCCGGCGCTGCTGGAGCTGATCGCCGAGCTGCTGCAGCAGCCGGCCTTCCCCGCCGACGAGTTCGAGCAGCTGAAGCGCCAGGCGCTGGCCGGCATCGACTCCTCGCGCGGCGAGCCGCAAGCGCTGGCCGGCCAGGCGGTCAATCAGCAGTTGAACGCCTACGCCAAGGACGACATCCGCTACAGCCCGACGCTGGACGAATCCTACCGCGACATCGCCGGGGTGAAGCTGGACGCGCTCAAGCGCTTCCACCAGCAGTTCTACGGCGCCGACCACGCGCAGCTGTCCCTGGTCGGCGACTTCGACGCCGCAGCCGTCCGCGGCCAGCTGGACCAGCTGTTCGGCCGCTGGAACAGCAAGGCCGCCTACCAGCGCGTGGACGGCCTGCTGCCGCAACCCAAGCCGGCCAGCCTGTCCATCGCCACGCCGGACAAGGCCAACGCCGTCTACAGCGCCTCGCTGCCGCTGGCCATCGGCGACGACTCGCCCGACTACCCGGCGCTGCTGCTGGCCAACGAGATACTGGGCGGCGGCGCGCAATCGCGGCTGCTGACGCGGCTGCGCCAGCAGGACGGCATCAGCTACGGCGCCGGCAGCGGCGTCGACGCCGCCAGCTTCGGCAAGGTGGGCGCGTGGCGGATGGGCGCGATCTTCGCGCCGCAGAATCTGGACAAGCTGAAACAGGGCGTGGCCGAGGAGCTGGCGCGGCTGCTGCGAGACGGCGTCACCGCCGAGGAGCTGGCCGAAGCCAAGCAGGGCCTGCGGCGGACCTACCAGGTGGCGCTGGCCCAGGACGGCCCGCTCAGCGACCTGCTGCAGCGCCAGCTGTGGCAAGGCCGCACCATGGCCTTCACCCGCGAGCGGCTGGCGATGCTGGACGCGCAGACGGTGGACGAGGTCAACGCCGCGCTGCGCAAGTATCTGCGGCCGGAACTGTTGACCCAGGCCTACGCCGGCGACTTCGCCGCCAAGCCGGCCGCGGCCAAGTAAGGCGCGTCAAGCGCTCGCATCCGCCGCCGGCCCCTCCGGCGGCGGCGTTTCCTCGTCCGCCGGCGCGCTGTCCGGCAGCGGCCGGCCGTCGCGGCCGAACAGCCGCAGCTGGCGCGGCAGGTCGAAATCGTCGGCCAGCTTCACGCCTACGCCCAGCAAGCGCACCGGGCGGGCGCCGCGGGCATGGCCGGTGCGCAGCAGCTGGCCGAAGGCCGCCATCGAAAGCGCATAGCCCGGCTGCTCCACCGTGGTCTGGCTGAAATCATCGAACTTAAGCTTCACCGACAAGCCCTTGAACTCCGGGCTGCCGCTGCGCGCCAGCCGCGCCTGCAGCCGGTCCGCCAGCTCCGGCAGCTTGGACAGGCAGTTGGCGAGGTCGGGCAGGTCTTGGGCGTAGGTCTCCTCGACGCTGATCGTCTTGCGGCTGCGGTCGGTGGACACCGGCCGCTCGTCGCGGCCCTGCGACAGCGCCAGCAGCCGCTCGCCGAAGCTGCCGAAATGGCGGAACAGGTCGGCCGGCGACCAGCGCCTGAGATCGCCGCAGCTGTGTATGCCCAGCCGGTGCAGCCGCTCGGCGGTGACGCGGCCGACGCCGTGTATCTTCTCCACCGGCAAGGTGACGACGAAGGCGTCGACGTCGCGCGGGCGGATCAGGAACTGGCCGTCCGGCTTGTTCCAGTCGCTGGCCACCTTGGCCAGGAATTTATTGGGCGCGATGCCGGCCGACGCGGTGATGCCCACCTCGTCGCGGATCTGGCGGCGTATCGCTTCGGCCATCAGCGTGGCGCTGCCCTGCTCGTGCGGCTGGCCGGTGACGTCCAGATAGGCCTCGTCCAGCGACAGCGGCTCGATCACGTCGGTGTAGCGCTGGTAGATGGCCATGATCTGCTGGCTGGCCAGCCGGTAGCGCGCCATGTCCGGCGGCAGGATCACCAGCTCCGGGCACAGCCTGAGCGCGCGCGCCGACGACATCGCCGAGTGCACGCCGTAACGGCGGGCGATGTAGTTGCAAGTGGCCACCACGCCGCGCGTCTCCGGGCGTCCGCCCACCGCCAGCGGCGCATCTCGCAGGCTGGGGTCGTCGCGCATCTCGATCGCGGCGTAGAAGCAGTCGCAGTCGACGTGGATGATCTTGCGTTGCGGGGCGTTCATCGGGAATCAGGGACGGTCGCTGTGCCCCAGCGCCTTGTCCGGCGCGATGCGGTCGCGCAGCCGCTGCTTGAGGATTTTCAGCTCGGGAAAGCCGTCTTCCGCCTTGCGGTCCCACAGCAGCTCGCCGTCGACCTCGACGCGGAACACGCCGCCGCTGCCGGGACGCAGCGCCACCTCGGCCAGTTCTTTCTCAAAGGTGGTCAACAGTTCCTGGGCCAGCCAGCCGGCGCGAAGCAGCCAACGGCAGCCGGTGCAGTAGTGGATGACGACGCGGGGAAGGGAAGCGGGGGAGTCGGACGGATTCATGATGGAGAGGCGAGGCGGGAACAAAACGACAGCATAACGTAAAAAACGGCGCCGACCCCCTGTTTGCAGCGTGTTGTGCGGGTGCGAAGCACCCTCTCCTCCATCATTTCTCTTTATGTTTGGCAGACTTGGCGCAGTGCCGAGTCGGGGGCCGGCGTCGCGGATATCGTCTTGTTCAACCTTGTTGCTCGGGCCAGTGTGCCCAGCCGGGCCTGGACTGTAAAGCTCGGGATGGTCGCCTCGCGCATTGCTGCGAAGCAGCATGTAACTTCGGCGCAACGCCGGCAAACAAACAAAAAAACAGCAGCTTGTGCCGAAAACGGCGGCAAGCTGCTGCGGGCGTCGCTTGGTAGCGCTATCAGTGCGCGTGGTCGTCGGCGCCGTCCTGCACCACCACCTGCACCTCCACCTGGCCGGCCTTCTCGAAGCCCAGCGTCAGCGGGAAGCGGTCGCCGGCCTTCAGCGGCTGCTTCAGGCCCATCAGCATGATGTGGTAGCTGCCCGGCGCGAACTTGACGGTCTGGCCCGGCGCGACCGCCACGCCGCCTTCCACCTTGCGCATCCGCATCACGCCGTTGTCGTTGACGTGGGTGTGCAGCTCGGCGCGCTCGGCGCGCGGGGTGCTGGCCGACACCAGCTTGTCCTCGGCCTTGCCCTGGTTTTCCAGCGACAGGTAGACGCCGCCGGTCTGGCTGGCGGCCGGCATCGCGCGGCTCCACGGATGGCCGATGTGGATGGCGCCCAACTGGAAGGAGTGGGCGGCTGCCAGGCCGGACAGGCACAGGCCCAACAGGGCGGCGGCGAAACGTTTCATCGCGGGATCTCCAATTGAAAATGGCTCTCACTCTAGCACGCCGCGCGGGCCGATGAACGCGACAAATTGCCGCATCCGTAGGCCTCGCGCCACACCTTGCCATGCCGCCGGTCTAAAGCGCAGTCCCCGGCTACCCCGCCGCAACGTAAGCCTCTACAATCGGCGGGCTAGATACCCGGCCTCAACACCATGTTCAAAACCTTGTCGCTGCAATTCCTGTTCGGCGGTCTGCTCAGCCTGATCACCATCACCAATCCGCTGTCCAAGATTCCGCTGTTCATCACGCTGACCCGCGAAATGAGCGAACCGCACCGCGACTCGCAAGCCCGCCGCGCCTGCGTGTTCGCCGCCGCCATCATGGCGGTGAGCCTGCTGGCCGGCAATCTGATCATGGCCGCCTTCGGCATTTCCTACGGCGCGCTGCGCATCGCCGGCGGCTTCGTGGTGGCGGTGCTGGGCTACCGCATGCTGTTCCTGTCGCAGGACCCCGGCCAGGCGCCCAAACAGTCCGGCGAGCGCGAGGACTACGCCTTCTTCCCGCTGGCGATGCCCGGCATCAGCGGCCCCGGCACCATCGCGGTGGTGATCGGCATTTCCACCGAGATCGCCGAGCTCTCCACGCTGCCGGCCAAGGCCCTGGCCTTCGCGATGACTTTCGCCGCCATCGGCCTGACCTGCGCCGGCATGTGGCTGACGCTGAAGTCGTCGCTGCTGATCTCGGAGCGGCTGGGCCGCGGCGGCCGCGAGGTGATGACGCGGTTGATGGGCTTCCTGCTGATCTGCATCGGCGTGCAGTTCGTCGGCTCCGGCATCCGCACCTTCATGGCCGGCTCCTGAGTCGCCGCCCAAGCCAAGCAAGCCGGCGCGCACAAGCCGCGCCGCCTCTGCCACAATGGGCGGACCATCACCGCAGGTCCGCGCCATGCCCGCCCTTTCCGCCGAACGCTCCGAACTGTTCCGCGCCGACGACCTCGGCGCGCTGGAATGCCTGGACGCGCAATACGCCGAGCGGACCTTCCCGCCCCATTTCCACGAAGAGTTCGTCGTCAACACGCTGACCCTGGGCGCGCAGTCCTACCGCCACCGCGGCGGCCTGCACCGCGCCGGCGTCGGCGCGCTGGTGCTGATAAATCCCGGCGAGGTGCACACCGGCGAAACCGCCCACGAAAACGGCTGGGCCTATCGCGGCTTCTATCCCGGCGTCGACATGATAAGCAGCCTGGCCGCCGATCTGAACGGCAAGGCGGGCCTGCCCTATTTCCGCGACACCGTGGTGGCCGACCCCGGCCTGGCGCGCCGGCTGGACTGCCTGCACCTGCTGCTGCGCGACAGCCGCGACGCGCTGCGGCGCGAATCGGCGCTGGCCGCGGTGTTCAGCGAGGTGTTGGTCAAATACATGCGGCTGCGCCCCCATGAGCAGGCATCCGCCCCCGGCGCGGTGGAAACCGTCAGGCAGATGCTGGCCGACGATCCCGCCGCCAACCACTCGCTGCAGCAACTGGCGGCGGCGGTCGGCCTGTCGCCCTGGCAGCTGTGCCGCCAGTTCAAGCGCGAGACCGGTCTGCCGCCGGTGGCCTGGCGCAACCAGCTGCGGGTGGCGCGCGCCCGCAAGCTGCTGGCGGCCGGCATGCGGCCCGGCGCGGCGGCGCTGGAGCTGGGCTTCGCCGACCAGCCGCACCTGACCCGCGCGTTTCAGCAGGCGCTGGGCGTCACGCCGGCAGCCTATCAGAAGGCCGTGGGCGCGCGCGCCCGCTGAGCCGGCCGCAAAATCGTTCAAGACAGCCCGGACGGCCTGCTCCATCATCAGGAACAGAGGGCCGATGTCCGGCCCCGCCGCACGCAGGATTCATCCATGCCCTCCTTATCCGACCGACGCCGCTGGCTGCTGGACGGCGCGCGCGACACCATTCCGATGATGGTGGGCGCGGCGCCGTTCGGCTTGATCTTCGGCACCCTGGCCATCGCCGCCGGACTGTCGCCCGCCGCCACGGCGGCGATGTCGCTGCTGGTCTTCGCCGGCTCCTCGCAGTTCATCGCCGTCAGCCTGGTTTCCGCCGGTGCCGCCCTGCCGGTGATCTGGCTGACCACCTTCGTCGTCAACCTGCGCCATGCGCTGTACAGCGCCACGCTGCTGCCCTACGCGCGGCCATGGCCGCTGTCCTGGCGCTGGCCGCTGGCGTTCTGGCTCACCGACGAAACCTTCGCCGTGGTCGAGCACCGCTTCCGCAGCCTGGGCGCGGACGGCGGCCAGTGGTATTGGCTGGGATCGTCGCTGTCCATGTATCTGAACTGGCAGCTATGGACGCTGGCGGGCGTGGCGCTGGGCCGCTCGGTGCCGGGACTGGACAGATTGGGACTGGATTTCGCGATGGTGGCCACCTTCGCCGCCATCGTCGCACCGCAGTTGAAGAAGCGGCCGACGCTGGCCGCCGCGCTGGCCGCGGGCGCGGTCGCGCTGCTGGCGCGCGGTCTGCCCTACAAGTTGGACCTGATGCTGGCGGCGCTGGCGGGGGTCGCCGCCGGCATGCTGCTTGAACGCGGACAGAAACGGGAGGCGGCATGAACTCATGGCAACATTGGGCGGCCATCATCGGCATGCTGGCCGCCACGCTGGCGGTGCGCGCCAGCTTCCTGGTCCTCGGCCAGCGGCTGGCCTTTCCCGGCTGGCTGAACCGCGCGCTGCACTACGTGCCGGCGGCGGTGCTGTCGGCGCTGGTGGTGCCGATGGCGCTGGCGCCGGCCGGAACCATAGACCTGTCCTGGCATAACGCCTATCTGGGCGGCACCGTCGTCGCCATCGCCGTCGCCTGGAAAAACGGCAAGACGCTGCTGGCCATCGTGGTCAGCTTCGCCATCTATGGCGCGCTGCGCTGGCTGCTATAGGTTGTAGGCCAAGACCAGGCCTATCATCAGCGGCGCCAGCCAGCGGCAGGCGACGCGCATCAGCATCGCCGCCGGCGCGGACAGCCGCAGCTCATCCCTCACCGCCGGCCACGCCACGCGTCCGGCGAACAAGGCGGTGCCGATGCAGCCCAGCGGCAACAGCACATTGGACGCGGCGTAGTCCATCAGCTCGAACGCGTTGCGGCCGAACAGCTTGTAGTCGGCCAGGAGGCCAAAGGACAGCGCCGCCGGCACGCCGGCCAGGAAGGCCAGCGCGGTCACCGCCAGCGCGGCCTTGCGCCGGCCGACGCCGAACTCGTCTATCGGCAGGATGGCCACCACCTCCAACAGCGACACCGCCGAAGTCAGCGCCGCCATCAGCAGCAGCGCGAAGAACGCCGTCGCGAACAGCTGGCCGTAGGGCAGATGGTTGAACACCACCGGCATCACCATATAAGTCAGGCCCGGGCCGGCTTGCGGATTCAGGCCGAAGGCGTAGATGGCGGGGAAGATCATCAAGCCGGCCAGCACCGAGGTCAGCGCGGTCAACCCGGTCACCCACAACGCGGAATTGCCGAGCCGGGTGCCCGGCCCCAGGTAGGAGCCGTAGGCCAGCATGCAGCCGGCGCCCACCGACAGCGAGAAGCAGGCCAGGCCCAGCGCCTCCACCAGCATGCCCGGCGTCAGCCGGGTGAAATCGGGACGGAACAGCGCCTCCACCCCGGCCATCGCGCCGGGCAGGGTCAAGGCCCGCACGATCAGCGCCAGCATCAGCAGGAACAGCAGCGGCATCAACAGCTTGCCGACGCGCTCGATGCCCTTCTGCACGCCCCCCGCCACCACCAGCAGCGTCAGGCTGGCGAACAGCGCGTGGGTCAGCAGCGCCTCGGCCGGATCGCCGACGTACTGGCCGAACAGCGCGCCCAGCGCGCCGACGTCATCGCTCATCACTCGGCCGTCCAGCGCGCGCAGC
This sequence comes from Chromobacterium vaccinii, assembly GCF_000971335.1. Taxonomy (GTDB): domain Bacteria; phylum Pseudomonadota; class Gammaproteobacteria; order Burkholderiales; family Chromobacteriaceae; genus Chromobacterium; species Chromobacterium vaccinii. The sequence goes on from NZ_JZJL01000001.1 coordinate 57,585, forward strand.
AGATAGCCCAGCGTCCAGCCGCCGACCACGCTGTAGAAGGAAAACACCAGGAAGCAGCACAGCACGCCGCCGTAGCCCAGCAGCTTCCAGCGCGGCGAGCCCAGTTTGGAGAACGCGCCGACCGCGCCGCAGCCAGCCGCGCGGCCCAAGGCCAGCTCGGCCTGCAGCAAGGCCAGCCCCAAGGTGAAAGTGAAGGCAAGGTAGACCAGCAGAAAAGCCCCGCCGCCGTTCATCGCGGTGACGTAGGGAAATTTCCAGATGGAACCGAGGCCCACCGTGGCGCCGGCCGAAGCCAGAATGAAACCGAGGCGGGAACCCCATTGCGTGCGTGGCATGACAACTCCTGAGTCAAAACTGTTTGCCGCCGCACGGGATGAAAAGCTGGATACAACAAGGCCGCCCATGACGGCGGCCCGGAAAGCGGATGTGAACACTCCTGGCGCGCCGGCTTAGCTGCGCCACCGCCAATTTTGGGTCTGGAGTGAAATAATCTGCTTCATCATGGTTCAAGCATGCCGGTTAACGCCCGCAGGCGTCAAGCCCGGCGTGCGCGCTCAAGCATTCTCGGCCGCCAGCTCGCCCTCGGCGCGCGGCGCGCCGCGCAGCCGGAAACCCAGCCACAACAGGCCAAGCCACAACGGCAACACGTACACCGACACCGCGATGCCGGGCGTGAACAACATCACGCCGAGTATCGCCGCCATGAAGGCCAGGCACAGCCAATTGGCGAACGGATGCCACAGCGCCGGAAACAGCGAGCGGCGGCCGGCGCGGGCGCGGCGGAACTTCAGGTGGGTCAGGCTGATCAGCACCCAGTTGATCACCAGCGCCGTCACCACCAGCGACATCAATAGCGCCAGCGCGCTGCTGGGCAGCAGATAGTTGACGATCACGCCCACGAAGGTGGCCAGCGCCGAAGCCAGGGTGGCGTTCACCGGCACGCCGCGCTTGTCCACCTTGCCCAGGCCGCGCGGCGCGTTGCCCTGCTCCGCCATGCTGAACAGCATGCGGCTGGTGGCGTAAACGCCGCCGTTGTACACCGACAGCGCCGCCGTCAGCACCACGAAGTTAAGCGCGTGCGCGGCGAAGCCAACGCCGATCTGGTCGAAGATCATCACGAAGGGGCTGCCGCCGGCGGCCACCTTGCTCCACGGGTACAGCGACAACAGCACCGCCAGCGAACCGATGTAGAAGATCAGCACGCGGTAGATCACCTGGTTAACCGCCCGAGGGATGGTTTTCTGCGGATCGCGGGTCTCCGCGGCGGCCATGCCGATCAGCTCCAGGCCGCCAAAGGAGAACATGATCACCGCCATCGACATGAACAGTCCGCCGAAGCCGTGCGGAAAGAAACCGCCGTCGTTCCACAGATTGCCGACCGAGGCCTGCGGACCGCCGGTGCCGGACAGCAGCAGGTAGCCGCCGAATACGATCATCGAGATCACCGCGCCCACCTTGATCAGCGCGAACCAGAACTCGGTCTCGCCATAGTATTTGACGCTGGCGAGGTTAACCCCGGTGATCGCCGCGAAGCAGACCAGCGCGGTCAGCCAGGTCGGCACCTCCGGCCACCAGTAGCGGACGTATTCGCCGGCGGCGGTCAGTTCCGCCATGCCGGCCAGCACATACAGCGCCCAATAGTTCCAGCCGGCCAGGAAAGCCGGGAACCTGCCCCAGTAGCGGCCGGCGAAATGGCTGAGCGAGCCGGCCACCGGCTCTTCGGTCAGCATTTCGCCAAGCTGGCGCATGATCAGGAAGATGACGAAGCCGGCGACCGCGTAGCCGAGAATCATCGAGGGCCCGGCTGACTTCAGCACGCTGGCCGAGCCGAGGAACAGGCCGGTGCCGATGGCGCCGCCCAATGCGATCAACTGAATATGCCGGTTTTTCAGCTCGCGCTTCAAACCGCCGTAAGTCGAGGGAACGCTCACCTTGGCGCCTCCATATGTGGGTGAATTGGAACGGCGCTGGAAACAGGGAGCTTATCGGGGAACCACCCAAAATCGGACAAAATGTCCAATACAAACCAACCGCACAACTCGTTGAAATACGTACCAATCAGTACAAGTCAAAGAAAGACTAAAACAAATCAGGGCAATTCGTCAAAGACGCAGGCTCGGTTCGCATCGAGCCGCCATCTCTCAAGATCAATTATCGGACAAAAAGTCCAATGCTTGATAGCCATGCCACCAATGACAAGGCCGCCCCAAGAGGCGGCCTGGCATCGCGAAGCCGGCCCGACAGGCCGGCGCCGCGGTTTACGGCAGCTGGCGCGCCAGTTCGGCGTCCGGCTGCTTCGCGCGCTTCATTCGGAAGCCCGCCCACAACAAGCCCAGCCACACCGGCAGCACGTAAACCGACACCGCCATGCCCGGCGTGAACAGCAGGATGCCCAGGATCATCACCATGAAGGCCAGGCAGATCCAGTTGGACAGCGGGAACCAGAACGACGGGAACACCAGCTTCTGGCCGCTCTTGGCGCGGCGGAACTTCAGGTGGGTCAGGCTGATCATCGCCCAGTTGGTGACCAGCGCGGCCACCACCAGCGACATCAGCAGGCCCAGCGCCTCGCCCGGCAGCAGGTAGTTCAGGATCACGCAGGCGAAAGTGGCGACCGCGGAGAACAGCGTCGCGTAAACCGGCACGCCGCGCGTGTCCAGCTTGCCCAGCGCGCGCGGCGCGTTGCCCTGCCTGGCCAGGCCGAACAGCATGCGGCTGGTGGCGTAGACACAGCTGTTGTACACCGACAGCGCGGCGGTCAGCACCACGAAGTTCAGCGCGTGCGCGGTGAATCCGGCGCCGATCTGCTCGAAGATCATCACGAAGGGGCTGCCGCCGGCGGCCACCTTGCTCCACGGGTACAGCGACAACAGCACCGCCAGCGAACCGATGTAGAAGATCAGGATGCGGTAGATCACCTGGTTCACCGCCTTGGGGATGGTCTTCTGCGGGTCGGACGCCTCGGCCGCGGTCATGCCGATCAGCTCCAAGCCGCCGAAGGAGAACATGATCACCGCCATCATCATGAACAGGCCTTTGACACCGTGCGGGAAGAAGCCGCCGTCGTTCCACAGATTGCTGACCGAAGCCTGCGGGCCGCCGGTGCCGGACAGCAGCAGGTAGCCGCCGAAGACGATCATGCCGATCACCGCCGCCACTTTGATCAACGCGAACCAGAACTCGGTCTCGCCGTAGGATTTGACGTTGGCGAGGTTGATGCCGTTGATGCAGACGAAGCACACCAGCGCGGTCAGCCAGGCCGGAACGTGCGGCCACCAGTACTGGACGTAGGCGCCGACCGCGGTCAGCTCGGCCATGCTCACCAGCACGTACAGCACCCAGTAGTTCCAGCCGGACAAGAAGCCGGGGAAGCTGCCCCAGTAGCGGTAGGCGAAGTGGCTGAACGAGCCGGCCACCGGCTCCTCGGCCACCATCTCGCCCAATTGGCGCATGATCATGAAGGCGATGAAGCCGGCGATGGCGTAGCCGAGGATCATCGAGGGGCCGGCCGACTTCAACACGCTGGCCGAGCCGAGGAACAGGCCGGTGCCGACGGCGCCGCCCAGCGCGATCAGCTGGATATGGCGGTTTTTCAGCTGTCGCTGCAAACCGGTGTGGGCTTCGCTCACTATGAATTCTCCTTGAGGTGCGGGCGCCAAACGCGCGCCCGGACGGGTGCGCGATCATCTAAACATCAGCACGACATTGCCGTCAAACCATTGGATACAATATAAATGCCCAAAATATGCACAATGATTGAATATTAAAAATAAAATTCCCCGTTTTCTGCAACTTCAAACCATAAATTGCTCAATCAGACCTATCTAGCTGCGAATTTTCCGCATCCGCCGCCCCATGTCCGGCACGAACGTTCCGTTACCTGCAGTGACAAATGCCACACACAGCTCTTGCAACTGTTTGTCGATAATCCCAGTCGAAGGCATTGAGTGACCCGTGCGTCACATCAGGGAGAGAACAATGAAACAATCCGTATTGATCGCCAGCGTGCTCGGCGGCGGCATCGCGCTCGGCGCGGTGGGCGTGGCCGGCATCCAGGCCATGAAGTCGTCGAAACCGGAAGCCGCCATCGTCGCCAGCGCCCCGCTGGCCCAGGCCTCGGCTCCGGCCATCCAGGCGCTCTCGCCCAGCGCGGCCTCGTCCACCCTCGCGCAGGCGGCGCCGCAGGCCTCCACCCCGGTGGCGGCCGCCGCGCCCAAGCCGGTCCACGCGACACACGCCAAGATCCTGGGCGTGACGCCTATCCGCGAGGCCGGCACCGAGCCCAAGCAGGTCTGCCACCAGGAGCAAGTGGTGCACCAGGCGCCGGTGCAGGATGAAAACCGCATTGCCGGCTCTGTGCTCGGCGGCGTGGTCGGCGGCCTGCTGGGCAACCAGGTAGGCGGCGGCAACGGCAAGAAGGCGGCCACCGTAATCGGCGCGCTGGCCGGCGGCTACGCCGGCAACCGGGTACAGGAAGGCATGCAGCAACGCGACCAAGTGACCGGCACCCGCACCATCTGCAACACTGAAGAAACAAAGACGGAGAAAATCGTCGGCTACAACGTGCGCTACTCGCTGGACGGCAAGACCGGCACCGTGCGCATGGACGAAAAGCCGAAGGGCAAGACGCTGCCTGCCAAAGACGGCAAGCTGCTGATCTGATCCCGGCGGATTGGCCTCAGCAAGAGACAAGGCCCGGCATCGCCGGGCCTTTTTCCATTCAAGGCCTCAGGCCGCGGCCCGCCTCGCCTCGCCGGCGCGCTGCCGTTCCGCCACCTTCTCCGCCGCCTCCGGCGGGCCGAACAGCAACACCAGCCGGTCGCGCCAGCCATCGGCGCGCCAGGCCTCGGCCAGCATGTCGCGCCACTCCACCAGGCTGACCCACAGCGGATTGAAGCTGTTGACCAGCTTCACCGTGCCATAGTCGCACGGGTCGCTGGCCAACTCCTCGGCATAGGTGCCGAACATCCGGTCCCAGACCACCAGCACGCCGGCGTAGTTGTGGTCGATGTAGCGCGGGTTCTTGGCATGGTGGCCGCGATGTATCGAGGGCGTGTTGAACACGTACTCCAACCAGCCCAGCTTGGGCGAAGCCTGGGTGTGGACGAAGAACTGGAAGGCCAGGTTGAGCAACACCACTCCCACCACCTGCTCGGGCGGGAAACCGACCCAGGCCAGCGGCAGCCAGAACGCCCACATGCCGGCCAGCGGATACATCAGGCTCTGACGGAAGGCGGTGGTGAAGTTCATCCGCGTCGAGCTGTGGTGGACGCTGTGCGCCGCCCACAGCCAACGCACGCGGTGGCTGACGCGGTGGAACCAGTAATAGAGGAAATCCTGGCCGAGAAACAACAGCAAGAAACTGAGCCCGCTATCGGAAAAATCTAACAGCCGATGGTGCTGGTAGATCCAGCCGTACAGCGGCAGCACCAATACCCAGGCCAGCTTGTCCGCTCCCTGGTGCAGCAGGCCCAGCGCCGCGCTGCACAGCGAATCGCGCCAATTGTAGAGGCCAAGCCGGCCCTGGCGCCGGAACAGCCACAACTCCCAGGCGACGAACAGCAGGAATACCGGCGCCAGCGCCAGCAGGATCAATTCAATCGGAAATTTCATCGCAGCCCGCCATAGAGCAAACACTTGATTGGAGTGTAAGCTCTATGCACGATGGGCTGTCAACCGCGGCAACCCGGCCGACACGCTTTCCCCGCCCGCTGTGGCGGGAAAACCATATGAAAAGCGGCCATCGCCCAACCGGGGAGATGGCCGCCAAACCGCAAGACAGCCGCATGCCGCGGCCAGCGCATTGTTCAGTCGCGCCGGGCCATCAGCGCGGCCAGCGAGGCGTCGCGCTCGCTCCACACCCGCGCCACGCTGGGGCGCTCGCCCAGACGGCGCAGGTAGTCGCTACAGCCTTCCAGCCGCTGCGTCATGTCCTCGCCGAGAAAAGTCTGGCTCAGGCGCGCCACCACCGGCAGGATGCCGGCGGCGCTGAGATCGGCGAAGCTGAAGTCCTCGCCGGCCAGCCATGGGCGGCATTGCGCCAGCTTGGCCACCGCGCCGATGCCGCGCGCCAGCGCCTGGCGGATCTCCTCGCACTTCTCCGGCTCCGGCCGGGTGCCTTTCAGCATGTGGCGGATCAGCGGGCTGGCCGGCAGCATCACGTACAGCTCCAGCATCGCGGTCAGCTCGCGCGCCAGCGCCCGGCCGTTGGGCGTCGGCGGCAGCAGCGAGGCGGTGGGGTAGGCGTCCTCCAGCCACTCCAGGATCACCGTGGACTCGGCCAGCGGGTGGCCGTTGATCTCGACGAAGGGAATCTTGCCCATCGGGCTCTTTTCCAGCAGCTCGTCCTCTTGCGAAGGCGTCGTCACCACTTCCTGGAAATTGACCCCCTTCTCCAGCAAGGCGATCTTCACCTTGTTGTAGTAGGGAGACAGCGGAATACCGTGCAGTTTGATCATGCCGACTCCAATAGCGATGGGTTCGTAAGCGCCGATGCGGGGCCAGGCATCGGCGCGCGGCCTACATCATCCAGCCTATTCCCTTATTTAGCCAGCGCCAGGCTCTTTTGCTGCAGCAATTGGCGGATCTGCGGCAGCATCTGCTGCGCCGCCTTCTCGCCCTCCAGGATGGCCTGGTTGCGGGCCTCGAACTCGGCCGAGCCGATATTCAGCACATTCGGGTGGATCACCACGTCGGCCTGCTTCAATTCCTGCGCCAGCGCCGAGCCGTTCATGATGCTCAGGCTCTGGTCCAGCATCGACAGGAAACCGGTGGCGCGGCCGGCCTTGGGGCGGCCGGTGATGTCGACGGCGATGACGAACTGCGCGCCCATTTCGCGCGCGGCGCTGACCGGAACCGGGCTGACCAGGCCGCCGTCGACATAGCTCTTGCCGCCTATCTTCACCGGCAGGAACACGTTGGGGATGCTGGCCGAGGCGCGCACCGCCTGGCCGGTGTTGCCAGTGCGGAACACTACCCGGCGGCCGGAATCCAGCTCGGTGGCCACCGCGGCGAACGGCTTGCCCAGTTTTTCCAGCGGGCGGTTGCCCACCTGGGCATTGATCCAGTTCTGCAGCTTCTCGCCCTTGATCACTCCCTTGGTGGACAGCGTCCAGTCGGTGAGGTCGGCCTGGTCGAGCGCGATCGCGCGCTGCTGCAGCTGCATGCCGGTCAGGCCGGACGCGTACAGGCTGCCCACCACGCTGCCGGCGCTGGTGCCGACGATGATGTCCGGCGTGATGCCGGCGCCTTCCAGCACCTTGATCACGCCGATGTGGGCGAAGCCCTTCACCGCGCCGCCGCCCAGCGCCAGCGCGATCCTGGGTTTCTGCAGCGGCTTGGCGACCTGGCCGCTGTCCGGCGGCGCGGCGCTCATGCAGGCGGATAATAGGGACGCGATCCCGGCCAGCAGCGCGGGACGTAGAATGCTCTTGCTAATCATGATTGCATCGGTCTTTCAGACATCGGCGGCCGCCAGGACCGCCCCAACGGGCGCGGGGTCCAGCATCACGTAATTCAGATGCTTCGCGCCCTCCAATTCGAAATCGGTTTCGCCATGAACAGCCATGCCGATGCGGCGGTAGAAGGCGATCGCGCGTTCGTTGCCGTGCCACACCCTCAGCCACAAACGCGGCTGGCCGGGCTGCGCTGCAGCCCATTGACGCGCCGCCGCCATCAGCCGCCGCCCCAGGCCTTGTCCGGTATGGTTCTCCATCAGGTAAACCCGCTCCACCTCCGACGACGGGTCGTCGCAGCCGGCGCAGGCCTCATCCGATTTCAGCTGCGCATAAGCCAGCAGATGGCCGTTCTTCTCCATCACCAGCAGCTGGCGCGCCGGATCGGCGATCAAGGCCGCCATCTTTTCCGGCGTGAATTCCGTCAGCACATAGTCGGCCAACGCCTGGCGGATGCCGTCGATGGCATAGGTGCTCAGCCACACCTGGATGGACAGCGCGGCGAGAGAAGCCGCGTCGCCCGGACGCGCGGGACGGATTTCCAACTCCATGGCTAACTTTCTTTAAGTTGCGCGGCGGCGGTCCGCCGTCAGGGCTTGGGTGCCTTCTTGACGAATTCGATCACCTGGCGGCCGTCGTCGATCATCTTGGCCAGCTTCTTTTCGGTGCCCTTCCACGCGTGGCCGTACACCACCTCGTAGCTGGCCGGCAGCTTGCCGTCGCGGCGGTGCCGCTCGTACGCGGCCTCCACCTTGCGCCAAGCCTGCTTGCCCATCAGGCCGCGGCCGCGGCCGGCGGTGGCATTGTGCGCGCCTATCGCTTTCAGGTCGCGCATCACCGCGCGGGCGTCGTCGTAGGTCAGCGCGATTTTTTCCATGTCCATCACCGGCTCGGCGAAACCGGCGCGCATCAGCGCGTCGCCGATGTCGTGCATGTCGATGAACTGGTTGACGTGGGTGGCGCCGTCCACGCCGGCGAAGGCGTCGCGCAGTTCGAACAGCGTGTCCGGCCCCAACGTGGAAAACATCAGCATGCCGTCCGGCTTCAGCACCCGGCGCATCTCGGCGAACATCCGGTCCGGCTCGTTGATCCATTGAATGGTCAGATTGGACCAGATCATGTCGACGCTGGCGTCGGCCAAGGGCAGTTTTTCGATGTCGGCGTTGATCTGCCACGGCTGGCTGGGCTTGAACAGCTTCTTCAGCAAGCCGTCGCCGGATCGGCCGCGCTCTCGCGAGGCCTGCAGCATCGCGTGCGCCAGGTCCAGCTCGATCACCCGCGCCTGCGGATAACGCCGCCGCAACTCGGCCGAGCCGTAGCCGGTGCCGGCGCCGGCGTCGAGGATCACCGCCGGCTGATGCTTGATGTAATCCAGCCGTTCCGCCATGCGGTCGGACACTTCGCGCTGCAGCACCGCGGCGGAATCGTAGCTGGCCGCGGCCTTTTCGAACGAGGCGCGCACGCGCGCCTTGTCGGTGTAAAACGCTTCACTCATGCCTGGGTTTCCAGATGCTCGGCAAGCGCGCGCACGAAATCCTGCTCATGGGACAGGAAGGGCGCGTGCGACGCCTGCGGGAATTCGTAAAGGACGGCGTCGGGCAGCGACTCGGCCAGCCAGCGGCCGGCGCCGATCGGGGTGATCGCGTCGCGCGCGCCGTAGAACAGCGCGGTCGGGCACTGGATGCGGCCGGCCAGCGCGCGCGCGTCGGCCTCCAGCAGCAGCTGCAGCGCCGGCAGCAGGCCTTGCGGCCGGCCATGGGAGAACAATTCGCCGCGCAGCGCCTTCAACGTGTCGCGCGCCGCCGGCGCGCCCATCATCTGCAAGGCGAGGAAGCGCTCCAGCGTCTGCTCGAACGCGCCGTCCAGGCTCTGGGCGACGGCTTCTATCGATTTGCGCTCTTGCGCGTGCGGCCAGGTTTCGTCGCGGACGAAACGCGGGCTGGTGGCCACCAGCGCCAGGCTTTTCACCTGGGCCGGATGGCGGGCGGCCCAGTGCTGGGCGATCAGGCCGCCGAGCGACCAGCCCACCACCTGCGCCGGCAACGGGAATTGGGCCGCGAGCAGATCGGCCACCGCGTCGGCGTCGAAGCGTTGCAGCGCCGGCGACGCGCCGTGGCCCGGCAGATCCACCAGGTGGACGCAGAAACGCGTCGCCAGTTGTTCGGCCACCCGGGCGAACACGCCGCCGTGCAGCCCCCAGCCGTGCAGCATGACCACGTCCGGTCCCTGGCCCTGCGTTTCGACAAACAGATTCATGAACAGTCAAATTGGGCGAAAACGCTATTTTCGCAAGAGTACGATGCGAAGGAAACCTCCGAAGCCGGCATCTTCGTCGTGAAAAGGTTGCAGTTTGGTAACCGAAACGATGTCGCCCAGCCGGCGGTTGATGTCGGTGGCGATGGCGCGCGCCAGCAGATTGCCGGCGCGCCGCCACAGCGGCGCCCGCCCGCCGTCGGCCAGAAACTTGTCGAACACCGCCACCCGGCCGCCCGGCTTCAGCACCCGCTCCACCTCCAGCAGGCAGGCCCGCGGATTGGGAACCACCGCCAGCGTCAGATGCAGCGCCACCGCGTCGAAGCTCGCGTCGGGAAAGTCCAGCTTCTGTCCGTCCATCACCCTGGCGTCCACCTCCATGCCCAGCTTGGCCGCGCGCTCGCGCAGCCGCGCCAGCATCGCCGGCGCGATGTCTATCGCAGTGATATGGCGGCAGCGCACCAGGAAATCCAGGTCCAGGCCGGTGCCTGCGCCGACCAGCAGCAAGCGCTCGTCCGGCTGCGGGTTGAGCAGGCCGATCGAGCGGCGGCGGTGGCGGGCGAAGCCCTGCGCCACCTTGTCGTACACCGGCGCGTACAGATCGTAACGCCAGCGGTTGAAGCGGTTCGCGCACTCACGCCACACGGTCCGGCTCCCTGCCGAGGCGCGCCAGCTTGTCCCAGTCCAGCGCCCAGGCCGGCGCCGGCTTCGCGAAATAGAAGCCCTGCAGCATGCCGCAGCCCATTTCCTTCAGCATCGCCTGCTGGCTGGCGGTCTCCACCCCCTCGGCCACCACGTCCAGGTCCAGCGCGCGCGCCAGCGCCAGGATGGCGCGGACGATGGCCACCGACTCCTGCTTGCGATCCAGGTCGAACACGAAGGACTGGTCTATCTTCAGCACGTCGAAACGATAGCGGTGCAGATAGGACAGCGCCGAATAGCCGGTGCCGAAATCGTCCAGCGCCAGCCTGACGCCCAGACCGTGCAGCGCCTGCATCGCGGTGGCGGCGGCCTCGGGCTGGTCGATCAGCGCGCTCTCGGTGATTTCCAGATGCAGCATCGCCGGCGGCAGCTGGTAATGGGCGATGCGCTCGCCTATCCAGCCGACCAGGTCCGGGTCGCGGAAATTGGCCGACGACAGGTTGATGTGCAGCGCGCAGTCCTCGTCCACCCGCCCCTCGGCCCGCCAGGCCCGCAGCTGGGCGCAGGCGGCGTTGATCATGTAGCGGTCCAGCCGGGTGATCAGTCCGCTCTCCTCGGCCACCGGCAGGAACACGCCCGGCGACACCAGCCCGCGCTGCGGATGCTGCCAGCGCACCAGCGTCTCGAAGCCTGCCAGCTCGCCGGTGGCGGCGGAAATGAAAGGCTGGTAGTAGGGCAGCAGCTGGCCCTCCTCCTCCAGCGCGCGCCGAAGCTCGGTCTCCAGCGCCAGCTGGTCGGCCTGGTCTATCCGCAGCTGGTGGCTGAACAAGGTGTAGCCCTGGCGGCCCTGCTGCTTGGTGCAGTACATCGCGTGGTCGGCGTCGCGCAGCAGGTCGTCGGCCTGGCGGTAGTGCGCGCGGTCGGCCAGCACCACGCCGACGCTGGCGGTGGAGAACACCTCGCGACCTGCCAGGATCACCGGCCGCTCGAACTCGCTGACGATGCGGCGGGCGATGATCTCGCACTCGTCCACCGCGTCCATGCCGAACATCAGCACCGCGAACTCGTCGCCGCCTAGCCGCGCGAGGAAATCGTAATGGCGCAGGCAGGCGCGGATGCGCGCCCCCGCCTCGAACAGCAGGTGGTCGCCGGCCAGATGGCCCAGCGTGTCGTTGACCAGCTTGAAGCGGTCCAGGTCGATGAACACCACGGCGAAGCGGTCGCCGCCGTCGAGGTAGGCGTCCCAGGCGCGGCGCAGCGCCTTGGAGAAATAATTGCGGTTGGGCAGCTTGGTCAGCGGATCGTGCAGGCTGTCGAACTCCAGCTGGGCGTTGACCGCGTCCAGCTCGCTGGTGCGCTCGCGCACCCGCTGCTCCAGGTCGGCGTAGGCCTGCTGCAGGCTCTCCAGCGCGCGCACCCGAGCCAGCGCGGCGCCGATATGGTTGGCCACGAACTCCAGCACCTCCTGGTCCCGGTAGCCGTACACCACCTCGCCGTCGTAGCTCTGCACCGCCAGCACGCCCAGCAGCTCGTGGTCGCAATACAGCGGCACGCCCAGCCAGCTCTTGGGCGGCATCTCCCCTTCCTCCGCCGCGACGCCCGGCAAGCTGCCGTACGGATCCAGCAGCAGCGGCCGCCCGCTGTGCAGCACCTGCTCGATCAGGCCCTTGCCGGGCTTGCGCGCCCGCAGCGACGACGCGTATTCGTCGGCGCAATAAGGGAAGCTGATCAGGTCGCTGCCCATGTCGTACAACGCCACCACGCAGTTGCGCGCCGCCACCATCTCCAGCAACAGCCGGTGCAGGCCGCTGAGAAACGCCTCCAGCGACAGGCTGGTATTGGACAATTCGGCGATGCGGAACAGCACCTCCTGAAATTTCTCCGCGCGCTTGCGGCCAGCCACCTCGGCGCGCAGGCGCGCGTTGGCGCCCTCCAGCTCGCTGGTGCGCAGCGCCACCTGCCGCTCCAGCCGGCCATGGTACAGCACGCGGTCCAGCACGAACCCGACATGGCGGGCGGCGAACATGAACCACTGCTGTTCGGCCGATGTCGGCATCGGCTGGTCATCGTACACCTGCAGCACCACCGCGCCGATCAGCTCGTCGGCCGCGTTGGCCAGCGGCGCGCCCATCCAGAAAGCCGGCAGCTGCGCCGGAGGCGCCAGCGCCTCCTGCCGGCACAATTCCTCGATGCGCTCCCCGGTCAGCACCACCGGCGCGCCCCCGCGCATCAGCCAGGCGGTCAAGGACGCATGGGGGCCGGCCAACGGAAAGATCCGCTCCGGATCCGGCGGCGACGGATCGCGCCGGTCGACGTAGAACGGGAAGTGGAACGCGGAGCAGTCCTCGTCGTACAGCGCGATGCCGAAATTGTCGGCGTCCAGCAGACGCTGCATCAACCGGTGCAGCCGCGGCAACATGCGCTCCAGCGCCGGACACTCGCCGGCCAGCAGACTGATTTCCAGCATCGTCTCATTGGCGGCGCGCGCGGCCGCCTGCTCGGCCCGCAACGCGTCGCACTGCAGATGGCCGGCCAGCAGCGCCGCCACGGTCTCCAGCTGCGCCGGCGGCGCGCCCCGCCACACCAGCCATCCCAAGGATTGGCCCCCCGCCCGCAGCGCTTGCGCGCCCGCGCCTGCCGGCAGCGACTCTCCCGCGGACAAGGTCTCGCCGTCGGGCAGGCCGTCGGCATCGCCGAACGCCGCCAGCCGCCGCCACGCCGCCCCGTTCCGTCCCCATGCGGCCGCCGCGCTCAAACCGCCCAGGCCTTGCAATAACGACAAAGCGCGGGCCGCGGCCCGTTCCGGATCGTCCAGATATTCTGCCGTGCTCTTCATGTCGTTATCGTAGTACGGGACGCCGAGAAAGTCCGCAGCCAGACAAAAGCCCGGGGCAAATGCCCCGGGCTTGAACGTTTTCATGTGGCGCGGACGCCTTCCGCCACGCCAGGCTTCAGTTTGCCGCCTGGCTCAGCATCAGATCCAGTAATGCGTCCAATTGGGAAAGCTCATGTCGGGCCGACAGCGAGATCCGCAGCCGGGAGCCGTTTTCCGGCACCGTCGGCGGCCGCACCGCCGGCACCCAGTAGCCCTGCCGCCGCAGCGCGTCGGCCAGCCGAACCGCGTTCTCATCCGAGCCGACGACGAAGGGCTGGATCGGCGTGGCGGATTGGCCGGCGTAAGGGGTGCCGTCCAGCCGCTGCCGGCAGCGGGCGATCAACTGCCCCAGCCGCTCGCGGCGCTCGCCGGCCTCGGCGATCAGCCGCAGGCTGACGCCCACCGCGGCCGCCAGCGCCGGAGGCTGGGCGGTGGTGAAGATATAAGTGCGGGCCTTGTTCACCAGCCAGTCGATCAACGGCCTGCCGCCGGCGACGAAGGCGCCGGCCAGACCGGCGGCCTTGCCCAGCGTCGCCATATAGATCAGCCGCTCGCTGGAAAGATCGTGCGCGGCGACCGAACCTCGGCCGTCGCCCAGCACGCCGAAACCGTGGGCGTCGTCGACATACAGCCAGGCGTCGTAACGCTCGGCCAGCGCCAGCAAGGCCGGCAGCGGCGCCTGGTCGCCGTCCATGCTGTACACGGCGTCCACCGCGATCAGCTTGGTCGGCGCGTCGCTGGCGGCCAGCAGTTGTTCCAGATGATCAAGGTCGTTGTGGCGGAACCGCTGGAAATCGGCCCTCGACAACAGACAGCCGTCATTCAGCGAGGCGTGGTTGAGCTTGTCGGCGAACACCGCGTCGCCGCGCCCCGCCAGGCTGGTCAGCACCGCCAGATTGGCCGCGTAGCCGGAGCCGAACAACAGCGCCGCCTCGCGGCCGACGAAGCCGGCCAGCTCTTCTTCCGCCTGCTGGTGGGCCCGCGTGTGGCCGGTCAGCAGATGGGAGGCGCCGCTGCCGGCGCCCCAGCGGTCGGCGCCTTGCTGCAGCGCACGCACCAGGGAGGGATGATCGGCCAGGCCGAGATAATCGTTGCTGGCGAAAGACAGGTATTCCTCGCCATCGATGACAATATCGACGCCTTGCGGCGACTCGAGCGTCGCCCGGTAACGGCGACGATGGCTGGCGTCCAATTCCAGCAGGGCTGCGGACAGGTCTTGGAGGCGCATGGCGATTGCACTCTTTTACGTTGTTGACCAAACCGCGGCAGCTGCCCGCCCCGGTGCGACACACTATATATATGTTTCCATTTAAGGCTACAGTACAGAATTGCTAATGTTTTTTACAGTGCCTGCAAATCCAGCTTGGACATCAATGCCTGGTCGGCCACCACGTCCGGATTGCCGGTGGTCAGCAATTTGTCGCCGTAGAAAATGGAATTGGCGCCGGCCAGGAAACACAGCGCCTGGGTGGCTTCATCCATTTCGCGGCGGCCGGCCGACAACCTGACGTAACTGGCCGGCATCGTGATCCGCGCCACCGCGATGGTGCGCACGAACTCGGTCCAGTCCAGCCGCTCGGCGTTCTGCAGCGGCGTGCCCACCACCTGCACCAGATTATTGACCGGCACCGACTCCGGCTGCGGGTCCAGATTGGCCAGCTGGGCGATCAGCCCGGCGCGGTCCGCGCGGGTCTCATTCATGCCGACGATGCCGCCGCAGCACACCGACAGCCCCGCCTTGCGCACCTTGCCCAAGGTGTCCAGCCTGTCCTCGTACTCCCGGGTCTGGATGATGTCGGCGTACTTGTCCGGCGCGGTGTCCAGATTGTGGTTGTAATAATCCAGGCCGGCGTCCTTCAACTGCTCGGCCTGGCCGTCGCGCAGCAGGCCGAAAGTGGCGCAGGTCTCCAGGCCCAGCGCCTTCACTTCGCGCACCATCTCCAGCGTTTTCTGCAGATCGGCGTCCTTGGGGCCGCGCCAGGCCGCGCCCATGCAGAAGCGCCCCGCGCCGTTGGCCTTGGCCTGGCGCGCCGCGTCCACCACCTCGTCCACCGTCATCATCGGCTGGTCGGCCACCGGCGTGTCGTGGTGCACCGACTGCGGGCAATAGCCGCAATCCTCCGGACAGCCGCCGGTCTTGATCGACACCAGCGTCGACAACTGGATCTTGGTCGGGTCGAAGAACTGGCGATGGATTTCGGCGGCGCGGAACACCAGCTCCATGAAAGGCAGGCCCAACAGCGCCTCTACATCGTCTACGCTCCAATTAGTGTTTTCCGGATGCGGGGTGGCCGGGCGCTTGAGTACCATCGTGGCAGAATGCATCGTATGCTCCAATAGCTGTTTGTCATTCTCACTGCGAGCCGTGCGGCTCGTCACCCTGCCCCGATGGGCAGGCGACAAAATCTTGGAGGGTGGTCGACATGCTGTCAAATATTAGAAAGTTAATAATTGACAACTGCTCAATAATTAATCAGAAATGCGTGCTATGCGGGCAGCCGCACGCCCGAGAGGGTCTGTGCGAAGGCTGCCGGGCGATGCTGCCGCGGATGCCGGCGGAGCGCTGCCCGCGTTGCGCGGAACCGACAGTCGGCGGCGCGCTGTGCGGACACTGCCAGCGCCAGCCGCCGGCGTTCGACGCGCTGCATGTTCCCTATCTGTTCGCTTACCCTCTGAACGGCCTGATCCATGCCTACAAGTACGGCCGGCGGCTGCAGCTGGCTGGCGCGCTTTCTGGTTTGCTCACCGAATTTGCCCGCTGTCAAGACCATAAATACGATTTAGTCATTCCTGTTCCGCTGGCAGGCCCGCGACTGGCCGAAAGGGGCTTCAATCAGAGTTCCGAGCTTGCCAAAGCGTTCGCTGATACAATAAACAGCCGTTTTTCGGACAGTCTGTGTTGGCGAAAATGCAACACTTTGCCGCAAGCCTCGCTCGGCCGCGCCGAAAGACTGCGAAACGTTCGCCATGCATTCGACGTAAAACGCCGGTGCGACGGGCTTTCCATCGCGATCGTCGACGACGTCGCGACCAGCGGCGCAACCCTCTCCGCCTTGTCTAAAATGATCAAAAAACAAGGCGCGAAACGGGTCGACGCATGGGTGCTTGCCCGAGCATTTTCCCTAAAAACTTGACCAAGATTTTGATTCTTTGGAACAATCCAGCCTGCCAACGATGTTCACTGTTGTTCTATTTCAGCCGGAAATTCCGCCCAACACGGGCAATGTGATTCGTTTATGTGCCAACACCGGCTGTGAACTGCATCTGGTCAAACCCATGGGCTTCCCGCTTGAGGATGCCAAGTTGCGGCGCGCAGGGCTCGATTACCACGAGTATGCCCGCGTCGTCGTCCATGAAGATTGGGACGCTTGTTTGCGTGCGCTTCAGGGACGGCGGATCTTCGCCGCGACGACCAAGGGCGCTACGCGCCATGACCGGATTTCCTACCAACCCGGGGACGTTTTTCTGTTCGGTCCCGAATCCCGCGGCTTGCCGCAAGACGTGCTGGCTGCCCTGCCGGCGCAGCAAAGGATTCGACTGCCGATGCGTCCCGAGTCGAGAAGCCTCAACCTCTCCAATGCCGTCGCTGTGACGGTGTTCGAGGCTTGGCGCCAGCTCGGTTTCGAAGGGGGGGTATAGCGGTTCGCAAAGTTGGCCCAACAGCATAGGGAGGTTTATGCAACCTGTTCTCCGATGGCTGTGGCTTCTATTTGTCAGTCTAGTGCTTGTGGCCTGTTCCACTGTGAAGACGGCCAGTGCCACAAACCAGTCGGCTTCGCCGACTAACAAGAAGTCCGTTGCCAAAAACGGAGCTTATTTCCAGAACGACGGTCCGGCCGATCATATCCCGGTCAACCTGAGCCTGGTTCCCGACGCCGTTCCGCAGGACGAGCCGCTTATCAAGTCGGCCAACCTGCCTTACTCGGCGCTGGGCATGAGCTTCCGTCCCGATGTGCGTGAAAAGCCGTATCACGCCGTCGGCCGTGCCTCCTGGTACGGCAAGCAGTTCCACGGCCGCAAGACGTCCTCTGGCGAACGCTACGACATGTTCGCGATGACTGCGGCCCATCCGACCCTGCCGATCCCGAGCTATGCCCGGGTGACCAATCTGACCAACGGCAAGTCGGTAGTAGTTCGCGTGAACGACCGCGGTCCGTTTCACAAGAAGCGCCTGATGGATCTGTCCTACGCCGCCGCCTACAAGCTGGGCTTCATCCAGCAGGGCAGCGCCAAGATCGCGATCGATCGCGTCTGGCCGGCCGAAGACAGCACCTACTCCGCCTCCGCGCAGCCGGTGACCCAGCCTGTGGGCCGGGAGCTCAGGGCGGGCGACAATCCGAAGTATCTGCAGCTTGGCTCGTTCAACACGCTGGCCAACGCCGAGGCGCTGCTGCAGAAGACGCTGGACGGGCTGGACGACAAGTACGACTCCAAGCTCGGCATCGTCAACCAGCAGGGCGCATACAAGGTGCGCCTGGGACCGTTCTCGACAGACGAGGCGGTGCGCAACGCAGCGGAAAACCTGCACGTGGAGACCGTCATCACCAGCTTGTGATGGTCCGTGCTTGAATCGTATGGCAACAGGGCAAAAGGCGAAGGATTCATCCTTCGCCTTTTTTCATGCCCGTCTGCCGCCCAACCCAATAAAAAGCCCCGGCCGAGAAGCCGGGGCAAAGCCTGGATAGCAACGATTCAGGCCCCGCTCAGGGAGCCAAGCGGGAGGTGCGGAGCACCTGCAAGCTTAGGCGGAGCCCGTCGCTCAAAGTTCCGCCATGCCGTCGTCCTGCGGCGGCAGCGCGTCGAACCATCCCTTGACCACCTGTTCCACCTCGTCGACGCCGGTCTTCTTCAGGCTGGAGAACATCTGCACGCTGACCGACGGATAGTCGGCCAGTTCGCGCTTCACCTCGGCCAGCACCTTGTTCTGCTCCTGGCGCGACATCTTGTCGGCCTTGGACAGCAGGATGTGCACCGGACGGCCGGCGACGCGGAAAAATTCCAGCATTCTGCGATCCAGGTCTTTCAATGGATGGCGGGCGTCCATAATCAACAGAAGGCCGATCAGGCTCTGCCGGGTCTGCAGGTAGCGGCCCAGCAGCTCCACCCAGTGGGCCCGCACCGCTTCCGGCACTTCGGCGTAGCCGTAGCCCGGCAGGTCCACCAGGAAGCACTCGTCGCCCAGCTCGAAGAAGTTGATGTGCTGGGTGCGTCCCGGCGTCTTGGACACATAGGCCAGCCGGGTGCGGTTGGCCAGCGTGTTGATGGCGCTGGACTTGCCGGCGTTGGATCGGCCGACGAAGGCGACCTCGGCGCGGGTGGCCGGCAGGTCCTTCATGTGGTTGACGGTGGTATAAAACCGGGCGTTCTGAAAAATCGACATGGTAGTAAGGTTGAAATCAATTGGTATAGAATAACAGGTTTGGAATTGCTACTTTTACAGATATTTTAGGGGCTCACCCTAAAGGAGCGACCATGAGACGTAAAATGCTGTTGGCGATGGCATCCCTCACCCTGGCCGGCAACGTGCTGGCAGCCTCCCCGGCGGCCAAGGGTGACCCGGCGAAAGGCAAGCAGATCGTGGACACCGTGTGCGCCGCCTGCCATGGCGTCGACGGCAACAGCGTCGCAGCGGCCAATCCGACCATCGCGGGCCAGAGCCAGCAATATCTGTATAGCCAGCTCAAGGCCTTCAAGACCGGCGAACGCAAAAACCCGACCATGCTGGGCATGACCGCCGGCCTGTCCGACGACGACATGCACAACCTGGCCGCCTACTTCAGCCAGCAAAAACCCAAGGACCGCGAAGCGGCCGACAAGGCGCTGCTGCCGCTGGGGGCCAAGATATACCGCGTCGGCAACCCCGCCAGCCACGTGCCCGCCTGTATGGCCTGCCACGGCCCGGCCGGCAAGGGCCTGCCCGAGCAGTTCCCGCGCGTGGGCAGCCAGCACGCCGGCTACATCGCCAAGCAGCTGGCCGACTTCAAGGCCGGCGCCGACCGCAAGAATCTGATGATGACCGATATCGCCGGCCGGATGACCGATGCCGAGATGAAGGCGGTGGCCGAGTACATTTCCGGCCTGCGCTGAGCCGTGCCCTCTCCCGCCGGAGCCCGACATGCCGCGCGGCGACAGCCGCGCGGGCGGACGCAACTTTGCCGCTCCGGCCCGTTCAAAAGGGAAGCCCCGAACGGGCTTCCTTTTTCACGCTCATAACAATGAAAACCACACACCGTCGCCAAACCCTGTCCCGCGCGCTGTACGAGCTGTTCAGCTCGATGCGCTTCGCCATCGGGCTGCTCACCGTGCTCGGCATCGCCTCCATCATAGGCACCGTGCTCAAGCAAAACGAGCCCTATCCCAACTACGCCTTCGAATTCGGCCAGTTCTGGTTCCAGGCCTTCGAGCTGCTCGGCTTGTATGACGTCTACCATTCGGCCTGGTTCCTGATCATCCTGGCCTTCCTGGTGTTGTCCACCACGCTGTGCATCGTGCGCAACGGCCCGGGCTTCATCAAGCAGATGCGCGGCTACCGCGAAAAGGCCGGCGACAACTCGCTGGCGGCGATGCCGCACAGCCAGGCGCTGGAGGCCGAGGAAGTCGATCTGCCGCGCCTGTTGGGCTATCTGCGCGGCCAGGGCTTCCGCTGGCGCGAAGCCGAGCGCGACGGCGGCGTGAAGCTGATCGCCGCCAAGAAGGGCGCCGCCGGCAAGCTCGGCTATTTCCTCGCCCACATCGCGCTGATCGTGATCTGCGTCGGCGGCCTGCTGGACGGCAACCTGCCGCTGAAGCTCGCGGAAGTGGCCGGCCGCATCGTGCCGGAAACCCGCGACCTCCCGCAAAGCCAGATTCCCGAGCAGAGCCGGCTGGGGCCGTCCAACCTGTCCTTCCGCGGCAACGTCACCATCGCCGAGGGCAAGAGCGCCGACGTCACCTTCCTCAATTCCGGCAACGGCTACCTGGTGCAGGAGCTGCCCTTCATCGTCTCGCTGAAGAAATTCCACGTCGCCTACTACAGCAACGGCATGCCCAAGCTGTTCGCCAGCGACATCGTGGTCACCGACAAGAAAAGCGGCAAGACCACCGAGGCCACGGTCCAGGTCAACCACCCGCTGATCGTCGACGGCGTCGCCATCTACCAGTCCAGCTTCGGCGACGGCGGCTCGCCGCTGCGGCTGAAGGCCTGGAACCTGGCCGCTCCCGGCGGCGCGCCGGCCGAACTGAAAGGCGTGTCGATGAACAGCCAGCCGCTGCGCGCCAACGGCAAGGACTACGCGCTGGAATTCGGCGAGCTCAGGGTGTTCAACATCGAAAACGTCGCCAAGCCGGGCGAAGGCGATCCCACCCTCACCCAGCGCATGCACGACGCGCGCGAGGTGAAGCTGCACAAGGATCTGAAAAACTACGGCCCGTCCATCACCTTCAAGCTGCGCGACACCCAGGGCCAGGCGGTGGAATACGTCCACTACATGGCGCCGATCGCGCAGGACGGTGCCAGCTACCTGATGGCCGGCATGCGCAAGACCCCGGCCGATCCCTTCCAGTACCTGCGCCTGCCGCTGGACGACGACATGCAGGTCGACCGCTTCATGCGCCTGTACGCCGCGCTGCGCAACCCGGCGCTGTACGGCGAGATCGCCGCGCGCGCCACCCGCAAGGCGCAGCAGGGCGGCGTGATCGACGACAAGCTGGCCAAGCAGTTCGGCGACAGCGTCAAGGGCGTGCTGGAGCGCTTCGCCTCGGGCGGCTTCTCCGCGCTGGAGCAGTTCCTCGACGAGCGGGTGCCGGCCGACAAGCGCCAGGCGGTGGCGCAGACCTATATCAAGATCCTGCAGGGCGCGGTGGTGGACGTGATGGCGGTGGCCGACGACAAGGCCGGCGCCAAGCCGCTGGCCGCCGACGCCGCCCATTACCGCTTCCTGCTGGACGGCCTGGTGGCCGCCAGCGCGCTGCAGGACTACGGCTCGCCGGTGTTCCTGCAACTGGAGGGCTTCGACCAGGTGCAGTCGTCCGGCCTGCAGCTGACCCGCTCGCCGGGCAAGATGCTGGTCTATCTGGGATCGGTCTTGCTGGTGCTGGGCATCGTGCTAATGTTCTATGTGCGAGAACTGCGCCTGTGGATACGCATAGATGGCCGCAAACTGCGGGTGGCGATGACCGCCAACCGCCACAACCGCGATCTGGATACCGACTTCCAGCGTCATCTCGACGCGATCAAACAGCTGACACGGGGACTATGATGGAACTGGCAACAACGAGATTCGACCGCCTGCCGCTATGGCGGCGGCTGGACCGCCGGGACTGGGCGTACGCGCTGCTGATCGCCGTCGCCGCCGGCTACGCCTTCTCCCTCTACCACCACGCGATGGACGGCTACGAGCAGGCCATCCTGGCCGGCTCGGCGCTGGGCCTGGTGGCGCTGGGCTGGTTCTGGCCAGCCTGGCGCTGGTTCTTCCCGCTGGCGGGCGCGCTGGCGCTGCTGGGCATCCAGCTGTACCAGCATGACCTGGCCCGCGGCCAGAGCGCGTTCTGGCTCAAGTACGCGCTGTCCAGCCAGTCGGCGATCATGTGGATGTGCTCGCTGTTCTTCCTGGCCACCGCCGTCTACTGGATAGGCCTGGCCCGCCGCTCGGCGCAGCTGGCGCGGATGGGCGCCGGCCTGACCTGGGCCGCATCGGTGATGGGTCTAGCCGGCCTGTTCGTGCGCTGGTACGAGAGCTATCTGATCGCGCCCGACGTCGGCCACATCCCGGTGTCCAATCTGTACGAAGTGTTCGTGCTGTTCACGCTGATCACCGCGCTGATGTATCTGTACTACCAGGCCAAGTTCGCCGCCGCGCAATCCGGCGCGCTGGTGCTGCCGGTGATCAGCGCCGCGGTCGGCTTCATCCTGTGGTACAGCTTCGACCGCCAGGCGCACGGCATCCAGCCGCTGATCCCGGCGCTGCAATCGTGGTGGATGAAAATCCACGTGCCGGCCAACTTCGTCGGCTACGGCGCCTTCTCGCTGGCCGCCATGCTGGGCATCGGCCAGTTGCTGGCGCAGAAGGGCTGGCTGAAAGACCGCCTGCCGGCGGCCGAGGTGCTGGACGAAATGATGTACCAGGCCATCTCCGTCGGTTTCCTGTTCTTCACCATCGCCACCATCCTGGGCGCGATGTGGGCGGCCGACGCCTGGGGCGGCTACTGGAGCTGGGACCCGAAGGAAACCTGGGCGCTGATCGTGTGGCTGAACTACGCCGCCTGGCTGCACATCCGGCTGGTGAAGGGCTGGCGCGGCGCGCCGCTGGCCTGGTGGGCGGTGATCGGCCTGGCCGTCACCAGCTTCGCCTTCCTCGGCGTCAACATGTTCCTGTCCGGCCTGCATTCCTACGGCGGCCTGTAAACCCCGCGGCCTCTCCAAAGCCCGGCACCTGCCGGGCTTTTCGCATTTTCCCTGTCCGGAACGCTGGCATTTGGTATCCTTGTAGCGTTTTTATCGCTTTTTTATCGCACAAGGAACGCGTTACACCATCAT
Organism: Chromobacterium vaccinii; assembly: GCF_000971335.1. Taxonomy (GTDB): domain Bacteria; phylum Pseudomonadota; class Gammaproteobacteria; order Burkholderiales; family Chromobacteriaceae; genus Chromobacterium; species Chromobacterium vaccinii. The sequence goes on from NZ_JZJL01000001.1 coordinate 80,323, forward strand.
GGACTTTTCATGGCTGTCCGACCCCGCCGCCTGGCTGGGCCTTTTCACGCTGATCGTCCTCGAGATCGTACTCGGCATAGACAACCTGATCTTCGTGGCCATCCTGGCCGACAAACTCCCTCCGGAACAACGCGACCGCGCCCGCATCGTCGGCCTGTCGCTGGCCCTGGTCATGCGCCTGATCCTGCTGGCCAGCATCTCCTGGCTGGTCACGCTGACCACGCCGCTGTTCTCGGTCATGGGGGTCGGCTTCGCCGGCCGCGACCTGATCATGCTGGGCGGCGGCGTGTTTCTGCTGTTCAAGGCCACCACCGAGCTGCATGAGCGGCTGGAAGGCGTCGACCACGTCAAGAGCGGCGGCCAGCGCGCCTACGCCGCCTTCGCCACCGTGGTGGCGCAGATCCTGGTGCTGGACGCGGTGTTCTCGATCGACTCGGTGATCACCGCCATCGGCATGTCCGAACACCTGCCGGTGATGATGCTGGCCGTGATCATCGCCATGATCCTGATGATCGCCGCCAGCAAGCCGCTGACCGCCTTCGTCAACGCCCATCCGACCGTGGTGATGCTGTGCCTGGGCTTCCTGCTGATGATCGGCTTCAGCCTGATCGCCGACGGCTTCGGCTTCCATATTCCCAAGGGCTATCTGTATGCGGCGATCGGCTTCTCGGTCTTGATCGAGGCCTTCAACCAGGTGTCGCAGGCCAACCGCATCCGCTACCTGAACCGCTCGCAAAGCTTCCGCGAGCGCACCGCCAACGCGGTGCTGAGCCTGATGGGCAGCCGCCTGACCGCCGCCAGCGCCGACGAGGCCAAGCCCGAGGCCGGCCCGCAGCAGGTGGAGGACACCGCCTTCGGCCACAACGAGCGCGCGATGATACACAGCGTGCTGACCCTGGCCGAGCGGCCGATCCGCGTGATCGCCACCCCGCGCGCCGACATCCACCGCCTGGACCTGAGCCAGCCGGAAGCGGCCCAGCGCCAGGCGCTGCGCGACAGCCCCTACTCCCGCCTGGTGGTGATCCGCGACGGCAGCATAGACGAGCCCCTGGGCATCGTCGCCCGCAAGGATCTGCTGGCCCAGCTCTTGGACGGCCGCGCGCTCGACATCGACGCCGCGCTGCGCCAGCCGCTGGTGCTGCCGGAAACCGTCACCGTGCTGAAGGCGCTGGAAAGCTTCCGCCAGAACGCCGCCGACATGGCCTTCGTGGTCAACGAGTTCGGCAGCCTGGAAGGCATCGTCACCCAGAAAGACCTGATGGAGGCGATCGCCGGCGAATTCCCGGAAGAGCACGAGCGCCACGAGCGCCCGGCCATCGTGGTGAACGGCGACGGCAGCTACGACGTCGAAGGCAGCCTGGAGCTCGTCACGCTGGAGCAGTACCTGGCGCTGGGCGACTTCGAGGACGAAGACTTCCACACCGTGGCCGGCCTGCTGATGGACTGCCTGGAGCGCATCCCGCGCGAAGGCGACGAAGTGACCGTCGGCGAATGGAAGCTGCGCGTCACCGCGCAGAAGGGCAATCGCACCGAACGGGTGCTGATCAGCCCGCTGGCCAACGGCTTCGATGCCGCCATCTGAGCATGAGCCGGGGCCGTCCAGGCCCTGGTTTCTCTACGTGCTGCGCTGCGCCGACGGCGCGCTGTACACCGGCGTCAGCACCGACGTCGCGCGCCGCTATCGCCAGCACCTGGCCGGCAAGGGCGCGCGCTACACCCGCCTCAATCCGCCGGTCGCCGTCGAACTGGTGATCGAATATCCCGGCCGCTCCGCCGCGCTGCGGGCCGAGCACGCGTTCAAACAACTCTCCGCCGCGGCCAAACGGGATTTTCTGCGCGTCCACGGCGATGCCGATCGGGCATCCTGACACGGCCGCCACGCACTTTGTAAACAGCTGTAAAGGCAGGCGTATTTACATATATGTACATATGTCTTATCCAGACTATCTCTCCCGGTAAGGCTTAGGCTGAAGTGCAGGCAAGCCTTGCCTGCGCCTCAACGGGAGAACCGCCATGAACAAGCTCGCTCGCACTACCCTGTCCGCCACCCTGCTCGCCGCCTGCGGCTTGGCCTTCGCCGGCTCCGCGCTGGCCGACGAAACCCAGTGGCAGAAAGACCATCCGCGCCGCGAAGAAGTGAACAAGCGGCTGGCCAATCAGAACCGCCGCATCAAGCAGGAAGAAAAGAGCGGCCAGATCAGCAAGGCCGAAGCGCATAAGCTGCACAAGGAAGACAAGAACATCCGCCAGCAGGAACGCGACATGTCCAAGCTCGACCATGGCCACATCACCAAGCAGGACCAGAAAACGCTGAACCAGGAAGAAAACGGCGTCAGCCAGCAGATCAAGAGCGGCAACTAGCCGTCCCCCTCGCGCGCCGAAAGCGGACGGCGCGTCCCCTCCTTCCCGAAGCTGGCCGCAAGCACGCGATGGGCGGTATAGTAAACGCCATCGTCATCATGCGCGGCCGGTCCGCCACGGGGAAAATCCATGTCAAACCGCATGTCCCGCTTCGCCGCGCTGCTGGCCGGCATCCTGCTGGCCTCCGCCGCCGGCGCGGCCGACGCCGTCCGCGTCGGCTCCAAGATAGACACCGAGGGCGCATTGCTGGGCAATATCATCCAGCAAGTGCTGCAGGCCCACGGCGTGAAGACCGAGGGCCGGCTGTCGCTGGGCAACACCAAGGTGGTGCGCACCGCCATCGCCGCCGGCGAAATCGACATCTATCCCGAATACACCGGCAACGGCGCCTTCTTCTTCTCCGACGAAAAGAACCCGGCGTGGAAATCCGCCGCCGCCGGCTACCAGCGCGTCAAGCAGCTGGATTACGACAAGAACCGCATCGTCTGGCTGGCGCCGGCGCCGGCCAACAACACCTGGACCATCGCCGTGCGCCGCGACGTGGCCGCCGCCAATCGCCTGCAATCGCTGGCCGACCTGGGCGCCTGGCTGGGCCGCGGCGGCCGCTTCAAGCTGGCCGCCTCGGCGGAGTTCATCGAACGGCCGGACGCGCTGCCCGCCTTCCAGAACGCCTACGGCTTCAAGCTGCGCCAGGATCAGCTGCTGGCGCTGGCCGGCGGCGACACCTCGGCCACCATCAAGGCCGCGGCCGAGCAGACATCCGGCGTCAACGCGGCGATGGCCTACGGCACCGACGGCCCGGTGGCCGGGCTGGGCCTGGTCGCGCTGGCCGATCCCCAGGGCGTGCAGCCGGTGTACGCGCCGACGCCCATCATCCGCGCCGACGCGCTGGCCCGCCATCCCGAGATCGCCGCCTGGCTCAAGCCGGTGTTCCAGTCGCTGGACGAAGCGACCTTGCAGAAACTCAACGCCAGCATCGCGCTGGAAGGCCGCAACGCGCGCCAGGTGGCGGCCGGCTACCTGAAGCGCAAGGGCTTCATCAAGTGACGCCGCGGACGCCCGCCTGATGCGGCTGCATAACCGGGTGCAGCTGGCATTGGCGCTGCTGCTGCTGGCCGGCCTATGCAGCCCGCTGCTCAGCCACGCCCCCAACCGCCTGCTCAGCGGCCAGGGCTTGCGCCTTCCGGCGCTGCCCGGCGCCTTCTGGCTGATCGTTCCGGCGCTGCCTTTGCTGCTGTCGCCGTGGCTGCGCCCGTCGCGCCGGCTGCGCGGCCTGCTGGCCTTGTGCGCCGTCCTGCTGGCCAACGGGCTGTTGCTGCTGGCCGGCGTCGAGGCCGCGCGGCTGGGAGGGGGCGATTCCGACTCGCTGGCCCGCACCGCCTTCGGCGCCGGTTTCTGGCTGCTGCAGCTGGCCGCCTGCCTGCAACTGGCCGAATCGCTGCGCGGCCTGGCCCTGAGTCCGCCCGCCCGCGCGCTCATAGCGTGCGCCGGCTGCCTGCCGGCCTTGGCGCTGCTGGCAGCCGGCCGATTGGACGCGCTGGCGCTGCTGCGCGAATACCATAACGATCCCGACGCGTTCAGCCAGGCGCTGCTGCGCCATCTGCAACTAGTGAGCCTGTCTGTGCTGCCGGCCGCGCTGCTGGGCGCGGCGCTGGGGCTGGCCGCCTTCCGCCGGCCGCGCGCCGAAGCCTGGCTGTTCCCGATCTTGAACACCTTGCAGACCACCCCCTCGCTGGCCTTGTTCGCTCTGCTGATCGCGCCGCTGGCCTGGCTGGGACGGCTGTGGCCGCAATCGGGCATCGCCGGCGTCGGCCTGGCGCCGGCCGTGACCGCGCTGACGCTGTACTCGCTGCTGCCGATGACCCACGGCACGCTGGCCGCGCTGCGCCAGGTGCCGGCCGCCGTCCGCGACAGCGCGCGCGGCATCGGCATGTCGCCGTGGCAGATCTTCCGCCGGGTGGAACTGCCGCTGGCGCTGCCGGTGTTCATCGCCGGCCTGCGCGTCACCACGGTGCAGGCGGTGGGTCTGGCCGCGGTGGCGGCGCTGATCGGCGCCGGCGGCTTCGGGGCCATCCTGTTCCAGGGCCTGTCGGCCAGCGCGCCGGACCAGGTGCTGCTGGGCGTGCTGCCCATCGTGCTGCTCACCCTGTGCTGCGACGCCGTCTTCAAACTACTGGCCTCCCGGCTGGAGCCCGTGCCCCGATGATTGAAATCGCCAACGTCAACAAAGCCTTCCACGGCGCGCCCGCGGTGGCCGACCTGTCGTTGACCGTCGCCGAAGGCGAATTCGCGGTGTTGGTGGGCACCTCCGGCTCCGGCAAGTCCACCATGCTGAAAATGCTGAACCGGCTGCTGGAGCCGGACAGCGGCGAGATCCGCATCGCCGGCCGCGACATCCACGCCCAGCCGCCGGAACTGCTGCGCCGCCATATCGGCTACGCGATCCAGTCCGTCGGCCTGTTCCCGCACTGGACCGTCGAGCAGAACATCGCCGCGGTGCCGCAACTGCTGAAATGGCCGCGCCCGCGAATACAGGCCCGGGTGGACGAGCTGCTGGCGCTGCTCAGGCTGCCCGCCGACTTCCGCCGCCGCTACCCGCACCAATTGTCCGGCGGCCAGCAGCAGCGCGTCGGCGTGGCCCGGGCGCTGGCGGCCGATCCCGACCTGCTGCTGATGGACGAGCCCTTCGGCGCGCTGGACCCGGTGACCCGCGCCAACCTGCAGCAGGAGCTGGCCCGCATCCACCGCCTGTCCGGCAAGACCATCATCCTGGTCACCCACGACATCGACGAGGCGCTGTTGCTGGGCCAGCGCATCGCGGTGATGGACCAGGGCCGCATCCAGCAGCAGGGCAGCCCGCGCGACATCCTGCTGAATCCGGCCAACGGCTTCGTCCGCGGCTTCTTCCAGCCGGACGAGGCCGGCGTGCGGCTGCTGGGGCTGTTGCGCGTGGCCGATCGGCTGCGCCCGGGCGAGCGCGCCGCCGGCGCCGCCCTGCGCGCCGACGCCACGCTGCGCGAAGCGCTGTCCGCCTTCATCGTGCAGGGCGCGGCGGCGCTGCCGGTGATCGACGCCGCGGGAGCGGAAGTGGGCGCGCTGCGTTTCGAAGACCTGCTGGGCTCGTCGGCATGAGGCGGCGCGCGGGGCTGATCGCCGGCGCGCTGGCCCTGGCCGCGCTGCTGCTGGGCCTGCCGCGCAGCGCGCCATTGTTTCACTACTGGTTTCCCGAGCTGGACCGTCCGCTGTATCTGCAGGACGACTTCGGCGAGCTGCTGCTGGCGCATCTGGCCATCGTCGCGCTGTCCGGCGGCGCGGCGGCCCTGCTGGGGATAAGCGCCGCGCTGTGGACCTGCCGGCCTGCCGGACGCGATTTCCGCCCGCTGTTGGAAACGCTGCTGTCCATCGCCCAATCGTTTCCGCCGGTGGCGGTGCTGGCGCTGACGGTCCCGCTGATCGGCTTCGGCGCCGCGCCGGCGCTGGTCGCGCTGGCGCTGTACAGCCTGCTGCCGATCACCCACGCCGCGCTGGCCGGCCTGGCATCGGTGCCGGAAGACGCGCGCGAGACCGCCCGCGGCATCGGCATGAGCGCGCGCCAGATGCTGTGGCGGGTGGAGCTGCCCTTGGCCGCGCCGGTGATCGTGGCCGGCGTGCGCACCGCGATGGTGATCAATATCGGCACCGCCGCGCTGGCCTCCACCGTCGGCGCGCGCACGCTGGGGCTGCCCATCATCGTCGGCCTGTCCGGCTTCAACACCGCCTACGTGATCCAGGGCGCGCTGCCGGTGGCGCTGCTGGCGATCGTCGTCGATCAGGCGTTTCAGTGGTTGGGGGAATGGCTGACGCCGCAGCGCCAGGCGTAAACTGCGCTCCCTGACCGCGCTGCGCTGCGCTGTGGATAAAAGACGTCGAACGGCCTGGCTGTGGATAAATTTTCAGTCCCTGGCGAACAGCGCTTCCGCCTCGGCAAAGCCATAGCTGTGCGCACTCATCGCCGGCCACTCGCCCTGCATCGCCTCATCGGCCATGCGCCGAACCAGACCCATCACCGCCAGCATCGGCCCCACGCCCAGGCTAACGCGCCGCACGCCGGCGTCGAACCAGGCGTCCGCCCCGGCCACATCCGGCAACGCCATCAAGTTCAGCGGACCATGCAAACGTTGCGCCAGCCATGCAGCCTCCGCGACATCGCTTAGTCCTGGCACAAACACCATGTCGGCCCCGGCAGCCAAATAAGCGTTGCCGCGCGCCAGCGTCTCCTCCAGCCGCCGCTCCGACGTCAAGCCAAGATCGAGCAGATAGGTGTCGATGCGGGCGTTGATCCACAGTGGCGCGTCCATCTGACCGGCGGCCTGCCTGGCCGCGGCCAGACGCTCACACTGCGCCGCCGTTTCAAACAGCGGTTGCGGCAGCCGCCCGTGGCCGTTGTCCTCCAGGTTGACGCCGACCGCGCCGGCCTCGATCGCGCCTTTCACCGTCAACGCCACATCCTCCGGCGCCAGGCCATAGCCCGCCTCGATATCGGCGCTGACCGGCACCGCCACGCTGGCCGCGATACGGGCGATCTCGCCCAGCATCGCCTCGCGGCCTATGCGCTGGGCGTCGCCCAGGCCGCGGGCATAGGCGATGCCTCCGCTAGTGGTGGCGATAGCCGCATGGCCGGCTGCCTCGAACAGCCGGGCGCTGGCAGCGTCCCAGGCGTTGGGCAGCATCAGCCGGCCCTGCAGGTTCAATTGGCGGAAGCGTTCAAAACGGGACAAAGGCGCAATCATGGCGCGTACTCCGGTTGGAAATGGGACGCCATCGTCGCTCGGTAGCCACTCATCGGCTGGCGGTTTTCGGCCATCGACAACATCCCGGGGTCAATGTCCGAAAACCGCTGGCCGGCGCCGCGCGTTGCCCGCATCATCGCGCGATGGAACTCGATCCCGATCTCTGCCACCGCGCATTGGCCAGCCGCGACGCCCGCTTCGACGGCCGCTTCTTCATCGCCGTGCGCAGCACCGGCATCTACTGCCGCCCGATCTGCCCGGCGCGCACCGCCAAACGCGAGAACATCGCCGTCTACCCCACCGCCGCCGCGGCGCAGGAGGCCGGCTTTCGCCCCTGTCTGCGCTGCCGTCCGGAAGCCGCGCCCGATTCCGGCGCTTGGCGCGGCGTGGCCAACAGCGGGCACTCGCACACCGTGGCGCGCGCGTTGGCGCTGATCGAGCAGGGCGCGTTGGACGATGGCGGCATGGCAGGGCTGGTGGACAAATTGGGCGTGGGCGAACGCCAGTTGCGGCGGCTGTTCGCCGAACACGTCGGCGCCTCGCCGCTGACGGTGGCGCAAACGCGACGGGTGCTGTTGGCGAAGCAATTGATCCACGAAACGCGGCTGCCGCTGACCGACATCGCCTTCGCCGCCGGCTTCGGCAGCGTGCGCCGCTTCAACGAAGTATTCCAGCAGCTATACCGCCGCGCCCCGGGCGAGCTGCGCCGCGATGCATCCGCTTGTCAAAACGCGCCTGGGGAAGTCAGCCTGCTGCTGCGCTATCGGCCGCCTTACGATTGGCCGGACATGCTGGCGCAACTGGCGGCTCATGTAGTCCCGGGGCTTGAAGCTATCCAAGGAGATGTCTATGCCCGAGTCTTTTGCTGGCGCGGCGTCGCTGGCACGCTGAGCGTCACGCCGACGCGACACCCAGCGCTGCTTGTGACGGTACGAACCCGCCAATGGCAAGCGCTAGGGGACATTCTGGCCCGCCTGCGCGCCATGCTGGACCTCGCCGCCGACCCAGACTGCATCGAGCGTCATCTAGCGCAAGATCCGATGCTTGCAGAGCGTGTCGCCGCTCGCCCCGGCTTGCGACTGCTCGGCGCCTGGAGCGTAGCGGAGAGTGTGTGGAAACACGAAACCGCGCCCAGCGATCGCGCCAGCTGGCTGAACCGGCACGGATGCCCATTGCCATCCGCTGATCCTGCCTTCCCTTCCCTCAGTCATGCTTTCCCACCGAGCCCAAACGCAGAAAACGACATGCCCCGAGCAGCCGAACCTGATGAGTGCAATCCCATGCCTGTTCCAGCGCATATGGATGCTTGGCGTCCATGGCGGGCTTACGCCCAGCACTATCTGGATTGAGACAAAAAGGCGATCAGGTGCGTGGCCGCTCGCCGAACACTTTCGGATACTCACGCCGATACCAGTCCACAGCCTGCTCATGATCCAGCGCAGCAAGGCCGCGCCGAGCAAGGTCAGCCCAATCGCGCCAGCCGCCTGAGTGCATAAGGCCGACACTCCGTACAAGTCCAACCGGTAATCGGCGGGCATGGCCAACGAGCGGTGTGCGCCGCCGCCCAGGTTCATCGCCGCGTTGCAAAAGCCGCATCAGCCCATTCATAAGGCAGGGATGCCTACAGGAGCCGGGCCAGTCCACAGCGCTGCGCGCCTGAAAGCAAGAAACCACCGGGGCGGTGGTTTTGGTGGCAGTTTGCGCGGCTGAAGCGACAATGCATTTCCAGGCAGAGCTGTGGATAAAAATCGTAGGATCACGTCCTTGTGGATAAAACTAAGCCAGAATAAGCATTGGCTACGCTGACAAACAAAGGCAAGACGGTGAGCGGGACAACTGGCTCCAAAACCCCACCATGCTTTATTTCATATGCTGCTTCATAACTTGCCGCAGCCTATTGAAATCAAAAGGCTTTTCTAGCCGCTCAACAAACCAGACAGCTCTTGAGTCGGCATATTCTTCAGGGTAAGCCGTCATTGCAATGATGGGCGCAGCCTTGTTGTTTCTGCTTTTCTTGGCAAACTCCGCAACGTCATACCCGCTTTCCTTACCCAGCTGCATATCCACCAAGATGATGCTGAAGGCTTTTTCCTGAAGATATCGGCAGGCCTCTTTCACTGTGCTTGCCACAACAACGGGATGCCCATTCATCGTCAAACAATCGGCGAAAGGCGTGCTTATATTTTCATCATCCTCAACCAGCAGAATGCAATCCGTCCTCTCACTCCCGCCCTCTTGGATATTCACCGGCAGCCTGACAACGAATTCCGCCCCCTGCCCCTCTTCGCTTGTCAGTTCGATCTCTCCACCCAGCAGACTCACCAGTTCCTTGACTATCGCTAGACCCAAACCGCTGCTGCCCGGCCGACGCAGCTTGCCTTGGCAGAAGGGCTGGAAAATCCGGCTTTGAAATTCAATGGGAATGCCAATGCCTGTGTCGCGGACCCTTATCTGCAGAATCCCCTGATCATCTTCGCAGTCGATGCGGGCCATGACGGCGATCTCGCCATGGTCAGTATAGCGGATCGCATTCGCGATCAAATTGCCAACGATTTGCCGCAATCGATTGCCATCCAACCTGACTTTTTCAGGCAGGCCAGACACTGAAACTTCCAGTTTCAGTCCCTTGTTTTCCAATTGGACCCGATGCGCCTCAATCGCTTCGTGCAAGACGGTCTCGACATTCACATCTTCCGGGTGCAAGCGGAACTGCATATTGTTGATTGCCGAGATATCCATGATGTCTCGAACCTGGGTCAACAAATGCGTCATGCTGCTCTTCAAGCGCATCAGCGTCGCATGCATTTTACCTGCGGGAGGCACTTCGAATTCGATCAACTCTACGCAGACTTGCATTGTTTGTAGCGGAGAGCGTATCTCATGGCTGATCGTAGCCAGAAAGGTGGTTCTGTCCAGCTCGGCGGAAACCGTTGCCTTATGCGCCGCCCGCTCTTTCTCCAATAAAGCCTGCCGGGCCGCCACGTCGCGGCGCGCCGCGTAATAACGATACAAGAGAATCAGGACAATGATGCCGACCCCAGCCCATAGGGCAAACCACAGCGCGGAGGCAAGCCTTTGACTACGGGCCAAATCCTTATCCACTTCAGATACCCGGGACTGAACGGCAAACTCGGAGAGAAAGGGACGAATTTCGTCGATCTGATCAATGTAATTCTGCGCGGACGAGCGGTTGACCAAAGCAATATTTTCATCGTGGAAAAACTTCTGCAGCAACTCAGAAACGCCATGAAATCCTTCAACCGAGCTCAATAAGCCATGCACGCTGGAGGGGGTGACAAAGTCGAGGAATCGACTTTTCGCCACCGCCAGCCTAAGGTTGGCCTGATCGATGGTCAGCTCGCCCGCCTTCAGACGAACCAGCTCCGCGCGCGAGCGCTCCAACTCGATTTGTAGCTGGGCAACCGTCCAGTACAAATCCTCGTTCTTCCCCTCAAACTTTTTAGTGACGACATGCCGTTCAATGGCAATATAAATGCTCGCAGCGGCGACAAAAAAAACCAGTATGAATACCGGGGGAATGCTCTTGACAGTCATCCATGCTTTATTTCTCACCGCACCCTCACGCGCTCAGGCATCCACCTTGCAATGGATCAATAGACTACAATGCGATCAACTTGCCAAACCAGCTTGGCATCCAGCTGCGGCCCCTTCGCGGCGCTAGGCATATCGGCAATAGGATACATGATCCACAGCGGCCCCCGCTCTTTCACTTCCAGCTGTTTTTTATTCATGGACCGGGCCAGAATGACATTATATTTATCAAATTCCCGCCTATCGATTGAGTACGCGTAGTCATTCAATGCCTGAAATTTAACCTTCGATCCCGTTGCGCCAACTTTCGCCAAGATATCTCGCATCAGCGGGCCGGAAAAAGTTGAAACCGGCGTCCAGCTGGTTTTCGTCACGATGTCGTGCTGCTTTAGCGCCTGAAAATCTTTGACCCTGAAAGCGTATGCTGTCTTGTCTTTATTTGTAAATACTCCAATCTTCCCGGAAACGGTTAAAATAACGGGATTGCTCTCCGCCCAACCATTGCCACTCAGCAGCAACAGGCTGAGCAATCCCCATAAGATTCTCTTCATCACCACTCCCTCTCATTTCCAAGCCCATCCGCTAGCACAAACTCCAGTACCGGCAATTCAAAACACAGGACGCACTCGGAAATAACTAACAAAGATTAGTTAAACCAAAACAACAATGTCATTCTCAATGACAAACTATATCTTATTTTGCCGCATAAAATATATGGTCAAGGCTATTACCAATGCCGCCGTCTCCGATCCGGGCATGGCGCGCAGCGCATCGGGATGATCAGCGATGCCCCGTTTGCATCCATGCCCCGCAAACCCCGCGCCATGAACGCGAAGCCCGAAAATAAAAGCCCCGCTGAAGCGGGGCTTTTCGCAATTCCGGCGCATGCCGGAGAGACAAGAAGGGCCGGACTACTTGCCGATGCAGAAGCGCGAGAAGATCACGCCCAGCAGATCGTCGGCGCTGAACTCGCCGGTGATCTCGGACAGCGCGTTCTGCGCCATCCGCAGCTCTTCGGCGAAGATTTCCACCTGCTCCCAGTCTGCTTCCGCCAGTTCCAGGTGATCGGCCGCGCGGGCGATGGCGTCCAGGTGGCGTTGACGCGCCAGGAACACGCCTTCGTCGGCGCCGCTGTAGCCTATCATTTCCAGCAGCTTGGCCTTGAGAACGTCCACGCCATCCAGCGTGCGGGCGGACAGGCGCACCAGCGGGTGGCCGTCCTGCACGGTCAGGCCGGCGGCCTCGCCGGACAGGTCCACCTTGTTGAAGACCTGCACCCGCGGCAGCGCCGGCGGCAGCCGCTCCAGGATCGCCTGCACTTCGGCGGTCAGGCCCTCGCGGCTGTCCACCAGCAGCAACGCCAGATCGGCGCGCTCCACCGCCTGCCAGGTGCGCTCGATGCCTATCTTCTCCACCACGTCGTCGGTATCGCGCAGGCCGGCGGTGTCGATCACGTGCACCGGCACGCCGTCGATGACGATCTCCTCGCGCACCGTGTCGCGGGTGGTGCCCGCGATATCGGTGACGATGGCGATGTCGTCGCCGGCCAGCGCGTTCATCAGGCTGGACTTGCCGACATTGGGCTGGCCCACCAGCACCACGTGCATCCCCTCGCGCAGGATGGCGCCCTGCTTGGCGGTGGCCTGCACGCCTACCAGGTGCCCGCGCAGGCGGCGCAGGCGGCCGATGGCGTCGGCTTGCTTCAGGAAGTCGATCTCCTCTTCCGGAAAGTCCAGCGTCGCCTCCACCAGCATGCGCAGGTTGATCAGCTCGTCCACCAGGCCGTGCACCTCGCGCGAGAACGCGCCCTTCAGCGATTTCAGCGCGCTCTTGGCCGCCGTCTCGCTGCTGGCGTCGATCAAATCGGCCACGCTCTCGGCCTGGGCCAGGTCCAGCTTGTCGTTGAGGAAGGCCCGCTTGGTGAATTCGCCCGGCTCGGCCAGTCGCGCGCCCAGCTCCACGCAGCGCGCCAGCAGCATCTTCAGCACCACCGGCCCGCCGTGGCCTTGCAGCTCGATCACGTCTTCGCCGGTGAAGCTGTTGGGGCCGGGGAAGAACAGCAGCAGGCCGTTGTCCAGCGCCTGGCCGTGGCCGTCGAAGAAGTCGGTGTAGGTGGCGTAACGCGGCTTGGGCGTCTTGCCATTGGTGATGGCCTGCGCGAACGGCAGCAGGTCCTTGCCGGAGACGCGGATCACGCCGACGCCGCCGCGTCCCGGAGCGGTGGCGACGGCGCAGATGGTGGCGGGGGTGTAGCTGAGGTTCATCGGCATTCCTTCGATGCTTGGCCGCGGACGGCGGGCTGGTACACGGGCGGACATCGGGCACAAGAGCCGGCATCGCCCCTCTCCCCCGAGGGGAGAGGGAGGCAGGCCGCCTTGCGCTCATGCTCCGCACCGGCTTCATGCCCGCGGCGAATTCATTTAGAGCGGCTAACAGAGCACCTGAGCCAAGGCGCGCCGACGCAGACAGTACACATGGTACGGCAAGGAGGCGCAACGCAGGATCAGGGGCTCTGTTAGCTGCTCCTGTTCAATTATCCAGCAAAAAACCCGGCCAGTGGCCGGGTTCTATCAGCAATTCTGACGGGGCGCTCAGGATTGCAGCGCGGCCTTGTTGCTCTTTTCGATCTGCTTGTTGATGAACCATTGCTGGGTCATCGACAGCACGTTGTTGACCACGTAGTACAGCACCAGGCCGGCCGGGAAGAAGAAGAACAGCGCGGAGAAGGCCAGCGGCATGATCTTCATCATCTTCGCCTGCATCGGGTCGGCCGGCGGCGGGTTCAGGAAAGTCTGCAGGAACATGGTGCCGGCCATGATCACCGGCAGGATGTAGTACGGGTCCGGGCGGGCCAAGTCGGTGTACCACAGAATCCACGGCGCGCCGCGCAGTTCCACGGAAGCCAGCAGCGCCCAGTACAGGCCGATGAACACCGGGATCTGGATCAGCATGGGCAGGCAGCCGCCCAGCGGATTGACCTTCTCGGTCTTGTACATCTCCATCACCGCCTGCTGGAACTTCATGCGGTCGTCGCCATGCTGCGCCTTCAGGCGCTCCAGACGCGGCGCCAGGGCCTTCATCTTGGCCATCGAGCGGTAGGACGCGGCGGTCAGCGGGTAGAACACCGCCTTCACGGTCAGCGTCAGCAGCACGATCGCCCAGCCCCAGTTGCTCACCAGCGCGTGCAGCTTCACCAGCAGCCAGAACAGCGGCGAGGCGAAGATGTAGAAGATGCCGAAGTCCTTGGCGTACTCCATGCCGTCGGCCAGCTTGGAGATGATGCTGTACTCTTCCGGACCGGCGAACAGCGGCACGGACACGCTCAGGCTCTTGCCCGGCGCGACGGTGGCGTAGTCCACCAGCGCGGCGGCGGAGTTCAGGCCGGCGGTTTCCTTCAGCTCGAAGCGGCAGGAACGCTCGTCCTTGCAGACCGAGGCGCCGTCCAGCGGCTTCAGGATCCAGGCGGACATGAAGTAGTGCTGCACCATCGCCACCCAGCCGTCGGTAGTGGTCTTGGCGTAGTCGCCCTTGCCCTTGGCCAGATCGTCGAAACTCACCTTCTGGAACTTGTGCTCCGAGGTGTACACGGCCGGACCGGTGTAGGTGTGAGCCATGCGGCCTTCGCCTTCCGGCGCCTGGCTGTCGCGCAGCAGGCGGTAGTAGGCGGTGGGGGCCAGCGGCGCGGCGCCGCCGTTCACGATGTCGTAACGAACGCCGATTTCGTAGCTGTTCTTGCTGAAGGTGTAAACCTTGCTCACCTTGACGCCGTTGGCGTCCGGCGCGGTCAGCTTCACTTCCAGCTTGTCGCCGGTCAGCTCGTAGCTGGGCTTGTCGGCGGTGAACACGGTTTTATGGGTGGGCAGCGCGGGATTGCTGGCCGCCACCAGGCCGGTCTGGGCCACGTAGGTGCGCTTGGCGTCGTCCTCGAACAGCTGGAACGGCTGGTTGTGGTCTTCTGCCGCGCCGTGCTTCAGAAGCTTCAGCGAGCGCAGGTCGCCGCCCACGGTATCGATCTCCGCCTCGACCAGATCGGTCTTGACGTGGATGCGCTGACCACGGGTCAGCTTGTTGGCGTCGGCCGGCTGCGCCACATTATTGGCGGCGCCGGTCGTGGCCTGGGTCTTGGCCGCTTGCTGCTGCGGGGTGTGCTTGGGCATGAAATATTCATTCCACCCAAACAAGATGCCCACGGACAGTAGAACAAAGATTATCAGTCGCTTGGAGTCCATCTTCTCGATACCGGAAAGTTCAGGGAACCGGGTCATAGCCGCTGCCGCCCCAGGGGTGGCAGCGGCAGATGCGCCTGGCGGCCAGACAGCCGCCCTTGAGCGCGCCGTGTTTCCTCACCGCCTCGATCGCGTAGCCGGAACAGGTGGGCTGGAAGCGGCAACGCGGCGCCAACCACGGGCTGATAGCCAGCTGGTAGAAACGGATCAGGAGGATGAGGATGCGCGACATCGTGCCAGTTTAGCAAACAAGGCCTGCAAAGCCGTTACAGCTTCGGCGCGCTGTTCTCGGGTAAACGCCGTCTTGGCGCGCACCACGTAGTCCACGCCGTCCAGGCCTTGCTGGTTCAGGCGGAACCACTCGCGCACGCAGCGCTTGATATAGTTGCGGCGTACCGCCCGCTTGGCGACCTTCTTGCCGACCACCAGGCCCACACGGGCGTGGTCCAGGCCGTTGGGACGGGCGAACACCTGGAAGAACGCATTGCTGCGCTGTTGCCGCAAACTAAAAACGGATGAGAACTCATCCGTTTTTAACAGCCGGTGCGCACGGCGAAAGCGGTAAGCCGACAAGGGCTTAGACGGCCAGCTTCTTGCGGCCCTTGGCGCGGCGAGCGGCGATGACGGCGCGGCCGCCACGGGTCTTCATGCGGACCAGGAAGCCGTGAGTGCGTTTGCGACGGGTATTGGAAGGCTGGTAAGTACGTTTCATGATATGGGTTTCCTGTTTCGAAACGGAAATAAACGCGTGATTTGACTAGATATTCGCCGCTTTGTCAACGAGGAATTTTCTCCACCCCTGTGGATAACTTTGCAAAAAACCGTTAGAATGTCTAGGTTTACCGTTGCCGATCGGCTGCACAACAAATGAACGCACTCCGGGGCTCTCCAGCCCGCCGCGTTCGAAACACCGCAGCCCGCCGGCCGCTCCCATGCCGAACATTCCGTCGTTCGCGCGCGCGAAACGCGCGCCGCGTGCGGCATTTCCCGCTGTTGCAAGCCATGCGCCGGCAGCGGGTTTTTCGCTTTCACTTGGTATGTAATGACTGAACTGGATCAATTCTGGCCTGCGTGCCTAGCCCGCCTGGAGGCCGAACTGTCTTCGCAACAGTTCAACACCTGGATCAAGCCGCTGACCGCCGAAGCCGGCGACGAAGGCATTGCGCTGTTCGCACCGAACCGCTTCATCATGCAGTTCATCAAAGACCGCTTCCTGCCGCGCATCGAGGAACTGGCCGTTGAACTGGTGGGCGAGCTGCCGGTGGAGCTGCGCCTGGGCGCGCCCAGCTCGCGCCCCGCCGCCCCGGTAGCCAGCAGCAGCCAGCCCAGGGCCAAGGAGCCGGCCAAGACCGCGGCCAGCGCCCCGGCCGCGCCGTCGCCCGCCAAGCAGGCGGCGGTGAAGGCCATTGGCGGCAGCCATGAAAGCACGCGCCTGAATCCGTCCTTCACCTTCGACACGCTGGTGACCGGCAAGGGCAACCAGCTGGCGCGCGCCGCGGCGATGCAGATCGCCGAAAATCCGGGCGACCAGGCCTATAACCCGCTGTTCGTCTACGGCGGCGTGGGCCTGGGCAAGACTCACTTGATCCAGGCGATCGGCAACCACGTGTTCCAGAAGAACCCGCAGGCCAAGATCCGCTACATCCACGCCGAACGCTACGTGGCCGACATCATGCGCGCCTACCAGCACAAGGCCTTTGATGAATTCAAGCGCTACTACCACTCGCTGGACCTGTTGCTGATTGACGACATCCAGTTCTTCGCCGGCAAGAACCGCACCCAGGAAGAATTCTTCTACGCCTTCAACGCGCTGATCGAGGGCGGCAAGCAGGTGATCATGACCTGTGACAGCTACCCCAAGCAGATAGAAGGCATGGAAGAGCGGCTGATCTCGCGCTTCTCCTGGGGCCTGACGGTGGAAATCCAGCCGCCGGAGCTGGAGATGCGCGTGGCCATTCTGATGAAGAAGGCCGAGGCCGACAGCATCAAGCTGGAGCACAACGTGGCGTTCTTCATCGCCCAGAACGTGCGCTCCAACGTCCGTGAGCTGGAAGGCGCGCTCAAGCGCGTGGTGGCCTACGCCCGCTTCACCAACCAGAACATCACGCTGGAGCTGGTGAAGGAAGCGCTGAAGGACATCCTGGCCGCCGGCAACCGCCAGGTGACGGTGGACGCCATCCAGAAGACGGTGGCCGAGTACTACAAGATCAAGCTGTCCGACATGCACAGCAAGAAGCGTTCGCGCGACATCGCCCGCCCGCGCCAAGTGGCGATGGCGCTGGCCAAGGAGCTGACCCAGCTGTCCTTGCCCAATATCGGCGACGCCTTCGGCGGCCGCGACCACACCACCGTGCTGCACGCCTGCAAGACAATCAACGAGATGCGCGCCAACGACGCCGACATCGCCCACGATTACGAAGCGCTGCTGGCCATGCTGCGCAATTAAAACCATGATCCGACTCTTCACCATTCATTGGGAGCCCGCCACATGCTGATCCTGCAAGCCGAACGCGATGCCCTGCTCAAGCCCTTGCTGGCAGTCACCGGCATTGTCGAGCGTCGTCACACGCTGCCCATCCTATCCAACGTCCTGATCGAGAAAAAGGGCGGACAGGTAGGCTTTTTGGCCACCGACCTGGAAATCCAGATCACCACCGCCAGCAGCGACGAGCTGCCGGGCGAGGATTTCCGCCTCACCACCTCGGCCAAGAAGCTGCAGGACATCCTGCGCGCCATCCCCGGCAACGCCACCGTCACGCTGGAACAGCTGGACGGCGGCCGCCTGGTGCTGAAGGCCGGCAAGAGCCGCTTCAACCTGCAAACCCTGCCGGCGGAAGACTTTCCGCTGCTGTCCGTGGGCAGCGCCGGCGAATCCAGCTTCTCGCTGTCCCAGCGCGAGCTGAAGCGCCTGATCTCCCAGGTGCAGTATTCGATGGCGGTGCAGGACATCCGTTATTACCTCAACGGCCTCTTGATGCAGACCGACGGCAACCAGGTGCGCCTGGTGGCCACCGACGGCCACCGCCTGGCCTTCGCCAGCGCCGACGTCACCGCCACCCTGCCCAAGGCCGAGGTGATCCTGCCGCGCAAGACCATCATCGAGCTGTACAAGCTGCTGCAAGACAGCGACGACGAGATCAAGATCGAAGTGCTGGCCAACCAGGTGCGCTTCAGCTTCGGCGCCACCGTGATCATCAGCAAGGTGGTGGACGGCAAGTTCCCCGACTACAACCGCGTGATCCCGCTGGACAACGAAAAGATCTTCCTGATCGAACGCCTGGAATTCCTGCACGCGCTGCAGCGCGCCGCCATTCTGGCCAACGAGAAGTTCCGCGGCGTGCGCCTGGTGCTGGCCCCGGGCAAGATGTCCATCCTGTGCACCAACAGCGAACAGGAAGAAGCCGAGGAAGAACTGGAAATCGCCTTCCAGGGCGGCACCCTGGAAATCGGCTTCAACATCAATTACCTGCTGGACGTGCTGACCAATCTGCCGGCCGACACCCTGCAGCTGGCGTTTGGCGATTCCAACCGCAGCGCGCTGTTCACCATTCCGGACGTCAGCAACTTCAAATACATCGTGATGCCGATGCGCATCTGATGTAGCGACGGAGCGGGCGGCCCAGCCGCCCACCGGGTTAAAGAGCCCCCGCCCCGGGGCGGACGGCTCTCAAGAATGACCGGCGCGGCCCGCCTCACGGCGCAGCCGCCGCCATTTGGAAGGTTTGAGTATGAGCGAACAAGAATACGGCGCGGACAGTATCAAGGTGCTTAAAGGCCTGGATGCGGTGCGCAAGCGCCCCGGCATGTATATTGGCGACACCCAGGACGGCACCGGCTTGCACCACATGGTGTTTGAAGTGCTGGACAACGCCATTGACGAGGCGCTGGCCGGCCATGCCGACACCATCAAGGTCACCATCAATCCGGACAACTCCGTTTCCGTGGAAGACAACGGCCGCGGCATTCCCACCGACATCCACCCGGAAGAAGGGCGGTCGGCGGCGGAAGTGATCATGACCATCCTGCACGCCGGCGGCAAATTCGACAGCAACAGCTACAAGATCTCCGGCGGCCTGCACGGCGTGGGCGTGTCGGTGGTGAACGCGCTGTCCGACTGGCTGAAGCTGAAAATCTGGCGCGACGGCAAGGTGCATGAGATGGAATTCCGCCGCGGCGACGCGGTGGCCCCGCTCACCGTCACCGGCCATACCAGCCACCGCGGCACCGAGGTCACCTTCTTCGCCAGCGTGGAAACCTTCGGCCACATCGAATTCCACTTCGACATCCTGGCCAAGCGCATCCGCGAACTCTCGTTCCTCAACCAGGGCGTGGGCATCCAGCTGATCGACAAGCGCAGCGGCAAGGAAGAAAACTTCGCCTTCTCCGGCGGCGTGGCCGGCTTCGTCGAGTACATGAACCGCAACAAGAACGTGCTGCACCCCAAGACCTTTTACGGCCTGGGCGAGAAAGACGGCATGACGGTGGAAGTGGCGATGCAGTGGAACGACTCTTATCAAGAGAACGTCCAGTGCTTCACCAACAACATCCCCCAGCGGGACGGCGGCGCCCACATGACCGCGCTGCGCCAGGTGATGACCCGCACGCTGAACCAGTTCATCGAAGAAACCGAAGCCGCCAAGAAGGCCAAGGTGGACACCACCGGCGACGACATGCGCGAAGGCCTGACCTGCGTGCTGTCCGTCAAGCTGCCGGACCCCAAGTTCTCCAGCCAGACCAAAGATAAATTGGTTTCCAGCGAAATCGGCCCGGTGGTGAACGAAGTGGTCAGCGAAGCGCTGAAGACTTATCTGCTGGAAAACCCCAACGACGCCAAGATCATCTGCGGCAAGATCGTGGAAGCCGCCCGCGCCCGCGAGGCCGCGCGCAAAGCCCGCGAAATCACCCGCCGCAAGGGCGTGATGGACGGCCTGGGCCTGCCCGGCAAGCTGGCCGACTGTCAGGAAAAAGACCCGTCGCTGTGCGAACTGTACCTGGTGGAGGGCGACTCCGCCGGCGGCTCCGCCAAGCAAGGCCGCGACCGCAAATTCCAGGCCATCCTGCCGCTGAAGGGCAAGATCCTCAACGTGGAGCGCGCCCGCTTCGACAAGATGCTGCAAAGCCAGGAAGTGGCCACTCTGATCACCGCCATGGGCTGCGGCATCGGCAAGGACGAATACAACCCGGACAAGCTGCGCTACCACCGCATCATCATCATGACCGACGCCGACGTGGACGGCGCGCACATCCGCACCCTGCTGCTCACCTTCTTCTACCGCCAGATGACCGAGCTGGTGGAGCGCGGCCACATCTACATCGCCCAGCCGCCGCTGTACAAGGCCAAGCACGGCAAGCAGGAACGCTATCTGAAAGACGACGGCGAACTGAACCAGTACCTGCTGCAACTGGCGCTGGAAAAAGCCGAGCTGATCCCGGCCGAAGGCGAAGCCCCGCTGTCCGGCGAAACCCTGGGCGAAATCGCCCGCCAGTTCCTGCTGGCCCGCGCGGTGATGGAACGCGAAAGCCGCGTCATCGACCCGCTGGTGCTGGAAGCCATGCTCAAAACCGGCCCGCTGTCGCTGGAAAGCCAACAGCAGGCCGACCACACCGTGGCCGAGCTGAACAAGCACCTGTCCGCCGACACCATCGAGCTGCAACTGCTGCGCGATGAAAAGAACGACGGCCACCTGGTGAAGATCATCCGCAAGCTGCACGGCAACGTGCTGGTCACCGTGCTGGACCAGAACTTCCTGGATAGCGGCGACTACGCCGAGCTGAAAAAGACCGGCCACCTGCTGGGCGGCCTGCTACGCGAAGGCGCCCACGTCAAACGCGGCGAAACCGTCAAACCGGTGGCCGAATTTGGCGAGGCGCTGGACTGGCTGCTGGCCGAGGTGAAAAAGGGCATGAACATCCAGCGCTACAAAGGCCTGGGCGAGATGAACCCGGAACAGCTGTGGGAAACCACCATGGACCCGACCGTGCGACGCCTGCTCAAGGTGCGCATCGAAGACGTGATGGGCGCGGACGACGTGTTCACCACCCTGATGGGCGACGAAGTGGAGCCGAGACGTCAGTTCATTGAGGGTAACGCCTTGATTGCGCGGAATATCGACGTGTAAAGGTGTAGGATCCCACCAATATCTAGATTTTTCCCACTTTTCTAGATTTTTGGGATTTTACTCACCGCCTACGCAGTGAGAAGGATGGCCTCCAGACTTGGAGGCCATTTTTCGTATTAGCTCAATTGTTCTCTTGAAGCACGCCGTCTACGTTCAGCAAAAGTGGATGTTGGTAACCCATGCGCAATCCACCTGCTATGGGTTGTTATTACTCCGGCAGTTCAATTCCGAATTGATACTTATAATTCTTTGTGACATTTGATGTGAGGGCCACAAGGTCACTTGGCAAAAATGGGACTCGCAAGCGTGCGTCATGCCCCATTTTATAGTGATTCAGGCATTTTCTCGCTAGATTACTCAGCTACGGACCTCAAATAGTGACACTCTGTCTCAAGATTCAAGATCGACATTAATGCAGGCTGATCAATCTGCTGCCCAAGACCAACCTTAAACGTGCTGGCGCTCGAATAATAAATATCTAAATGATGTAATGGATGATGGTGTCCATCCTCACGGATATCATCCCAGTCATACCGGATGTAACCATCCTCGGCAATCATCAGCTCTCGCACTAACGTCCAAAGCTGCGGATCATAGTCTGACATTTCCATGATTGGATCAATAAATCTGCAAAAATCCCGAACACCAAATATTTCACCAGAATCGATTAGCGCAATGATATTTGATGAAACTCTACTGTCAATTTCTATTCCCTCCCTAGAAAAAAATTGATACTGTTCATCACGCAAAATTACGCTAAATGGAAAGCTTATCGAAAATATCTTTCTCCCACCCTCTGACGTACAGAAAAGCCGGCTCATCTTCCCTACACAGATAGTAAGGCGTGCGCTAAAATTGGCTCCTTCCGCAGGCTGCCCTACCAAAAAATTTTTGACTGTCTCCATCCAAAGAACAATGATGTCACGTTTTGAACGAATGGCTGATAGGTATGTTTCAGCCTGGTACCTATCAATATTAAGATTGAATTGCTTAGCCACGTTTAAGCCCTGCTCTTTATCATTCTTTCGTACATAAACCGGCTAGTCTCCCTGATATTATCCATATCAGGCTCTTCTCCGATCACTTTCTTGAGTGCATCAATTAGCTGCTCACGCCATAAAGGAAGAACGCCAATTTCATCGAAGGCCTTATCAGCCATATCGAAGAAGGAGAGGGTGCTAGCAGCTACCGTAATTGTAGTCTTTATCCGAGCCTTTTCTTCATCATTAGGCGGCATGACCTCGATCTTACCTTCCGCGTTAATTCGGCTCAATCCGTCAGAAATATGATGAAGTATATCTTGGTTAAGCTCGGCCGAAACAATCATTCGTGACTGAAGGAAGGAGCGTGTCAAAGTCATATAGAGCGAATTTCGATAAACATAACCATTAGTAATGCTTTTGCTTACACAGATAACAAATGGGAATTCAAGGCCTTTAACATTATTTTTGTTA
This sequence comes from Chromobacterium vaccinii, assembly GCF_000971335.1. Classification (GTDB taxonomy): domain Bacteria; phylum Pseudomonadota; class Gammaproteobacteria; order Burkholderiales; family Chromobacteriaceae; genus Chromobacterium; species Chromobacterium vaccinii. The sequence continues at coordinate 102,804 of NZ_JZJL01000001.1, forward strand.
CTTACAAACAATTGCCCCGGCTCTCGACGCTTTGTTTCATGAGCCTTGTTTACTAGCCATCCGAGCTCCCTGCGTACCAAGATAGAGAGCTTATCTGCTAGTGGAAAAGCCTCATCATTTCTGTCAAGGATGATGATCCCAACATCATCAGGCTGTAAGGATGGATGTTCTTGGGCAAGTTGACGAATTGCAGTGACGATACTAAATGCAGCAGCATCTAGGAAGTTTCCACTAACAGACTCAAGCACCACACTCGGGACATCATTTTCTATATCCTCAAAACGCCTTAACGGCTCACGCGTTAAGCGGTATAAAGAGTTTGAGGCGGCCTTCTCTACAATGTAACCGCAAGCAACCCACTCAGGGTCCTCTAACCAGCGTAATTTGGTTTCTTCAAACAAGCCCATTCCAATAGCATGAGCAAACATAAGTGTTCTTGGATCCGTGCGGTAACACTTGCTCAGCAGATGGTCAGGCGCAATATTTGGAGTAATGTTGGCATCGAAGATGCTCTGAAATATGTCACCCGCAACATACAATGTATCTCGGCTAACTTTTCGGCAAAGAGCTATAAATGACTCAGGAAAATCTTGGCTTTCATCAATAAGAATATGATCAAAATATGGATCAACCTCTTCTCCTAACTCTTCAAGAGCTTCGCTACAGGCTCTGGCGAATGACATGTACGCACTGAATGGCTTGAACTGTAGTTTATATACGCTACAAATAAGGCGGTAGGTACCTGAATTGGGGAGTGCATTTGATCCCCATCCATGAACACACCAAAGGCGTGACTCCCAAGCAATTTGCTCTTCAACCTTCATGAAATTGAAGAAGTCTGGTATTCTTTTCCGAAGATGCTCTGCCAGAATCTTATTGTGGCAGGTGAAGAGAATTTTAGAGTTTGGCCGATTTACATATAAATCTCTAAGCTTGTGCAGTAGCAGCTCTGTTTTTCCAGTCCCAGACAAACCTTGGATTCGTACGATGTCATTCTTTGGTTTTTCATAAATAAATCGGGTTTGATCACCATCAAATAACTGTATTTTACGCTTTACCCTATCCAGCAGACTGATCGGCAAATCTGCTTGCACGCGCTCAATGTCATTGATACTACCAGTGAGAAGGGATACCAATAGCTCCGCTATTCGCTGCTTTGCGGGATCGTGCAGTTCTGACTCTTTTATCCAAGCATCAAAAGGCTCAATCTCATCGGCATAAATCGTTGCAATTAGTTCAGACTTCCAAGTCCGTGGGCGACCAATAGCTTCTTTATACCTATATTTGTCAGAAATTGAGGCAAGATCCTCAACGAAATCATCAACGAATTCGTCGAATGAATCATTGTTTCCACTGAAATCTATGAACGTCAGTTTCCTCTTGGGAGAGAGTACGACGACTACACTCGGGTGATCGTAGGTATATCTACTATCACCAAGAGGGCTGGAAATTACATAAATTTGCTCTCGATTTGATATCGCGTGATTTTCGACTTCATCAAGGAATCCTTGATTCAGATGATTTTTTTCTGCTTGGAGGAAAAAGAAACTGTTTGACATTGATAAAGCCCGATAAAGAGATATGTATGGAAATATTTTAAATTTAAATATTTCAAGTTTACACTAAAATAGCGGTTAGCATGATCTATATCCTTGCAGCCAGTTTCACTTCAGGGCAATGTCATTTTTGATTTGAAAGTCATTGTATTTTATGAGAAACCTGAGCGATTCAAAATATATGATCAATAAAATTTACCAAAAACCCACGATCCCGCACAGCACTTCCTTGCCGTACTCTTTGTACTGTCTACATCGGTTCACCTTGGCTCAAGCTCTCTAACGGTTTTTGTTAGCAACTCTAAGCTACTCGCTGATCAGCCAGTACCAATTAGCTTTGGTCCATTTTACCTCGCTCACAAGAAAAGCTTCGGTTGGTCTGTGGCGAATAAAACAAGCTTTTCTTTTGCCTTGGAGCCTCGGCGAAGCACTCGCCCATTTTCATCCATCAAGGTAATTTCGTTACCAGCATGCAAACTTGTCAAAGTTGTCAAATAGTGTGCTTTCGATGCCCCTGTATGATTACAGGTTGCATTCAAGAATTCCTCCACTTTTACTCCATTAGAAAAGCGACCATGAAGCATACGTGGAATTTGTTCAGATAGACGTTCCAGAGTCATCTGGTGGTAGGCTGGCTGGAAAGAAAATATTTCTAACTCCCCAGCCATAAATCTATCGTCATGCAGTGGTGAATAGCCCATCATATTGAATCTATCAAGCCCTTCTCCAGCATATTGGACAACCTCATTCCCATATCGCCATCCAATTTCATTCATGACGTGCCTGGCAGTTGGTTGCCTTGACATGTGAATCAGCCAGTACAAGCCGTAGCCATGGGGGTTCTTAATAAAGAAGCTTTCATAATATCCTGCCCCACAGTCACGCGTTATAGCCTCATAGAAGTATTTTTGAAGAATCTGCCTACGATTGTCTTCATCTCCCTTTTCCCATAGTTGCTCCACTCTCCCCCTGAGATGGTCAAGTGAGAACTGTGTTTTTTCAATGAAACTGTCAATATTCTTCTCACTGATATAATTAATGAGAGAATCGACATTGAAATTTAGGATGATTTCTGAGAAAGGAAGTCTGGACAAGATTTTGTTGATCATGCCAACCGAAATCTGGTTGTAACCATACTGATCCAATAGAAAAAGCGCCCTTGCCTTCGGGTTGGCGGTCTCAATTCTTTGAATAATGGTTTCGATTGCTTGATTGAAGGTACTTTTGATTAACTGGATTCGCCCCTGGTTAAGCCATGGCGCAAAGGGGCTATTTTCAATATTTTTTCTGAGACCATAATGGGCATCCTTGTCTTTGTCGATAAAAAAATACTGCCCAAAAACCTGAAAAGGATTAGTTGTACGCCCCTTATTGACATACGTCTCTCCCTCGAAACAAGCCTCCATCATTATGAATGGCGAACCACTAACAATTTGGCTTGGACGTTGAAACCAATATTTCCCACCACCAGCGAATCCATCTATGAAATACATTGGAAGTTTGGGAACTAGTGGGTTCTTTCCATAGACTTTTATATACTCAACTATGTAGTCTCGTAAAATTTCGTGCTTTACCTTGCTATGTGCTTCAAGCTCAGGTGGATTTTCCCAGTCATAGTGCTTTCGTGGCATATGGATATATGGCTTCCAGCCCATGCAAGGGCATCCAGATATAATGATCCAACTAAAATTCAATGCACGAGATAACTATGTTAAAAATTCCTTGCGAACTCCCATCCATTTTCATGAATTAGGGAGCGGCAGAGCACATAAATTATCAGCCCGATTAAATTTTTTATATCTGCAAGTTTATGGATAATTTCTTACGTCAAGTTCTCACTTCAACAGCCGGCATTTCGTCCCAAGTCCGACCATGCAGTTCTCGCCCGTTATATTTCTTGGCGCGTTTTACACCATCGGATCCCCAGCCACCCCACTGCTTGAAGAAGAACGCGACGCCGGCGTCTTCGCATTGACCGCGAATCGAGTCGACCCAGTCAATTTTCATCGGTCGTGCTTTAGGCCCGGACTCCCCACCCACGATTACCCAATGGATGTTGGTTAAGTCCAACACGCCTACATCCTCGAGCAGCGGCTCAACTGAGAGGAAGCGGATTGCTGCATCGACACGGCGCAGGTGATCAATGCGCGGTACGCCGTATCTGCGATCCTCGACCGACACGCCTAACCAAGCGTTGCTTGGAGCGGTTTTACCTGTAAAGAACGCCTCCAGACGATCAGCCCGCTTGGTCAGGATCTGAAATGTATGCCAGTGGGCACGCTCGATAACGTCAAAGACCTTAGCCACATAGTCGAACGGCACGTCTTCATGAAACAGGTCCGACATGGAGTTCACGAAGTAGGTGGTCGACGTTTTACGCTTCAGCGGGTCATCCAAACGTTGTGGCAACAGCGTCAATTCGAAACCATTCTCGTAGCCAGGAGTCTTCATCGCTTGTAATCGACCAGCCATACCCTCTGCGTAGCAGTGCTTGCACCCCGGAGAAATCTTGGTGCACCCCACTGTCGGGTTCCAAGTTCGCTCAGTCCACTCTATTTTGCTTACCGTTGTCATAATTGCACCTCATTATCGCGATTTTGTAACTCTTCCTGCAACTTGGCAATCGCCAACTCCAGTATTTCTGCCTGGCCTAGCCCCAAGGTTTTTCTGAGTTCCGCTAGGTTCTGCATTCTGCACGGTCATACAGGGATTAGTGCCGATATGGCCCTCCGCCTTGCAGAAGCATTAGGTACCAGCCCTGAGCTCTGGCTAGGTATGCAATCCTCCTGGGCGCTTTGGCAGGAACAACAGAAGCCACGGCCGCATGTCGAGAAGCTGTTGATACGCTGAACAGAGAGCCTGAGCGGGCAGCCTGTCCTGGCCTGATCACCCCGTAACCAGATGGCGCCGTGTTTCATCAACCTCAGACCGGTAGTCCCCAAGAAATTGACTGAAGTACCCGGCGGACCATCTCGGCCCCAAGTGCGGTATCCAGCAAGCTGATGGGTGTGCAATCAAGCTCTTGGTGATAACGGGTCAACCATTCGCGAGCGTGTTCATCACTCCCCAGCGTTTCTCTCGCCTCCCTCAGGATGCCCATCACCCGGAGTAGCCGTTCGCTAGCCACAGAATCTAGAGGCAGGCCCGATGCATTTGCCCGCGAGGCCTTCCGGACGGAGATGCCGACTACATCACCGAGCACCTGAACAGACACCTGCAGCCACTCTGCAACTAACATCAGTTGATTTGCGGGTAAACCTGCTCGGATCGCCTGGATCTGCTCCATCGGTGTCTGTTCAGTCCACTCCCAATTTTGCAATGGCATTGCTGACCGACTCCGTGTACGTATTACACTCTCCCTGCTACTGGTCACGCTGCAGCCTCCTACACAAGTTAGCGCACTGAATTTGCGACACCGTTGGGCATACCGAAAGCTTCCTGGACTATTCCCCAGGAGCATTCATAGCTGAGCATTCCCAGTTCTGGCCTCTCCAGGCGGAGGCGTCCCCAAACCCACGTCATCATCCTTGTCATGCTGTATCGACGCTGTCGAGGACTAGGAGGCCCATCCCTCCAGTCGGGAAATACGGGAAGGCTAAACCCAAATCGGCAATCATCGCGTTCATCACCATACATGAGAACTTGCTTGGCTTTTCGGACATGCTGAGGCGACTTCAGGTCTGTTTTATCTATCTCGGCGGATAACGTGCCATTAAGTAGGCCAATCATATTGGCAAATTCTTTTGCATTCATCGCGCTTTTGCCATTTTGCCAAATTGTCCGTTTAAAAACCTTCTCGTCGAAGATCGCAAAGAACTCAGCGACCAAGCCCCGCTCCTTGAATGTTTCCCCGACAATCAACATGCACTTGTATATCAAATCGGCCAAGAGCTGCATGTCTTCATATTGCCGTTGATGTCGGTACACCTCCCACATCAAGACCAGGCCCGCGAGCGCATCAAGACTACCTGTCCGAACTAGGATACGCCCTTGGCTGTTCCTCACCGAGTTTGGCGTCCACTCCAACTCCGCCTGCCTCCAGCTATACATGGCCCGACGTACTTTCAGCTCCAGCTGATTGATATATCGCTTTGTTCGCTGAAATAGAACGTCTTCAATGAGCAAGACCTCCCAGAGCGGGCTGAGCAGTTCCTGAGATGAGCCTGGCACCACGTCCTCCACCGTTGAAGTTAGCTTGGCTTGCGGTACCCGTTTGCCATTTTTGTACCGTTGCCACTTCTTGGGTGGTGCTCGCTTCTCCCCCTCTTGGGCAGATGGCTTCTGTTCAAACCTCTTCTCCAAAGCATAGGCGGATTTTTCACCCGTTCGCAGACGAACACCCTCGTACCAATAACGTACCCGCAGTGCTTTGACGGATTCTTTTAGGCAATTTTTTTTCATCTCTTTTTAGTCAAAAAATACGATGAAAAGCCAAGAAAAAATCAACCAACCCATTGAATTTAAACAAATCACTTCATGGGTGGGAAAATTTCCTTATCGTTTTTTGTCCACCTATGCCAACGCTAAACCATGGCATACGCTGTATGCAATTCTGACGCGAGGTGTGACGTGGCGAAACAAGCGGATATAGAGCGTTTGACTGACGAACTAAGGGACAACCTGACCAAACTGTATGGTCCCTTACTTCCCAGTCGTGAACTCTGGAAGATCTTCGGCTACGCCTCGCCCGCGGCATACCGCCAGGCCCGAGCTCGGAAATCGCTGCCCATCGAAGAGTTCGAGATCGAGGGGCGCCGCGGTTACTTTGCGCTCACATACAACGTCGCCAGCTGGCTCGCCGCACAAGGCTGCCAACAAGCGCAGACATTGCCTGAAGAGGATCATGAAACCAGTGCGGATAGCAAATGAAGGCGTGTGGGACAGGGGAAAGCCAAGCAGCTGACCATCCTGAAAACGGACCAAGATCAACCCAGGTGTGAAGGAGAGGTAGATATGAAAAAAGGCTAGCGTAAGTGGCTAGCCCTTTGATGCAAAAGACGAAGCTTTTGCGGTCTCAAACCTAGTATCGTCCCGCGCATCAAGGCGGTCAAGCCACATCCCCCCATCCCCAGCCAAAAACGTTCAGTTTTCAACTTAACGGCGGATTTTCACGTCCTTTTTTGGCCAACTTTCCAACAGATGCGTGGCTGCGCAGGGAGAGGTCTTGCCCGCGCAGCCGGGAGAAGACGATGCAAGGAGTACGACGAGTCGTTACCCGTCGGGGCCGGCACATCCGTGGTTATTTTCCCTCCAAGAAGATGGCACAGATGGTGCCATGGGAATCGCTGCCGGAACGCGATGCCCTGCTATTGCTGGAGCTATCACCAGGTGTCGTTGCTTTTAAAGCGCAACCTGAAAAGTTGCCGTATTGGGACGGGACCGCCATGCGCGTCCACTTCCCAGATTTGTGGGTGCTTCTGTACGACGAACACGTGCTGTTCGTCGAGCTCAAGCCGGCATCCGAACTGGCCCGCCCCCAGGTCAAAGCGAAATACCGCCAGATTGCCGAACAGCTGTTGGCGCAAGGTCTGGATTATCGGCTTTTGACCGATAAGGAAATCCGGCAGGAGCCGCTGTTCAGCAATCTGAAACAGCTGCTGTATCGCTACAACCATCCCGCGAGCCCCCTCCCAACCCGCAACCAGCTGGTTGCGGCCTTCTATCTGACCGAATCCCTCCCCTTGGCGCAATGCCTGGAGCGGTTCGGTCCAGACGTCACCAACACCCTGATCGCGCAAGCCCGGCTCTATGTCGACCTGACACAGCCCCTCGCACCGGCTTCCCTCGTTCAACTACCTACGGGAGAGTGCCATGCAACGATTTACTTTTAAGCGTGGCCTGGGATTCCTCCAGAGACAGACTCGCTGGGAGCTGGACCGCCGGCTGGCCAGCGGCAAGCTTCAGTTGCTCTCGGACGAAGGCGAGGTTCTGACGCTGACCTCCGCGGAAATCTTGCAACGCTGGCAGTCCCAGGAGTGGATCATCGACGAAGAGTCATTGGCCAACCTCGGCGAAGCGATCTATCTCGTGACGCCGCGCGATCTGTCGACCTATCCGCTCAAAATCCAGGCCATCGTTCGGCGCCGCCTGCATTATCTGCAGGGCATCGATCCCGACCACACACCGTACAACGTGCAGGTCTGGCAGGCACGCATTGATCAACTTGCCAGCGAGATTGGAGACCCTTACCCGCCTTGCGCGTCGACCGTATCGGACTGGTGGCGGCGTTACCGAACCACCCGCTCCATTCTGAAACTGATTCCCTGGAGTCGGCCAGAATCCAACCACCAGACTAAACCGGGCTATCAGCTGTTCGAGCGGGTCATCGCCGAGGTCTATCTCACCGACAACAAGCTGCCGAAAGTGGCGGTCTACCAGCGGATGAAAGCGCGTACCGAGGCCATCAACCAGACGTTATCCCCTGACGAGCAGATGAGATGCCCCGGCCGTACCACGGTATTCCGCTGGCTGGAGGCGCTACAGCAGGATTTGGTCGATCTAGCCCGCGAGGGCGCCGAGGCCGTGCGGATGAAATACCGCGTCGCGATCGGCCGTGTGGAGACTCAGGCCATCCTGGAACGGATCGAGATCGACCATACCCCGCTGGATATCATCATTATCGATCTGGTGACCGGCCTGGCATTGGGCAGGCCGTGGATTACCGTGGCGATCGACCAATACTCCCGGATGATCGTCGGTTTCTACATCAGCATCAGCGCGCCCTCCGCCAACTCGCTATTGCAGTGCCTGCGGCGGGCCATCCTGCCCAAGGACGATCTGCTGCGCCAGTGGACCGATATCAAGCACCCGTGGCCGGCCTACGGCATCCCGCAGTTGGTTGCCGTCGACAATGGTCCGGATCTGCACAGCACTGGTTTTGAACAGGCCTGCCTGGAGATGAGCATCGTGATGCTGTTCTGCGGCGCGAAGGTGTCGTGGGAAAAAGGCGCGATCGAACGGTTTATCCGCACACAAAATGTAGACCTCATCCACACCCTGCCAGGCACCACGTTTTCCAACCCCAAAGAGCGCGGCGACTACCCGGCAGAGAAACAGGCCTGCCTGGACATGGCCACGCTGACGCGTTTGTTGGTGCGCTGGATTGTCGATGTCTACAACGTCACACCTCACCGCGGCATTAAGGGGCGGCCGCTGGACCGTTGGCAGGAGTCCGCCAATCGGACGCCGATTGCGCTGCCCACCGACCCACAGCAGTTGGAGCTGATCGCCGGCATTCCGGCGAGCCGGACGCTGTTCCACTACGGCATCGAGTTCGAAGGCCTGCATTACAACGACCACCACGTGCAGTTAATCCGCCGGCGTTTCGGCAAAAACGTTCCCGTGGAGATCAAGACCTACGAGGATGATGTCGGCCACATTCATGTGCTAGATCCAGACAGCCGGGTGTATCTGCGCGTCTCCGCCCGCGACCCAGAGTACGCCGAGGGGCTGCCCAGGGAAATGCACCGCACCATCCGCGCCCATGCCCGTAAGCGCTTTGGCGAGCTGTGCAACACCCCGGATTTGCTGGAGGCGAAACGCGAGATCCAGGAACTGGCGCAGGCGGCGCTGCAGCACAAGAAGATGGGCTACCGGAAGTCCGGCGCGCGCCAGTTCAACCTCAACAGCGAAGCGGTGCTGGAAAAACAGGATCCGCTGGTCGCCGCCAGAAAACCCGTCAAAACCCGCAAAGTCGCCGTTCCAGACACCTTGCCGGACGGACTGCAGGATGAGCTGCCGGAGCTGTCGGTGTCAGCCAAGAAGGGAGGCGCGTGATGGATCCGCTCGACCTGATGCGGCAGTTCGCCCCGAACGCCGGCTACACGTCCGACAAGGTGCTGGGCTACAAGCTGCAGTTGGAACCCATCTACCACCAACGCTTTCGCCACGCGCTGTTCCAGATCGCCGAACTGCATCACCGTCGCCGCGCGCATGGCGTGGGCGGCGGCGTACTGTTGATCGGCCCCTCCGGTGCCGGCAAAAGCACCGTCCTCCGGGCGTATGAAGCGCAGTCACCACGCAGTTTTGAGACGCAGCGCACTCGGATTCCGGTCCTCATCGTGCGAGTGCCGTCGTCGCCGACGGTACGCAGTCTCGCGGGCGCCATCCTGGAGGCCATGGGGGACCGGAAGTCGCACCGCGGCACTGCCCCCGAGAAAACCACCCGGCTGGTCGACTTCTTCTCGCAATGCGGTGTGGAGTTGCTGTTGATCGATGAGTTCCAGCATCTGTTCTATACCCCCAGCGCGACAGCATTTCGGGATGTCACCGATTGGCTGAAGAACCTGCTGGAGAGTACCGGCGTAGGCATGGTGGCGTGCGGGCTGTCGGCAGCCGAGCTGGTGATCCGCAGCAACGAGCAGTTGTCGCGCCGCTTCTCGCAGTGCATCCCCATGGATCCGTTCCAACTCGACGATGAGGCGGATTTCTTGGAATACCGGGGGCTGCTCAAAGGCATCGCCCCCTGCCTGCCGCTGGGCTGCGAGATTCCCTTGCATGAGGCCAACCTGGCGCGGCGCATTCATACCGCCAGTTTCGGCCTGCTCGACTACACCATCAAGCTGCTGGAGGGCGCGGTTTGCGCGGCCAACCTGGCCGGCCTCAACACGCTATCGCTGGATGTGCTGGCCGCCAGCTTTCGCGAGCGGATCTGGAAAGACGTGCCCGACACGCTAAATCCCTTCCATCCCGAGTCGTTGCTACGCCCCCTCACTCGCCCCGGCGAGATGTTCTACCCACATACCCGCAAGGACCCAGTCGGCTCGCCGGTAGCCATCAAGCTGGGCCTGCATCAGAGCAAAGGAGGCGTGACCCATGCATGACAGCACCATCCCCAGGCAAGATGCTCCCAGCTTGCTGATCCGGCCTCGGCCAACCCGAACCGAGGGGCCTATCGGCTACCTGTTCCGGCTGGCCGAGGCTAACTTCATGAGCCTGCGAGACCTAGAACAGCTCGGCATCGCCTTCACCCCGGAGGCCTTACGGCAGCAACAGCTGCTGCCTCCCGATTCGCTTTATCCAGAGCTGCTCAACCATGTTTGCCACGTGGCCGAGTTGGCGCGACATCAGCCCAGCATCTGGAACCGACGCTTCGCCCGGCACTGCCCATACTGCCTGTCGGAGGAGGCTAGGTGGCGGATCGGCTGGGAGTTGCTGTATTTCGACACCTGCCCCAAACACGGCACCTGGCTGGTAGACCATTGCTCCAGTTGCGGCCAGTCGCTGACCTGGCATCGAGACAGCCTGCTCCGCTGCAACTGCGGCGCCGATCTGCGTCGGGAAATCCCGGAGGAAGCGCCCGCGGCCGCCATTCTGCTGGCGGAAACGCTGGAACAGATGTTGTTGCAGCAAGCTGTTCCACAAGAGTATGGCTATCCCTTCCAGGGGCTCACCCTGGAGCAGATACAGCGCCTGATCCGCTATCTGGGCACTTATCTGAATCCGGTCGCCACGCTCAAACCACTCAAAATCATGAATGCGGGCTTACTGGAAGTGTCCTGGCCCATCACCTCATTGGCAGCGGAGATGCTGGTTTTCTGGCCCGACAAGTTCCACGCCGCCCTCGACGCCCTGCAAACGTCCAGCGGGGATCCGCAGATCAGCTTGAACACCGTATTTGAGGAGGCTTATCGCTACCTTTACGATGGCGGGCTACGCGATGGCGTTTACCTTCCAATGCGCGAGGCTTTCGAACAGTGGGTGACACAGCGCTGGAAAGGCGGCGTGGCGAGACGGAATCGACGGTTTACCCTCGAGGTCCTAGAAAACATCCAGTGGATTCCTGGCAAGGCCGCCGCCAACCGACTTGGCATCTCCATGGCGCGACTGCGCTACCTGATCCGATCCGGACAACTGGAGGGGCAGGAAACCATCAGCAGTAAAGGCCGCCGCTTCCTGATGGTACGCAAAGACCGGCTGATCCAGGTGGAGGAAGAGCTCGCCGGAGAAATCACCATGACCAAGGCCATGGAGGTGCTGGGCCTGGGCAAGGTGAGGATGCGCCGGATCCTGAAGCTGCTATTCCCCTCCGCCCGCCGAGTCAACGACCAACCCTTGCTGCCGTGGTGCATTTCCAGCTCGGAGGTCTATCAGTTGGCGGAGTACGGCGAGGATCTGCCGCGGGTCTACTCCCTCGATGAAGATGAAACCTCGCTGGCCGATGTGCTGCATTACTGGCAGTGGAATGCCGATGAAGTGGTGTCACTGGTCGAGGAGGTCCAGGCCGGCAAACTGGCCGTCTGCGCCACCCTCATCGGCAAGACCGGGATCACCCGCTGGGTGTTCAAGCGCAAGGCCCTGCAGCAGTGGCGAGCCGGTCTCCCCACGGATCGAGCCAACTGGGTCACCATCCCGGAGTTGGCCGAAGTGCTGGGCGTGAAGCAGCAGGTCGCGTACTGGCTGACGCAGAACGACTACATCCGCTCACACAAACTGGGCAACCAGAAGCACCAAGGCTCCAGGGTACGCAAAGCGGATGTCGACCGCTTCCTGCGGCAGTACATCTTCGGCACCGAGATCGCAGACCTGACCGGCCGCTCGCCCAGGAAAGTGATGAACATGCTCAAACACTTAGCCATCTACCCGCTCCGCGGCACCAGCATCGAAGCTTGCCGCCAACTGGTATATACTCGCACCGATACGCTTACCCGATTTATCGAGAGATATCAGGTGGGGGATCCGATCAAGTGGCGGGACACGGTGCAGCGGCGGCTGAAGGCCTGGGAGAGGATAATCCAGGAAGATGGGACGCCCGTACCGCCTCCGTCCCACTTTCGTCTAGAACCCCGTTGATCTGTCGTGGGGCTCATCTAGAGGAAGATGGGATCCTACAAAAGGTGTAGGATCCCACAAAACTCTAGATTTTTCCCACTTTTCTAGATTTTTGGGATTTCATGCACAGCCTACGCTGTGAGAAGAATGGCCTCCAGGTTTGGGGGCCATTTTTATTTCTAGAGTATCACTGGATTCAAAAAACGTACTGAGCACATTAGGCCCCAGTATTGAGAAAATCATCCAGTCCCTACCAATAACATACCTGTACTTTAGTACAGTCATGTCAACCGTTTCCGACAATTTGAGTTGTTGCTTCCCCCTCAACATCATAAAATTCTTATCCCCTTTCAGTTCAATAACATACCCTCTTTCGAGGGTATTTTTATTTGGGAGTCTGATGGATCTGAATTCACTGCTGGCCAGCTTTGCTTCCGCCTTTGGCCAAGATAACCGGATGTTGACGCTGCAGCTTGGCACCGCCCAGATAGCCGCCGAGCAGCTGCTGCCGCTAAGCCTGGACGGCGAGGAAGGCGTCTCCCGCGCCTACCGCTACACGCTCACCTGCCTGTCGCCGGACGGCAATATCGAACTCAAGACGCTGCTGGGCCAGCCGGCCCGAATCGGCATTGCGGATGCGGACGGAGACGAAACCATCCGCTGCGGCGTGGTCAGCCAGGCCAAGCTGGCGGGATCGGATGGCGGCTTCGCCAAATACGAGCTGACCATCGAGCCTCCCTTCGCGCTGCTGCGCCACCGCCGCACTTCTCGCGTATTCCAGGATTTGTCGGTTCCAGACATCGTCAAACAGATCCTGTCCGAGCATCAGGCTGCCAACCCGGCCTTCGCCCGGGTGCAAACGCTGGACATTCAGGTCAAGCCGGCCCAGCCGCGCAGCTACACGCTGCAGTATCGCGAGAGCGATTTCGATTTCATCGTCAGGCTGTTGCATGAGGAAGGCTACGCCTGGCGATTCGTTCATCTGGATGAAGTGACCGAGCGAGGTAGCGAAGCGTCGCGAGGAAATAGCCCGCAGGTGGAACTGGCCATCTTTGACGATGCCCACCGCCTGCCGGGCTCCAAACTGGAACGAGTGCGCTTCCATCGCAGCGATGCGACGGAAGAGGAGGATGGCCTCACCGACTGGAGTGCCGCGCGCCAGATCGTGCCCGGCGGCACCGCCTTGGCCAGCTACGATTACAAACCGGTCTACACCCAGCAAAACCGCGATGACAGCCATATCGACCAAGGCCAAACCGGCCAAGCCCTGCAAAGCAGCCTGACGCAGTACGACGCGCCGGGCCTGTACTATGCCGGCGATGAGGAGCAACTGGGCCATTACGCCGAACTGCGGCAGCAAGCCAACGATTTGCAGGCCAAATCGTTCAGCGGCAGCGGATCGGTGCGCGGACTGCTGCCGGGCGAGTGGTTCCGCCTGGATGACCATCCCGCCCATGACGGCGACGCGGCGGAAAAGCGCGAATTTGTCGTCACCGGCCAAAGCTTCCAGGTCCGCAACAACTTGCCGACGGACCTGACGCGCCAGCTGCAGCAAACCGCGCCCAGCTTGCTGGCCTTGTCCCCCAGGCCCCTTGCGGGAGAGGGGCCGGGGGAGAATGGTAGTCAAGCCGCCCCGTTCCGCACCCGCATCCAGACCCAGCGCCGCGGCATCCCGCTGACGCCGGTGTTTACTGATACCGAGCACGCCAAACCGAAATCTCGCGGCGTGCAGACCGCCACCGTGGTCGGCCCCGCCGGCGAAGAAGTCCACACCGATGAACAAGGCCGGATCAAGGTGCAGTTCCACTGGCAGCGGCCGGACGAGCATCCCACCATCGGCGCCGGCCTCGACGACAAATCCTCCTGCTGGCTGCGCGTCGCCATGCCGTCGGCCGGCGCCGGCTGGGGCCACCAGTTCATCCCGCGCCTCGGCCAGGAAGTGCTGGTCGACTTCATCGAAGGCGACATCGACCGCCCGGTGATCACCGGCGTGCTGTACAACGGCAGCCACCCCACGCCCGACTTCAGCGGCGCCGGCTCGCTCCCCGCCAACAAGACTCTGTCCGGCATCAAATCCAAAGAGCACCAGGGCGGCGGCTACAACGAACTCTTGTTCGACGACACGCCCGGCGAAGTGCGCGCCAAGCTGTCGAGCGAACCGGACAAGACCCAGCTCAACCAGGGCTACCTCGCCCACCCGCGCAGCAACGGCAAAGCCCAGCCGCGCGGCGACGGCTTCGAACTCAGAACCGACCACCACGGCGCCATCCGCGCCGCCCACGGCCTGCTGCTGTCCACCGAGGCGCAGAACGGCGCTTCTGGCAAGCAACTGGCGCGCGAACATGCGCAAAACCAGCTGCAGTCCGCTGTCGCCTTGAGCCAAGCGCTGGCCGAAACCGCCGCCGGCCAGCTGGCCGACACCATGGAAACCGGCCCCGACGAAATCGGCCCGGACAACGCCAAGACCGGCAAGAAAGCCACCGGCCACGCGCAGCACCAGCTGGATGCCTTGGCCGCGTGGGAGGCGGGCACCAACACCGATAAAGACGGCAAGACCGCGAAAGACCAAGCCGGCCAGCAGCCGCTACTGATCCTGTCCGCTCCGGCCGGCATCGTAAGCGCAACCGAACTGAGCCAGACGCTGGCAGCCGGAGCCAATCTCAACCTTGTTGCCCAGCGCGACGCTAACCACACCACCGGCCGCCGCTGGATTAACAATGTCGGCAAGAGCATCAGCCTGTTCGTTACAGGCGTGAAAGACAAGGTGGCGCTGAAGCTGATCGCCGCCAAGGGCAGGGTACAGGTACAGGCGCAAAGCGACATGATGGAAATCACGGCGGATCAGGATGTGACGATTACTTCATGCAAGGAAAGGGTTGTCGTCAACGCCAAGCAAGAAATCCTGGTCACAGCCGGCGGCGGCTATATCCGCATCGCCGGGGGCAATATCGAGGTGCATTGCCCCGGCACCGTCAGCGTCAAGGGCGCCAGCCACGATCTGAGCGGACCGGCCAGCATGAACCCTCCGCTGCCAACGCTCCCCAAAGACAAGTACACCCCACCCAATACCCATCCGTTCTCGGAATAAGCGGATACCAACATGATTATCAGCCCTCCCATTCTCAAAACGCCCCAAGGCAACGCCGGTGATGAGCAATGGCTTGCCAGCCTGATGCCGTTCTCTTCCCGAGGCGGCTTCCCCATCGCCAGCCGGATGGCGTGGCATGGCGGCCAACACATCGAACATACCGACACCGGCGCGCACGGCGAACCGGTGCGCGCCATCGCCGACGGCGTGGTCGTATACAAGAGAACGCCCTCGCCCGACGCCGACAAAAAGCCGCTGGCTTACCAGGGAGAGACTGACAACGGCTGCGTGGTGATCAAGCACAACACGGAAATAGGCGAGGGGCCGGATGGCCAGATCGAGTACTACTCCATCTACATGCATCTCAAGGAAGTTTTCGTCAAAAACAAGCAGCCGGTAAACCGCAAGGACAGCCTGGGCAGCGTAGGCAGCTGCAACGGCAAGAACGCCATTCATCTGGAAATCATTTGCGACGACGCCAACCTGAAAAAGATCGTCGGCAGAAGCTCCGGGAAGCTGGACATCAGCACGGATGGCCGGGACAAGATCATCTACGGCGACATGCATTTCTACCTGCCGCCCGGCACACCGTTCTATGCATCGATTGCCTCACCGCAAGCGCCCACCGGCAGCGGGGCGCCTGTGCATACCTCCACGGTGCCTTTGTTTGTGACGATGCGATTCGAGCGCGGAAAGTGCTTGTTGTCCACCCGCCAGGAAGATCAACATCAGGAGAGCCTGTATATTGATGTTGGCCAAGAGATACCCGAAAAGGATAACGAGTACGAGTATAATCTCTATGCAAAAGCGAATAAGCTAGCAGATGCTTTTCATATCGCACCCAGCGCAACGTATGAGCTGCTACGCTTTGGCCGAGTGATCAATACAGATCACGAAGCTCCCATTGCACCAGGTTCAATTCCGCATTGGCACATGGTGAATTATCCGGGGGGGCAAGGATGGGTCGATCTAAATTCTGTAGAGGTCAAAAAATTCAGTGATGCCGACTTCCCTCACTGGATGGATTGGACGTTGATTAGTGATGACCCTACACCAGATAGCCAGTGTAACTCCCCAACACTAGAAAAGTGGCTTTTGGGAAATACTGGCAAAAAACTAACTAAAGATATTGTT
The DNA here is from genome assembly GCF_000971335.1 of Chromobacterium vaccinii. Taxonomy (GTDB): domain Bacteria; phylum Pseudomonadota; class Gammaproteobacteria; order Burkholderiales; family Chromobacteriaceae; genus Chromobacterium; species Chromobacterium vaccinii. Next base: position 119,352 of record NZ_JZJL01000001.1, read on the forward strand.
ACTACCGCAGTCGCCGACCCCAAAATTCAATCTAGGCTCTCACACGCAATATGTAAATTCCCAACCGAGTGGGAAAAATCCCAACTAGATACCCGTTATGCTTGGCTGAAACAGAAGAGTGACATCCTCGACGAACCGATGACAGAAGAAAAGTATGCCGAGTTCAAAGCATACGTAGAAGCACTCTGTTTTTGGGATGAAGCTGCTATTGGTATTGATAGTAATCACTGGCACCTTTGCCCAAGAATATTTATCTCGCAATTCAGAAAAAATTGCTGGCTAAGCAAAGATGAACTTGAGAAGGTATATCCAAACAAACTAATACCTAAAATGGCTAACCAAACCCCTGACGAATTACGTGAGCAATATCGCACCCATCTTAACAAGGTAACCAGAAAATATATATACAACTCTCCGATTAAACTTACCCATTTTTATGGACAAGGCGCAGTAGAGTCTGGGTTACTAACCAAGATGGTTGAGCAAAGCCAAAAGCAAGATTATATAAATAAAAAGGGGCTAGGATTAGAACCTAGATCTATCGCCTCAGAAAAAGATTTGGGACATTGGTATGGGGCTATATCTGAGGAGCAAGATCTATATTATTCAAAAGAGAAATACAATAGCAAAGGAATTAGAATTACAGGATCATACAGCTGGTTGAATGGCAACTGCGGCGATATAGATGCACAAAAATTTAGAGGGCGAGGCTTTAAACAACTAACAGGGAGATCTAACTATGCCGCTTATTGGGTTTATCGTGGATTCTTAAAAAAAATCAATATGATGACGGTTGGTGGAACGATCATGCGTATAAGAGCAAGGATGCTAAATCTATGAAAAAGCGACCTGCGCCAATCGATGATCCACAAAAAATAACTATTGATGATTACAACTGCATTGATGCTGGTGGATTCTACCTAGCATTTGAGCGGCCCAAATCCTTAAAGATTATGGGGCAACGTGGTTCCGAGGCCGTAAGGCTAATAACATTGGCAATTAATGGAGGTGACATTGGTCTTCCAGATAGAAAAAAGCACACGGAGCGAATTGAAAAAATACTCTTGGAATAAATTAGCTTGCATGGCGCTGTTCTTTTCATCCACAGTCTTTGCAGGTGAGGACTATCAGCTCCCTATCGCAGGTGGATACACTTTTTCAGTAATCTCGCCCAATATTGTTTTAGCTGTAGGAAAAGAACAAAAATGTACAATAACAAATTTAAAATCCACTCCAGGAGCAGACCCTAGGCTACCCCTTAGGCTCAGCAATGATGAGGAATATATCATATTATCAGAGCATGATTATATATCCAAAAATGCACTTAAGGACTGTATCAATCAAGTCAAAGCCTCTTCTATAAATAGCCTCCTTTTTGACATCAATAAAAATAAGGGATTAATATTAAGCGCTGATATATTCTCAACATCTCCTGATGGTTACTTAGCAGATTTGTATGATACAAAGTTAAAGAAAAGCATCTTTCAAGCAAAAGGCTTTTTTAACAAAAGAGTATCAGTAGAAAAACAGCTAGCAAATGTATTCACTTTAACCAGCAATGGAATCATCTCAAAAGATGGTCGATATATTTCTGTCAATGGGGATCCTGATTGCACAGGCGATTCATACCCAGGTGTTTATGATATAAAAATAGGAAAGCAGATCAATAGCTCAGTTATGGGTGAGCTAGATAGTGATGCTTTAGATCTTGCATGCAAAAAGCTTTTTAAATAAACCCATGTGACATGGCTCGGCCATTCCAAAACAATGGCAATAGCTACTCTCAATCCATTCTATTCGATTAAAGCTACTACACCACTGCTATGCTCAATGACAAGGTTGCGCCTTAAACTATTCAATACGAAGCAGAGCTACCAATTTCACAGAAACCGCCACCCAAAACCATCCCCCTCCCGGCTCACCACACCAGCCGATGACGAGCCAAAGTGAGCGGTGAACACGGTGGCTTTGTGCTCACAGGCGTACTCCAGCAGCCAACGGCGGGAAGCGCGCGCGCCGTCTTGCTCCCGGCAGAAGGCTGAGTTCCATTCCGGGTGGTAGACCTGCACCGGCGAATGCATCGCGTCGCCGGTAAAGATGGCGGTTTCGCCGGCGGAATGCAGCGTGATGGACATGTGCCCGGCGCAATGCCCGGGCGTGGGATGGAAATGGAAGGCCTCTTCGTAATCGTCACCCCCCGCATGGATGCCAATCCCCTGGCCGCTGGCCAGCACCGGGGCCACGCTGTCGTCAAACACCATGCGGCGCTTGTCGGCCTCCGGCGTGGCGAAGAAGTCCAACTCGCCCTGCGGCATCGCGTAACGGGCATTGGGGAAAGTGGGCACCCAGCGGCCGTCCACCAGCCTTGTGTTCCAGCCGACATGGTCGGCATGCAGATGGGTCAGCAGCACGTGGTCCACATCTTCCGGCTGGATGTTCAACATTGCCAGACGCTCCAGAAACGGCGTGCGCAGCCGGTGGAACAGCGCGTTGAACGGACGCTCCTTGTCATTGCCCAGCCCGGTGTCGATCAGGAACACCTTGCCGCCCAGCTCCACCACCCAGGTATGCACGCTGAGGATGATGTGCTCGCCGCTATCGTCGAACAGCGCGCGCAGTTGCGGCTGCTCGGCCAACACGCCATCGCGCCAGTCCACGTACAGGTAGGTCGGAGTGATGCCGGTGAGCAGGGTATCCGTCACGCGCGTTACGCGCGCATTGCCGATGCGGTAGGTTTGGGCGTTCATCGTGGCTCTCTTGATCATCAATGCGCCGCCTGGGCGGCGCCGGGTAGAGCTCTACTATCCCGGAAAGTATTCATGCCTTCCAATGCCGATTTATGAATTTGTGATAAATTTCAGGCATCACTGGCATTGGAAAGATCATCATGGAGCTGCGGCATCTGCGTTATTTCGCGGCGGTGGCCGAACACACCAGCATGCGGGCCGCGTCCGAGCGGCTGCACATCACCCAGCCGGCCATCACGCGCCAGATCCAGGACTTGGAGGAAGAGCTGGGCTTCGCGCTGTTCACGCGCTCCCCCCGCGGGCTGCGGCTGACGCCGGCGGGCGACAGCTATCTGCGCGACATCCGCCGGATACTGGCCGCGCTTGACGCAGCCGGCGCGAGCGCGCGCCGGGTTGCCGACGGCGCTGCCGGCCAGCTGCGGCTGGGCTATGTGGAAAACACTGGTTGGGATGGCGTGGTGCCGCAGGCGTTGCACCGTTTTCAGGCGCAAACGCCGGACGTGAGCCTGTCGCTGTCCACGCTGAACAGCCCGGAACAGTTCGCCGCCATCGATCAGAGTGCGCTGGACGGCGGCTTTGTCTATCAGTTGGGCCCCTTGCCGGATGGCTTCAACACGCTGCCCTTGCTGGGGCAAGACGTGGTGCTGGCGCTGCCGCGCGCCTGGCGGATAGCGCACGACGAGGCGCAACCGTTCGACCTGCGCGCGCTGGCTGGGCGGCCCTTCGTTTCTTTCCCCCGCGCGGTCTATCCCGAATACCACGACCGCCTGTTCAGCGCCTGCCTGCAGGCTGGCATCCGGCTGGACGTGGTGCAGGAGCAGCCCACCGAGGCGGCGATGCTATCGCTGGTCTGCGCCGGCATCGGCGCGGCCATCGTCAATGCGGCCAATCTGGCGCGTCCGCCGGCGCAGGTACGGTTTTACCGGCTGCAGAATCTGTCGGTGCCGCTGCCGCTGTGTTTCGTCTGGAAACGGGAGGCAGGCAATCCGGCGCTGGCGCGCTTTATCGATAGCTTGCGGCGAACCATCGCGAAGCCGCAGTCCCCGCCATGAAGAAAAACTACGGCCCGCAATCCGTCGCGGCCACGCTTTAGCCAATCTACACGCCAGAAGAAAACCAAACCCATGCGTAAACCTGCCCCGTTCCGCGCGCTGCTCGCCGCCGGCCTGCTGACACTCGCCGGCCCATGCCTGGCCGCCAAAGACATCGCCCAAGCCTCCGACTTCCTGGACTACCTCCATCCTGGCGCAGAGGATGCGCCGCTGACCTACCACGACCTGATCATGGCTGACGGCTACCACCTCTATTTCACATTCCATGGCGACCAGCCGGCCTCCCGGTACCAAGCATGGCCGCTAGAGCGGCTGCGCCGCGAACTGCTGCCGGAGCTGGACCGCTACGCCTGCGCCGATACGCTGACCGCCCGCCCAGGCGATGACATGCGCTGGCCGGAATATCGCCGCAAGGGCGGCAACCTGGTGGTGCATGTGGAAAGCCTGCAAGACGTCGATTACTCGGTGGTGATGATCGCGCCGGGTCGGGCGAGCCTATGCCGCTAGCCACCACGCGTCCATAAACAAACAGGCGAGGCGGTATCCCGCCTCGCCTGCGATCGCGCATCGCTGCCCGCCGCTTACAGCTTGAACTGCCCGATCAGGCTTTCCAGCTCCTCGCCCAGCCGCGCCAGCGCCACCGTAGCCTGTTGCGCCTGGTGGATGGAATCGTCGGTCTGCAGCAGCATGCCGTGGATGTTTTCGATGTGGCGGGCGATTTCCTGACTGGCGCTGGACTGCTCGGCCGTGGAGACGGCGATGTCGCCCACCGCGCGCACCACCTGCTGCGCCTGGCCGCTGATCTGCTGAATCGATTGCGACGATTCGCCAGCCAGCCTCACGCCCTGCTCCACCTGCTCCAGCGCGCCGTTCATGCTGTCGGACGCGTGGGTGGTGTCTTTCTGCATGGTCTGGATCACGTCAGAGATTTCCAGCGTGGCCTTGGCAGTACGCTCGGCCAGTTTGCGCACTTCATCCGCCACCACCGCGAAGCCGCGGCCCTGCTCGCCGGCGCGGGCGGCTTCAATCGCCGCGTTCAGCGCCAAGAGATTGGTCTGGTCGGCGATATCGCGGATCACCGACACGATGCCGGAAATGCGGTCGGAGCGCTGCTGCATGCCGCCCAGCACCTCGGCCAACTGGCGCACGGTGCCGGCGATGCGGCCGATCTCCGCCGCGGTGGCGTCCACGTTGGCGGCGGCCTGATTGGACAGGGTGTCCGCCTCGCGGGCACGCTGCTCGGCCACCCGCGCCGATTCGGCGATGTGGGTGACGCTGACCGACAGCTGCTCGACGCTGGCGGCGGTGGCGTTGGCCGCCTGCGACTGGCGGGCGGAGCTGTCGCGGATCTGGTTCACGTCGCCGGACAGCTGGCGCACCGAGCCCAGCATGTCGCCGGCATGGCGGCGCACGTCCAGCATCATTCGGCGCAGCGAGCCGGTGAAGGTGTTGAAAGCGCCGGCGGCCTGGCCGATCTCGTCGCGGCTGGCGATGGACAGCTCGCGGGTGAGGTCGCCGCTGCCGGAGGCCAGCTCGGTCATCGCGCCCTGCAGCCGGCCCAGCGGACGCAGCAGCTGGTTCAGCGTGGCGCCCAACAGCAGCAGGATCAGCGCCAGGATGCCCAGGCTGATGAAGGCGGACTGCCAGCTGGCCGCGCGCACCGGGGCGAAGGCCTCGTCCTCGGGAATGGAGATGCGCACCGCCCACGGCGTGCCGGCCTCGCCGACCACGATGGGCATGATGAAGTGGCGGAAGCCGTCGTCGCTGCGGTATTCGGCCGGGCGGCCGTCCTTGATCGCCGCCTTGGCCTCGGCCGGCAGGTCCGGCGCGGCCTTGCCGTTCAGCCCGGGCTGGCGGCCGGCCAGCTGCACGCCGCCATTGGAGTACAGGCTCATGAAGCCGGCGCCGTAGGGCTGCACCTTGGCCGCCATTTCCTGCAGGTGGCCCAGCGCGATGTCGCAGCCGGCCACGCCCAGCACCTTGCCGCCGATATTGAGCGGGAAGGAAATGGTGCCCATCAGGATTTTCACATCGGGGTCGACATAGGGCTCGGTCAGCATCGGCTTGCCGGTCTTGCGCGGCTCGGTGTAGTAGGCGCTTTCGTCGACGCCGTCGCTGCCCCACACCACATCCACCTTGCCCGCCTTGCGGAACCAGTACACGCCGTAGCGGCCGGTGTGGTCGTTTTCCGGCTTGCCGGCCAGCTCGGCGTCGCGGCCGTCGAAGGCGTTGGGCTCCCAATCCACCCAGTAGCCGACCGCGTCCGGGTTGTTGGGCAGCTGGCGCCTCACCACTTCGGACAACAGCGAGCGGCCATTAGACGGCAGCGCCGCCTTCACGCCGGCCGCGGCCTCGGCCATCGCCTGCGCGGAATCATAGGTCTTGCCCAGCATGCGCTGCACGCGGCCGGCCTCGCTGCCCGCCAGCAGGCGGGCATGCTCCAGCACCGCGCTTTCCGCGTTGCGGTAGCTGTTGTAGATATTGGCCCCCGCCAGCACGGTAAAGCCGATCAGGATCAACAGGCCGGAGCCGGCCAGTATCTTGCCCTTGATGGTTGCAATCATGGTTCACCTCTTGCCGGACGTGCCGCCCGCCCGATGGCGGTCCGTCCGATTGTCTGCATATTCATCGCGGAATGAGAATCGCTTGTCGCCCCAGGCGCCCGCTTCCCCAGCCCAGAAGGTAACGCAGGAAACGTTCTAGCACAAAGGAATGATTACCGATGCCGCGCAAGGGTGGCGATGATACGCCGCGCGCCGCCTGCTGGCCACCCGGCTACCAGCTGGCGCGCTTGAACAGGCTGAGCCGGTTGACGCGGAACAGCCGCGCCGGCCGCTGGCTGCCGCCCTGGAACTGGTCGGTGGCGATCAGGATGTCGGCCTGGTCGGCCGCCTCGCCGGGGCTCATGTCCCCCACCTTGATGCCCAGCCGGGAGCGGAAGGTGCCGCGCGACACCGTCTCGCCGAAGATCTGCTCATAGGTGCGCTGCAGCTGGGTCAGCGTGAACTGCTCCGGCAGCAGCCAGCACGGCAGCGTGGAGTAGCTGGCCTTGTTGCGCACCCGCTCCGCCGCCGCGCGGATCTGCTCGGCGTGGTCGAAGGCCAGCTCCGGCAATTGGTCGACATCATAGAAATGGAACACCTCGCCGCCGGCCTGGCGCAGCTCCTCGTGCGGCATCAACGCCACGTGGGAGATGGCCGCCGACCAGCCGCGCGGATCGCGCGCCGCGCCGGCGAAAGTGCCCAGTTGCTCTAGGTAACGCGGCTCGACGCCGGTCTTTTCGCGCAGCACGCGGCGCGCGGTGTCCTCGGCGGTGGCGTCCTCCTGCGGATGCACATAGCCGCCCGGCAGGGCCAGGCAGCCCTGGAACGGCGGGCGGGCGCGCCGGTGCAGCGCCGCCTGCAGCTTGCCCTGGCGCAGAGTGAGCAACACGACATCCACGCTGACGATGAGAGCGGGGCGATTAGGGTGCATGAGGTATCCGTTTAATCGATTCTTTCCGATATTTTCGCCTTCTTAGTTGCAAAATTCAACTAAGCACGGATATACTGCGCACAAGATAGTTGAAAAAAACAACTAAGATTGCCAGCCGACATGGTTTGCCCCCGGCAGCACACAACAAAGGACCGCATCGATGATCACCGCCAGCTACCTCAGCCACAACGGCCAGCAACGCGCGCTGCGCCTGGATTTCTTCACCTTCCCCGGCGGCGAAGTGCACGCCACGGCGGAAACCGGCGCGCCGGCCGCCGAGCTCTGCATCCGCGCCGACCTGCGCGACGCCGGCGCGATCATCTCCCTGTTGATGGCTACCGACGCGCTGCGGCGCGCTTATCCCGGCGCGCCGCTGGAGCTGTGCCTACCCTACGTGCCCTACGCCCGCCAGGACCGGGTGGCCAATCCGGGCGAGGCCTTGTCGGCCAAGGTGTTCTGCGGCCTGATCAACCAGCAAGGCTACAGCCGGGTGCGGATCCAGGACCCGCACAGCGACGTGGTGACCGCGCTGCTGGACCGGGTGGAGGTGGAAGACCCGCTGCCGGCGCTGCGCCGCGCGCTAGAGGCGATCGGCCCGGCCACGCTGGTGGCGCCGGATGCCGGCGCCCGCAAGCGGGTGCTGAAGCTGGCCCAGCAGCTGGGCTGCGGCGCCGTCTGCGCCGACAAGGTGCGCGACACCGTCACCGGCAAGATCAGCGGCATCGAACTGCACGGCGCGCTGCCGGCCGGCCCGCTGCTGGTGGTGGACGACATCTGCGACGGCGGCGGTACCTTCGTCGGCCTGGCCGAAGCCATCGCCGCCCGCCAGGCGGCGGAAGGCCAGCTCGCGCCGCTGTACCTGTACGTGACCCACGGCATCTTCAGCCGCGGCTTGGACCGCCTGCTGGAGCGCTTCGACGCCGTGTTCGCCCGCAATGACTGGAGCTGCGACGCCCGCTGCCGCCTCGTCTGAGCGCGCCGACAAAGCCCAGATCCCGCGGCACGCCTCGGCTCAGCCGCCCAAGTCCAAACACAGATCGAAGGAGAAGCATGATGACCACCCCGAAAACCGCGCAAGACAAGAACCAGCTGGCTCCGTTCAACCTGGCCGACTTCTACAAGACCGGCCACCCGGCGATGTACCCGCGCGCAACCACCCGGCTGGTGGCCAACTTCACGCCGCGCTCGGCCAAATACGCGCCGGTGCTGCCGCAGCTGTTCGACGACAAGGTGGTGTGGTTCGGCCTGCAGGGCTTCATCCAGGAATACCTGATCGATCTATTCAACCGCGAATTCTTCCAGCGCCCGAAAGCGGACGCGGTGCGCCGCTACCAGCGCCGGATGGACACCGCGCTCGGCACCGGCGCGGTGGACGGCGGCCGGCTGGAAGCGCTGCACGATCTGGGCTACCTGCCGCTGGAAATCCGCTCGCTGCCGGAAGGCGCGCGGGTGGACATCAAGGTGCCGCCGGTCACTTTCTCCAATACCCATCCGGACTTCCCCTGGGTGGCCACTTACTTTGAAACGCTGTTCAGTTGCGAGAGCTGGAAGCCGTCCACCGTGGCCACCATCGCCTTCGAATTCCGCAAGCTGCTGACTTACTTCGCCGCCCTCACCGGCGCGCCGCAGGACTTCGTCGCCTGGCAAGGCCACGATTTCTCGATGCGCGGCATGAGCGGCGTCCACGACGCGATGCGCTGCGGCGCCGGCCACCTGCTGTCGTTCACCGGCACCGACACCATCCCGGCTCTGGACTATCTGGAAGACCACTACGGCGCCGACGCCGAGCAAGAACTGGTCGGCGGCTCCATCCCGGCGTCCGAGCACAGCGTGATGGCCTTGCGCATCCTGCTGACGCGGCAGCGGCTGGCGCGGATGCCCGCGCACAGCGGACTGGACGACAAGGCGCTGCGCCGGCTGGCCGAACGCGAGGTGGTGCGCGAATTCGTCAGCCGCGACTACCCGGCGGGCATGGTGTCCATCGTTGCCGACACCTTCGACTTCTGGAACGTCGTCACCGTGATCGCCCACGAGTTGAAGGAAGACATCCTGGCCCGCCGCCCGGACGCGCTGGGCAACGCCAAGGTGGTGTTCCGCCCGGACTCCGGCGACCCGGTGAAGATCCTCACCGGTTATCGCGACGACGAGCTGCTGTTCGACGACGCCGGCAACTGCACCGCGCGCGACGATGGCCGCCCGGTCAGCGCAGCCGAGCGCAAGGGCGCGGTGGAGTGCCTGTGGGACATCTTCGGCGGCGGCGTCACCGAGCGCGGCTACCGCGCGCTGGACAGCCACGTTGGCCTGATCTACGGCGACTCCATCACCCTGCCGCGCGCCCGAGACATCCTGCTGCGGCTGGCCGACAAGGGCTTCGCCTCCAGCAATGTGGTGTTCGGCATCGGCAGCTTCGTCTACGGCATGAATTCGCGCGACACCTTCGGCTATGCGCTGAAGGCGATCTACGCCGAGGTGGACGGCGAGGCCGTCGACATCTACAAGGACCCGGCCACCGACGACGGCACCAAGAAATCGGCCCGCGGCCTGCTGCGGGTGGAAGAGGAGAACGGCCGCTACGTTCTGCACCAGCAACAGACGCCGGCCGAAGCCGACGGCGGCGCGCTGCGGCCGGTGTTCCGCGACGGCGAGCTGCTGGCCAGGCAAACGCTGGCCGAGATCCGCCAGCGGCTGCAGGCGTCGTGGACCTGCCCGCAACCGGGCAGCCTGGACTGGACCGCATAGCAACACCGCCCGCCGCCCGGCGGGCTTGCCACTTTCAGGCAAAATGCCAATACTAACAAGGCAAATGCCGATGGAGGCCATCATGTCCCAAGCCCTGTTCAAACCCGATGCCGGCTCGCTGCCGGAACAGCCGCGCGCGCCGGCGCTGCGTTTCGCCCGGCTGTCGCGCATCATCGGCCAGAAAGTGCGCTCCGACCTGGAAGTGGCGCGCTATGTCGCCAACGGCGCCGACACCGGCCTGATCGACCATCTGGCCGGCGAAGGACTCACCCGCAAGGAGCTGGAGTTCGTGATTCCGGCGCGCACGCTGTCCCACCGCATCAAAAAGCACGAAAAGCTGAGCCGCGACGAGTCCGAGCGCGGCGTGCGGGTGGCCAGCCTGCTGGTGCTGGCGCAGCAGGTGCTGGGGGAGGAAGCCACCGGTTGGCTGCGGCAGCCGCTGCGCCGCTTCGACGACGCCAGCCCGCTGGAAATGGCGCAGACCGAGCAGGGCGCGCGGCTGGTGGAAAACCTGCTGGTTCAGATCGACGAAGGCTACGTGGCGTGATCGCCTGGCGGATCAGCAATTACGCCGATCTGAACGGCCTGGGCGGGCTGCGCGCCGACGGCCGCTGGCACCACGCCGGCCGGCCCGTGGTCTACCTGGCCGACCACGCCGCCAGCGCGATGCTGGAAATGCTGGTGCACAGCGAGCTGCGCCGCCTGCCGGCCAGCTTCCAGCTATTGAAAGTGGAGTTGCCGGACGACGGCATGCTGGACCTGGACCCGGCCGCGCTGCCCGCCGGCTGGCGCGCCCGCCAGGAAGACACCCGGCGGCTGGGAGACGCCTGGCTGGCGCAGGCGCCCAGCGCGCTGCTGCGGGTGCCGAGCGCGCTGGCGGTGGAAGGCTGGAACCTGTTGCTCAACCCGCTGCACCCCGCTGCCGGCCGCTGCCGGGTTCTCGAAGCCATCGCCGCGCCGCTTGACGCGCGGCTGCGCCAGTCCTGAGCGGCCGGCTCCGTCGTCGGCCCGGCTCAGCGGATCTCGATGTCCGCCAGATGATAGGTGCCGGTACGGCTTTCCTGGCAGAACACCCTGGCCTCTACGGTGACGGTCCTCCCCTGGTAGCGCGCCATCCCTTCCTGGTTCAAGGCCAGCCGGGCCATCGTCTGCCCGCCGCAGGCGGCGCCGTCGTCCAGCCGCAGCGGGCGGCGCAGCCTCAGGTAATGAGCGCGAAACAGCGTGCCCTCGGCCTTGCTGCCGCTGGAGATCGGCCCGGTGACGATGCCGCGCAGCGTCAGTCGGGTGTCGCCGTCGGCGCGCACCGGCATGGCGGCGGCGGCATGGCAGTTGGCCAGCAGGCACAGGCTGGCGATCAGGCGGGTGCGATGATGTGTCATGGTTCTCTTGGCGGAACGTGGGGGCGGCTCGCCGGACCGCAAAAAAATAAGCGATGGGTTTTACCAACCCACCGCTTATGTCATTGGCGTTTGCGCCTGTCAATGTAACTATGCCCGTCAGCGACCGGCCATGCCCTCCAGCACCTTGCTGGACAAGGCCTGCGGCTGGGCGGTGACGCGCAGCAGATGGCGCAGCGCCGGGTGCGGCGGCCGGTGCACCGCGATGCCCTCGGCCAGCAGCTGGCGCTGGATGGCCTCGGACTGCGCGGCGTTGGGATAGACGACGCTGACGAAATTGGTGTGCGAGGGCAGCACGGTCAGGTCGCGCTCGCGCAGCGCGTCGGCCAGCTTGTCGCGCAGCAATACCGTGGCCTGCACCAGCTGACAGGCGTAATCCGGCGCGTCCAGCACCGTCGCCGCCGCGTGCTGGGCGATGCCAGACAGCGCGTACTGCGGCCGGATCTGGTCCGCCTTGGCGATGACGTCGGCCGGCGCCAGCGCGAAACCGACGCGCAGGCCAGCCAGCGCGTAGGCCTTGGACAGCGTGCGCAGCCGCAGCGTATTGGCCAGCACGCCGGAGGGCGGGGCGTCCTCCGGCAGGGTACAGAAATCGATATAGGCCTCGTCCAGGATCAGCAGCGTCTGCGACGGCAGCTGCTGGCGCAGCGCCTGGATGTCGGCCGCCGACCAATAATGGCCAGTGGGATTGTCTGGATTGGCCAGGTAGACCACCACCGCGCGCTCGGCCTGCGCCACCTCGCACAGGCGGGCGAGATCGGGCCGCAGGCCCACGCCCTGCGCCTGGTACGGCACTTCCAGGATGCGGGCGCCGACGCCCTCGGCGAAATAACGGAAGGCCGGGTAGGTGCCGGCGCTGCACACCACCGCGTCGCCGGCGTTGCAGCGCAGCCGCAGCGCCAGCAGGATCAGGCTGTCGGCGCCACAATCGAACAGCACCTGGCTGTTTTCCAGCCCCAGCCGCTGCGCCACCCGCTCGCGCAGCGCCAGCGCGTACGGGTCCGGGTACAGCCGGGCCAATTCGGCCAGCGCCTCGCCCCACGGCTCCAACAGCGGCGAGGCCGGCTTCACCATGCTCTCGTTGGCGCCCAGCCGGCTGACCACCTTGCGGCCCAGCGCCGCCTCCAGCTTGGCGATGCCGGGAAACGGGTTGACGATGGTATGGTGTTCCAGATGACGCGCGTAGTGGGGCATGGCGGCTCCTATTCCCGGGAAACGACGGCCCATTCTAGGCCAAGCCCCGTTCAGACAAGCGATTGCTTGGAAATATCCTTATGTCGCCGCGCTCAACGGGAAGCGGAAGCGTCCGCCTTGGGCGCGGAGGCGTCCGGTTTGACGGCGTGGGCGGCGGACGGCGCCTTCTTGGGCTGCTGCGGCAGCACCAGCGGGCCTTTGTAGCCGCAAGCGGCCAGGATCAGGGTCAAACTTGCGCAAGCGAGCAGGGTACGCATACTGATGGCAATCCGATATGGCAAAATCGACATACTAGCAAAACCTTGCCGGGCGGTGTTGCCGCCGCCGGCGCCATCAGGGAAACATCATGACCGAAAGCGAATTCCTGCAACTGAGCGACGACATCTTCGATCGCATCGAACAGGCGATAGACCAACACGGGCTGGACGCCGACACGCTGCGCCAGGGCAATGTGCTGGAGATCGAGTTCGACAGCGGCGACAAGGTGATCGTCAACCGCCACGCCGTCAACCAGGAAATGTGGATCGCCGCCAAGAGCGGCGGCTACCACTTCTCGCGCCGCGGCGAGGACTGGATCGCCAGCCGCGACGGCGCGGAGTTCTACGCGACGCTGGCCGAGGCCATCCGCGCCGGCAGCGGAGAAGCGTTCAGCTTCGCTGGCTGAGCCCTCAGCCGGCGGCGTGGCACAGCATGGCCACCGCCACGCCGGCGGCCACGAACGCGAAGCCGCGCGACACCTGCCGCTGCGCCAGCCGCCGTATCAGCCAGCGCCCGGCCATCATTCCGGCGAGCGCGGCGGCGGCGAAGGCCAGCGTGGGCAGCGCCGGCGGCCGCGCGCCGTGCCAGTAGGCGGACAGCGCGCTGCCGCCGCCGACCAGCGCGATCACCAGCAGCGAAGTGGCGACGATGGCGTGCATGCCCAGGTCGCTGAGCCGGCGCAACGCCGGCACAATGACGAAACCGCCGCCCACGCCCAGCAGGCCGGTGAGAAAGCCGGTGAACGCGCCGACGCCGGCCAGCGCGGCGATGCTGGCCGGATGCCAGGCCAGGCGGCCGGTTTCCGGCTGCACCCGGCACAAGGCGCCGCGTCCATCCCTCTCCGCTTGGCCGTCCCGCGCGCCGGACCAGGCGCGCCAGGCGACGATCAGCAACACCAGCGCGAAACTCGCCGCCAGCCAGGCGGCCGGCAACAGATGCGCCGCCCGCGTTCCCAGCGCCGATCCCGGCAGGCCGCACAGCGCCATCAACGCGGCCGCGCGGTAGCGCACCTCGCCCCGCCGCCATCCCTCCCAGGCGCCGAAAGCCGCGCCGGCCGCCACGGCCAGTAGCGCCACCGGCGCCGCCTGCGGCACACTCCAGCCTTGGGACGCCATCAGCGCCGGCACCGCCAGAATGCCGCCGCCGGCGCCGGTCAGGCCCAGCACCGCGCCCACCAGCGCGCCCAGCAACAAAGTCAGCGCCATGTCCGCCTGGACAGTAAAATCGTCATGATGAAATTTCTAAAAGAAATATGCTTATAACAGTATATTATTTCAGCCGCCGCGCGCGCCATGCCCGGAGGACAGAATGACCGCCCAGATCGCCAGCTTTTTCGACGCCGCCACCGGCACCATCAGCCACATCGTCTACGACCGCCCGGGCGGATGCGCCGCCGCGGTCGATCCGGTGCTGGACTTCGACTTCCGCTCCGGCCGCACTTCGCGCGCGTCGGCCGACCGGCTGCTGGCCTTCCTGGCCGAGCAGCGGCTGACGCTGCAGTGGATACTGGAAACCCACGCCCACGCCGATCATCTGTCGGCGGCGCCCTATCTGAAGCAACAGGCCGGCGGCCGCGTCGCCATCGGCGCGCGCATCGTCGAGGTGCAGGCCATCTTCCGCCGCGTGTTCAACCTGGAGCCGGCCTTCCGCTGCGACGGCTCGCAGTTCGACCACTTGTTCCAGGATGGCGAGACCTTCCGCATCGGCGAGCTGGAGGCGCGAGTGATCGCGCTGCCCGGCCACACCCCGGCCGACGTCGGCTATCAGATCGGGGACGCGGTCTTCGTCGGCGACACGCTGTTCATGCCGGACGTGGGCACCGCGCGCTGCGACTTTCCCGGCGGCGATCCGGCCGAGCTGTACCGCTCCATCCGCAAGCTGCTGGCGCTGCCGGCCGACACCCGGCTGCTGATGTGCCACGACTACCCCCCGGCCGGGCGCGAGCCTGCCTGGAGCGCGACCGTGGCGGAGCAGCGCGCCGCCAATCTGCACGCCCGCGACGGCGTCGACGAAGCCGCCTTCGTCCAGATGCGCGCCGCGCGCGACAAGACGCTGGCGATGCCGCAATTGCTGCTGCCGGCGGTGCAAGTCAACATCCGCGCCGGCATGCCGCCGCCGGCCGACGACAACGGGGTCCGCTATTTGAAGCTGCCGCTGGACGCGCTCTGAGCGCGGCGGGCGCTCTCGCGCTTCGCCAGATCCAGCGCCTTGACCCGCGCGCCGATATCGCCCTGCGCGCCGGCGCGCGCATACCAGCGTATCGCCGCCGGGATGTCCCGCTTCACGCCCTGGCCATGCTCGTACATGCTGGCGATCAGATACTGCGCGCCGGCATCGCCCTGCTTGGCCGCCTCCTCGTACCAGTAGGCGGCCAGGCGGTCGTCCTGCGGCGCGCCGCGGCCGAGGAAGTACTGGGTGGCGAGGTCGATCTGGGCCGGCAGATAGCCCTGGCGGGCGGAGAGCTGGAACCAGCGCGTCGCCTCGGGCAGCGATTTAGGCACGCCGTCGCCCCGCTCGGCCAACAGTCCCAGCGCGTGCTGCGCCCGGTCCAGCCCCAGCTCCGCCGAGCGCTTCAGCCAGTACACCGCCCGCGTCTTGTCCACCGCGCCGGCCTCGCCCTTCCAGTCCATCATCGCCAGATCGAAGGCCGCCACCCGGTCGCCGTTCTGCGCCGCCTGCCAGAAGGCGATGCGGGCCGCGGCCAGATGCCCGGCCTGGTATTCCCGCCAGCCCGGCACCTCCGGCTCCGCCGCGCCCGCGCTCAACGCCGCCAGCAGCAGCGCCAGCATGATTCCCGATCTCATAGGCCCTCTCCCCGTCCATGCCGGTTGGTCGCTGCGCGGCGCGAATCCTGACATCGCGCCGCCTTGGGCTGACGGCGCGGACCGTGGCAGGCTACAATATTTCGACTAGATGTCATTATCCGGAGTCCTCGATGAGTTCCACCCTGGTTGATCCGCTGTGGTCGGCCATCCGCGACGAAACGCTGGCGGCGGTCAACGACGAGCCGCTGCTGGCCAGTTTCCTGCACATGACCGTTCTGCGCCACGCCACGCTGGAAGACGTATTGGCCTTCCACCTGTCCACCAAGCTCGCCAGCCCGGTGATGGATCCGCGCGCGCTGCAGGAGCTGTTCCGCGAGGCCTTCCAGGCCGATCCGGCGATCAGCGCCGCGCTGCGCGCCGACATCCGCGCCTGTTTCGAGCGCGACCCCGCCTGCGACCGCTATTCCACCCCGCTGCTGTACTTCAAGGGCTTCCACGCGATCCAGAGCCAGCGCGTCACCCACTGGCTGTGGCAGCAGGGCCGGACCACGCTGGCGCTGTTCCTGCAGAACCGCATCTCCGAGGTGACCGGCGCCGACATCCACCCCGCCGCGCGCGTCGGCCAGGGCGTGATGCTGGACCACGGCACCGGCCTGGTGGTCGGCGAAACCGCCGTGATCGGCAATAACGTGTCCATCCTGCACGGCGTGACGCTGGGCGGCTCCGGCAAGGAGCGCGGCGACCGCCATCCCAAGATAGGCGATGGCGTGATGCTGGGCGCGGGCGCCGCGGTGCTGGGCAATATCCGCGTCGGCGAATGCGCGAAAGTGGGCGCCGGCAGCGTGGTGCTGGAAGACGTGCCGCCCCACGCCACCGTGGCCGGCGTGCCGGCCCGCATCGTGGCCCAGGCCTGTCCGGGCACCCCGGCGCTGGACATGGACCAACGGGTGTAGGTGCCGTTTTTCTGTAATTAAAGTACACCGGGGCCTGCGCCCCGGCGCCGCCCGACAACCCGTCTGTCCTGCCGGCGCTTCCTGAAGCCGGCCCCCCGGCATCTCGCTTGCGGCCTTGCGCGGCAAGGCTGCGGCTGTTTTGGTAGTTTTCCAACAGTACCGATGCCAACGGCTTGGCGCTGTGTAGCTTAGCCGCTACAATGCGCGCGGCCGGCGACCGCCCCGATATTGCATGGCGGCGCCGGGTTCATCAGGAAAACCACCCCATGAACGTCAGAGTTGTCGACTACCGCGCCCCGGACGCCGCGGAGCAGTTCACCCGTTCCCTGCACGAAACCGGCTTCGGCGTGCTGACCAACCACCCCATCCCGCAAGACCTGGTTGAAAAGATCTACGCCGACTGGCTGGGCTTTTTCAACAGCGAAGAGAAATTCGACTACGCCTTCTCGGCGGAAAAGCAGGATGGCTGGTTCTCCCCGGAAGTGTCGGAAACCGCCAAGGGCGCCACGCTCAAGGACATCAAGGAATACTTCCACATCTACCCGTGGGGCCGCGCGCCGTCCCAGCTCAAGGCCGACGCCGACCGCTACTACGGCATCGCCAACCAGCTGGCGCGGGAACTGCTGTCCTGGGTGCAGCAATACACCCCGGCCGACATCGCCGCCAACTACCGCGAGCCGCTGTCCCACATGATCCAGGACAGCCAGCAGACGCTGCTGCGCGTGCTGCGCTACCCGCCGCTGACCGGCGACGAGCCCGCCGGCTCGCTGCGCGCCGCCGCCCACGGCGACATCAACCTGCTGACCATCCTGCCCGCCGCCAACGAGCCGGGCCTGCAAGTGCAAGGCAAGGACGGCGAGTGGCTGGACGTGCCCTGCGACTTCGGCACCCTGGTGGTCAATATCGGCGACATGCTGCAGGAAGCGTCGGCCGGCTACTACCCGTCCACCCAGCACCGCGTGGTCAACCCCAGCGGCGAGGGCGCGAAGAAAAGCCGCATCTCGCTGCCGCTGTTCCTGCATCCGCGCCCGGACGTGATCCTGTCCGACCGCTGCACCGCCGGCGCCTACCTGGACGAGCGCCTGCGCGAACTGGGCGTGAAGATGTAACCGCCCATCCGCCACGCCAAACGGCCTCAGCCCCGCTGCGGCCGTTTTTTTATGCCCTTCCCCCGCCTCTCTGCTGCGCCGCAGCCATTCGCAAACTACGATAAAACTTAAGAAAAGCACGCTGCGGCGGCCACGTCGCGCCGCAGCCATCGGTAGAAGGGAATCTATGCGCGGCACTCTCACGCGCCCTCCGGCGGTCCCGGACTGGCTGCCCAATGCCCTGGTGGCGCTGCTGTATTGCGCGGCGGCCTGGCTGGGCGACCGCTTTCTGATGCTGGAGCTGGGAATGGACACGGTGCTGTGGCCGCAGCCAGCGCTGGCACTGGCCGCCCTGCTGCTGCGAGGCCGGCGGGCCTGGCCGGGCGTGCTGCTGGGCGCGCTGCTGGTGGAAGGATGGCGCTGGTCGGGCCAGGCCCCCGGCCTGAACTGGCTGCTGCCGGCGCTGGGCATCGCCGCCGGCGTGCTGGCGCAGACGCTGGCCGGTGCCTGGTTGGTGCGCCGCCATCTCGGCGCCGGCAATCCGCTGGGCAGCTTCGGCCACTGCCTGCTGTTCTGCCTAATCGTGGCGGCGTCCGCGCTGCTGGGCACGCTGATCGCCATCGCCTTCGCCTATCTGGGCCAACTGGTGCCGCAAAAAATGCTGCTGGCGCAAGGCTGCCTGTGGTGGCTGTGCAATGCCAGCGGCACGCTGCTGTTCGGCAGCCTGCTGCTCAATCTCTACTACCACGGCTGGCCCAGGCTGGGCCGCGAAGCCTGGTACGAGATGCTGGCCTACTTCGGCACGGTGGCGCTGCTGACCGCCAGCATCTTCATCTGGTGGCATCCCACCATGGACACCACTTATCCGCTGGACATGCTGGTGCTGCCGCTGGTGGCGTGGGCGGCGTTCCGCTTCAGCCCGCGGGAGGTGGCGCTGGCGCTGCTGCTGATCACCCTGCTGGCGCTATGGGGCACCCGCCACGGCGGCGGCCCCTATCTGGGCTTTTCCGCCTACAGCACGCTGATCATCCTGCAGACCTATATCGGCATCCTGACCGTGGTGGCGCTGTGCGTCGCCGCGCTGATGAGCGAGCAGCGCCTCATCAAGCAAGAACTGGGAAGGCAGCAGGAGCAGCTGGAACAGCAGGTGCGCATCCGCACGCTGGCGCTGGAACAATCGCACGCCGAGGTGCTGGCGCTGTCGCGGGTGGACTCGGTGACCGGCATCGCCAACCGCCGCTGCTTCGAGGAAAGCCTGGACGGCGAATGGCGGCGGGCGCGGCGGCTGGGCGCGCCGCTGGGCATGCTGATGATAGACATCGACTACTTCAAGCTCTACAACGACCACTACGGCCACGTCAGCGGCGACTACTGCCTGCGCGAGGTGGCGCAGGCGATACGCGGCAGCGTGCGGCGGCCGCAGGATCTGGTGGCGCGCTACGGCGGCGAGGAGATCATCTGCCTGCTGCCGGACACCGGCGCCGAGGGCGTGGCCGTCGTCGGCGAGGCGGTGCTGGAGGCGGTGCGCGAACTGCAGCTGCCGCACGCCAGCTCGGCGGTGGCCAGCATCGTCACCATCAGCATAGGCGGCGCCACCGTGCATCCGCACGAGGTGGCGGACAGCCGCCAGCTGATCGAGGCCGCCGACCGCGAGCTCTACCGCGCCAAGCAGCAAGGCCGCAACCGGCTGGTGATCGCCGGACGCGACGAGGCGACAGCCAGCCGCTAGCGCGCGTCGGCGGCCATGCCGCGGAAACGCTCCTCCAGCAGCCGCAACACCCGCAGCGTCGCCGCCAGCTCCGCGGCGTCGATGCCGTTCAAGGCCTGATCGAAAAACGCCTGCCGCTGCGGCGCCGCCGCGCGCAACAGCGCCGCGCCGGCCTCGTCCAGCGTCACCAGCGTCTGGCGGTTGTCGGCCGGATCGGTGTCCCGCCGCACCAGCTTCCCGGCCTCCATCGGCTTCAACTGCCGCGTCAGCGCGCCGGGGTCCATCTGCAGATGGCAGGCCAGCTGCTTCTGGCTGGCGGTGCCCAGATCCTCCAGCGCCTTCAGGATGCGCCAGCGCGGCAGCGCCTCGCCGACCCGGCCCTCGAAGGCGCTGTACATCGCGCGGCTGCTGCGGCCCAGTTGCTGCAGCAGATTGGGGGGATGCTCATTCATGCCGCAGCTCCTGTTCCGGGACCGCGCTGTCCAGCCTCACCGCCGGCACCTTGCGCACCAGCCACAGGCCCAGCAGCAACCCCAGCGCCACCAGCCACTGGCTGCAATGGATGGCGTCCACCAGCAATTCGCGGCTGGCGGCCAGCAAGCCGTCGGCGCCGACCGCCGCATGGCGGAACTGCGCCAGGCTGTCGGCGTTCAGCAGCGTCTGCGGATCCGCCAGCCAGGACCGCCAGCTCTCGCCGTGGCGCGCGGTCAGCAGCGCCTCCACGCTCTCCCGGAAACGGTGGCTGACCACCGCCCCCATCACCGCCGTGCCCAGCATGCCGCCCACCATCCGCGTCGACTGCAGCATCGCGGTGGACACGCCCAGTTGCTGGCGCGGCGCCAGTTGCTGGACAAAGATGGTCAAGTTGGGCATCAGCAGGCCCAGTCCCAGTCCGCCCATCATCATATTGGCGAAAATCAGCGCGTGCGGCGTGGACGGCGTAGTGCGCGCCAACAGCGCAGCGGTGGCCGCGAACATCAGCAGGCCCAGGCCCAGCAGCCGCGTCGGATGCTTCAGCCGTTGCACGATGCGGCCGTTGAGCATGCTGCCTATGGTGATGAACACCACCAGCGGCGTCACCAGCAGGCCGGCCTGGTTGGGCGACAAGCCGAAGCCGGCCTGGAACATCAAGGGCGCGTAATACATTACCGCGAACATGCCGAAGCCCATCAGCAAGGACAGCCCGAACAGCGGCGCCAGGCCCTTGTGCGACAGCATGCTGGGCGGCAGCAGCGGATTGGGGCTGCGCTTTTCCCACCAGAGCAGCGCCGCCAGCGCGGCCAGGCCCAATCCGGCCAGCGCGGCCAGCAGCAGCGGCGGCTTGTGCTGCGGCAGCCACTCCACCGTCAGCTGCAGCGAGCCTAGGAACAGCGCGATCAGCACCGCGCCCTGCCAGTCCAGCCGCGACGGCGGCCGCTCGTCGTGGCGGATCACCGGCAGGAAGCGCCAGACCAGCCACAGGCTGGCCACGCCGACCGGCAGATTGACGAAGAACACCCAGCGCCAGCCCAGGTACTCGGTGAGAAAACCGCCCAGCGACGGCCCGATGGCGTTGGCCAGGCCAAAGGACGCCGACAGCATCACCTGCCAGCGCAGCCGCTCGCGGGTGTGGGGAAACAGATCCGGCACGCAGGCGAAAGTGGTGGCCACCAGCATGCCGCCGCCGACGCCCTGCAAGGCGCGCGCCAGCACCAGCTGCAGCATGTCCTGGGCCAGGCCGCACAGCATGGAGGCGGCGGTGAACAATACGATGGCGGTCAGCACGAAGGGTTTGCGGCCGTGGTCGTCGCCCAGCTTGCCGAAGACGGGGACAGTGATCACCGAAGTCAGCAGATAGGAGGTGCCCACCCAGGCGTACAGCGCGAAGCCATGCAGATCGGCTACCACGGTGGGCATCGCGGTGCCGACCACGGTCTGGTCCAGCGCCACCATGATCAGCACGCAGCACAGGCCCAGCATCGCCATCAGCCGCTGGCGGAAGTCCAGACCGGCAGCCAGGCCGGCTGGGGAGGAAGGAGCGTTCATGATTGATAAGGCAATAGTTGCTATGTCAATCATTATCCGGAACGCCGGACCGGCGCGCCACGCCCCAGCGGTTAACAAATGTTGGCGGAAAAGGGGGAGGCCGCCGCGGAGAATCGGCGGCTGATGCCGGCGGCGCTCAGTAGCCCTGGCGCGCCAGCCAGCTGGCTTCCTCGCTGTTGGCGACGGTGTGCACCAGCCAGTCGCGGAAGGCGCGCACCTTGGGCAGCTCGGCCAGCTCGTGCGGATAGACCAGATAGTAGGCCCACTCGGTCTCCAGCACGGTGTCGAACGGGATCACCAGCCGGCCGCTGTCCAGGTCCTGGGTGACCATCGACGCCTGGGCCAGCGTCACGCCCATGCCGGCCACCGCGGCGTGCAGCGCGTATTCCAGCGCGTCGAAGGTGACGCCGCTCTCCGGGTTGACGCCGGACACGCCGGCCAGCGTCAGCCAGCGCTTCCAGGTGTTCTGGTCGCGCCACGGGTGCAGCAGCGTGTGGTGCCTCAGGTCGTCCGGCACGTGCAGGGGGTGCTTGCCGGCCAGCAGGCTGGGCGAGCACACCGGGATCAGCTTTTCGCGGCAGATGCACTCCAGCCGGAGATCGGCCGCCGCCTCCGGGCTGGACAGGCCCACCACGGCCAGGTCGTATTCGGCGCGGTTGAACGGCTTGTTGTGTATCAGCTGGGTCAGCAAGTGCAGCGTGTACTCCGGATGCCGCGCCTGGAAGTCGGCCAGATTGGGCAGCACCCAGCGCATCGCCGGCGTCGGCGGCATCCGCACCCGCAGATCGCTCTGGCGCAGGCGCAGCGCCTCGCTGGCTTCGTTCAGCAGCTGGAACGCCTCGCGCGCCGGCTTCACCAGCGCCTCGCCCTCGGCGGTCAGCGCCAGACCGCGCGCCTGGCGGGTGAAAAGCGTGGCGCCGTAATACTCTTCCAAGGTCTGGACGTGGCGGCTGATCGCGCCCTGAGTAAGGCTGAGCGCGGCGGCGGCGCGGGTGAACGACAGGTGCTCGGCGGCGACGACGAACACGCGCAGGGCATTCAGCGGAGGCAGCTTCATGCTGTTACATGCCTTTTCTTCATAGTTTTCATGAGATTAACTGCTTTGTGCAAACCGCCGCCTCCACGTATGCTGGTGAACATTGTCGCGGCCGGCATCGTCGCGGCGGAAGCAAGCGCCATGCATAGGTCTGAGGTCAGCCATGCATAATGGTTGATTCTGGCACAGCTTTCGTCGTTCGGCATCCTTATTGTCAGACAGGATACCGCCCGCGCTCTCGTATCGATTGATTGTCTGCCAGTCCACGTTGGCATGCACGGGCCCCTCGGGGTCCGATTTTTTTTGCCTGCCCCAGGCGCGCGGGCAAGAAAAATGCCGCCGGCCGAAACGGCGGGCGGCATCGCGGACGGCGAGCTTGGCCGGCTGCGCTCAGCAACCCTGGCTCAGCGCCAGCTCCAGGCTCTTCTGGTAATGCAGCTGCGAAGCCTCTTCCTTGCCGGTGGCCTCGAACAGCCGCGCCAGCTCGGCGTGCGCGCACAGCGTGGGCTGGATCGACACGCTGGCTTCCAGATAGCTCTGCGCCTTGCCCCACAGCTGCTGCGCCTGCGCCAGACGGCCCAGGGCCAGCAGCAGCCAGTGGTCGCGCGGGCGCAGTTTCAGCCAGTTCTCGGCGTCCTTCAGCAGCGCCAGCCGCTTTTCCACGCTGAGGTGGGCGGCCAGCTGGCCCAGTTCGCGCGCCAGCTCCGGCAGCTCCATTTCGTCGCTGGACAGCGCGCCGGCCAGCAGCGTGGCGGCGTAGTCGTATTCCTGCAAGCGGATCAGGTGCGACACCACTTGCTGCAGCAGCTGCGGATTGCCGCGCTCGGCGTCGGGGATGCGGCGCAGCCAGTCGCGCACTTCGCGCTCGGACAACAGCCCGGACAGCTGCTGCTGGTAGGCGGCCAGCCGGTAGCGGCGCGCCTGCTCCGGCTCCAGCGCGTCGGCCTTCAGCAGTTTTTCGGTCAGCAGCAGGATGGTTTCCGGCTGCTTCTGCAGCAGGCGCACCTTCAGCTCCAGCCGCAGCGCGTTGGTCAGGTTGGGCGACAGCGCGCGCGCGCGCTCAATGGCGGCCAGCGCGCCCAGCGCGTCCTTGTCCTCCAGCCTCAGCTCGGCGTCCAGCATGTGGCGCGCCAGCTGCAGCCGCGCCGGCAGCTGCTCCAGCTGGTTCAAGTATTCGTCGCGCTTGCCGCCGTCGCCGGCGGAGCCGGCCGCGCGGGCGGCGATCAGCAGCGCCAGCGCGCGGTTCTCGGCCGAGTATTCGTCGGACAGCGATTTGGACGCCTCGCGCTCGGCCTTCTGGAAACGGCCCTCGAAGAAGGCGATGCCGGCTTCGCGCAGCGCGTGGCGGGCGGCTTTCAGTTTCTTCTGCCGCTGGAAGCGCTGCACCTGGCGCGGCAGGTCCGCGGCCAGCGCGATCAGCCGCAGCGCGATGTGGGTGACGACGATCAGCGCCACCACCAGCACGATCATCAGATTGAACGACACTTCCATCCGGTAAGGCGGCAGGAACAGGATGGCGTAGCCGGTATTCAGGGTGGAGGCCAGCCCCACCAGCACGGCCAATGCGAACAGGCCGGTTATCCACAATGCGAATCTCACCGTTTACTCCCCGCTATTGCCTTGGGCGTCGCGCACGGCCTTCAGGCTGGCGCTCATGTCAGGCAGGCTGATGTCCAGGGGCGCGCCTTCCAGCTCGCCCAGCGTCGCCAGCCACTGCGAGGAGGCGGCGGCGTCGCGGTCGAAATAACGCTGCACGTAGCTGCGCGCGGCGGCGATGTCGGCGGCGTAGGTCTTGCCGTCGCGCTGCATCAGCGCCAGGCGCGCGTCCAGCAGGCGCATCTTCAGGTTCTCGCGCAGGAAGAAGGCCTGCTCCGGCGACAGCAGCAGCGCCTCCGGCTTGTCCATGCGGCGGATGTGGATCAGCTCGCCCAGGCTGCCGCTGATCTCGGCGGACAGCCGCTCCCACCACGGGGCGTCCGCCGCCGGCTGCGCCGGCTTGCCCGGCTGCGCGCCGCCCAGGCGATGCGAATCCACCACCAGCGGCAGCGAATCCACGCTCAGCATCAGCCGGTCGATCTTGACGGTCAGGCCGACGGTGTCGAGGTAGGGCAGCGCCTTCAGTTTTTCCAGATCGGTGGCCACGGCCTTCTTCACCCCGATCAGCTGCGGACGGTCGAACTTGGCCAGCCGCGCGTCCACCATCTCCAGCGCGGAGACGGCGGCGCTGACGTTGCCGGCCAGCTGCAGCTGCTGGCTGGCGATGGCGAGCGTGTGCTCGATTTCGGACAGCAGCCAGTCGGTGCGGTTCTTGGTCAGCTCCTGGTACATGCCGTTCAGCGTCGCGTATTGGCCGGCGGCCTCGTTGACGCGCGCCTCCACCAGCGCCAGCTTGCCGTCGGTGGCGCGGGCGGCCAGCATCGCCTGCTCGGCGATCGCGCGCTGCTCCTTGCCTGCGCCGCTGCCTTCGGCCAGACGGCGCGCCAGTTCCTGGCGCATCGAATCCAGCTGCTGCTGGGTGGTGTAGAACTGCCAGCCGGCCACGCCCAGGGCGGCGACGGCCAGCCACACGGCGAGGCCGGGGCGCTTGCGGGACGGGCCGGCCTGGGCCGGGATGGCTTCGTTGATCTGGGATTCGCTCATGGGTGACGACGGAACCATTCTTTGAGGCCGGCGACCAGTGCGGCATCGTCGGCTCGGGTTGTCACGATGCGTGTCGCGCCGAAAGCGTCCAGGCGCTCGGCGATACGCGGATGCGGCACGCAGTACAGCAGGCATTGTAGCGTTCCCATCCGGCGCGGGCCAGCCAGTCGGAACAATTGCTCTACCATTTCGCCGGAAGTGATGATGACGGCATCGGGCGGAGCGGCGTCGAACGCGGCCCAGTCCGGCGCGCCGTCGACGCGGCGGTAGACCTCGGCGACCTCCACCCGGGCGCCCCGCGCGGCCAGCGTATCCGCCAGCAGCGCGCGGCCGCCCTCGCCGCGGACGATCAGCCAGCGCTGGCCGGACACATCGGCCAGCTCCGGCAGAGCCAGCAGCGTTTCGCTGTCGCTGCCCGCGGCCGGATGCAGCACCGGCTGTCCGGACACATCGGCCAGCCGCTTCGCGCTGGCCGCGCCGACGCAGGCCAGGCGCTTGCCGGACAGATCCAGGCCCGCCAATGCCGGCCATCCCGCGTCTATCGCGCTGGGGCTGACCCAGAACAGCGCGTCGGCCTGCGCCGCCTGTCGCGGCAGCGCGGCCAGCGCGGCGGGCAGCGGCTCGATCTCCATCAGCGGCAGATGCTCCGCCTGCCAGCCCTCGGCGCGCAGTTTCCCGAGCAGGCCGGCGCACTGCGCCAGCGGACGGGCGGCGAGTACGCGTGTCATCGCCGGCTCAGCGCGGCTCGGCCAGCACCGCGTCTATCAGCGGACGGGCGCCGGCGTCGATCAGCTTCTTCGCCACCGCGCGGCCCAGCGCTTCGGCATAGTCTGCCGGCGCGCTGGCGCTGGCGGTCAGCACCACCGAGCCATCCGGATGGGCGACCAGTCCGCCCAGGGTCAGCGCGCCGTCGGCCAGCGTGGCGAACGCGCCCAGCGGCACCTGGCAGCTGCCGCCCAGCTCCTTGGCCAGCGCGCGCTCGGCGGCGGTACAGGCGCGGGTGTCCGGGTGGTTCATCGGCGCCAGCAGCGCCAGCAGGTCGGCGCGGCCTTCGCGGATCTCGATGCCCAGCGCGCCTTGCCCCGCCGCCGGCAGGCTTTCCGACGGCGCGAGCTCGCCCTTGATGCGCTCGGCCAGGCCCAGGCGCTTCAGGCCGGCGGCGGCCAGGATGATGGCGTCGAACTCGCCGTCGTCCAGCTTCCTCAGCCGGGTCTGCACATTGCCGCGCAAGGGTTTCACCGCCAGTTGCGGGAAGCGGGCGCGCAGCTGGGCCTCGCGGCGCAGGCTGGAGGTGCCCACCACGCTGCCGGCCGGCAGCTCGGCCAGGCTGTGGTAGCGGTTGGAGACGAAGGCGTCGCGCGGGTCTTCGCGCTCGCACACCGCGGCCAGCGCGAAACCGTCCGGCAGCGTCATCGGCACGTCCTTCAGCGAATGCACGGCCAGGTCGGCGCGGCCGTCCAGCAGCGCCTGCTCCAGCTCCTTGACGAACAGCCCCTTGCCGCCGATCTTGGACAGCGTCTTGTCCAGAATCTGGTCGCCCTGGGTGGTCATGCCCAGGATTTCCACTGCCAGGTGCGGGTACAGCGCTTGCAGCCGGGCCTGGATGTGCTCGGCCTGCCACATGGCCAGCCGGCTTTCGCGGCTGGCGATGACGATCTTGTCCATGAAACCGGATCCCAATAGAGAGGGTGTAATCAGCTCCGGATTCTACCACGCTGCCGTCATGGGCTTGGCCCGGTTGTTGCTGCGACGCAGCAAGATCAAGGCAAGGCGCGGAAAAATGCCGTAGCGTGTCCACTACGGCGCGGAAGCTGCTTATGATGAATGTTTGCCCGCGGCTGGTGAGGCATGGCCATGGAGGCCGTGGCCATGCCTGACGAGTCGAACACGGGAACAAGAATATGAGCGATCACGACAAGGACCTGCCTCTGCGGGCCGACCTGGCCTGTCTGGACCGGCTGCTGTCGGAAGTGGTGGGCGAACAGGAGGGCGCGGTGGTGTCCGGCGCGGTGCAGGCGATCGCGCTGCGGCGCGGCGACGAGCGCAGCCATCCGCTGCCGCAATTGGCGCCGGAGGCGGCCGCCTCGCTGCTGCGCGCCTGCGGCCTGTACGCGCAGCTGTTCAACATCGCCGAAGACCTGCACCACAACCGCCGCCGCCGCGCCCACCAGTTGGCCGGCTCCGCGCCGCAGCAGGGCAGCCTGCCGCGCGCGCTGCAGCGGCTGCGCCAGGACGGCGTCAGCTTCCACGCGCTGCACCAGTTGCTCAGCCATGCCAGAGTGGGCGCCATTCTCACCGCCCACCCGACCGAGGTGCAGCGCCAGAGCGTGCTGGACGGCCACCGCGCGGTGCGCCGCTTCCTATCGCAGCTGAACGCGCCGGACCTGACGCCGGAAGAGCGCGAGGAGCTGGAGGCCAAGCTGAAGCGGGCCATCCTGGCCCTGTGGCAGACCTCCGAGATCCGCCACTTCAAGATGACGGTGCGCGACGAGATCACCAACGGCGTCGCCTACCACCCGCTGGCCTTCTTCGAGGCGCTGCCGGCGCTGTACCGCCGGCTGGAGCGCGAAATCGGCCAGCTGTGGGGCGAGGAGGCGCGGCTGCCGTCCTTCATCCGCGTCGGCAGCTGGATAGGCGGCGACCGCGACGGCAACCCCAATGTCGACGCCGGCCTGCTGCGCCACGCGGTGACGCGCCAGGCGCAGCAGGCGTTCGAACATTACCTGCAGGAGCTGAAGAGCCTGTACCGCGAGCTGTCGCTGTCGTCGCGGCTGGTGGACGCCGGCGCCGAGGTGCTGGCGCTGGCCGAGCAGTCGCCGGACCAGGCGGTCAGCCGCGGCGAGGAACCGTACCGCCGCGCGCTGGCGACGATGCAGGGCAAGCTGCGCGCCATGGCCCGGCTGCGCGGCGTCGAGCTGGCCTGCCGCTGGGACGAGCGCGCGCCCTACCGCGACCACCGCGAGCTGATCCAGGATCTGGCCAGCCTGTCCGCCTCGCTGCGCGCGCACGGCAGCGCGCTGCTGGCCGACGGCCGGCTGTCGCGGCTGATCCGCAGCGTCGACGTGTTCGGCTTCTTCCTGATGCCGCTGGACCTGCGCCAGCACGCGGCGGTGCATGAAGGCGTGGTGGCCGAGCTGTTCAGCGCCGCCGGCCTGGAGGAATACCGCGCGCTGGACGAGGCGGCGCGGGTGCGGGTGCTGACCCGCGAGCTGGCGACGCCGCGGCTGCTGTTCTCGCCCTACCTGCGCTACGGCGAGCAGGCGGAAAAAGAGCTGGCCATCTTCCGCGAGGCGGCGGCGATCCAGCGCGAGTTCGGCGTCGAGGCCATCGGCCAGTGCATCATCTCCAACTGCGCCAGCGTCAGCGACATCCTGGCGCTGGCCCTGCTGTGCAAGGAAGCCGGCCTGATCCGGCTGGAGGACGGCCAGCCGCGCGCCAACGTCAACCTGGTGCCGCTGTTCGAAACCATCGCCGACCTGGAAAACAGCGAAACGGTGATGCGCGCGCTGTTCGCGCTGCCGTGGTACAAGCAGCTCTTGGACAGCCGCGAGCGGGTGCAGGAAGTGATGCTCGGCTATTCCGACAGCAACAAGGACGGCGGCTACCTGACCAGCCAATGGCAGCTATGGCAGGCGGAGACGCGGCTGGTGCGGGTGTTCGCCGACGCCGGAGCGCGGCTGCAGCTGTTCCACGGCCGCGGCGGCTCAGTCGGCCGCGGCGGCGGCCCGTCGTACGAGGCCATCGTCGCCCAGCCGGCAGGCAGCGTCGCCGGCCGCATCCGCATCACCGAGCAGGGCGAGGTGATCACCGCCAAGTATTCCGATCCGGCCATCGCCGGCCGCAATCTGGAAGCGCTGGTGGCGGCGACGCTGGAGGCCAGCCTGGGCAACATCCCGGGCGGCGAGGTGGACACCGCGCTGTTCGACGAGCTGTCGGCCAGCGCCTTCTCCGCCTACCGCGCGCTGGTGGAAACGCCGGGCTTCATGCAGTACTTCCTGGAGGCGACGCCGGTGACCGCGATCGCCCGGCTCAACATCGGCAGCCGGCCGGCCTCGCGCAAGAGCCTGTCGTCCATCGGCGACCTGCGGGCGATACCGTGGGTGTTCTCGTGGTCGCAGTCGCGGCTGATGCTGCCGGGCTGGTTCGGCGTCGGCTCGGCGGTGGCCGCCTACGTGCAGAAGCACGGCGACGCCGGCCTGGCCAAGCTGCAGCATCTGTACCGCCACTCGCCGTTCTTCCAGGTGGTGCTGTCCAATATGGAGCAGGTGCTGGCCAAGGCCGACCTGGGCATCGCCCGCCGCTTCTCCGAGCTGGTGGACGACCGCGAGCTGGCGGCGCGGCTGTTCGGCACGATCGAGGCCGAATGGCGCAAGACCCACGACGCCTTCTTCGCCATCACCGGACAGGCCGAGCTGCTGGAAAGCAACCCGACGCTGCGCCGCAGCCTGGAAACGCGGTTGCCCTTCCTCGACGCGCTGGGCCTGCTGCAGGCCGACTTGCTGGCCAGGCTGCGCGCCGAGCCGGAGGACGAGGAGACGCTGTACGCGATCCACCTGACCATCAACGGCACCTCGGCCGGCTTGCGCAACACCGGCTGAGAACCGGCCGGCCAAGCATCGGACCTCCTTGCGATTCGCCTGTAGGCCCGAACCGGCTGGCGGTTGCCGACAAAAAGAACGCGGGGCCGGCAAAGCCGGCTCCGCGTCGCGGCAACCGCCGCGGCAGGAGCACCGCCGCGGCGAAAACAGACTCAGCGCAGCTTGGCCGCCGGGCCGTCGCTGCCCAGCTCAACCGCGTAGGCCAGCGCCAGCTGCGAGAATTTCAACGCATGCTTGGCCTGGTTGCCGGAACTCGCCAGCGTGTCGTTGCGGCTATGGATGTAGGGATTGGAGTTGTTGAAGCTGGACTCGAACGGGAACGACGCCGCATAGCCCTGCGCGTTCCACGAAGCGTGGTCGGAGCAAGCGTAGCCGCACTGGCTGTAGCCAACCTTCAGGCTGGGCAGATAGGTCTTGGCCAGATTGGCCAGGAAAGTGTTCTGCGCGGCGTTGGTGTAGTCGGTGAACAGGAAGATGTCCTGCGCGTCGCCCTGGTAGTTGGTCATGTCCAGCTGCAGCGCGCCGACCACCTTGGCCTGCTGCTGCTTGAAGCGCTTGGCGATGTCGGCCGAGCCGCGCAGGCCCACTTCTTCCGCCGCGTACGCCATGAACTTGATGGTGCGGCGCGGCTGGTAGTTGCCGGCCAGCAGCACGCGGATCACCTCGGTCAGGCTGGCCACGCCGGAAGCGTCGTCGTCGGCTCCCGGCGCGCGGCTGCTCTCGCCGGTGCCGCTGCCGACGGTGGAGTCCAGATGGCCGCCCAGCACGATGGTCTCGGCCGAGTTGTCGGTGCCCTTGATGGTCAGGATCACCGATTTCTGCGGCCAGCTGGCGTGGGCGAACTGCTCGACGGTGACGTCGCCGCGGCTGCCGGCCAACTGCTTCCACTGGGCGGCGATCCAGTTGGACGCGTTGACGCCGTGGCTAGTGGTGTAGAAACGGTTCTGGTAGCTGGACAGCGACTGGATGGTGCCGAGGATGTTGCTGTCCTGCAGCTGCGGCAGCAGCTGATTGACGGCGGCCTGGTTGTCTATCGCGTAGCTGGGCGCGACCAGGCCGGCAAGCGGCGCGGTCGAGCCTTTCAGCGCGGCCTGGGCTTCCCGCAGGTCGCGATGGACGATGAAGCCACCGCAATGGCGCAGGTTTTCATGGATGGAGTCGGACAGTTTGGGCAGCAAGGCCTCGTCCACCTGAACCAGATGCACGGTTTCTCCGGCGGCGCCCTTGGCGAGACGACCGTCCGCCGCCAGCTGGCGGCTTTCCCGGCTCTTGGCGCCGGCATCCAGCTTGCGCAGCAACTGGTAGCCCTGATCGCCTACCGAAATCCAGACCGGCTGGGCCTGGGCGGCGCCGGCCAGACCCAACAGGATCAGCAAGGCGCTTTGACGTAGTTTCAACATATGAGGGACTCCCGAGCGGAGGCCGGCGTCTTTCGACGCCGGCCGGGCAGTCAGATGCGGCCCCGGGCGGGACCGCGTTGGCGGCGGCTTATTGGCAAGTCACGCCGACGGCGGAGAAGGCCTTGGTGACGTCCGCGCCGCTGTAGCCGCGCGCATCGGCCGCCTTGACCACGCCGCAAGCGGCGCTGTTGTAGGTGGCGTTGGCGGTCCAGTACAGGCGGTTGGCGTCGACGAACACTTCAAACGCCTTGCGGGTGTTCCAGCCCGGGCTGGTGGCGATCAGGTAAAAGGCCTTGTTGTACACGCCGCTGGAATAATGCACGTCCAGGCCGTCGTAGTAGTCCTTGGCATTGCCGATCGATTGACCGTCCTTGGTCGGATCGGCGAAGTAGCGCAACGCGCCGGTCTTCTTGAAGATCTCCGCGCCGACCAGGAAGTCGTTCTTGCCCTTCATGTAATACTCGGCGGCTTCGCCGGCCATGTCGGAGAACGCCTCGTTGATGCCTCCGGACTGGCCGTCGTAGACCAGACCGGAGTTTTGCTCGGTGAAGCCGTGGCTGACTTCATGCGCAGACACGTCCAGCGACACCAGCGGGTAGAAGGTGCTGGCGCCGTCGCCGAAGGTCATCGCGGTGCCATCCCAGAACGCGTTTTCGTAGTTGCGGCTGTAGTGCACCTTCATCAGCAGCTTCTGGGTGATCGGCTTCAGGTTGAACCAATCCTTGTACAGATTGAACACCACGTTGCCGAAATAGTGGGCGTCGTTCAACGGCGAGTAGGCGCCGTTGATGGCCTTGTAGGTGTTGGTCGGGCAAGCGAACTTGTACGGCGTGCTGCCGCTGGTGCCGCCATTGAGGTTGACGGTGGCGACGTTGCCGCTGTCCATCTTGCAGTCGCTGGTGACGATCAGCGGACCGTAGTTGGTACCGTACAGGTATTTGCCGGTCTTGGCGTTGCCGCCGGGGCCATTGGCCTCGGCGTGGTTCAGGCCTTCCCACTGTTTGAGCACCTGGCCATTGTTGGCGTCGATGATCAGGTGCGGGCGGCTCGGCTCCTTGCCGTCGACCACGAAGGACACCAGATAGACCAGTTGGGCGACGTTGCGCTCGTTCAGGCGCACCACCAGTTCGGCCTTGTCGTTGTAGGTGGGGTTGCCGTTGGCCTTCAGCGACTTGGCCTGCGACAGCACTTGCGCGCCGCTCAGCGTCGGTTTGGCGGAAGCCAGATCCGACTGGATGCCGGCGATGTAGCTGCCGGACAGCTTGCCCTGGACCGCCTTCAGCGCGGCGGCCGGCTTCTCTTCCACCACGGCCTCGCCCCAGACCGGGACGCCCTGGTAGTACTGCTGGTAGCGGGTCACCACCTTGCCGGAGGCGAATTGGGTGCTGCGCAGCGGCTTCAGATCCGACTGGTTGACGCCGGCGAACGCCGTAGCGCTGCTGGCCTGGGCCTTGCCCAGCTTTTCCAGGTTGATACGCTCAGCCGCCATCGCCGAGGCGCTGAAGACAGCCAAAGCGGACAGGACCAAACCACGCAGCATCAGTTGCTGTTTTCTCATCACGGAACTCCAAATGTAGACGGAGCGGGACGGGATGCGTCCCGCGCAACACCGCCAGCTCATGGCCGGCGGTACCGGGAGCCGCGATCTGGCCGGGTCGGGTGGGTCGCTCCGCGGCGGAAACGCCGTCGGAGAAGGCGGATGGCCGCGACGGACGATGGTGGCCGCCGGCGCCATTCTGTGCGGGCCGTGCGCATCGTCTGCCGCCGCCGGCCGCCGCCCGGAACTGCTGCCGGACAGGCCTGCGACTAGCCTTGGGACGAGCTGGAAGCGTCTGCCACGCCTCCGGACTTAACCCGGATTATCCCGGCCCGTTAAATCCCAAATGCATAAATTATGTATTGGATTTTTCTTGCTGAGATTCATCTGTACTTTTGAGCAGTTGTCGCGATCCTTGCAAAAAAAGGCTGCGCTGAATCAATTGCGAATCAATGCATTACGTGATGATCTTGGAGGTCTGATTCAAACTGAAAAACAACAAATATTTACACATCGGTTTTTCTGTACCGGTCCTATTTGCAAAAATATGACACTTGCAGAAAGGCCACGCGCCACGCGATGGCGAGAGCCGGCGAGGCCGAGAAATGGCAAAGGCCCGGTTGACCGGGCCTTTTCAATGGCAGGGGAGAGAAGCGGATCGCGAACACGGTTCGGAAGTCAGGGCGCGAGGCGCGAGCGGCGCCAACCGCCATCGGGCTGCAATGTGTACAACACCCGGTCGTGCAGCCGGCTGGGGCGGCCCTGCCAGAACTCGACCCGCTCCGGCGCCACCGCGTAGCCGCCCCAATGCGGCGGGCGCGGCACATTGATCGGGTGCCGGGCGCCGAACATCGCGGCGCGCGTCACCAACACGGCCTTGGACGCGATCTCGCTGCTCTGCTCGCTGGCCCATGCCCCCAGGCGGCTGGTATACGGCCGGCTGGCAAAGTAGGCGTCGGACACCTCCGGCGCCACGCGCGCGGCCTTGCCCTCCACCCTCACCTGGCGCTCCAGCTCCGGCCAGAAGAAATTCAAGGCGACGTAGGGATTGGCATCCAGCGCCAGCCCCTTGCGGCTGTGGTAGTTGGTGTAGAACAGCAGCTGGCCATCCTCCACACCCTTGAGCAAGACGATGCGGGACGACGGCCGGCCATCTGCGCCGACCGCGGCGAGGTTCATCGCCGTCGGCTCCGGCACCTGCGCGGCGATCGCCTCGTTCAGCCAGACTTCGAACTGCGCCGCCGCGTCGGGCAGGCAGTCTTCCGGCGACAATTCTTTCTTCGAGTATTCCAGACGGATATCGGCAAGGTTCAGCGACATGTTTCCTCCTTGGCCGTCCATCTTAGTCGAACGCGGCCGCGCCGGAAATGCGCGCGATCAGGTTCCGCCCGCTGCAGGCGGAACCTGAACCTGCGCGGCGCTCAGTTCAGCGCCTGGTTGATCACCGCCGCGATGCGGGCGCCGGCCTTGGCCAGCTGTTGGTCCACCAGCAAGCCGCCGGCGCGCAGATAGGTGTTGTCCAGATAGACCGGCGTGGACGGCGACGCGCCGCAGCTGAAGCCGGCCAGCGGGCCGTAGACGTCGGCGCGCGCGTACTGGTTGGACTCATGCACCCAGTCCATCACGCCGCCGCCCTGCCAGCCGGCGACGTTGCGCTGGTACCGCTGTAGATCGCTGGCGGCCCAGGCCTTCTCGTTGGCGCCGTTCAGCTCCTGCTGCACCAGCGCGGTATCCCACACCGAGTGCAGATTGCTGACCTTCTTGCTGCCCGGCAGCTGCACCTTGAAGTCGTTGCCGCCGCGGTCCAGGTTGTCGGCCGCGTGCAGCGGCTGGTGGATGTCGCCCACCATGTGGATCAGGAAGGTCAGCGCCTGCGCGCGATCGGCCTTGCTGGCGGCGCGGTCGGCCAGCACCTTGCGGTAATGGTCGATCTGGTTGGACGCGCAGTTGCCGTCCGGGCACTCGTCCTCGGTCACGCCGCTGCACACCGGCTCGTCGTTGTAATGCCACTGGTCGGAGCCCGGCAGGGTCTGCTTCAGATCCTGCTTGTGCTGGTCCATGTACAGCGCCAGCTGGGCGAAATCGGCGTTGGGAACCAGCTTGGCCACTTCGGCCTTGGCCTTGGCGCTCAACAGTTGCTGGGCGATATAGCCGGTGATGCGGTGGCCTTCCTGGCCCCAGGCCAGCGCCTGGGCGCTGCTGGCGGCGAAAGCGGCGGACAACAGCAGTGCGAGTGCCTTCTTCATGTTCTCTCCCGGATGATTGCTTTTGTTTTGATGGCTGGCGAAATGCCAGCGCGGCGCATCATACGGGACAAATATGAAAATTGGATAAATATTTTCACATCGAACTAGTTCTACAATTTATTTTCCATTTTGGAAATATTTTAAATCAATTATTTGCGTAAGCTCCCAAGCTGCCTCCCCCTTTCCATGCGCACTCCAGCAGCATCGTTTCCAGCGCGTGCAAGGCCGGCAGGCGCGCCTGCCGGCGGCGGATCAGCAGGGTCGGCGCGCGGGACAGGTCGTCCGGCAGCGCGTGCGTCGACACCTGGGCCGCCATCTGCGGCATGCTGTCCAGCAAAGCCTGGGGCAGCAAGGCCAGACCCATGCCGCAAGCCACGCAGCTGAGCATCGCATGGTAGGAGCCCAACTCGACGATGCGCCGCGGCTGCACGCCCTGGCGCCGCAGCCAAGCCTCCAGCCGCTGGCGGTACGAGCAGCCGCTGCCGAAGGTCAGCAGCGTGGAGTCGGCCAGTTCTTCCAGCGACGGCGCGCCCCGCGCGGCGGCGGCCACCAGCACGATATCCTCCACCGCCACCACGATCTGCTCCAGCCTGTCGTCGTCCAGCGGCCCGCTGACCAGCGCCGCGTCCAGCCGCCCGTCCAGCACCCCGACGGTCAGGGTCCGCGACTCCCCGGTCTGCAACTCCAGCTGCACCGCCGGATAGCGCGCGTGGTAATCGGCCAGCACCGGCGCCAGCCTGGCCGCCGCCGTGCTCTCCATCGCGCCCAGCCGCAGCCGTCCGCTGGGCGCGGCGTCCGCCATCGCCAGCCTGGCCTCCTCGGCCAAGTCCAGCAGCCGCTGGGCGTAATCGTTGAGCCGCCAGGCAGCGGCGGTGGGCACCAGCCGCTTGCCCTCGCGCAGAAACAGCGCCACGCCCAGCTTGTCCTCCAGCTGGCGCAGCCGGGTAGTGACGTTGGACTGCACCCGGTGCAGCCGCTGCGCGGCGCGGGTGATGCCGTCCTCCTGCAGCACCGCCTGGAAGATTCTCAGCTCATCCAGCTCCATCATTCTTTTCCAGAGATTATTTCAATCACAATAATTCATTTTTTAAGAATAATGAAGCGGTCTAGGATGCGGGAAACCCATCTGGAGAATCATCATGACCTCACCAAGCATCAGGCAGGGCTATCTGGCGGCGGCCGGCGCCGTCGCCATCTGGACCGGCTTCAACATCGTGTCGCGGCTGGCCGGCAAGAGCGCGCTGGCCGGCACCGACATTCTGGCGCTGCGCGTCGGCACCGCCGCGCTGATCCTGCTGGCCTGCGGCGGCCTGCCGCGCGGCGCGCTGCGCGACGCCCGGCTGTGGCTGCTGACCTTGCTCGGCGGCCTCGGCGTCAGCATCTTCGCCTATTGCGCGTTCAAATTCGCGCCGGCGGCGCACGGCGGCCTGCTTCTGCCGGGGCTGCAGCCTTTCCTGGTGACGCTGGCCGCCTGGCCGCTGCTGGGGGAGGCGCCGCAAAAACACAAGCTGCCCGGCTATGCGCTGATCGCGCTGGGCCTGCTGCTGAGCGCGCTGCCGCAGTTGGGCGGACACGATGCCGGCCAGGCCTGGATAGGCGATCTGATGTTGCTCGCCGCTTCGGTCAGCTGGGCGGTGTTCGGCGTGCTGGCCCGGCGCTGGGGCTTCGCGGCCTGGCCGCTGACGCGCGCGATCACCATCATGGCCGCGCTGCTCTATCTGCCCGTCTATCTGCTGTGGCTGCCCAAGCATCTGGCGGAAGCCTCCTGGGGCATGCTGGCCTTCCAGGCGCTGTACCAGGGCGTGGGCGCGGCGATCCTGGCGATGCTGTTCTACCTGCGGGCGGCGGCCGTGCTGGGCGCGGTGAAGATGGGCGTGCTGTTCGCGCTGATTCCGATTCTGGCCGGCCTGCTGGCCGCGCCCCTGCTGGGCGAGCCGCTGACCGCCAGCCTGGCGGCGGGCCTCGTCAGCGTCAGCCTGGGCGCCTGGCTGGCGGCGCGGGAACGGCGCGCCGCGCCGCGGCCGGCTCCCGCCGCCGCCGTATGCAAGGCCTAGCCCGCCCTCTCCGCGCGATCGGGCGCGCCGGACACGAAAACGGCCCCGCGGGGCCGTTTGGCGAAAGCGCCGGACTCAGTAGCGGCGCGCTTGCGCGCCGGCGATCTCTTCCACCTTCCAGCCTTCCTCGCGCGCGTCGAGGAACTGGATGATGGAGTCGACCGACACCGTCTGGATGCGGTCGGCGAAACGCAGCTCGTTGGGGTGGTCGTCGAAGGCGACGTTGGCCTTGAACATGCGGCCGCCCAGCCGGGTCATCGGCCCCAGCTTCAGCTCGGTGGGCTGGTAACCGTTCAGTTTCAGCCACATCTGCGCCTGCTCGCGGCTGCGTATCGCCGTCTCGCGGCTTTCCGCCGCCACCAGCTGCTCCAGCACCCAGACATTGGAATTCTCGTAACGGGTGGAGAACGGGTAGGCCAGCAGATTGTACTTCGCGGTGTGCAGCTCGCGCAGCTTGGCCGGCTGGTTCAGCCGCGCCAGCAGCCGCGACGCCACCTGGGGCGGGGGCACCAGCGCCACCGAGTCGAAACGGAACATGTCGTCGAGGAAGAAATTGCCCAGCCCTTCGTACCACAGCTCGGAGCGGTCGGTGCCGCAATCGTTCAGCAGATGCGCCACCCGCCAGCGGCGGTCCGGCTCGGTGCGATAGACGATGCCGGCATGGGTGTAGCGCAGATTGTACTGGCTGAGGTCCTGGCCCATCCGGCCCAGCACCACCACGTCGCTGCCCAGCTGGTCCAGCCGCTGCTGCACTTTCTGCGCGGTCTGCATCGCCATGCGGAAAGTCTCCGGCGTCAGCGGCTTTTCCTCGCAGCTCTGGCCGGCGACGGCCAATGCCGGCAGCGTCAGCGCGAGCGCGGCAAGCAAGCGCGCCGGCTTCATCCCGGAATCCTCGAATGCTCCAGCAGCGCCTCGCCCACCTTGTTGGGGATGAAGGCCAGCACCTTGCCCGAGGCCACCAGCAGCGTGCCGCTGGCGGTGGCGGTCACCTGCACCGCAGCGCCGACCGCCGCGCCGGACGCCTTCACCGCGGAGCCGGAGGCCTTGACCAGCAGCTTGGCGCCGCCCTGCACCGAGTCCAGCGTCAGTTCCGCCACGTCGCCTGCGCCCTGAACGATGCCGGCGATCACATAGGCGCTGCCGGTCACCGCCAGCACCGGGCCCAATGCCGATTCGCCATGCCCCTGCGACGCGCCGCCCACGCTCACCACCGGCGCGGCCAGGATGGACAAGGCCCCCATGCCTATGGTTTGCGAGCCGTTATTGCCGATGGAGGGATCCGCCAGCGCGGGCCAGGAAGCGGCCAGCAGCACAGCGCCGGCCAACAGGGAGTAACGCGACATGATGCAACCTTGGTGTCATGAAGATGGCTGCCATCATGCCAATTCAATTGTAAACAGGCAATTGTCCCATTACCGGACATCGCCGCGCAGCAAGGCCAGCAACGCCTCGCCGTCCAGCCTGCCGCTGGCGTCGCCGCCGGCCAGCAGGCTATCGGCCAGCGCGCGCTTGTCGCGGTGCAGCTCGACAATCTTTTCTTCGATGGTGCCGGCAGCCACCAGCCGGTACACCGTCACCGGCCGCTGCTGGCCCATGCGGTAGGCGCGGTCGGACGCCTGGTCCTCCACCGCCGGGTTCCACCACGGGTCCAGATGGATCACGTAATCGGCGGCGGTGAGGTTGAGGCCGGTGCCGCCAGCCTTCAGGCTGATCAGGAACATGTCGCCATCGCCGGCCTGGAACGCGTCCATGCTGGCCTTGCGCTGCTTGGTCGGCGTGCTGCCGTCCAGATAATGGAAGCGGACGCCTTGCTGCTTCAGGTGCTCGGCCGCCAGCGCCAGGTGGTCGACAAACTGGCTGAACACCAGCGCCTTGTGGCCGTTGTCCAGCAGCTCCTCGCAAATCTCGGCGAAAGCCGCCAGCTTGCTGGCCGGCAGCGCGCTGTCGGGCTGCGTGAGCTTGGGATGGCAGCAAAAGCGGCGCAACCGGGTCAGCTCGGCCAGCGCCTGCATGCTCTGGCCGCCGGCGGCGGGATCGGCCTCCGCCACGCGGGCCAGGGCCTCCTGCCGCATCGCTTCGTAAACGTGGCGCTCCTGCTCGGACAATTCTATCAAGCGCGTGGTCTCGGTCTTGGGCGGCAATTCGGTCAGCACCTCGCGCTTGGTGCGACGAAGCAGATAGGGCTGGATCAACGCTTTCAGCTGCGCGCGCGCGGTTTCGTCACCGTCGGCGATCGGCTGGGCGTAGCGCTGCTCGAACTGCGCCAGATTGCCGAGCAGCCCAGGCGCGATGAAGCGGAACAGGCTCCACAGCTCGCCCAGATGGTTTTCCACCGGCGTGCCGCTGGCCGCCAGGCGGAAATCGGCGCGCAGGCTTTGCGCCACCTGGGCGCGCTGGCTCTGCGGGTTCTTGATCGCCTGGGCCTCGTCCAGCACCACCGACGCCCAATGCACGTCGCAAAACGCCTCGGCCTCGCGCTGCAGCAGGCCGTAGCTGACCACCACCAGATCGCCGGGGCCGACATCGTCCAGCCGGCGCTGCTGATGGTAGGCGCGCAAGCGCAGGCTGGGCGCGAAGCGGGCGGCCTCGGCCAGCCAATTCAGCGCCACCGAAGTCGGCGCCACCGCCAACTGCGGCCCCAGGTGGGCGCGGGTCAGCAACAAGGACAGCGTCTGCACCGTCTTGCCCAGGCCCATGTCGTCGGCAAGACACGCCCCCATGCCCCAGTGCGCCAGCCGCGCCATCCAGGCAAAGCCTTGCAGCTGGTAAGGCCGCAGCGTGGCGTTCAGCGTCGCCGGGACCTGGGGATCGAAAACAGCCGCCTCGCGCCAGCGCGCCGCCTGCCGCTGCCAGCCGTCGTCGCCGTCGAACTGCCCGGCGTCCTCGCCCAGCGCCTGCAGGCGCGGACCGGCCAGCGGGCTGATCGCCAGCCCGTCCGGGCCGGCATGGTCGATCATGCGGGCCAGTTCGCCCAGCCGCTCGCCCAGGCTGCCGGACAGCATCAGCCAGTCGCCGTCGGACAGTTGCAGATACTTGCCCTTCTGGCTGGCCAGCGCCGCCAGCAGATGGCGCAAGGTCAGGATGCGGCCGTCGTCCAGCTCCAGCTCGCCGTCGGCCTGCAGCCAGCCGCCGCGCTTCTTCACCTTGAGTTTGAGCTGCGGCATGCCGTCGGCGGCGGCCAGGCGGATCTTGTCGCCATGCGGCCACAGGCAGGCGACACGCGCCTCCCCGGCCGCCTGCAACTGCGCCAGCAAGGACAAGGCCGAATGCTGATCGGAAAACAGCCAGCCGTCGCCGTCGCGCTGGCCGCGTCCTATCGCCGGGCAGGCCTCGCGCAGCGCGCGCAGGCGGGCAGCCTCATCGGCCAGGTCGCGGACGAATTGGCGGTACTCGCCGTCGATATCCAGCACCAGGCCGGCCGCGCCGCGGCCCGGCGCGCTCCAGGCGGCGGCCGGATGCGGCTTGACCTTCAACTGCAGCCGCAGGCCTTCCGGCTGGCGGGTCAGCAGGGCGTACAAGGCCGGATCTGCCGCTTCGCTGGGCAGTTCCGGATCGAACGCCGGACTAGCGTCCACCAGCGGCAGGCCGGGCGCGACATCGCGTATCGCCTCCAGCACCCGCTGCCGCGCCTGCCAGGGCACGGCCAGGCCGTGGCCGACCAGATCGGCCAGCGCCTTCAGCTCGTCGGTCAGCTGGTAGACCAGCAGCCGCTCCGGCTGCGGCCGTTGCCACAAAGCGCCGCCGCAACCGGCCAGGCCTTCCGGCAGCAGCTTCAGCCGCAACTCCGCGCCGACCCGCTCCATCTGCAGCGCCGCTTGGCCGGCCTCGACGCGGATGCGACGCGCCGGCGCGTCGGCGTCGAACAGCAGCGGATGATCGATCAAGGCCGGCAGCAACGGCGCGGCGTCGATCAGGCCGGCGTCGCCGTCGTGCCTCTCCAGCAGGGCCAGCAGCTGGCGCAACAGCGGCAGGTCGTGCGGCCGCACCGCCTCGGCCTGGTCTTGCAGCAGGCCGGACAGCGAACAGGCGCGGCCGCGGCTCCAGCCATCGGGGCCGGCGCTTTGCAGCAAGGGCTGCAGCTGGGCGCCGGAGTCGGCCAGGCGCAAGCGCCAGATCAGGCGGGAAGAGGGTTGCGGTTCGGTCATTGCGCATCGAGAAACGGAAGGTGGGGCCGATGTTGCCGGATTCGGCCCGCGCTGCAAAGCCGTAAAAGACAACGGCGGCCTAAGCCGCCGTTTCCTATCGCATCCAGGGGCGCTTACTGCTGCGCCGCCGGTTCATGATCGCAACCGCCGGGCTGGATCGCCTCGTTGCGCAAGCGCTGGTACTGCTTGCCGTCCCAACGCCAGACCGACTCGCAGAAGCCGTTGCCGGACAGGCGGATATCATGGTACGGATTGTCCGAGTCGCTGTCCGGACCATCAGTCACCACGACGAACTTGGTCGCCGGCACGCCGAAGCTGACGCGCAAGTGCCCGTCATCATCACGGTCGAAAGCCCAGATGCTCTGGCCTACGCTGCCGGAGGTGCAGCTGTCCCCGCCTCGTATCCAGATTTCGTTATGGTCTTCCTTGTGGTTCTTGGTATACCAGCCGCTCAGGCGGAACGGCGTGTGGCACTTGTCGGTGACGAAGCCCCAGGTGTCCTGGTCCTTGATCACATAGCTCACGCCCAAGGCAGCCAGCACTTCCTTCAGATCGGCGTCGGACAAGGCGTTGCCGTCTTCGAACAAGGCGGCGTTGGCGTCGGCGGGGGGCTGGCTGGACGAGGCGCTCTGATCGTCTCCTTCGTCATCCGGCTCATCGCTGCTGTCTTCCGACCATTCGGTGTAGCGGTCGGAACACGCCTGCCCCTCGCATTGATACGACCATTCCTTGTCGTCAAACCGGAAGTGGAATGAGCCCGCTCTCTTACCCCCGGTGATCTTCAGCGTCAGCGGGTGGAAGCCACGCGGATCGGTCTGCGAATCTGCCCGGTAATCGAAGCGCGCGTCGCCGTCGTCGGGCAGCGCGCCGAATATTTGGCCAGCAATGCTGACTACATCCTTGCCATGAGCGGCGAGCAACTGCGGAAATCCCTTCCCTTTGTCACTCCCCTCGACCAGCCAAGCCATGTCGCCCTTGGCATTCAGGCGGATCAGGCGAGAATCGGCCGGCGCGAGAAAGTTATGGTTGCGGAAGGGAAGGATCAGGCCGGAAGCCTGCGCCTCATGAGTTTTGCCATCGAAAATGAAGGCTCCCAGCCGCGGGTCCGCGCCGCCTGCGACGCCGTCCTCGGATTCGCTGGAGCCATCGCCGCCCGCCAGCAGATACAGCTTGCTGCCTTCCACGGTTTCCACCCGGTCCAGGCTCACCGGCTTCATGCAGAAATACATGTAATCGCTGGTCACCTTCCAGCAACGCTGCTTGGGATCGTAGCTGCCATGCCCGTACATCTTATCGAGCAAGGCATCCGCCAGTTGGCTGTTCTGCTCCTTGGCCAGATCCAGCCGCTCGACGCGGCCATCGTTTCTCGTCATCACCCAGTAGGCCGCGCCGATCAGGCCCAGCAGCGCGATGGCCGCCGCCACCAGCGCGATCCAGTGTTTCTTGTTCAATTTCACGGAATATCCTTGAGTAGCCCAGGCAAGAGGCCCGGACAAGAAAGGCC
This sequence comes from Chromobacterium vaccinii, assembly GCF_000971335.1. Lineage (GTDB taxonomy): Bacteria > Pseudomonadota > Gammaproteobacteria > Burkholderiales > Chromobacteriaceae > Chromobacterium > Chromobacterium vaccinii. The sequence goes on from NZ_JZJL01000001.1 coordinate 161,912, forward strand.
GGAGGACCAAACTCCGCCGGCCTCCCAGTCTTATTCGCCGCCGCAGCCGCCCGGCTGGGTGGCGATGTTCTTCAGATGGGCGTACTGGCTGCCGTTCCAGCGCCACACCGCCTCGCAGAAACCGTTTCCGGACAGGCGGATGTCGTGGTAGCCGTCTGTCGCGTCGTCGGTGACGGTGGCTTGTTTGGCCGGCAGGCCCAGATTGGCGCGAAGGTGGCCGTCCTCGCCGCGGATGAACAGCCAGATGCTGTGCTCGGTATTGCCGGAGGTGCAGCTGTTTCCGCCTTGCAGCCACAGCATGTTTCGATTGTCCTCATACCCCTTGACCACCTCGGCCGACAGCGGGAAGGGCTTCGCGCACTCGGGCGTCACAAAGCCCCAAGTTTGCTGGTCCTTCACCACGAAAGCGGCATTAACCGCGGCCAGGACGTCCTTCAGGTCGGCCGCGGACAGCTCGGTGCCGTCGCTGAACAAAGCCGCGTTGGCATTGGCCGGCGGCTGATCCGTGCTGCCGCCCTCGTCATCCTGCTGGCTCATGGGCTGGGCCTCGGGAATGCCCTCCTTCTTGCTGCAGGCCACGTCGGCGCAGACGTATTTCCATTTCTGGCTGTCGAAGCGAAACCTGAAGCTGGCCACCTGTTTGTGCTTGTCGTCGCTGACCTTCAGCAACAGCGGAAACACCTTGGCGTCAGCCTGGGCGGCGTCCGACAGGTATTCGAATTTCAGCTGCTCCGCCATGCCTTCTTCCTTGCCAAAAACATCGCCGGCGATATCGACGATCTTCTTGCCCTTGGGCGCGAACATCTGCGGGAAGCTGGAGCTGACACCCATCTGTTCGTCGTATCCCTCGGCCATCCATGCCATATAACCGGTTTTGGACAGCGCCAGAAGTTTGACCGCATCGGCATCGGGAGCCGAGCCCGAGCCGCTGACAAACGGCAATTCGCGGTCTCCAGCAATCAGTTGCCCGGTTTTCGCCTGAGTAATGAAGGCGCCGGCCAATCCTTCGGTATCCGCATGCGTGCCATCCGGATGGCTGCCCCCGGCAAACAGATAGAGCCGTTCCTCGCCATCTGCCTGCACCCTGTCCAGTGTCACCGGACGCATGCAGTAGGTGAATGCATCCCCATCGATCTTGTGGTCGATGTTCCAGCATTTCTCCTTGCCGTCGTACGCGTCCTTGCCGTACATCTTGTCCATGATGTCACTGGCCAGTTGCTTGCCGGGCTCGCCATCCAGCGCCAGCCGTTCCATCTGCACCGCCTGGTGCGACTTCCAGTACTTCCAGCCGCCGAAACCAGCGGCCAGCAGCAGGACCACGCCAGCCAGCAACGCGAGTTTTTTCTTATTTTCCATATCGTCTCAATCCGAATGATTCAATGCCAATTGAAGAAATAAGCATCAATAAATTTGACTTGTCATTCTATCAGGATGAATGGAAAACGTGTCCGCCCGGCAATGCCAATGAAATGAAAATGGCGGCTGAGCTTGTCGAGGAAAAAGAGAATGCGCGATTACCCCCCACATGCGAAAACGGCGGCCTCGGCCGCCGTTCCTGTGAGCTACGCGCTGCCGCCGTCGCAGCCGCCGGCCTGGGTGGGGATGTTCAGCAGATGGATGAAGGCCTTGCCGTTCCAGCGCCACAAGCGGTCGCAAAAGCCCGCCGAGCCCACGCGCAGATCATGCACGCCCGCCGACACATCCCGGGTGCGGCGCACCTCGGCGGCCGGCATGCCCAGATTGGCGCGCAGGCGGCCCCCGCCGTCGCGGACGAAGACCCAGACGGAAGCGCCGGCCGCGCCCGAGGTGCAGCCATTGCCGCCGCGCACCCATAACTGCTCTTGTCCGCCGTCGCGTTCGAAATGGCCATTCAATGGGTAAGGATCGTCGCAACCGTTCGGGCCGACGAATCCCGCTTCACCGTCCTGCGAGACATAGCGCATGTCCAGCTGCGCCAATACATCTTGCAGATCGACATCCGACAGCTTGCGCCCCTTGCCGAACAAGGCCTCGTTGGCATCGGCCGCCGGCGTGTCCGGCCCCTGGACCTGCGCCTCGCGCTCCGGCCGCGTCGGCAGGCCGGCGCGCACCCGGCAGTCGACATCGGCGCAAACATATTCCCAACGACGGCGGTCGAAGCGGAAATCGAAGCTGGCCAGCTGCTTGCCTTTGCCGTCGCGGACAATCGCCGACAGGGGATAGGCCGCGGCCTCGCCCCGGGCGCTGTCGAGCTGGTAGGCGAACTTCAGCCCGGCGACGGTATCGGCGTCGCGGCCGAACACGTCGCCGCCGATTGCCACCACCTTGTCGTCCTTGGACGCGTAAAACTGCGGGAAATCCTCGGATGCGTCGCGTCCGGCAGCGAACCAGCCCATATAGCCATCGCGGGACAAACGCAGCAGCTGCGCCTGCTCGGGACCGGCGGCGCGGCGATTGAGAAAATCCAGCTCGCGGCTGCCGGCGATAGGCGCCAGGGTATCGGCGTCGGCGACGAAGGCGCCGGCCAGACCGCTCAGGTCTTCGTCGCGCGCGGCGTCTTTGCTGCCGCTGGCGAACAGATACAGCCGGCGTTCGCCGCCGGACACGACGCGGTCCAGCGCTACTGGCCGCAGGCAGTAATCGCCGCCGTCCTCGCGCAGATAATGCCAGCAGTCCCGCTGCGGATCGCGCTGCTCGCTGCCGTAAGCGCGATTCATGATGGCCGCCGCCAGCCTCCGCGCGGATGCGTCGGCCAGCGCCAATCTCTCCACTTTGACCTGATCGCCGCCTCGCAGCAGCAAGCCTCCGGCCAGGATCGCGGCCGCCAGCGCGACGCCGCCAGCGGCCAGGCGCAGCCTGGTCTTCCTTTCCATCCACATCCCCTTCACTGCCGCAATGTCCCGCGGACCCATCGGGTCCGAATCTTTTTTTCATTCGGGGCAATATTACCAACTCGCCTCGTTTTTTCCAGCGCCATGAAAAAAGGGAGCCGAAGCTCCCTGGTTCCTCACCCGCGCGAATCGTTCAAATGCGCGCGAAAGCCCTGCCGGCGGCCGCGAGAGTTTGTTCGATCATGCCGTCGCTGTGCGCGGCGGAAACGAAGCCGGCCTCGTAGGCGGACGGCGCGAAGTAGATGCCCTCGTCCAGCATCGCGTGGAAGAAGCGCTTGAAGCGCTCGATGTCGCAACCGGTGGCTTCGGCATAGGACTTGGGCGCCTTGTCGCTGAAGTAGAAGCCGAACATGCCGCCGACGCTGTCGGTGGACAGCGTGACGCCGGCTTTCCGCGCTTCTTCGGCCAGGCCTTGGGCCAGGCGCGCGGTGCGCTGTCCCAGCGTTTCGTAGAAGCCGGGCTGCTGGATCAGTTTCAGCGTCGCGAGGCCGGCGGCGACGGACAGCGGATTGCCGGACAGGGTGCCGGCCTGGTAGACGGTGCCCAGCGGCGCGATCTTGCCCATGATGTCGGCGCGGCCGCCAAAGGCCGCCAGCGGCATACCGCCGCCCACCACCTTGCCCAGCGTGGTCAGGTCCGGCGTGACGCCGTGCAGGCCCTGGGCGCAGCCCTTGGCCACGCGGAAGCCGGTCATCACTTCGTCGTAGATCAGCACCGCGCCGTGTTGCTCGGTCAGGCTGCGCAGCGCCTGCACGAACTCGGCCGACGGCTGGATCAGATTCATATTGCCGGCGATAGGCTCCAGGATCACGCAGGCGATCTTGTCGCCGATCTCGGCGAAGGTGCGCGCCAGCTGCTCGACATCGTTGTATTGCAGCACCAGCGTGTGCTTGGTGAAGTCGGCCGGCACGCCGCCGGAGGACGGGTTGCCGAAAGTGAGCAGGCCGGAGCCGGCCTTGACCAGCAGGCTGTCGGAATGGCCGTGGTAGCAGCCCTCGAACTTGACGATCAGGTCGCGGCCGGTGAAGCCGCGCGCCAGGCGAATCGCGGTCATGGTCGCCTCGGTGCCGGACGATACCAGCCGCACCTGCTCGACGGACGGCAGCAGCTTGCAGATCTCCTCGGCGATCACCACCTCGCCCTCGGTCGGCGCGCCGAAGGACAGGCCGCCGACGGCGGCATCCTGCACCGCCTTCACCACCTCGGGATGAGCATGGCCGACGATGGCCGGGCCCCAGGAACCAACGTAATCCAGATACTGTTTGCCGTCGGCGTCCCAGAAATAGGCGCCCTCGGCGCGGGCGACGAAGCGCGGCGTGCCGCCGACTTGGCCAAAGGCGCGCACCGGCGAATTGACGCCGCCTGGGATCACTTGCTTGCCACGTTCGAACAGTTCCAGATTGCGGGACATGAGGTTTTCCTTGTCTGGCGGCGCGGGCCGCGCCGCGGAATATGGGGATGCGCGGCGGAGCGTTCGGGTGCCGCCGGACGCGGTCATTCTACATGATCGCCGGCCCGACCGGGACCGCCGCCGGCCCTCGCCCTCCGCTGTTCCGCCGCGGCCGCCGCCGGGGAGTCCTGCACGATGCGCCCTTGCTCCAGCACCACCACCCGCTCCGCCATGGCGATGGTTTCCGGCCGGTGGGCGACCAGGATGCGCGTCATGTCGATATCCCGCACCGCAGCGTTGACCAGCTGCTCGTTCCATACGTCCAGGTGGCTGGTGGCTTCGTCCAGCACCAAGAGCCGCGGCTGCTTGTACAGCGCCCGCGCCAGCAGCACACGCTGCTTCTGGCCGCCGGACAGGCCGGAGCCGATGTCGCCGACCAGGGTGTTGTAGTTCATCGGCATCGCCATGATTTCGTCGTGGATGGCGGCGAAACCGGCACAACGGCGGATGCGCTCTTGGTCCGGCTGCGGATCGAAAAAACAGATGTTGTCGGCGATGGAGCCGGAGAACAGCAGATCGTCCTGCATCACCGTGCCCAGCATCTGGCGATAATTGCCCAGGCCCAGCTGCCTGAGCGGCACGCCGCCCACCAGCACCTCGCCCTCGGTCGGCTCCATCAGACCGAGGACCAGCTTCAGCAGCGTGGTCTTGCCGCAGCCGGAGGCGCCGGTGACGGCCAGGCACTGGCCGGCCGGAATCGCCAGGCTCAGTTCGCGCAGCACATAGGGCTCGCTGTCGGAATAACGGAAGGAAACATTGCGCAGTTCGATCGCCGCCTGGACATGGGCCGGATCGATCTCGACGTCGTTCAGCTCCGGCTCCGGCTCGGTCAGCAGGATGTCGGCGACGCGCTCGCCGTGCAGCCGCAGCATGCGCAGCTCGAACAGCTTGTCGATCAGCGCGGCGATGCGCTGGCTGAACTGGTCCTTGTAGCTGAGGAAGGCGAACAGCATGCCCACCGAGAAGCGGCCATCCATCACCGCCAGCGCCGCCAGCCACACCACCACCACCCGCTCGGCGTTGAACAGCAGCGCGTTGGCGGTCTGGAACGACAGGCTGAGCCGGGCGATGCGCAGGTCGGCGTTGAACTGCTCGGCCAACGCGTTCATCCAGCCGATGCGCCGCTCCTCCTGGCGGCCGAACAGCCTCACGCTCTGCGCGCCGCGCGCCGACTCGATGAAATGGGTATTCTGCCGCGACGCGTGGATGATCTGCTCGGCCGTCGCTTCGCGCAGCGCGCGGAAGATGCTCCAGCGCAGCAGCGCGTACAGCGCCACCGCGATCAGGCTCACCATGGCCAGCGGCGCGCTGTACAACAGCATCACGATCAGCGTGGCGATCACCAGCAGGCCGTCTATCACCCCCTCCACAAACTGGGTGGTCAGGCTTTTCTGTATGGTCTGGATCGAGCCGAAACGCGAGGTGATGTCGCCCAGGTGGCGCTTCTCGAACCACGGCAGCGGCAGGCGCATCAGGTGGGCGAAGGCGTTGCCCAGCCACTGGAAATTGAGGCTGGTGGCCAGCGCCGTGGTTGCCCAGGAACGCACCGCGCCTATCAGCGTCTGCAACAGCACCAGCAGCAGAAAACCGATGCCCAGCACGGTGATCAGGTCGCGGTCGGCCGCCACCAGCGCCTCGTCCACCACCCACTGCAGATAGAACGGCGCGGCCAGCGCGCATACCTGCAGCGCCAGGCCCAGCAGCAGCAACTGGAGCAAGCCGCCGCCCAGGCCGTCCACCCGGCCCATCAGCGACAGCAGGCTGAACTGCAGCTTCTCCTCGGTCTTGCGGAACGAGGTGTCCGGCGTCAGCTCCAGCGCCACCCCGGTGAAATGCTTGGACGCCTCGTCCAGGCTCAGCTTGCGCTCGCCCACTCCCGGATCGTGAATGACGATGTGTCGCGCCGCCACCTGTTTCAACACCACGAAATGGTTCATGTCCCAATGCAGCACGCAGGGCAGCTTCAACTGCGGCAGGTGCTGCAGGTCCAGCTTCAGCGGCCGCGACGCCAGGCCCAGCCCCTGGGCCATCGCGATCAGGCTCTTCAGCGTGCTGCCCTTCAGCGACACCGAGAAACGGCGGCGCATATTGGCCAGGTCGATGCGGTGGCCCCAATAGCCGGCCACCATCGCCAGGCTGGCCAGGCCGCATTCGGCAGCCTCGGTCTGCAGCAGCAGCGGCAGCCGGCGGCGGCCCCAGAATCGCAAGGTCGGTTGCTGATGGCTCATCTCACACCTTTCCGCTGATGCTGTAGAGCGGCTCCAGCACCCATTCGTACAGCTTGCGCCGCTCCAGCAGCACGCTGGCGTCCAGCGCCATGCCGGCCTTCAAGGACTGGTTCTGGCCGTAGGTGATGACGCTCTGGCGCTCCAGCTTCACCCGCACCCGGTACAGCTGCTCGCCGGAACCGCCCTGGCCGCCGGGCAGATACAGCTCCTCCGGCCGCAGCGCGCTGCGCGACACCTCGCGCACCGTGCCCTTGAACTGGCCGAACTTCTGGTAGGGATAAGCCTGGTAGCGGATCAGCACCGCCATGCCCGGCTTGACGAAGCCGGCGGCGCGCGACGGCGCGTACAGCTCCGCCTCCAAGGGCGAGCCGGCCGGCGACAGATTCGCCAGCGTCTGTCCTAACGCCACGGTCTGGCCAGCCTGGGCGGCGATGCCGCTGACCATGCCGGCTTGCGGCGCGCGCACCAGCAATTTGCGCTTGGCTTCGTTCTCGGTCAGGTCCTGCTCCAGCTCCGCCATGCCTCGCTGCGCCGCCGCCTCGTCGCGTTTGGCTTGCAGCTGCAGGTCGCCCAGATCGGACAAGGCCGTGTCGTGGTCGCTCTGCAAGGCGGCGCGGCCGCGCTGCAGGTCGGCCAGCTTGGTCTGCTGGTCTATCACTTCCGCCTGCTTGTCCTGCAGCGCGGCGGCGGAAATGAATTGCGACGCCAGCAGCTTGCGGTTGCGTTGCAGCGTTTCCTCGGCCAGCGCCACCCGCCGCCGCTGCAGGCCGATCTGTTCGTCCATCCGCTGCAGCTCGCGCGCCAGGTCGTCCGCCTTGCGCCGCAGCGTCTCCTGTTTTTGCCTGGCCTGCATGCGCAGCATCGCCTGGTCGCCTGCCAGGCTGTCGCGCCGCGATTGCAGCAGCGCGGTGATCTCGCGCCCGGCGTCGCCGCGGGTGGCGCTCTCGCGCTCGTTGCCGAGCACGAACAGCACGTCGCCGGCCCGCACTTGCTGACCCTCGCGCACCTTCACCTCGGCCACCACGCCGGACTGTGCCGGCTGCAGCCGGATCAGGCCCAGACTGGGCAGCAGCACGCCCGGCACCTGCGCCTTGCGGGTATAACTGGCCAGGGAAAAGAACAGAACGATGGCGATGGCGATCAACGCGAACACGCCAGTCAGCCAGGCGAAGCTGGCGGGACGCAGCAGCACGATGCGGCCATAGCGCCGGTCTGAGGCGTGGCTGAGAGCGGCGGAACGAAAAAGTGGCACGGATAGGACGCCTTTGGTAGGCATGCCGCGCCGCGGCATGCGGAGATTAGACACTCTATCATCAATTCCATTGGCATTTTAAGCGACAAGAAACTCGACCCGACACTCCAACTCCATAACGTTTGGACGGCCGCCGCGGCAACTTGGTCTTCTTCTTTAAATTCTCATTACGGACTACATGCGCGCCACACTGTCCATTAGGACTGGCCGATAACCGTCATTTCGAACAAGTTCCGCCTCCTCCATCGGCAATAACCATGCTGGGCAAGGATTACTGATCTGTTGCGCGATGCAGACAAGCCGTCCCGGTTCCGCCGTTGCCGCGCATCCGTAATCGCCCGGGTTGTTCCCCCATCGGCGCCGTCCAATAGTTCACTGTCATCAATGGAATGATCCATACCTCTTCTCCCATCGGCCATCGCCAGGCTGCGGGATCCATATGATGACGCGTTCGGGCCGACCACTGTCGACCCCCACACACGCAAAGGAGAAGCACCATGCAAACCGACAAGCAAGTGGAGCAGACCGAACTGGATCAGGACCAGGAAATCGCCGACATCCTCGGCATCACCGTCCTGTCCCCGCTGGAGGAAGCCGCTGTTTCCGGCGGCGAGGTACAGCACGAGGATCACGATCACGTCCACAAGGCGCAATGATCCATGCCAGGCCGGCTCACCCATCATTGAGCCCGCCTTGAGGAACACCGTTCCGATGCCCGCCCCCTCGCGGGGCCGGGCGCTCCGCCCCCTGCTCAGCCGACCGCCATTCGAGGAATGCATGCGATGGACAGACACGCTCCAAACTTCAGCGACGCATGGTGGGAGGACTTTCTACAAGAGTCCAGGCAACTGAGCAGCCCCATCGTGTTCAAGGCCGCTCTCGGCCAGAGCCATGTCGTGGCATTTCGGCAGGCCGTGCTGGACATCCTCGCCACCCTGGCGAACCTGCGCACCAATCGTTATGGCCTCCGCATATACGCGGCGGGCCGGCTGCTGGGCCGCGATGAAATGGAACGCATCTACGACAATCCTCCACAACCGGGCGAAAGCCTGGAGGACTGGAGCGGCCGGGTATTTCCCGACACGCCCTTCGGCATCATTCTCAACGCCGGAGAGAAATTCCACCACGAGCTATCGCGCGACATCGCGCGGATGCTGGCGCCGCTGTTCGAGAAAATCGGCCTGCCGCGGGACGGCGTCCAATTCAGCATCTTCATTGGCAATTACGACAAAACCCCGCTCGGCATACATCAGGACCGGCGCGGCGAAAACGTCATCCATTTCCATGTCGGCCCCGGCGCCAAAACCATGTACCTGTGGGACCCGGAGCAGTACCGCGGGCTGACCGAAGCAGCAGGCATGGACAAACGCGACTTTTCCGCATTGCGCCCCCACGCCAGGACCTTCCACTTCGAAACCGGCGACCTGTTCTTCATGCCGGAAGGCACTTTCCACATCGGCGCGCAGAGCGAATTGTCGATAGGCATCACCGTCTGGCAATACACCCATACCAACCAGGCCCTGGCCGAGAGTCTGCACGCCTTCCTGCTCAAGCAGATAGCCGGACCGCCGGACGAAGCCATCGTCCATGACCCCTCGCCGCCGAATCAGGCCGGCGGTCTGGACGCCGTCCTCGCCGCGCGCCACCTGCCGGAAGAGTACCGCGCATCGAATTACGAACAGCTGCTGCGCAAGGCCTATCTGGACTGGCGCCATTGCCTGGCCAGCAACGCCGGCTATCGCAATTCGCCCTTTCCTCTGGAGCCAGCAGCCCCGCTGACCCGATCCGACCGGGTGCAGGCGGAAACTCCGTACCGCATCCTGACGCGGGATACGATGCCAGGCCGGATGGCCGTCTACGTGCGCGGCAACAAGCTGGAAATGAACCGCCATCCCGGCCTGATCTCATTGCTGGACAGGCTGAATCAGGGCGAAGCCTGCGTCGTGGCAGACCTGCTGGGCCTGTTAGACCCGCGCTGGCCAGACAAGATAGGCCTGCACCTCCTGGCCGAGCTGCTCCGCTGGCGCGGCATCCGCCGGCTGGACCCGCCATCGGACTGACCGCCTTCCCCCACCCGCGCCAGGGAGCCAAGCATGTATCACCCCCGCGAGAATGAAACGATAGACGACAGCCTCACTCCGGACCGCTTGCGGCAACAATTCGATGCCGACTGGTGGACCGGTTTCCTCGCCCGAACCGAGCAGATGAGCCAGCCCTGCGTCTTCGATGACGCGCTGGACGCCAGCCAGGCCCGCGTCATGCGCCGCCAGGTGCTGGACATCCTTGCCGAGCTCGGCCAGGTGCACAAGGCGAAATACGGCTACCGCCTGTGGCTGGACGGCCTGAAGGTCGATGAACTCGACGAGCACTTCGCCCTGCATCCGCTGCCGCGCGAGAATGTGGAAGATTGGGTGGGGCGCGCCTTCGGCGAACGCAAGTTCGGCATCATCCTGAACCGCGGCGAGAAGTTCAGCCCCGGCCTGTCCCAGGCGATCGCGCACATTCTGGAGCCGGCGTTGAAGACGATAGGCATGCCGACCGAAGGCATCCTGTTCACCGTGTTCATCGGCAATTACGACATGACGCCGCTGGGCATACACAAAGACTCTCCCGGCAAGAGCGTGATCCACTTCCACCTCGGGCCAGGCCCTAAAACCATGTACACCTGGCGCGACGACGACTATGTCACTGCGCCCGGCGAGAAACGCCACAACAATCGGGACATCGCGCCTCACCTGCCCAGCGCCGTCCGCCACACCTTCGGCGAGGGCCAGCTCTACTTCATGCCGGAAAACATGTTCCACCTGGGCACCCAGGACCAGCTGTCCATCGGCATCGCCTGCTGGTTCTACAACCGCTCCGACCACGACTTCGCCTGTGAACTGCTGCACCGCGTCCGGGAAGCCCATCTGCGGCCATCCGAGATCATGCTAAAGGCCGACCGGCGGCCGATAGACGATATCGGCGCCGTCGAATCCGCGCTGTCGCTGCTGGCGTTGCCGAGCGACGGCGATCTGCGCGCGCTGATGCGCGATGTCTATCGCGACCTGCGCTATTCGCTGTTCAGCAATGGCGGCTACCGCAACAGCCCTGTGCCGCGCGAGGACAAGCCCGCGATGCATGCGGACAGCCGCGTCGCCATCGAACCGCCGTACCGGATGCTGTGCCGCCCGGCGCCGGAAGCCGGCCGCCTCGAACTCTATGTGCGCGGCACCAAGATCTCGCTCGGCAGCTTCCCGGAGCTGGAGGGCATCGTCGACCGGTTGAACGGCGGCGGCAAACTCGCCGTCGGAGACATCGTCGCCATGGTCGACGACCCGCTGGCCGAAAAGAAAGTCCACTACCTGCTCGGCCTGCTGCACCGTTATCGCGGCATCGCCGTCACGCCGGGCTGATTGCGGGCCGATTCCGGCACATCCTTTGCCATGCGACCGATCCGGGCTTGATGTCGCAAAACTAGCAGCCTGAGCCACTTAGGAGACGCATATGAAGAATCAGAGCTTGCAAACCATGCTGGACGAGCTGGGCGAAGAATCGTCCTCGACCATGCACGAAATCGCCGACCAGGACCTGGAATTCGTTTCCGGCGGCGAAATGGAAGAGGATCCGACGCAATGCGACTCGGGTTATGTCAGATGTGACAAGGGCTTCTCCGGCTAAGGCAGTCCCAGCCGGCTGATCGCGGCAGGCAGGATCCGGCGCGCCGCGCGAAGCGGGAAAACACGCGATGCGCCCTTGCAGCCCGCCGCTCCGAAACGACAAAGGCGGCCCGCCCCAGGCCATGGCAGTGGCCGGACCGCCTGCGTCGCCCGCATGGCCTTGCCGTTCCGATGACCTGGGAGAGCCAGCATGCATGGCGAATACGTTCTGTCCCGATACCTGATCGCCTCGGACATCGTCAGTCCGGCCCACCATCCCGATCCTTCCCGCCTGCTGTTCGCCAGCCGGACCGGCAAGTCGCTGCTGGTCAAGGAAAGGATCTACCGCAGCCTGCTCGCCGGCGAGTTCGACCGTATCGATCAGGCGACGCTGCTGCAATTGCGGGCCGACGAGGTGCTGGTCCCGCCCACTAGCGACGAATTCCTGGACCTGCTGGAAAAGAACCAGCGCGGCATACGCGAAACCCATACCCTCAGCCTGACATTGCAGCCTACCGCCAATTGCCAGCTGGGCTGCGGGTACTGCGGCCAGCAGCACGTCAAAAAGAATCTGGATGACGACACCTCCGCCCGCATCGTCGCCCGCATCATGGACACGCTGCGGCGCAAGTCCTACACCAGGCTGGCGATCAACTGGTATGGCGGCGAACCCATTCTGGCGCTGAAACAGATAGAGGACATCAGCGGCCAGTTGATTGAACAATGCGGGCCGGCCGGCGTCCATTTCTTCGCCTCCATGGTCACCAACGGGCTCAGCTTCAAACCCGACGTGTATCTGCGCCTGCAGCGACAACGCGTCAACAGCTTCCAGATCACGCTGGACGGCATCGGCGACACCCACGACCTGATGCGGCCGGTCAAGGCCGGCGGCGGCAGTTTCGACATCATCCTGCAAAATCTGGTCGACGTGACCGGCATGCCGGAATTCAGCGCCAACCGCAGCGGCATCACGATCCGCATCAATATCAACCGCCACAACCAGGACAAGGTTGCCGATCTGATAGACCTGCTGGCCGATCGGGGGCTGGCGGCGCGCAATGTGGGGCTGGATTTTCGCCCGGTGGTGGATTGGGGCGGCAACCAGGCCGACCGCGACAGCCTGGCGGCGGCGGACTTCGCCGCGCGGGAAATAGACTGGACGGCGCATGCGATCCGGCGGGGTTTTGAATTCGACCGCATCCTGCCGGCCCGCTCCATCGCGCCCTGCATGGTGGTGATGCCCGACGCCGAGGTCTATGACGCCTACGGCAATATCTACCCCTGCTACGAGTTTCCGTATACGCCCAAATACGATGCGCCCCAATACAAGATCGGCCACATCCGCACCATAGACCAGGCGCGCAACGACAAGGCCGTTACCCGCGAGTGGTACGCCGACATCCGGACCGGCCTGTCGCCCTGTCCCCGTTGCCCGCTGTTTCCGGTATGCGGCGGCGGCTGCGCCAAGCTGTGGTACAACGGCGAAACCGGCTGCCCGTCATTCAAGCTGAACCTGCCGGAACGACTGGTGCTGGACTACTGGATGCGCCGACGCAAGCGCAGTGCGCAAGCGGAGCCGGCCACTGCCGGCTAGCCTCCAGCGCCATGCCGCCCCTTCACCCCATGCGCGTCGGCGAGCCAGGCGGGACTGCGGAAGCGGATCGGCGTGTGGCATCGCCGCATGGTCTTATTCCGCATGCCCATAGCCTTCCTCCAGCAGAGCGGAGGCTCGGCCGACTGCTTGTTGTGATGTTGAGACACCCCGCCGCGACAAGATCATCGTCATATTCATGCGCATTGACAAAGTCGATCGCAACTTGCAAAAGTAATGACAATGACATTGAGAAAACATAATCCTCGAATTAATCAGATTCCGTCACATTTATTGACATGATTCTGGTCTCCCTGCCCTTTTAGCTAAATCGGCCCTCTATTTTGACAGGCTGGCCGCGCGATTCAAAATTTGCCCAGGCATGATTTGCCTAGGTAGATGTGGCAGTAACGGAAAAGTTGTCCGTCATAACAACTTACATCACTAGAGGAAAAACCATGTCGAATCAAAAGCAAGTTGCCGACTTCACCAAAGAAGAAGACATCAAGGACTTTCTGGGTATCCAGGTCCTGACTCCCGCGGAAGAAATCTCTGTTTCCGGCGGCCGGCTTGAGGTGGAGCAGCAAGAGCAACAACAACAGCAACAAGACTAATGCCGCAAAGTGAGGAATCGCCCGGGCACCCCAGCTGATTCCAACACTTGAAAGCAAGCTGCGATATGAGGTTCTATATCGCGCTTGCTTTCGACCAGGCTGTCCCTCACCGCAGTATCGAACCACTTATCTCTGGAAAGACTACAGTGACTGAATCCGAAAAAAAAACTCACAATACAGAATTCAGCAACACCTGGTGGGACAAATTCATTACTCAAACCGACAGTCTCAACAAGCCGGCTGTAATAAAAAACGCCATCAGCCAGAACAGAGTGGAATCATACAAACAGAGCGTGATGGGCATACTGTCCCAGCTTGGCAAACTAAAAACCACCCAGTTCGGGTATCGGGTTTACGTTGAGGGCCGGCAATTGGATTTCGAAGAGATGGAGAATTTCTTCGAACTTGCGCCTCAGGATGCGGAAACATTGGAACAGTGGACGGATCGCGTTTTTGGCGGCAAGAAATTCGGCATCATTCTTAACTCCGGCGAAAAATTCGATCTGGCATTGACAAGCGAGATAGCCATTTGCTTGTCCCCATTTTTTGAGAAAATAGGGTATCCGCGCGGCGGAGCCCAGTTCACCATCTTCGTCGGCAACTACGACAAGACCCCTCTTGGCATACACCAGGATAAAAGAGGGGAGAGCGTCATGCACTTCCATCTTGGCCCCGCCGGCAAGACCATGTATGTCTGGGAGCCCAAGCAGTATCGCGACCTTCTGGCGACGCACGGCTTTACCAAGAAAAATTTCAATGAGCTGCGGCCATACGCGGAAGAGTATCAATTCGAAAGCGGCGACATCTATTACATGCCGGAAGGCACTTACCATATCGGCCAGCAGGATGCCCTATCCATCGGCATCACTATCTGGCGCTACAACCATACCGATGACCATCTGGCGAAACATCTGCATCAGCGCATCATCAAGCAGATTCCCGTTGAAACCACCGACGATTTCCAATACGACACCACCCCGCTCGACGACACCAGCGGGATTGACCACATCGTCGAAAAATACCAGGTTGCCGATGAGTACAAGCAGCTGAGCTACAGCGAGCTGCTCAGGAAAACCTATCAAGACTGGCGCTACTGCGTGCATAGCAACGCCGGCTACAGGAACGCGCCCTTCCCGCGGGAAGACCGCGTCAGTCTTGCGCTGCAGGACCGGATTCAGATTGAAAAACCGTACAAGATCTTGCTGCGCGAATCCATCGCCACCGAGAAGATGTATATCTATGTCCGAGGCCACAAAGTCGAATTCAGGTACTTCTCCTGCCTGATTCCATTCATCGCGAAGATCAATGACGGCGAGATTCTTCGCGTGGACGCCTTGCTGAATTTGCTGGACGCGAGTTGGAGCCCCAATATCGGGATCTATATCCTGGGCGAACTGCACCGCTGCCACGGCATCAGGATCGTCGACGCCGCGGCGTAGGCAAACCGCCGCTTGCGCCGCCCGCAGCCTATTTCACCCCCAGCCGCTCCATCCGATACCTCAGCGACCGGAAGGTGACGCCCAGTTTTTTCGCGGCCTGGGTACGGTTGTAGCGGGTGCCTTCCAGCGCCTTGACGATGGCCTCTCGCTCGACTCGATCCAGATAATCCTGCAGCGGCTCGTCGCTGCCGAGCTCCGGCGCGTAGTCGGCGCAGGGGGTCAGCTGCAGGTCGGCGCGGGACAGCGAAGGGCCGGCGGCCAAAGCCACCGCCCGCTCCAGTATGTTTTCCAGTTCGCGGAAGTTGCCGGGGTAGGCGTAGTCCAGCAACGCGCGGCGCGCGTCGGCGGACAACTGCGGTGCCGCCGCGCCGCCGAAGCGCTGCAGCAGCCTCTCGGCGAACAGGGGGATGTCGTCGCGCAGCTCGCGCAATGGCGGCATCTTCAGCGGCAGCACATTGAGGCGGTAATACAGGTCCTGGCGGAACTGCCCCGACTCCACCCGCGCCGCCAGATCACGGTGGGTGGCGCAGATGATGCGGACGTCCAAGGCCTCTTCCTGGCTGGCGCCCAGCTTGCGCACGGTCTTTTCCTGGATCGCGCGCAGCAGCTTCACCTGCATCGCCAGCGGCAGCTCGGCCACTTCGTCCAGGAACAGCGTGCCGCCCTGGGCCTGCTGGAAAAAGCCGTCGCGGTCGGCGTCGGCGCCGGTGAACGCGCCCTTGCGGCAGCCGAAGAATTCGCTCTCCATCAGGGTTTCCGGAATCGCGCCGCAGTTGACGGCGACGAAAGGCTTGTCGGCGCGCGCCCCCAGTTCGTGGATCAGCCGCGCCGCCTGTTCCTTGCCGGTGCCGGACTCGCCGCCGATGTACACCGCGGCCTGGCTGCGCGACAGCTTGTCCGCCAGCCGCAGCACGTCCTGGATCGCCGGCGACTCACCGAGCAGCCTTTGCTGCGCGACCGCCTTGGCGACCGGCGTTTCCACCTTCAGCGCGGTCTTCACCAGGCTGCGCAGCTGGGCCAGGCTGACCGGCTTCTGCAGATAGTCGAAAGCGCCGGCCTTCATCGCCCGCACCGCATTGTCGGCGCTGCCGTAGGCGGTGATCACGGCGATGGGCACATCCAGTCCGGACTCGCCGATGTGGTTGACCACCTCCAGACCCTCGCCGTCAGGCAGCCGCATATCGGTCAGCGCCAGATCGAAGCCTCCCCCGTCCAGCGCGGCGCGCGCCTCGGCGACGCTGCCGGCGCATGCCGGGGCGAGGCCCATTTTCAGCAAGGTCAGCTCCAGCAGCTCCCGGATGTCCGGCTCGTCGTCGACGATCAATACGCGCAGTGTCTTAGTCATAGGCCAGGTGACAGATCAGCCGGAAAACGCCGCCGGGCGGGCTGTAGTCCAGCCGCGCGCCGTTGGCCTCGGCCAGCTCGCGAGCGATGTACAACCCCAGGCCGCTGCCGGCGCTTTCCGTGGTGAAAAAGGGTTCGAACAGCCGCGCTTGGTCGGCTTCGGCCACGCCGGGGCCGTCGTCGATCACGCGCAGGATCAGGTGGTTTTCGGCGATGCCGGCCTGCAGCCGCACCGAGCCGGGCCGGCGGCTGCCGTGGCGCCAGGCGTTGGCCAGCAGGTTGCCCAGTATCTGGGCCAGGTGGCCGCGGTCGAAGCTCAGCCGGCAATCGTCGGCCAGCTCGCAGCGCACAGCGCCGGCGGCATCCGGCTGCGACATCGAAAAATGCTCGAGCTGCTGGGCGACGAAGGGCGCGAGTTCTATCGGTTCGCGGCGGACTCGATCGCGCCGGCCCAGCGTCAGCACATCCTCCACCATGCCGTTGATGCGGCGCGCGTTGTCCTGGACGATGCGCAGCAGGCGCTGCCGCGCCGGGTCGGTTTCATCCTCGGCCAGCAGGTCGCCGGCATGGCTGATGGCGGACAGCGGGTTGCGGATCTCATGCGCGATGTTGGCGGTAAGGCGGCCCAGCGCCGCCAGCTTCACCCGCTTGGCTTCCTCCGCCATGTCGGCCATGTCGCGCATGAACAGCACCACGCCGCGCATCTGGCCTTCGGGCACCGGCACCGGCACCAGCCGCCCCACCAACTGTCGGCCGCGCGCGCTGTGCTCGACGAAGGTGGGCAGCGCCGGCGAGCCGTCGTCGCGCCAGCGGCTTACCAGCGGCAACAGCTCGGGCAACAGCTGGCCGCGCTGCAAGCGGTTGAAATAGCGCTCGGCCTGCAAGTTGAACTGGCGCAGGTGGCCGTCCTCGTCCAGCACCACCACCGCGTCGCGCTGGCTTTGCAGGATCAGTTCGTTCAGGTGGTTGAGGTTGGCGATCTCGCCGCCGCGCTGCGCCGCCAGTTCCTCCGACGCCCGCGCCATCCGGCCCAGCCGCCAGGTGGCGATGGCTGTGACGAAGCAGGCGGAAGCCAGCAGCGCGCTGTAGGACAGGTCAAACTGGCGGGCCAAGCCCAGCCAGTGCTCAAAACCGGAATAGCTGAACAGCGCCAGCGTGGCGATGGCGGCGTAGAACAAGGCGTAGCGGCCAGTGGACAACAGACCGGCGGCGGCGAGGTAGGGCAGCAGCAGCAGGCCAAAGCCGCCGTGTATGCCGTCGTTCATCGCCATCAGCCATACCATCATCGCGATGTCGGCGGCGATGGCCAGCGTCAGCTGCAGCGTGTGGCCCAGCTTGCCCTCGCGCAGCGAATACCAGACGCCGATCAGCAACAGGTAGATGCCGGACCAGGCATAGAACTGCCGGCCGCCCTCGATCAGCGACTGGCCGTCGCCGCCGGGCAGCAGCGACAGCGTGAACAGCACCAGCAACAGCAACGCGCGGAAGCCGTTGACGAACAACAAGGCGGCGCGGGGACTGAGCGTTTGCGGCTGGGCTGTCCTGAACATCACATCGGCAGCTCCCGAATCCTGCTCACCCGCCACTTCTTCGGCATCAGCTTGCCTTTCTTGGCGCGCTTGCCGACGAACTCCTCCAGCGCCAGCTTCTCGTCCGCCACCTTGCCGCGGACGGAAGTGGTGGACAGCAGCGCCTTGTCGCCGGCTACCAGGCCGATCGCGGTCAAGGCCGCGCCGTCGTCCAGCGCCATCAGCATCAGGCCGCGGCCCTTGGCCAGCTCCTTCAGCTCGGCGGCCGGGAAAGCCAGCAGACGGTCGCTGTCGCTGGCGGCCACCAGTTGCAACTGTTCCAGCGGCGCGGCAGGCAGTTTCACCGGCTCCAGCACCGTCTCGCCGGCGTCCAGCGTGATGAAGGCCTTGCCGGCCTTCACCCGGCCGGCCATGTCGCCGATCTTGGCGATGAAGCCGTAGCCGCCGCTGCCGGCCACCACGAACTTATCCTCGTCGCGGCCGGAAATCAGCTGCGCCGGCTTGGCGCCGTCCTGAAGGTCCACCAAGGACGCCACCGGCACGCCGTCGCCGCGGCCGGTCGGCACCGTGGCCGGGTCGATGGTGTAGGCGCGGCCGTTGTGGTCGAGCACGATGGCGTTCCACACCGTGCGCGTCTCCACCACCGCTGCCAGCGCGTCGCCATCCTTGAAGCTCAGCGTTTCCAGCTCCACGTTGTGGCCGACGCGGGCGCGGATCCAGCCCTTTTGCGACAGGAGCAGCGTCACCGGCTCGTCGGCGGTGGTCTGGGTCAGCACCGCGCGCTCGGCGGCCTTGATCTCGCTGCGGCGCTTGTCGCCGTACTTGGCGGCGTCGGCCTGGATCTCGTCGCGGATCAGGCGGGTCAGCGCATCCGGGGTGTCCAGAATGTGGCGCAGGCCCTCGCGTTCTTCACGCAGATCGGACAGCTCCTTTTCCAGCTTGAAGCCTTCCAGCCGCGCCAGTTGGCGCAGGCGGATTTCCAGGATGTCCTCGGCCTGGATTTCGGTGAGGCCGAAGGCCTTGATCAGGTCAGGCTTGGGCTCGTCCGACTCGCGGATCACCCGGATCACTTCATCGATGTGGATGAAGGCGATCATCCGGCCTTCCAGGATGTGGATGCGCTTGTCCACCTGGGCCAGGCGGTGCGCCAGCCGGCGGGTGACGGTGGCGCGGCGGAAGTCTATCCACTCGGTGAGAATCGGCTTGAGGCCCTTCTGACCCGGGCGGCCGTCCAGGCCTATCATCACCAGGTTCAGCGAGGCGTTGCCTTCCAGGCTGGTCTGCGCCAACAGGATGTTCATGAATTCGTCCGGGTCCTGGCGGCTGGACTTGGGCTCGAACACCAGCCGCACCGGGCTTTGGCTGTCGGACTCGTCGCGGACGCGGTCCAGCAGGTCCAGCATCAGCTTCTTCAGGTTTTGCTGATCCTGCGACAGCTGCTTTTTGCCGGCCTTCAGCTTGGGGTTGGTCGCTTCCTCGATCTCCGCCAGCACCTTCTGCGCCGACGAGCCGGGCGGCAACTCGGTGACGATGGCGCGCCACTGGCCGCGCGCCAACTTGTCCAGCTCCCACTTGGCGCGCACCCGCACGCTGCCCCTGCCGGTTTCGTAGGCGGACAGGATGTCGGCGGCCGGGGTGATGATCTGGCCGCCGCCGGGGAAGTCGGGGCCGGGCACGTAGCGCATCAGCGCGGCGGTGTCGAGCGTCGGGTCGTCCAGCAGCGCCACGCAGGCGGCGGCGACCTCGGTCAGATTGTGCGGCGGAATTTCCGTCGCCATGCCGACGGCGATGCCGGAGGCCCCGTTGAGCAGCACCATCGGCAGCCTAGCCGGCAGCAGCGACGGCTCTTCGAAGGCGCCGTCGTAATTGGGGATGAAGTCCACCGTGCCCATGTCGATCTCGGACAGCAAGAGCTCGGCGATCGGCGTCAGCCGCGCCTCGGTGTAACGCATCGCCGCCGCGCCGTCGCCGTCGCGGGAGCCGAAGTTGCCCTGGCCGTCGATCAGCGGGTAGCGCAGCGTGAAGTCCTGCGCCATCCGCACCAGCGCCTCGTAGGCCGAGCTGTCGCCGTGCGGGTGGTATTTACCCAGGATTTCGCCGACCACGCGGGCCGACTTCACCGGCTTGGCGCCGTGGGCCAGGCCCATGTCGCGCATCGCGTACAAGATGCGGCGCTGCACCGGCTTCTGGCCGTCGGCCACCTCCGGCAGCGCGCGGCCCTTGACCACGCTCATCGCGTATTCCAGATAGGCGCGCTCGGCGTAGAGGTCGAGCGGAATCCAGTCGCCGCCGACGGCATCCGGCGCGGCGGGCGGCGGCGGCAGGTTATCGCCGGCAGCGTCCGGCTGGGCGAAGAGATCGTGGTCGTTCATATTCTTGATGTTGGTGTCTTGATCTGGATAAGGGCACATGGCCGCGCCGGATGGCATAACATCGGAGCGGTCGTTACCGGAATGAGGGGATTCTACTATGGCAAACAAGATAGCGTGGCACTGCCACGGTTTCGACGGCTTCACGCCGCTCGCGCTGTACCAGGCGCTGCAACTGCGCGACCAGGTGTTCGTGGTGGAGCAGCAGTCGATCTACGGCGACGTGGACGGCGTGGACACCCGCTGCCTGCACCTGTCCGGCCGCGACGACGCCGGCCGGCTGCTCGCCTACGCGCGCCTGATCGCCCCGGGCGAGAAATACCCGGACGCGGCGGCCATCGGCCGGGTGGTGGTGGCGCCGGAAGCGCGCGGCCGGGGCCTGGGCAAGGCGCTGATGGAGCAGGCGGTGGCGCAGTGCCAGAGCCACTTCCCGGACGCGCCCGTCATGCTGTCGGCCCAGGTGGACGCCAGCTCGCTGTACGCGTCATTCGGCTTCCTGCCGGTGTCGGAACCATATGACGACGGCGGGATTCTGCATGTGGACATGAGGCGGGAGTAAGCGCCGCCAGCCATAAAAAACGGACAACCCTCAGGTTGTCCGTTTCGTCTTTCAGCGAAAGATGAAGCAAGCTTACATCTTGTACGCGCCCTTCAGGAAGAAGCTGCGGCCCGTCGGATCGGTGAAACGCGGATCGTAGTTCTGCTGGGTCATTCTTTGCTGATTGCTGTACGGCGGCTCCTGGTCGAACAGGTTCTTGACGCCGGCCGTCACCGTGAATTGCTTGTTCCAGGCGTAGGAAGCGGACAGATTCCAGGTGGAGTAAGGCTTGACCATGTGATTGCTGCCCGCCGAGTTATCGGTAGCGTTCTGGTCGGTGTAGCCGGACTTGTAGTTCTGCGACAGAATCGTGCTCCACTGTCCATACATCCAATTCAGCGTCAGGTTGTGCTGCCAGCGGAAGTTGGGACCTGCGTCCACGTAAGTGCCGACGCTATTGGTGTAATCGCCGCCTTTTTCGTTCTGATACGAATACTTGGCCAAATACGTGCCGTCCAGCGTCAGCATGAAAGTGCCGAACGACGATTTCGGCAGCGTCCAGCTCATGCGCAGGTCGACACCGGAAGCGCTGATGTTCCCCAGGTTGGAAATGTCGTCGATGATGTAATCGTAGTTGCCGTTGGCGTCGCGCACATAGCGGTTGGCATACTTCGACGGGTTATCCAGGATCAGGGTTTCGTCGAGAATATTGATCTGGTCCTTGATCATCGTCCACCACAGATCCGCGCTGGCGGTGAAATCCTTGGTCGGCTCGATCACCATGCCGAACGACAGGGAGGACGACTTTTCCGGGCTCAGGTTCTTGCTGCCGCCGACGCGCTTGTCGCGCTGCATCTTGCTGCAACCGGTGCCATCAGTGCCTGGCAGGGGCACGCCCCCCGGACACGCGGCGTTATCGACGAACTTGGTGCCGGTCAGCTGCAGCTGATTGGGACGATAAATGTCGTACAGCGACGGCGCGCGGAAACCCTTGCTGGCGGAGCCGCGGAACAGCACCTTCGGATCAGGCTGGAACTTGAACGCCACCTTGGGGTTCAACGAGCTCTGAGTGTCGCTGTAATGGTCGTAGCGAGTGGCGAGCTGCAGATCCAGGTTTTTCACCACCGGAATCTCCGCCTCGCCGAAAATGGCGTAGGCGGAACGGCTGCCCATCGAATCCTCTGTCTTGCTCTGACCCGTGCTCAGCGCGTCGCGGGTGATGGCCTTGTTGTAGACCGTGCTCAAGCTTTCACGGCGCACTTCAGCGCCCAATGCCACTCCGACCATGCCGGCGGGCAATTGGAACAACTCGCGGCTGATCTTGGCATCCGCCATGTCGATCGTGGACTTGGCCTCCTTGGTCTGGCCGGAGATTCCCACGGCGCGCCAGGCGGCGAGGTTGCTGCCGTCGAACGGATTCAACGCGCCGCTATCCACCGCGGCCTGCATTCTGGATTTACTGACATAACCCGAGGTCAGCGTCTCTTTCACCAGGTTTTCCGAACGGCCAATGCCAGCCCGGTAATCCCAACCAGCCACCAAGCCTTCCAGGTTCAGCATCAATCGCTGGGTGACGGAGTTGGCCTCGGTTTCGCGATTGCCCAGCGGCACGGTGCGGACATAAAGAAGGTCGCGCTTGGTCGGGTCGGTCGCGTTGGCGCGAGTGATCTCACCGCCGGTTGGCAGCGGCGCGTTTTGCGAGGTGGTGATCGTTTCGGTGCGTGTGTATTGCAGCGACAGCTCATGGTTGTCGCCCAAACGCTTGGTGCCGCGCAGGATGCCGGAAATCTGCTCGACCTCAGGCGACAATGCCGGGTACAGAGAATAGTATTCTTTACAAATCCCACCAATCGGTTGGGAATAAGGCGGCCGACACTTCGCGCTGGTGCCTTTCCAGGTCTTGCTCACGCCGTCCACGTAATTGCCCGGCCAAGCATTCGGGCTGTTGCCGGTATCCGCGGTGATCTTGTTGGAGAAGTCGCGCTGGCTGGCCATGATGGCATCGTGCTTCAGATAGTCGATCGCGCCGTAGACATTGAAGCCGTCTTGCGCCAGATCACCCAGGCCATACGAAGCATTGATGCGCTTTTCATCGCCGCCGCCATGCTGGGGATTGGCGAAACTGCCACCGATATTCAGACCCTTGACGCTTTTTTTGGTGATGAAGTTCATCACGCCGCCGATCGCGTCGGTGCCGTAGATCGCGGACGCGCCGTCAAGCAACACCTCCACCCGGTCGATCACCGACAACGGGATGGCGTTCAGGTCGGCCGAAGTGCCGTCAATGGCCTGGTTGGCCATGCGGCGGCCATCCAGCAATACCAGCGTGTATTGATTGCCCAGCCCGCGCAGGCTAGCGAAAGAGCCGCCGCCAGTGGACGCACCCACCGAGTAGGAGGAGCCTTGAGTGGACTGGTTGGCTGCTATGCTGTTGACCACTTGCTCGACCGTGGTCAAGCCTTGCTTGGCCAGTTCTTCAGTCTTGAGGATGGTGACCGGCAGCGCTTTTTCCTGTTTGATGCTGCGCTTGATGTTGGAGCCGGTAATCGTCACCCGTTCCAGTTGGCTGTCTTCTGCGGCATGCGCGAAGCCGCTGCCCAGCAGGCCGATCGCGGCGATCGCCTGGGCAAGAGTCTTGACTCTCATCTCGTTTCCCTTTGTTCATCACGGTGTCTGCGCTGCGTGGGCGCAAATCTATGCCGTCGTTGTCACATGGTTGCAACACTGCGGCAGGGAATGAAAATGGCATCAAAACATGTCAACGGCAAATTGTTTGCCTTCCGCCTCTCACCAGAAAGAATGGGGAAGCAGCGCCCCCATTTGTTAATCCATTGATGAAAAGTGTGTTTTTCCATTAACACCGCTCGATATTCAGCGCGAAGACTGTGTCAACAAAACAACAAGTTGTCATGATCCCCATTCTCCGCCCAATCATTCCGGTCAGGCAGCCTCATCGGATCATCCAATCCCATGCACGCGTCACGCCTCGCGGGACGGCATCGGCGACTTAGGCTAAAATGTCCTGTTTTCGTCCCGCGGCGTTTCCGCCCATGCATCTGCTTGCCTTCGGACTCAACCATCACACCGCACCGCTGTCGATACGGGAAAAGCTGGCCTTCCCGGCCGAAACCCTGCCGCGCGCGCTGGAAAGTCTGCTGGCTTCGCAAGCGGCGCGGGAGGCGGCCATCGTCTCCACCTGCAACCGCACCGAGATCTACTGCAGCAGCCCGGACCCCCATGCCGCGCTGGACTGGCTGTGCCAGTTCCACGGCCTGAACCGGACCGAGCTGGAGCCCTATCTGTACCGGCTGGAGGCGTCCCAGGCCGCGCGCCACGCCTTCCGCGTCGCGTCGGGGCTGGACTCGATGGTGTTGGGCGAGACGCAGATCCTGGGCCAGTTGAAGGACGCGGTGCGCAGCGCCGAACACGCCGGCACGCTGGGCACGCTGCTGAACGGACTATTCCAGCGCACCTTCGCGGTGGCCAAGGAAGTGCGGTCCAACACCGCGGTCGGTTCCAGCTCGGTATCGATGTCGGCGGCAGCGGTGAAGCTGGCGGAGCAGATCTTTCCATCCATCGCCGAACTGAACGTGCTGTTCGTCGGCGCCGGCGAGATGATCGAACTGGTGGCCACCCACTTCGCCGCGCGCAATCCGTCCTGTATCACCGTGGCCAACCGCACGCTGGAGCGCGGGCAACGGCTGGCCGAGCAGTTCGGCGGCAACGCCGTCACGCTGGCCGAGCTGCCGGAAACGCTGGCGCGCTACGACGTGGTAGTCACCTCCACCGCCAGCCAGTTGCCCATCATCGGCAAGGGCATGGTGGAGCGGGCGATCAAGGCGCGCCGCCATCGGCCGATGTTCATGCTGGACCTCGCCGTGCCGCGCGACGTCGAGCTGGAGGTGGGCAAGCTGGACGACGTGTTCCTGTACAGCGTCGATGACATCGCCGGCATCGTCGAAGTGGGCAAGGAAGCGCGGCAGAGCGCCGCAGAAGAGGCCGAAACCATCATCCAGACGCGGGTGGCGGAGTTCACCGACTGGCTGAAGAAACGAGAAACCGTGCCGCTGATCCGCGCCTTGCGCGACGAGGCCGACCGCGCCCGGCGCCACGCGCTGGAAGGCGCGATGAAGCAACTGGCGCGCGGCGACGCGCCGGAAAAAGTGCTGGAGGCCCTGTCCGTCCAGCTGACCAACAAACTGATGCACCCGCCGACCCAGGCCCTGTCCTCGGGCAGCGGCGCGGAGCATGACGCGCAGGTGCAGACCATCGCGCGGCTTTACCGTTTACATCCGGAGTCGTAATGAAAGCGTCTATCGCGGCCAGGCTCGCCCAGCTGGCCGACCGTCTGGAAGAGGTGACCCACCTGCTTGCCAGCGAAACGGCCACCCAGGACATGGAGGCCTTCCGCAAACTCACCCGCGAACACGCCGAGCTGACGCCGGTGGTGGAAACCTTCGCCGCCTACCGGCAGTGCGAGGGCGACATCGCCGCCGCCGAGGACATGCTGGCCGATCCGGAAATGAAGGAATTCGCCCAGGCGGAAATCGCCGAGGGCAAGGACAGGCTGGAAGCGCTGGACGTCGAGCTGCAGAAACTGCTGCTGCCCAAGGATCCCAACGACGACAAGAACATCTTCCTGGAAATCCGCGCCGGCACCGGCGGCGACGAGGCGGCGCTGTTCGCGGCCGACCTGCTGCGCATGTACACCCGCTACGCCGAGCGCAACCGCTGGCAGGTGGAGATCGTGTCCTCCAGCGAATCCGACCTCGGCGGCTACAAGGAAGCCATCGTCCGCCTGGTGGGCCAGGGCGCGTACTCGCGGCTGAAGTTCGAATCCGGCGGCCACCGCGTGCAGCGCGTGCCGGCCACCGAAACCCAGGGCCGCATCCACACCAGCGCCTGCACGGTGGCGGTGATGGCCGAAGCGGATGAGATCGCCGAAGTGGTGCTGAACCCGGCCGACCTGCGCATCGATACTTTTAGAGCCAGCGGCGCCGGCGGCCAGCACATCAACAAGACCGACTCGGCGGTGCGCATCACCCATATTCCGACGGGGATTGTGGCGGAGTGTCAGGACGGCCGCTCGCAGCACGCCAACAAGGCCAGCGCGATGCAGGTGCTGGCCGCGCGCATCTACGACATCCAGCTGCGCGAAAAGAACCAGAAGGAAGCCGCCGAACGCAAGAGCCTGATCGGCTCCGGCGACCGCTCCGAGCGCATCCGCACCTACAACTATCCGCAAGGCCGCATCACCGACCATCGCATCAACCTGACGCTGTACAAGCTGGACCAGGTGATGGACGGCGACTTGGTCGAACTGACCAGCGCGCTGATCGCCGAACAGCAAGCGGAGCTGCTGGCGGCGCTGGGCGACTGAAACGATTGCCTCGCGCCATCGTCGACGTTAGAATCACCGGCTGAAAAAGACGGGCCGTGCGCGGCCCGTGTCCATCCGGACCGCCGTGCCGGAAGGATTTTTTTCTCCGAAACTTGAGGCCACCTTGCGTGGCCTTTTCTTTTGTCCGGCTACAGCGTGGCCAAATAGGCCAGCAGCGCCTTGATGTCGTCGGCGCTCATCGTCTTCAGGATTTCCTGCATCTCCATCGCCGAATCCGGCTGCGGCGCGTCCGACACCCGCATGCGCCGGGCCAGGTAGTCCGGCAGCTGCCCGGCCAGCCTGGGCGCGGCCGAGCCGCCTTCGCCGCGTTCGCCATGACAGCTGAAACAGGGCGGCGTGCCTACCGCCAGATTGCCCTCGGCGTACAGCTTGCGCCCCGCCGCCGCCAGCCCGGCGTCGACGCCTCGCGCCGCGCCGAGCGCCGGCTTACGGGCGGCGAAAAAGTCGGCCAACTGCCGCAGCGCAGCCTCGTCCTTCAGCACGGCCAGCGCCGCCTGATGGGCGCCGCCGTCGGCGCGCTGATGCAGGCGGAACGCCTGCAGCTGCTGGACGATATAGGCGGCCTGCTGGCCTGCCAGCCGCGGCGCGACCCCCGGGCCTTTGCCATCCACGCCGTGGCAGCTGACGCACAGCTGCCGGGCCAGTTGCGCCGGCTCGGCCCGCGCCGGCGCGCCCGCCAGCCATCCCCATCCAAGCAGCGCGGCGAGTATCCATCGCCTCATGGCCATCTCCATTCCAATGACATGAAGAAGATATAGATCGCTCCGGCCGCCCCTGCTTGCGCGTCTACGGCGGCATTCACCCCGCGCGGGCGCGGTGGAGCCGCATTCCAGCCAGCATCGCCGCCAAAAACAGCAGGCCGGAAGGCAAGCCGCTGCCCGCCAGCACCAGCGCCGGCCCCGGGCAGACGCCGGCCAGCCCCCAGCCCGCGCCGAAGACCAGGCTGCCCAGCAGCAGGCGACGATCCACGCTCCGCGCGGCCGGCAATCGCATTTCATCGCCCAGCAGCGCGCGATCGCGCCGCTTCGCCAGGGCGAACGCCGGCAGCGCCACAACGACGGTGCCCGCCATCACCAGCGCCAGCGACGGGTCCCAGCGGCCCGCCAGATCCAGGAAACCCAGCACCTTGGCCGGGTTGGCCATGCCGGCAACGATCAGGCCGATGCCGAACATCAGCCCGGCCAGACATGCGCTGACAAGCTTCATCTTGTCCTCCTATCCGACCCAGTGCCGCGTCAGCCACACCGCGGCGAAGCCGGCGGCCATGAAGGCCAGCGTCGCCGCCAGCGAACGCGGCGACAGCCGCGCCAAGCCGCACACGCCGTGGCCGCTGGTGCAGCCCGAGCCCAGCCGGCTGCCGTAGCCGACCAGCAAGCCGGCGGCAATCAACAGCCACCACCTGTCGTCCAGCTGGATGGCCGGCGGCGCGGCGAACAGCCGGTACAGCCACGGCGACAACACCAGGCCGGCGACGAAGGCCAGCCGCCAGCCCTTGTCGCCGCCCGGCGCCAGCAAATGGCCGACGATGCCGCTGATGCCGGCCACGCGGCCGTTCAGCAAAATCAGCCAGGCGGCGGCGAGGCCGATCAGCGCGCCGCCGGCCAGGGCGCTCGCCGGCGTGAAATGGCTCCAATCCATCATCGTCATGCCTCCCCGGGACAGAAACGTTGATACAGCGTGGCCAGCACCGCCAAGGCGTCGGCGTCAGCCACCGAGTAATAGATGCGCTTGCCGTCGCGGCGGGTCGCCACCAGGCCCTCCTTGCGCAGCACGCCCAGCTGCTGCGACAAGGTCGGCTGGCGAATGCCAACCGTCTCTTCCAGCTCGCTCACCGACCGCTCCCCCTGGCTGAGCTGGCACAGCAGCAGCAGGCGGTCTTCATTGGCCAGCGCGCGCAGCAGGCCGCAGGCCTGCCCGGCGGCGGCGCGCATGTCGGCGAGATGGGGAGAAGCTTGATTCACGACGGACTCTCTTGCGTAACGGCTTGACTTCAATATATCAATTGATATTATATAAATCAATATACTAATAGCGGTTCGCCGCCCATCTTCACAACAGGGAGTCCTGAGCATGAGCAATGAAGTCAACTACCCGGAATTGACCCACGCCATTTCCAAGCACCTGGCCACGCTGCGCGCCGACGTGCCCGAAGTGATGCAGGGCTTCAACGACATGGCCCGCGCTGCCACCCGCGACGGCGCGCTGGACAAGAAAACCAAGGAGCTGATCGCGCTGGCGCTGGGCGTGGCCGCGCGCTGCGACGGCTGCCTGGGCTTCCACGCCCAGGCATTGGTCAAGCTGGGCGCCAGCAAGACGGAAGTGGAAGAAGCGCTGGCGATGGCCGTCTACATGGGCGGCGGCCCATCGCTGATGTATTCCGCCCACGCTTTGGCCGCCTTCGAGCAGTTCAGCGCCAAGACCGCCTAGTCTCGCACCGTCCGCTGTGGGACAATCGCACGCAGCCGGGCTTTAAGAGCCTGTTCATGATCTTTTTGCGAACAGCGCAGACCAAGCCGGAGACCAGATGAAAGGCGGAGGGCGCAGCCCTTGGTCATTCCAAGGGCTAGCCTGACAACGCTTCAGATGGCCTCCGGCTTGGTCTGCCCTTCGGGGCTGCTTTTTGCCGGTGCATGGCTTTGTCAAACGCTCCTGGCAGTGAATGACACTGCTGCGGTTCGTTTTTCGCGCCCTGCACCGGCAAAGAGCGGCCGCCGCCGGAAAAAGATCATGAACAGGCTCTTGACCCGGCTATGCTTTTTGAACCACCCGCCGGATTTTTCGCATGTCTGCCAGCTCCCTGCGCGTGCTGTCGCTCATCCCGCCGATGACGCAGCTGAACACGCCCTACCCATCCACCGCCTACCTCACCGGCTTCCTGCGCTCGCGCGGCGTGGCGGCGTTCCAGGAAGACCTGGCGCTGGCGCTGGTGCTGCGGCTGTTCTCCAAAGCCGGCCTGGCCACGCTGCGCGAGCACGTGCACCGCATCCCGATGCGCCAGCGCAGCGACTGCATGATGCAGTTCGACATCTCCTACGACCGCTACGCAGCGACGGTGGACGCGGCGATAGGCTTCCTGCAAGGCCGCGACGCCACGCTGTCCTACCGCATCGCCGGCCGCAACTACTTGCCGGAAGGCCCGCGCTTCGCCTCGTTGGACGTGTACGTGGACCCGGACGATCCGGACGGCGGCGATCCGCTGGCCTGGGCCTTCGGCGCGCTGGGCACCCAGGACCGCGCCCGCCACCTGGCCACGCTGTACCTGAACGACATCGCCGACGTGCTGCGCGAAGCGGTGGACCCGCGCTTCGAATTCGTCCGCTACGCCGAATCGCTGGCCTTGTCGCAACCCAGCTTCGAACCGCTGGCGCGCGCGCTGGCGGCGGCGCCGAACTGGGTGGACGACACGCTGGACGCGCTGACCCGCGAGGCGATCGACCGGCACCAGCCGCAACTGGTGCTGATCTCGGTGCCGTTCCCCGGCGCGGTGTACGCGGCCTTTCGCATCGCCCAGACCATCAAGCGCCATTGGCCGGACATCAAGATCTGCCTCGGCGGCGGCTACGCCAACACCGAGCTGCGCGAGCTGGCCGAGCCGCGGGTGTTCGATTACTTCGACTACGTGACGCTGGACGACGGCGAGCGGCCGCTGTTGGCGCTGATGGAACACATCGAGGGCAAACGCGGCGCAAGCCGGCTGGTGCGCACCTTCCTGCGCCAGGACGGCGCGGTGCGCTATGTGAACATGCAGGAAGCCGATGTGCCGTTCTCCGAAGTGGGCACGCCCACCTGGGACGGCCTGCCGATAGACCGCTACCTGTCGCTGCTGGACA
Source organism: Chromobacterium vaccinii (assembly GCF_000971335.1). Lineage (GTDB taxonomy): Bacteria > Pseudomonadota > Gammaproteobacteria > Burkholderiales > Chromobacteriaceae > Chromobacterium > Chromobacterium vaccinii. The sequence continues at coordinate 192,005 of NZ_JZJL01000001.1, forward strand.
TGCTGAACCCGATGCACCGGCTGTGGAGCGATGGCCGCTGGAACAAGCTGACCATCGCCCACGGCTGTTACTGGAAGAAATGCAGCTTCTGCGACGTGACGCTGGATTACATCTCGCGCTACGAGACCGCGTCGGCCGAACTGCTGGTGGACCGCATCGAGGCCATCATCGCCGAAACCGGCCAGACCGGCTTCCACTTCGTCGACGAGGCCGCGCCGCCCAAGATGCTGAAAGCGCTGGCCGAGGAACTGCTGCGGCGCAAGGTGTCCATCTCCTGGTGGGGCAATATCCGCTTCGAGAAATCGTTCACGCCGGAGTTGGCCCTGCTGCTGGCCGAATCCGGCTGCATCGCCATCTCCGGCGGCCTGGAAGTGGCGTCGGACCGCTTGCTCAAGCTGATGAAGAAGGGCGTGTCGGTGGAGCAGGTGGCCCGCGTCACCCACGGCTTCGCCGAAGCCGGCGTGCTGGTGCACGCCTACCTGATGTACGGCTTCCCGACACAGACGGTGCAGGACACGGTGGACGCGCTGGAATACGTGCGCCAGCTGTTCGACAACGGCTGCATCCAGTCCGGCTTCTTCCACCGCTTCGCCTGCACCGTGCATTCGCCGGTGGGACAGAACCCGGAAGAATACGGCGTCAAGCTGGTGCCGCTGCCGAAAGGCGATTTCGCCAAGAACGACGTCGGCTTCATCGACCCCACCGGCACCGACCACGAGCTGATGGGCAAGGGGCTGAACAAGGCGCTGTACAACTTCATGCACGGCATCGGCCTGGACGGCGACGTGCGCGGCTGGTTCGACGCGCGGGTGCCCAAACCCAAAGTGCCGCGCCACTTCATCGAGAGCGCGCTGTATCAGTGAGCCGGCGCTCCCCAAGCGCCGTCGGCCGTGACAAAATGGCGGATTGAGATTCCGCCGCGAGCAATGCCATGGCCCTGAAATACCACGTGATCCCGGTCACCCCGTTCGCCCAGAACTGCAGCGTGCTGTGGTGCGACGCCAGCCGCAAGGCCGCCGTCGTCGACGCAGGCGGCGACATCGACCGCATCCAGGCCTGGGTGGACAGCCAGGGCCTGACGGTGGAAAAGCTGCTGCTGACCCACGGCCACATCGACCACGCCGGCGGCGCCGCCGTTCTCGCCGACCGGCTGGGCGTGGAGATAGAAGGGCCGCAGCGCGCGGAAAGCTTCTGGCTGGACCAGCTGCCCACCCAGGGCCAGATGTTCGGCTTCCCCCGCAGCGAGCCGCTGACGCCGCAGCGCTGGCTGGAAGAGGGCGACGCCGTCACCGTCGGCGAGGAAACCTTGAATGTGATCCACTGCCCGGGCCACACCCCCGGCCACGTGGTGTTCCACAGCCCGGCGGCCAAGGTGCTGGTGGCCGGCGACGTGCTGTTCCAGGGCTCGATCGGCCGCACCGACTTTCCGATGGGCAACCACCAGCAGCTGGTAGACGCGATCCAGCAAAAGCTGTTCATCCTGCCCGACGACACCGTGGTCATCCCCGGCCACGGCCCGTTCACCACCATAGGCGCGGAGAAGCGCGGCAATCCCTACGTCGCCAATCCGCGCTACCGCTGATGCCGCCCGAATTCGCCCGCCGCGTGCTGGCGCTGCTGGCCGAAGTGCCGCCCGGCCGCGTCACCACCTACGGCACGCTGGCCGAGCTGGCCGGCTACCCGCGCCACTCGCGGCACGTCGGCCATCTGCTCGGCAACCTGCCCGAGGGCGTCGCCGCGCCCTGGTACCGGGTGCTGGGCGCCGGCGGCAGGCTGTCGCGCCCGGGCAGCCACCATGCCGACTGGCAACGGCTGCAGCTGGAGGAGGAAGGGGTGGAATTCAATGCCAACGGCAAGGTGGACCTGAGGATTTTCGGCTGGCCCGACCCGATGGTTTGACCTGAAACAAGCCAGAAACCGGCGCGCGCTCAGATACTTATCTCCACGTAGAGATATTTCCATGTGGCATTATGGCAACAGAATGTAACTCTTATGTCATTTTGTTACAACAGCTCAACGTTTCTTTGCAGAAAAGCGACAGACAGATGACAAATTGTTTGCATACGTCCGGTTCTAAGTCTAATCTGCGCGCGCTCGCCGACGCCTTGTCGGATGCTTACTACACGAAAATAGTCTGGTGAAACAATGAATACTCGCAAGTCGCTGCTGGCCCTGTCCTTGTTGGCCGCCTCCACACTGGCTCACGCCGGTGGTGAATACTCTTTCGCAAACGTCAGCGCCAACTGGCTGGACTGGTCGGATCGCACCACCCAACAATCCGGCAAACAAGATTTTGGTTACCTGGAAGCCGAAGGCGGCCTGGGCGCCAAGTGGGGCGAACTGTACGGCTTCTTCGACATCGAGAATCCGGGCAAGGGCAATGGCAATACCGAGGGCCGCGACCGCCGTTTCACCACCAAAGTAGTCGGCCGTTACAACTTGGCTGAAGTCGGCGGCGTGCCGGTGCAGCTGTACGGCCACATCTACGACACCCGTGGCAACGGCCCCGCCGATCGCCACTTCTTCACTCAAAACCGCGTACTGGGCCTGGGCACCGACCTGAGCTTCGGCGCATTGAGCATCAAGCCGTTCTTCGGTGTCCACAACCAAATGGATGCCTTGATGCCTGCTGGCTCCGCATCCGGCTACAACGGCTTCATGACCGGTTATGTGATGCTGTACCCGTTCCAGGCTTTCGGCCAGAACCTGATGATCACCCAGTGGCATGAAACCGAGTTCAACCGCCAGGACAAGTTCATCGGCGCGTACAAAGCCGGCGACCGTCCGCGCGTAGGCCAAAACGGCGCCATCGCGCTGTGGTGGACCCCGGTCAAGGAAGTGACTACCGGCATCCAGTACCGCTACGCCGACCAGAAGCTGGGCAGCACCGCGTACCAGAACGCCGTGATCTACTCGATCAAGTACAACATCAAGTAATTGATGGACTTTCCCGTCCCCGGACGGGCCGGCGGCTTAGTCCGCCGCTTGCACGCCCCCGCCTCGCGGGGGTTTTGTTTTTCTAGCCGCCGTAGCATTCCACCCGGTTGCGGCCGGCCGCCTTGGCGCGGTACAACGTTTCGTCGGCCTGCTGCACCAGGCTGGTGGCGTCTTCGGCGCTGGCCAGCGAGCTGACGCCGACGCTGAAAGTCTGGCGGAAGGTCCGCTCGCCCACCTGCTGCTCCAGCCGGCAGAAATCCTGCCGCAATGTTTCCAGCATCCTGCACGCCTTGTCCGCCGGCGTGCCCGCCAGCACGATGGCGAACTCTTCGCCACCGTAGCGGCCCACCAGGTCGGTGCGCCGCAGCCTCTCCTTCAGGAAACGCGCCAGGTTGAGCAGCACCTCGTCGCCGACCTGATGGCCGTAGTTGTCGTTCACCTGCTTGAAATAGTCGAGATCCAGCATCGCCAGCGACAGCGGCTGCCCGGCGCGGCGGGCGCGCTCGACGGCGCTGTCCAGCTGGCCGTGCAGATGGGAGTGGTTGAGCAGGCCGGTCAGGCTGTCGTTGACGATGTAGGAACGCAGCTTGCGGTAGCGGCGCGCGCGGTTCACCACCGTCACCACCAGTTCTTCCGGCGCCACCGGCTTGGTCAGGAAGCCGTCTATGCCCAGCGTCAGCGCGTCCAGCTGCACCGTCTGGCGCTTTTCCACCGACAGGAAGACGATGGGAATGCCGTCCAGCAGCCGTTGCTGGCGTATCACCTTGGCCAGCTCGATGCCGTTGCACTGCGGCATGTACATGTCCATCAGGATCAGGTCCGGGTTGAACTGCTGGATACGCTCCGGCACCCGCTCCGGATTGGTCTCGCTGGCGGCCTCCACCCCGTGCGCCGCCAGCACGCGCGAGTACAGCCCCGCCAGCGACGCCATGTCCTCCACGATCAGCACCCGCAGCGGATCGCGCCGCTCGCCGATGTCGCCGAAGCTGAGCAGATCCACCAGCTGGTTGACCTGCAGCGGCCAGTCGAGAAACCCACAGGCCCCCATCCGCACCGCCTCCAACCGGGCCGGGAAGTCCCGCCGCGGCGAGGTGATCACCAGCGGGCAGCTGCTACTGATCGCCGACGCCAGCTGGCGGATGGGATCGTTGTCGGTGAAGTCGGCGAACGCCACCACCGCGGCCGGCGCCTGCCGCTGCAGCGCCTTGGCCAGCTTGGCCGCCTGCGACATCACCGTCACCTCGAAGCCGAAGCAGGCCAGCTGGCGCTGCAGCCTGCCATCGTCCAGGCCGGCCGGCAGCCACATGTACAGCGTGGCGTCCTCCGCGCCCGGCTGCAGCAGTCCGTCCAGGCTGCCCAGGTTCTGCTGGCGCTCCATCAGCCCCAGCTGGCAGACCACGCCCAGGTGATGGCGCAGCTGGCCGTAGCGCACCCGTTCCGACGGCGCCGCCTCCGGCTGCTGCAGCCACTGCTCCAGCAGCGCGGCCAACGCGCGCGCCTCCTTGGCCAGCTCGAGCAAGCTGATGGCGCGCACCAGGTTTTCCATCCGCGTCACCAGCGACAGTAGATGCGCGGCCAGCGGCCGCTCCCAGCGCGACACCAGCATATAGCCGATGCGGTCGATTTCCCGCGCCAGATGGATGCGCTGGCCCGGATGGATGGATGCAGCCTGTTTCATCGGGCGATGGTTCCGTTTTCTGTTGGATTCGGCCAGGCTGACGGCGAAGTTTGTGGCTCTGCCGCCGGAGCGAACTGCTATAATCCGCCCTTAAATTCAACGGCCTGGCAAGTTTTGATGAACGTTTTTTACGAAGAGAGCGGCAGTTTCAAAGTCGGCAGCATCGTGTCGCGCAGCGACGCCAGCCTGCAGGTGGACACCCAGTACGGCAAACGCGCCAAGATCAAGAGCGCCAACGTCTTTCTGGAGTTTAGCTCCTCGCTGGCGGATTTTCTGCCGTCGGCCGACAACGTGGCCACTGACATCGACCTGGATTTCCTGTGGGAATGCAGCCCCGACGACGAGTTCGGCTACCAGGATCTGGCCGCCGACTATTTCGGCCGCGAGCCCTCCGCGATCGAGGCCGCCGCGCTGATCAGCCGACTGCACGGCGCGCCGATGTACTTCTACAAGAAGGGCAAGGGCCGCTACAAGAAAGCGCCGCAGGACGCGCTGCAGGCCGCGCTGGCAGGCGTCGAGCGCAAGAAGCGCGAGCAGGAGCAGATAGACGGCTGGGTGGGCGAGCTGAAGGCCGGCGCGCTGCCGGAAGCCATCCGCGCCCAGCTGATGCAACTGCTGTGGAAGCCCGACAAGAACACGCTGGAATTCAAGGCCTTCGATCAGGCCAGCCGCGAACAGAACCTGCCGCCGCTGCGCCTGGCGCACAAGGTGGGCGGCATTCCGTCGGTGCCCGACTACCTGATGGCCGGTTTCCTGATGGAGTACTTCCCCAAGGGCGCCGGCTTCGGCAAGTACGCGCCGCCGGCCGAGCCGCCGGAGCTGCCGGTGGCCGCGGTGCGCGCCTTCTCCATCGACGACGCCAACACCACCGAGATCGACGACGCGCTGTCGGTGGAAGACCTGCCCAACGGCAACAAGCGCGTCGGCATCCACATCGCCGCGCCGACGCTGGGCGTGGCGCTGGATTCCGACATCGAGAAGATGGTGCTGTCGCGGCTGTCCACCGCCTACTTCCCCGGCGACAAGATCACCATGCTGCCGGACGACGTGGTGCAGGCGTTCACACTGCAGGAAGGGCGCGACTGCCCGGCGTTCTCGCTGTACGCCGAGGTGACGCCGGAGTTCGAGCTGTTGGCCTTCGAAAACCGTATCGAGCGGGTGCCGGTGGCCGCCAACCTGCGCCACGCCGAGCTGGAGCAGGTGTTCAACGAGGAAACGCTGGCCAACGACCCCGGCGTCGACTACCCGTTCAAGCGCGAACTGGTGTGGCTGTGGCAGTTCGCCGAGGCGCTGGAGAAGCGCCGCGGCAAGCACGACCCCAGCCGCCCGGCGCAGCACGACTACAACATCGACGTCGTCGACGGCCAGGTGTCCATCACCATCCGCAAGCGCGGCGCGCCGATGGACAAACTGGTGTCCGAGCTGATGATCCTGGCCAACAGCGAGTGGGGCCGGATGCTGGCCGAGGCCGACATCCCGGCAATGTACCGCGCGCAAAGCATGGGCAAGGTGCGGATGACCACCCGCCCCGAACCGCACATGGGCCTGGGCGTGGCCCAGTACGCGTGGAGCACCTCGCCGCTGCGCCGCGCCAGCGACTTCATCAACCAGCGCCAGCTGGCGTCCATGATCCGAGGCGAGAAGCCGCAGTTCGCCCAGGGCGACGCGATGCTGTTCGCCATCCTGCGCGACTTCGACGCCACCTACGGCGCCTACCTGTCGTTCCAGGACAAGATGGAACACTACTGGTGCCTGAAGTACCTGCTGCAGGAAAACATCACCGAGCCGACCGCGTCCGTGATCAAGGAAGACCTGGTGCGCATCGACGGCCTGCCGCTGAGGCTGCGCATACCCGGCCTGCCGGAACTGGCGCGCGGCGACCGCGTGCAGCTGTCGGTGGTGAAGGTGGACCTGCTGACCCAGGACGTGGAGCTGCGCTACACCGGCCGCCTCGACCATGTCGAAGAAGCCGGCGAGGACGAGGAAAGCTGAGCGCTCTCCCCGCCTGATGGAAAGCCGCCGCGCCGCGAGGCCCGGCGGCTTTTTCGCGCTTGTCCGCCCAAGAACCTGTTCAAGGCCGGCGCGCGCGCCTGTTGTATCCGCGCGTCAACGAGCGGACTCTCACGGTTTCTCCCCCGCATGCGGACGTTCCGCCTGGACGTTCGATTGAAATTGCAATGACATTGGATTAACGTCCCGGGTGCAATCTCGTCTTGCCGCATGTCGCATCACCCGCATCCCACGATAACAAGACTCATCCGCGGCGCGTCTTCCGCCGCGCGCACAGGAGGAAACATGCAGGATTTCGCCCGCCACCCGGCCACCCCCGACCGGATCGACGCCTTGTCCGCCGCCTCGCTGGGAGAGATGCTGGCGCAGACCGTCGCCCGCTACCCCGACCACACCGCCTTCCACAATATGGGCCGCGACCTCAGCTACCGCGAGCTGGACCGGCAAAGCGCCCGGCTAGCCGATTATCTGACCCGCGGGCTGGGGCTGCGCGCCGGCGAGCGGGTGGCGCTGATGATGCCCAATCTGCTGCAATATCCGGTGGCCTTGTACGCGGTGCTGCGCGCCGGCCTGGTGGCAGTCAACGTCAATCCGCTGTACACCGCGCGCGAGCTGCACCACCAGCTGGCCGACTCCCAGGCCCGCGCCATCGTGGTGCTGGAAAACTTCGCCCAGGTAGTGCAAGAAGCCCGCGCCGACACCTCGCTGCAGCATGTGGTCGTCACCGCGGTCGGCGATCTGCTGCCCGCGCCCAAGCGCTGGCTGGTCAACGCGGCGGTGCGTTACGTGAAAAAACTGGTGCCGCCCTACCATCTGCCGGGCGCCGTTCCCTTCCGTCGGGCGCTGGCCGGCGGCGACGCCGGACGCTGGCGCGACGCCAGGCTGGCGCCGGACGCGCTGGCCATCCTGCAATACACCGGCGGCACCACCGGCCTGGCCAAGGGCGCGATGCTCAGCCACCGCAACCTGCTGGCCAACGTCGAGCAGGCGCGGCTGGTGCTGGGCGGCGCGCTGCTGGAAGGCCAGACCGTGGTGGCGACGCCGCTGCCGCTGTACCACGTGTTCGCGCTGACGGTGAACTGCCTGCTGATCGCCCGCCTGGGCGGCAATAGCCTGCTGATCACCAATCCGCGCGATCTGGACGGCCTGGTGGCCGAGCTCGCCCGCCATCCGGTCAACGCCTTCACCGGCGTCAACACCCTGTTCAACGCGCTGACGCACCACGCCGGCTTCGCCAAGCTGGACTTCAGCCGCTGGCGGGTGGCGATAGGCGGCGGCGCGGCGGTGCAGCAGGCGGTGGCCGAAGCCTGGCAGCGGACAACCGGCCTGGTGCTGCTGGAAGGCTACGGCCTGACCGAGGCCTCGCCGCTGGTCTCGGTCAACGCGCTGGCGGTGGAACGCTATACCGGCACCGTCGGCATGCCGGTGCCGGGCACCGAGGTGGAGCTGCGCGACGACGCCGGCCGGCCCGCCGCCGACGGCGAGCCGGGCGAGGTCTGCGTGCGCGGGCCGCAGGTGATGGCCGGTTACTGGCAGCGGCCGGAGGAGACGGCCAAGGTGTTCCACGCCGACGGCTTCTTCGCCACCGGCGACATCGGCGTCCGCACCGCCGACGGCCTGCTCAAGCTGGTGGACCGCAAGAAGGACATGGTGCTGGTATCCGGCTTCAACGTATATCCGAACGAAGTGGAGGACGTGGTGGCCCAGCATCCCGGCGTGCGCGAGGTGGCCTGCATCGGCGTGCCGGACGAGCGCAGCGGCGAGGCGGTGAAGATCGTGGTGGTGCGCAAGGACCCGTCGCTGCAGGCGGAGGAACTGCTGCGCCACTGCCGCGACAATATGACCGCCTACAAGGTGCCGCGCCACGTCGAGTTCCGCGACGAGCTGCCCAAGTCCAACGTCGGCAAGATCCTGCGCCGCGAACTGCGCAGCGGCCAGCCCGCCTGAGGCGGGCCGGCGCTAGAACAGGTCATCAACCAGGGTGCTGGACTGCTGCAGCGGCTCGATCGAGCCGGCGACGCGGTCGCGGTCCAGCGCCAGCCGCTCCAGCACGCCCTCCGGCAGGCTGGACAGCATGTCCTCGCCGCTCATGCCATGGCGGAAGCCGGACACCACGAAGGTAGCCAGGCCGATCAGCTGCGCGTACGGCGAGGCCTCCTCATTCAGCAGGTCGTGCTGGCGGTAGATCGCCCCCTGGATCTCGTCGGGGAAGTTCCAGCGCCGCGCCAGCTCGGCGCCCAGCTCGGTCAGGTCCAGGCCCAGCAACATGCGCTCGGTGGCGATGCGGTCGGCGCCGCCGGCGACGATGCGGTCTATCTGCTGCGCCTGCTCCGGCACCGCGACGTACAGCACCAGTTCGCCGATATTGGCCAGCAGGCCGCAGGTGTAGCCCAGTTGGGGCTCGAGCCCCGCCAGCCTGGCCAGCAGCTTGGCGGTGTTGGCCATCGCGAAGCTGCGCTGCCAGAACGCCTTCATGTCGAAGCCGCTGATGCCGAGCGTAGCGCCGGTGACGCCGGAGGCGATCACCAGCACCCTGAGGTTGTCGAAGCCCAGCAGGATCACCGCGTCGTCCAGCGAGCCGACGCGGCGGCTGCTGCCGAAGCGCGCGCTATTGGCCAGCCTCAGCACCCGGGCGCTCAGCACCTGGTCGTGCATCACCTTGTCGGTGATGTCGGTGATGTTGACGTCGGTACGATGGAAGCTGGCCACTAATTCCTGCACCACCTTGGGAACCATCGGCAGCCTGCCCGAGGCCTTTTCAAAGATTTCACCCACCTGCATCGACGCTCTCCCGCTTGCCGGTTTCGCAGGTTTGAGCTTAGGCAATCGCACCGGGAAGGGAAGAGAAACCGCCCTCGCCCATCCGCTAATCGGCCGAACGGATGGGGGGGAATTTTGCTTATCCCTCCGAATCTGACTATTTTTCATGCATGCGACGCGTGCAAACAATTGATTTACAGACATTTCCCTCCTCCATGCGCCGCCCAATGGGAGAAACCCATGCTGTCGCAACTCTCCGTCAAACAGAAGCTGCTGGCCGGCTACGGCCTGCTGATCGTGATCCTTGTTGTCATCGTGCTGGCGTCGATATCCAAGCTCAACACCATAGAAAGCCAGATCCAAGACATCACCGAGAACCGCTATCCGAAAGCCGAGCTGGCGAACAAGATCGTGCTGCTCACCTACGACGTGGCGCGCAAGGTCCGCGACGCCATCATGGCCAGCAACCCGCAAGAGGTTGAATCCGTCATTGCCAAAATCGAGGCGCTGCGCGCGCAAAACACCGGCTACATTCAGGAACTGGACCGGACCCTGGTCTCGCCCAAGGGCCGCGGGATCCTGACCCGGGCGCTGCAGGCGCGGGAAACGCTGTCCGCCCAGTACCCGCCTTTGTACGCGCTGGTGCGCGCCAACAAGGACGCCGAGGCGCAGGCCTTTCTCAAGCAGCGCTTCGTGCCCGCCAACGAGGGCTTCATGAAAACGTTGACCGAGCTGGCCGCCTACCAGAACGACAAGGTGCGACAGGCCGTGGAGGACAGCAGAAGCGCATACAAGCAAACCATCGGCATCCTGCTAGGGTCGGCCGCTGTGGCGCTGCTGCTGTCAGTGGCGGTGGCGCTGTTCATCTCCAATCTGGTGACCACGCCGCTGAGAAAATCGGTGGCGCTAGTGCGCAATATCGAACAGGGCGATCTGTCCGGACCCGACGAAGCGCTGCCGGTATCCCGCGACGAGGCGATGGAGATCGCCCGCAACGTGCAGAACATGCGCCAGGGGCTGCGCGAGGTGGTGGCCAGCATTCAGGACAACGCCAACCAGGTGTCCGATTCCGCGCACCAGCTGTCCAGCATGGCGCAGCAGGTGGCCACCGGCGCGCAGCGGCAGTCCGAAGCCACCGCCGAAGCCGCCGCCACCATCGAGGAGCTGACCGTCAGCATCAACCACGTCGCCGACAACTCCGACCAGGCCTCGCGCCAGGCGCGCGACGCCGGCGATCTGGCCGGCCGCGGCGGCCACGCGGTGCAGGCCTCGGTCGGCAAGATCCAGTCGGTCAGCACCGCGGTGGCCGCCACCTCGGAGGAGATGCGCACGCTGACCGGCGAGGTGCAGCGCATCGGCAACATCGTCACCGTGATCCGCGACGTGGCCGACCAGACCAATCTGCTGGCGCTGAACGCGGCGATCGAGGCGGCCCGCGCCGGCGAGATGGGCCGCGGCTTCGCCGTGGTGGCCGACGAGGTGAGGAAACTCGCCGAGCGCACCGCCAGTTCGGCGCAGGAAATCACCCAGATGATCCGCGCGATCCAGCAGGGCGTGGAAAAGGTGGTGGGCAGCATGGACCAGAGCCTGTCCAGCGTGGATGCCGTCTCCGGCACCGCGCGCGAGGCCAGCGAGTCGATGGAGGAGATCGAGGGCAGCACCCGCGACATCGTCGGCACCATAGGCAACATCACCAGCGCCTTGAGCGAGCAGCGCACCGCCAGCCTCAGCCTGGCGCAGAGCATGGAACAGGTGTCGCAGATGGCCGAGTCCAACAGCGCCACCGTGGAAGAACTGGCCACCACCTCCAGCGAACTGAACGCGCTGTCGCATAACCTGCAGAACGTCACCGCGCGCTTCCGCTTGTAGGGAAAAGTTCTCTGCCGGACTGTCCCGATAGACTAGGCGGCCACGCGCCGGACGCGGGCCGTGGCAACATGGTGGTTTTCCCCACAGGAGCCGCCATCATGAAAATCGCGTTCGCGCTCGGCTGCGCGCTATCGGCCGCGCTGGCCTGCGCCCAGCCCGCCGCCGCCAAGACCATCCGCTTCTCAGGCTACGACTGGGAAGTGCGCAGCCAGGGCAGCAGCGGCCCCGGCCCCAATGTCTGGGACGAAAACAACGCCTGGCTGGACGCCCAGGGCCGGCTGCACCTGAAAATCGCCAAGCGCGGCGGCCAATGGACCGCCGCCGAACTCTATCTGCCGCAGCGGCTGGGTTTCGGCCGCTACCAGTTCAAGCTGATCGGCCGCCCGGACCGTTTCGACCCCAATGTGGTGCTGGGCCTGTTCAACTATCCGACGCCGGACGTCGGCCCCGACGGCAGCAACGAGATCGACATCGAGTTCTCGCGCTGGGGCAGCCCGGCCAATCCGATGGGCAACTACACCGTCTACCCGGCCCGGCCGGGTCCGGCCCCCACCTCCTACGCCTTCGATTTCGCGCTGGGCGGCGATTACAGCACCCACCGCTTCGACTGGAGCGCGGCCGCGGTCGACTACCAGTCGCTGCACGGCTTCCAGGACGGCGACCTTTATCCCATCGCCCACTGGCGCTTCAATCCGGTCGACGCGGCGCAGCGCGTGCCGCAGCAGCCGCTGCCGGTGCATCTGAACCTGTGGCTGTTCCAGGGCAAGCCGCCGGCGGACGGCAAGGAAGTGGAAGTGGTGATGCAGGAGTTCAAGTTCGTCCCGGCGGCGGCGCGCTAGGAGGAAAGACGGGCGGCGGAACGAAGGGCCCGCCGCATCGTTCTGCCATCAATAGGCGAAGCGCTCGCGCAGATCCATCAGGTTCAGCTTGTCCAGAATGGCCAGCTGGCGCTCGCGGGCGCTGTTCTTGCCCTTGCCGGTCTTCTTGGCGATGATCAGCTCGTTCTTCATCGAGTGCTCCCAGCCGACCAGCTCGGTGACGGTCAGCTGGTAGCCGCGCGCCTCCAGTTGCAGGCAGCGCAGCACATTGGTCAGCTGGCTGCCGAACTCTCGGGTGTGGATGGGATGGCGCCACAGCTCGGACAACGGCGTCTTGCCGAAGGTCTCGTTCTTCTTCTGCCGCAATACCGACGCCACCTCGGCCTGGCAGCACGGCACCAGCACGATGTACTGGGCGTTCTTGGCCAGCGCGAAGCGGATCGCGTCGTCGGTGGCGGTGTTGCAGGCGTGCAGCGCGGTGATGACGTCCACCTGTTCCGGCAGCTCGGTCGAGGTGATCGACTGCTCCACCGTCAGGTTGAGAAAGCCCATGCGATCGAAACCCAGGCGGTCGGCCAGCTCGCGCGACTTGTCCACCAGCTCCTGTCGCGTCTCCACGCCATAGACGTGCCCGGCGCCTTTGTCCTTCAGGAACAGGTCGTACAGGATGAAGCCGAGGTAGGACTTGCCGGCGCCGTGGTCAGCCAGCGTCATCGTTCCCTTGTTCTCCAGCACGTCGGCCATCAAGGGCTCGATGAACTGGTACAGGTGGTAAACCTGCTTCAGCTTGCGGCGGGTGTCCTGGTTGATCTTGCCGTCGCGGGTGAGGATGTGCAGCTCTTTGAGCAATTCCAGCGATTGCTGCGGTTTGATTTCGGGAATCAGGCTCATGGCGGCCTCCTGCAATTTCAATGCCGCGATTGTAGCAGAGCGGTCATCCCGCGCCCGAGCCGGAGTCTGCCCGCAATCTTCATGGTTCTGCATCCGCTGCGCGGATGATGATTTTCTTAGCCGGGGCTGCCCGGCGAGCAGGGAGGGGATATTTGCTTGGCCAAATATCCCCTCCACCCCTAAAAGCCACCCTGCAAGCCTGGCCTTCGGCTACCCGCCGGGTCCCGTCAGGCCCGAGGCGCGGCTGAACTCGCCCCGCGCTAACGTCGCGGGGCTCGAACAGGCAGCCGCTTAAGACCTCGGGCCTGCCACCCGGCGGCAGGCTTGGAGGGACCGGGGGCACATCGCATACGTGGTGTTCTCCGTCTCTCGCGAGTGCAATCCCAAACCTATGCGAAAGATCGTGAGTTGCCGATCAGGGCTTCTTCACCACTTCCTGCTCAACCACCAGATCCAGAATCCAGCGGATGGAAGACGCGTCGGCCGGCGGGTTGTCCACCTTCACTTCCTTGATCCGCAGCCGGTAGGCCACCCCCGGCTCGGGCTGGAAGCCCTCGATCTCGCCGTAGTGCAGCTCCCAGGGCTTGGACTTGTCCGCGCGCACCTGCAGGCACTGCATCGGCGCGACGCCGGTGCACGCCTTGCGCTCGGCGGCGACGTAGATGAACTTGATCTCGCCCTGCGGCTGGCGTTCGAAGGTCAGCGCGTCCTTGCCGTCGGACAATTTCAGACGCTCGCCGTCCAGGCTGACATCCATGCCGGCCTCCAGCTGGCGCGACAGCTTGGCGTCGCGCTGCATCGCCTCCGGCGGGCACATCATCAGCGTCGAGGCCAGGCGCTCGGCGCGCAGCTTGCCGCCGTCGATCGCGGCCGGGCCGAACATGCCGTTGCAGCCGGCCTTGGCGAACAGCCGCTGCTGGTCGATGCGCAGCAGGATGCCCTTGTCGCCGGCGCCGGTCTGCTTCCACTCGCCTTGCAGTTGCTCCATCGCCGGCGCGGGGCCCTGGCGAGCCGGAGCGGTGGGGCTGGCGCAGCCGGCCAGCAAGGCGGCGCCGAGCGCCAGCAGGGTCAGTCGGTAAGACATCGCGATATCCTGAACAAGAAACAGACTATGACGCCTAAGGAGCTCACAGGTTCCGTCAATCGACAACCGGCGTCACTGTCTCCTGATAGATCACTTTCACCAATTGCAGCGCGGTGCCGCCGCCGCGTTCCGGCTCGCCTTGCAGCTTCAGGTAGTAGCTGCGGCCGGCTTCGGGCGTGAAGCCGGCGATCTCGCCGTGGTAATCGCGCCACGGCTCGCCTTCATTGCCGCGCAAGCGCAGGCAGGTGCCGTCCGGACAGTCGCCGCGCGTCGCGTACCAGTATTGCTCGCCAGCCTGCGGCCGCCACGCCGCCTGCGGCGAAACCGGGGCCGCCGCCTGGGCGGCGTCCGCTTTCGCAAAGCGGTAGACGGTCTTGCCGGCCGCCAGCGTCAGATAGCGGCCATCGGCAGACGGCAGCAGGCGGAACGGCGCGCCCAGCAATTTCAGCAAGGCCTGCTCGCGCGCCATCGCCTCCGGCGCGCACGCCATGCGGGTGGTGGAAACCTGGTGGCGGCCGTCTTCGTCTATGCCCAGCGTGAAGCGGTTGCAGCCGGCGAAGCCGCTGATGCGGCTGTCGGAGATGCTCAGGGTAGGCTGCGGCGCCGGTTGGGCCGGCGACTGGAGCCGCCATTCGGTGTGTTGCAGGTCGGGCAGGGCTTGAGTCGGCAGCATCATGCTGCCGCTGATCAACAGGGCGCCGAGAGAAGGCATGCGGGTTTCCTTTTCCATGACTGCGGACGGCAAAACGCCCGCCAATGGCGGGCGTTCGGGACGGCGGACGAGCGCTCAGTGCACAGCGTTCTTGAGCAGGTCTTCCACCACTTTCTTGGCATCGCCGAACACCATCATGGTTTTATCCATGTAAAACAGCTCGTTGTCCAGCCCCGCGTATCCCGCGTTCATGGAACGCTTGACCACGATGACGTTGCGCGCCTTGTGCGCCTCCAGGATGGGCATGCCATAGATGGGGCTTTGCTTGTCCTTTTGCGCCGCCGGGTTGACCACGTCGTTGGCGCCGATCACCAGCACCACGTCGGTGGTGGAGAAATCGGCGTTGATTTCCTCCATTTCCAGCACGTGTTCGTACGGCACCTCGGCCTCGGCCAGCAGCACGTTCATGTGGCCCGGCATCCGCCCCGCCACCGGGTGGATCGCGTAGCGCACGCCGACGCCCTTCTCGTGCAGCAGTTCGGCGAATTCCTGCAAGGCGTGCTGCGCGCGCGACACCGCCAGGCCGTAGCCGGGCACGATCACCACCTGGTCGGCGTTGGCCATCAGGAAGGCGGCGTCCTCGGCGCTGCCGGCCTTGTAGGACTTGGCCGGCCCCGCGTCGCCGGCCGGACCGGCTACGGTCTCCGCGCCGAAGCCCCCCAAGAGCACGCTGACGATGGAGCGGTTCATCGCCTTGCACATGATGTAGGACAGGATGGCGCCGGACGAGCCGACGCAGGCGCCGGCGATTATCAGCACCGGATTGTTCAGCGTGAAGCCGATGCCGGCCGCCGCCCAGCCCGAGTAGCTGTTCAGCATCGACACCACCACCGGCATGTCGGCGCCGCCGATCGGGATGATCAGCGTCACGCCCAGGGCCAGGGCCACCGCCACCATGGCGAGGAAAGCGGCCTGGCTGCCGGTGAAGAAGTAGGCCGCGCCGAAACCGGCCATGGCCAGCGCCAGCAGCAGATTGAGCGGATGCTGGCCGGCGAAGCTGATCGCCTTGGCGCCGAAGCGGCCGGACAGCTTGCCGTAGGCGATCACCGAGGCGGTGAAGGTGATCGCGCCGATGAAGGCGCCGATGAACAGCTCCACCTTCTGCACCGGCGTGTGCTCGACGCCGCCGTGGAAGATGGCCGCCACCGCGATCAACACCGCGGACAGGCCCACCAGCGAGTGCATCGCCGCCACCAGCTCCGGCATGCCGGTCATCTCCACCGTGCGCGCCTTCCAGGCGCCGACGACCGCGCCGGCGGCGATGGCGCCGGCGATCAGCGCCAGCACTGGCTTGTCAATGATCAGCAGCGTGGTCAGCACCGCGATCGCCATGCCGACGATGCCGTACAGATTGCCGCGCCGCGCCGAAGCCGGGCTGGACAAGCCCTTCAGCGCCAGGATGAACAGCACCGCGGCGACCAGATAAAGAACAGCCGAAACATTCTGCATCGTCATCCCCTGTTTTTCTTCTTGAACATGTCCAGCATGCGCTGGGTGACAAGGAAACCGCCGAAGATATTGATGCTGGCGAGGAAGATGGCGACAGCGCCCAACACCGAGGTGACGGTGATCTCCTGGCCGTCGATATCGACCGCCTGCAGCATGGCGCCGACGACGATGATGCCGGAAATGGCGTTGGTGACCGCCATCAGCGGCGTGTGCAGCGCCGGGGTGACGTTCCACACCACGTGGTAGCCGACGAACACCGCCAGCACGAAGATGGTGAAGCTGGTGATGAAGGGATCAGCCATGGTGCGGCTCCTTGTCGTGATTGGCGGCCTCGGCCGGACGGGCGGCGGCGCCGAAGCGCTGCTCGCCCTGGTGCGTGACCAGCGTGGCGGCGACCAGCTCGTCGTCGAGATCCAGCGTCAGGCCGCCTTCTCCCAACAGCAGGCCGAGGAAGGTATGAAGATTGCGCGCGTACAGGCTGGAGGCGTCGGCCGCCAGCATCGCGGGCAGATTGGTCAGGCCCACCACCCGCACGCCGTTGCCGGTCAGCCAGGCCTCGCCGGGACGGGTCAGCTCGCAGTTGCCGCCGGCCTCGGCGGCCAGGTCGACGATCACCGAGCCCGGCTTCATCGCCGCCACCGCGTCGGCGGACAGCAGGCGCGGCGCCGGTTTGCCGGGAATCAGCGCGGTGGAGATGACGATGTCGGCGGCGGCGGCGCGCTGCGCGATCAGCGCGTTCTGCCGCGCCAGGAATTCGGCCGACATCTCGCGGGCGTAGACGCCGCCGCTGGCGGCTTTCTCCTCATCCGTCATCGGCACCTCGACGAACTTGGCGCCGAGCGACTCCACCTGCTCTCGGGTGGCGGGGCGCACGTCGTAGGCCTCCACCACCGCGCCCAGCCGCTTGGCGGTGGCGATGGCCTGCAAGCCGGCGACGCCGACGCCCAGCACCAGCGTCTTGGCCGCCTTCACCGTGCCGGCGGCGGTCATCAGCATCGGCATGAAGCGGGGGTAGAACTGGCCGGCCAGCAGCACCGCCTTGTAGCCGGCGATGTTGTTCTGGCTGGACAGCACGTCCATGCTCTGGGCGCGGGTGGTGCGCGGCAGCAGCTCCAGCGCGAAAGCCGACACCCGCTGCGCCGCCAATTGCGGCAGCAGCGGGTTCTGGTACGGCGCCAGCATGCCGACCAGCACCGCGCCGGGCTTCAGCGCGGCCACGTCAGCGGCCTCGGGCATGCGCACCGCCAGCACGATGTCGGCCGCGGCCAGCATCTCCTGCCGCCGCTCGGCGATGGTCGCCCCGGCGGCCAGGAAGGCGGCGTCGGGCAGCGCGGCCGCCAGGCCGGCGCCCTGTTCCACGACGACGGCGTGGCCGGCGCCGACCAGCTTCTTCACCGTGTCCGGCGTCGCCGCCACACGGTGCTCGCCGGCCAGCCGCTCGGCCGGAATGACGATATTCATATAGGATATCTCCTGCAAGTGGATGGTGGAATCAGAAACGGGAACGGTCGTGCGCGGCAGTTGGGAACGATCGTTTGGAAATCATTAAATGCATGCTGCGCCGCATTATGCAAGGCATATATTGGCTACCGTATATCGTCTGACAGGCTTGATTCAACCGGGAAATCGGACATGCCGAAGGCATTGCGCGGCGCAATAAATCCATCCAGCGGAGCCGTGCGTCGACCGTTCGACAAGCTGGTCCATCGCTCGCCGTCAGGCAGCGATGCAAATTAGATTTGTCTGATATTATTCAAGGCTGACACTAGCGCCGGCGCGGCAGGGTTGTAAAGCGGGGAAAACCGCCGTTCGCGAGCAAGTTTGCGCCAGATCAGCATCGGCTCATTGGCCGATGCCGTCTGCCAGCCGATCCAACATGAAGTCAGCGCTGTCCGAAAATGCCAGCCCCCGATCCGGACTCAGGCGGAGAAGCCGCCATCTATGCTCAGACTGGCTCCGGTGATGTATCCCGCCTCCGGACCGGCTAGATAGGCGACCAAACCCGCGATTTCATCCGCGCGGCCATAGCGGTCCAATGCCATCAGCGCCGTGAGTTGCTCGGCCGACTCGCCATCCGCCGGATTCATGTCCGTATCCACCGGCCCAGGCTGCACATTGTTTACAGTGATGCCGCGCGGGCCCAGATCGCGGGCCATGCCTTTGGTCAAACCGACCAGCGCAGCCTTGCTCATCGCATAAACCGAGCCGCCGGCGACCGGCATGCGATCCGCATTGACGCTGCCGATGTTGATGATCCTGCCGCCATCGCCCATGTGGCGCGCAGCCTCCTGGCTGGCGATGAAAGCGCTGCGCACATTGACCGCCATGGCGCGGTCGAACGTCTCCAGGGAAAGCTCCTCGATGAATCCCCACGGCAGGATGCCTGCATTGTTGACCAGAATGTCGAGCGCGCCAAAACGTCCCGCGGCATGCCGCAGCGCCTGCCGTAGCGCCTCGGCGTCGGCGCTGTCGGCGCGAGTGGCGTATGCCATACCCCCTGCCGCGGCGATTCCATCTACCAGCGCTTCGGCTTTGGCCGCAGCCGACGCGTAGCTGAAGCTCACCACGGCCCCTTCATCTGCCAGCCGCCTGACAATGGCGGCGCCAATGCCGCGCGACCCGCCCTGCACGAATGCAGTTTTGCCCTGCAGAAATTTCATCGTACCCATATGTCTTCTCCAAATTCCGAGGATTGAAAAATGAACCAAGACGGCGCGCTGGGACATGAACCCATGCAAACGCCGCGGCAACCCGCTCCTGCCGCCGGCCTCTTGCGCCGCGCCCATAGCTTGATTGATTCCAGCAGATTCATTAAGTTGGAAAATATTGAAACACTCGGTCCCATAGAGACGTAATGTGGTATGGATAAGCATCAATTTCTTGGCATTCGGGAATTCATCGCCATCGCCCGGACCGGCAGCTTCACTGCCGCCGCTGATGCGCTGGGCGTCACCGGCTCCGCCCTGAGCAAGCAGATCATGCGGCTGGAAGCCCGGCTGGGGAGCAAACTGCTGCATCGCACCACCCGCAGAGTGAGTTTGACCAGCCAGGGAGAGGTGTATCTGGCCAGTTGCCTGCGCGCGGTCGCCGCTCTGGAGGATGCGGAGGGCTACCTGAACATCGGGCAGGCGGAGCCGGCTGGGCGCGTCCATATCAACCTACCCGCGGCTTTCGGCCGACGGCATGTTCTGCCGGTCCTGCTGGAACTGGCCGCGCGGCACCAGGGCCTGGATCTATCGATTACGTTCAGCGAACGCATGGTGGACCTTATCGGCAATGGCATAGACCTGGCGGTGAGGATAGGCCGGCTCGAAGACCACGCGGAACTGGTCGCCCGCAGGCTGGGGGAGCAGCATCTGCTGATTTGCGGATCTCCGGCCTATATCGAACGGAAAGGAACGCCGCATGCCAAAGAAGACCTGCAGCGGCACGATTGCCTGGTCGACTGGCGCCGGGGACCAAACCACGCTTGGCGCCTCAGGAGCACGGAGGACGGCGGCGAGCTTTGCCAGATACCCGTCCGCCACGAAATGGGCGACGGAGAGGCCATTCTGGCCGCCGCGCTGGCCGGTCTCGGCTTGGCACAGCTCCCTACGTGGCTGGCGAGCAAACATTTGCAAACCGGGGAATTGATCCCGGTACTGCACCAGTTGTCCGGCGAACACATGCCCATTCACGTCATCTGGCCGCGAAACCACTATATGCCTCCCCGGATGCGCATCGTCATCGACGCCTTGCTGCAGGCTGCACAAGCTCCCGACAGCGGCTTCCGCTGACGCGGAAGCGCCTCCGCTCAGAAAGCCCGCCGCACGGACCTGGGGCATCAGCAAGAGCGCGCTCCCCCTCCGCGCGCTATCATCGCAGCATCGCCCCCGGAGACCCGCCATGTCCCGCCCGATTCCGACGCCGCTGCCGGATTTCCGCCAACCCGGCGTGATGCTGCGCATCCTGCAGCTGCCTGCGCTGCTGCTGTGCGCCGACGGCCTGCTGGCGCTGACGGCCGAGCAGCCGCTGTGGCGCTGGCTGCAATCGGCGCTGGCGCTGATTCCGGGCAGCCTGCTGTCGCTGGCGCTGCTGGCGCTGGCCGCCCCCTGGCTGTCGCAGCGGCGGCGCGGAGCCGCCTGGGTTGCGCTGATCGCCGGCGCCAGTTTCGCCTTGTGCCAATGGCGGCTGCAGGACGACTGGCCGCGGACCTGGACCGCCGCGGCGCTGGCGATGGCGGCGGCCCCGCTGCTGCTGCACTACCTGGCGCTGCGCCGGCGCGCGCTGTCGCCAGCGCTGGCCGAGGCGCGGCTGACCGCGCTGCAGGCGCGCATCCGCCCCCATTTCCTGTTCAACAGCCTGAACGCCGCCATCGCGCTGATCCGTTCGCGGCCGCAGCAGGCGGAAACAGTGCTGGAAAATCTGGCCGAGCTGTTCCGCGCCCAGATGGCCGCGCCGGAGAGGCTGTCCACGCTGGCGCGCGAGATCGAGCTGGCCAAGATGTACCTGGCGATAGAGTCCGAACGGCTGGGGCCGCGGCTGACGGTCAGCTGGCGCATCGACGCGCCGCCGGACGCCGAGCTGCCGCCGCTGCTGCTGCAGCCGCTGGCCGAGAACGCCGTCTGTCACGGCGCCGAGCGCGTGGCCGGCGAGGTGGAGATCGTCATCTCCGCCCGCGTATCTGGCGGCCTGCTGGAGCTGGCGCTGGACAATCCGCTGCCGGCCGACGCCGCGCCGACCGCCGGCAGCGGCATCGCGCTGGAGAACCTGCGCGAGCGGCTAGCGCTGCTGTACGACGCCGAGGCCTCGCTCGCCGCCGAGCGGCGCGGCGACCGCTACCAGGCCCGCGTCCGCCTGCCCTGCCGCGCCGCCAGGCGGGGCTGATGCCGTCGCGCTTTGCCGAACGCGCCCCTACGCTCTACATTCCAGTCAGGACCATCCGCACGAGACCCGCATGGAAAAAAACCGCCTGGAGGCGTTCAGCGACGGCGTGATCGCCATCATCATCACCATCATGGTGCTGGAGCTGAAGGTGCCGCACGGCACCGACTGGCAGTCGCTGGCGCCGTTGCTGCCGGTGTTCCTCAGCTACCTGCTCAGCTTCGTCTACGTGGGCATCTACTGGAACAACCACCACCACTTCTACCACGCCGCCCGCCGCGTCGACGGCCGGGTGCTGTGGGCCAATCTGCACCTGCTGTTCTGGATGTCGCTGATTCCCTTCGTCACCGGCTGGATGGGAGAGAACCACTACGCGCCGCTGCCGGTGGCGCTGTACGGCTCGGTGCTGCTGATGTGCGCGATCGCCTGGTGGATCATGCAGCAGGCGCTGCTGTGCCTGCCCGGCAACCGCACCCGGCTGTCCGAGGCGCTGGGCGGCGACATCAAGGGCAAGATCTCGCCCTTGTGCTACCTGCTGGCGATCGGCCTCGCCTGGTACCAGACCTGGCTGGCCGGCGCGCTGTACCTGGCGGTGGCGCTGATGTGGCTGGTCCCCGACCGGCGCATCGAGTGCATGCTGTACGGCGAAGGCGGGACCGACTGAGCCGGCGTGGCGGCGGGGCCGCGAATCGATTAAAATTGTCCGATCAGCCACCATGGAGGGTACGATGTACCAGTCCGAATTCACCCAGTTCATCAACGGCTTCCTGGACAAGAACCCGGAAGTGGACAGCGAGCGCCGCGAACTGCGCCTGACGCTGTGGGACCGCGAGCTCAACCTGGACGACCAGCGCCGCTGGAAGGAGTCCAGCGTGCCGCAGAAGGCCTACGTCTACCAGCCGGAATAAGCGCCGCCTGGATCGTTCCCGACGCCCCTCGCGGGCGTTTCGTCATTTTGGAAACCCGAATATGACCCGCCACACGGTGGCGCTCAGCAGCGCCCTCTCCGATTACCTGTTCGACATCGCCGTCGCCGAGCATCCGGCGCAGCGCGAACTGCGCGAATTCACCGCCGGCCACCGCTTGGCCAAGATGCAGATCTCGCCGGACCAGGGCCAGTTCATGGGCTGGCTGGCGCGGCTGATCGGCGCGCGCCGCTACCTGGAAATCGGCGTGTTCACCGGTTACAGCGCGCTGACCGTGGCGCTGGCGATGCCGGAAGACGGCCAGGTGGTGGCCTGCGACGTCAGCGAAGCCTTCACCGCCATCGCCCGCGAATACTGGGCCAAGGCCGGCGTCGCCGACCGCATCGACCTGCGGCTGCAGCCGGCGCTGAGCACCTTGCGCGAGCTGCTGGACGACGACCAGGCCGGCCGCTTCGATCTCGCCTTCATCGACGCCGACAAGCCGTCCTACCGCGACTACTACGAAGCCTGCCTCGAGCTGGTGCGCCCCGGCGGCGTGATCGCCATCGACAACATCTTCCTGTCCGGCCGCGTGGTGGAGCCCAAGCCGGAAGACCCGCCCGGCGTGCACCTGGTGCATGCGTTCAACGCCAGCCTGAAGGCCGACCCGCGCGTCCACATGTGCGTGCTGCCGATAGGCGACGGCCTGACGCTGTGCACCCGCCGCTAGCCGGCGCGCATGAACTTTCGCCATCGCCGAATGGTCTGTAACGTTTTGGCCACAGCGCCGCCGCCCCCGCCGGTGCTATGATGGCCGTTTGTTGACCGAGCTTACCCCGTCACCGTCATGCTGAACCGCCGCCCCCGCCGCCAGATGAACCAGATGAACGTCGTGCCCTACATCGACGTGATGCTGGTGCTGCTGGTGATTTTCATGGTCACCGCCCCGATGTTCACGCCGGGCGTGATCGACGTGCCCAGCGTCTCCGAGGCGCCCGCCATCGATGTCCGCCCGCTGGAGGTCACCGTGGACGCCGCCGGCAAGATCGAGCTGGTGGACGGCGAGCAGAGAACCCGCGTCGACTCGCTGGACGATCTGGCCAGCCAATTGCAGGCGCTGGCCGGCGCCGGACAGCGCCCGGTGGCCATCTCCGCCGACGCCAACCTCAAATACGCCGAAGTGGTGAAGATCGCCGACCGCCTGCACCAGGCCGGCATCAAGCGCGTGGCGCTGACCGTCAAGCAAATCAGCAAGCAATGAGCTCGCAAGCGCCCTCCTCTCCGCGCCCTTGGGCCTTCATCGCCTCGGCGCTGTTCCACGCCGGCGTGATCGGCCTGTTGCTGTGGGGCGGCCTGCAGACCACGCCGCCGCCCAGCCCGGCGCCGCTGGCGCTGGAGCTGTGGACCACC
>NZ_JZJL01000002.1 GCF_000971335.1 Chromobacterium vaccinii
AGAACCTGTTTCGTTCGGCTTGTTTCGTTCGCTGCGTCAGCTGAGGAGGCGAACTATACGCCCGGACCCCTGACCCGTCAACACCTTTTGCGAGAAAAAATGAACTTTCTTCGACCGATACGCGCAAAGCGTTGATTTATAATAAAAGGAGCCGGAAGGGATTTTCATAAAAAACGCAAAACGCCGCTTGAAAGCGGCGCTTTGATGGGGTGGCGGCCTTGCTATGGCTTGGCCGCCGCCTGCGCTTCCGGCTGCAAATACGGCAAAAAGGCGTTGACCACCTCCGGCGCGTCCGGCTTGGTGCGGGTGCCGATGCTGATCACCTTGCTGGCGCCGGGCAAGACCAGATACTTATGGAAGTTCCACATCGGCGCGTCGTCGGTGGCGGCGATCAAGTCCTTGAACACCGGTTGGGCATCCGCGCCCCTGACATGCCCCTTACCCGCCATCGGGAAGGTCACGCCGTAATTGGCCTGGCAGAACGCGCCGATCTCGCTGTTGCTGTCCAGCTCCTGTAGGAAGTCGTTGCTGGGAAAACCCACCACCATCAGTCCGCGCGGACCGTACTGCTTATATAGAGACTCCAACTGGGTGAACTGCGGCGTAAAACCGCAATGGCTGGCGGTGTTCACCACCAGCAGCGGCCGATCCGCGTATTGGCACAGGTTTATCTGCCCGCCCATCAGCCCCGGCACGGTATGGTTCAGCAAAGCGGGACAAGCGGCCAGCACGGCCTGCCCCCACAACATCAATACGATTCCCCAGCGTTTCATCGCATCCTCCTTGCCAAACCGGCTGTTGGTTCGGCGCTCGCTAGATATAAGAATAGGGCAATGCGCCCATGCATTGCCCTATCGTCTCATATCGCGAAGGCGCACGCCCTCGCCCTGTCATTCCGGCTGGCTAGCGATGTCCGCCCGCACCTTGTCCATGTCCAGGTCGCGCAGGCTCTGGATCAACTGTTCGAACTGGCCGGCCATCAGCGCGCCGGCCTGATTGAATACCATCACGCCATCCTTGACCGCGATCAGCGTCGGAATGGAGCGGATATTGAAGTGAGCGGCCAGATCGCGCTCGGACTCGGTATCGATTTTGCCGAACACGATGTCGGCATGCTTCTCCGACGCCGCCTCGAACACCGGGCCGAACATCTTGCACGGGCCGCACCAGGGCGCCCAGAAGTCCAGGATGACCAGCCCTTCTTCCTTCATGCTGGCGTTGAAGTTGTCGGCGTTGAGGTTGATGTAGGACATGGCGGCTCTCTTTCTGTGAATCGTTTGGCCCGCCAAGCGGCGGGCTGTATCAGATCAAGATATGAGCGGGCCCATGCCATTGCAAGGGATAGCCCCGGTTGTATTTATCAATCCGCCCGATAGCCGCTCAGCCGATAAAGGGCAAAGCCAGGTACAACTTGATCACGATGGCGTTGACGATGTCGATGAAGAAGGCCCCCACCATCGGCACCACCAGAAAAGCCAGATGCGACGGGCCGAAGCGTTCGGTCACCGCCTGCATATTGGCGATGGCGGTGGGCGTGGCGCCCAGGCCGAAGCCGCAGTGGCCGGCGGCCAGCACCGCGGCGTCGTAGTTGCGCCCCATCACGCGAAAGGTGACGAACACCGCGTACAGCGCCATCGCCAGCGTCTGCAGCAGCAACAGGGAGAAGATAGGCAGCGCCAGCGCCGCCAGGTCCCACAAACGCAGCGACATCAGCGCCAGCGCCAGAAACAGCGACAGGCTGACATTGCCCACCACCGACACCTCGCGCTCGAAAATCCGGTACCAGCCCAGCGCCGACAGGCCATTGCTGATCAGCACGCCGACGAACAGCACGCAGACGAAGGTGGGCAGCTCGAACGCGGTGCCTTTCAGCAGCGAACCGATGAAGGTGCCGCCCAGCAGGCAGACGGCGATCAGGGCCAGCGTCTCGATGAAGGAATGCGGCGTGATCAGCCGCTCTGCGTCCGGCTGCTCGAAGCCGCGCGGGGGAGAGTCGGCATTGTGCTCCGCCCCCGGCGTCTTCACGCGCTTGACCAGAAACCGCGCCACCGGGCCGCCGATCAGGCCGCCCAGCACCAGGCCGAAGGTTGCGCAGGCCATCGCCAGCTCGGCGGCGGAGGCCAGACCGTACTTGTCGGCGAAGGTGCCGCTCCAGGCGGCGCCGGTGCCATGGCCGCCGGACAAGGTGATGGAGCCGGCCAGCAAGCCCATCAGCGGATCCAGGCCCAGCGCGCTGGCCACCGCCACGCCCAGCGTGTTCTGCACCAGCAGCAGCCCCACCACCACGCCGAGGAAGATGCCCACCGTCCTGCCGCCCTGTTTCAGGCTAGCCAGATTGGCGGTCAAGCCGATGGCCGCGAAGAAGGCCAGCATCAGCGGGGTTTGCAACGAGGCGTCGAAGCGAACCTCGACACCGGAAAACTGGCGCCAAGCCAGCAAGGCGGCGGCGACCACCAGGCCGCCGGCCACCGGTTCGGGAATGTTGTAGGTGCGCAGCACGCCGGCATGGGCGACCAGCTTGCGGCCCAGCAGCAGAACGAGCGAGGCGGCCACCAGCGTGCCGTAGAAATCGAGTTGGATCATCGGTAGTCCTATTGTCGTTTTCGAGCGAAAACGCGCCGCTGCGCGACGCAGACAAACCGATGAAGCAGGAAGGCATGGAGGCGCTCCACATCCCGCCGCTTGCGCGGCGAGGCGGCACGAAGGCCGCCGGCTGGCTGGTCGGCGACTCCATGCGGAAACGCGCTTCCTTATGGGAGCAGAGAAACGGCGAAAAAGTTCGCGTAAAAACTTTTTACAATCAATCAGATGCCGATTCAGGCGCGGCTGATCCGCCAGCACTGGTGGATTTTGCGATTGCGGAAATCCTCCGGCACCGACTGCCCGCTGATATCCTGGATCTGGTAATCCTGGCTTAAACGATCGTCGAGCTGGAAAGTGCGCAGATTGTTGGAGAAGTACAGCCAGCCGCCCGGCGCCAGCAGCGCCATCGCGTAGTCGATCAGCCAGACATGGTCGCGCTGCACGTCCAGGATGTCGCGCATCTTCTTGGAATTGGAGAAGGTGGGCGGATCCATCACGATCAGGTCGAACCGCTTGCCCGCGTCCACCGCTTCTTCCAGATATTGGAACACATCGGCGCGCACCAGCTTGTGCTTGCCGAGATCCAGCCCGTTCAGCTCGAAGTTCCGGCGCGACCAATCCTGATAGGTATTGGACATGTCCACCGTCTCCGAAGACACCGCGCCGCCGGCGCCGGCATAGACGGTGAAGCTGCCGGTGTAGGCGAACAGATTGAGGAAGCGCTTGCCGGCCGCCTCTTCGCGCACCCGCTTGCGGGTGTTGCGATGGTCGAGGAACAGGCCGGTGTCCAGGTACTGGTCCAGGTTGACGATGAAGCGCTGGCCAAACTCCTCGACCACGAAGTCCTCGCCTTCGGCGCCCACTTTCTCGTACTGGCTGACGCCCTTCTGCCGGCGGCGGTTCTTCAGCGTGACCGCGGCGGCCGGAATGCCGGTCACCTGCGCGATGGCCGCCACCACCGCGTCTATCCACGCGCGGTACTCGTCGTCGCCCATCTCCCAGCCGGTGTCGTACTCCTGCAGATGAACGCGCGATCCGTAGATGTCCAGCGCGAACGGAAACTGCGGCACGTCCTTGTCGTAGACGCGCCAGGCGTCCAGCCCCTGCCGGCGCGCCCACTTGGCGTAATGCTTGTAGTTCTTGGCCAGACGGTTGGTGAAGGCGCTGACGTCCTGCATGGCGTATCCTCGATTGCTGCAAAACAAACGCGCCAGCCTAGGCTGGCGCGACACGGTGTTCAAACCGGCATTATAAGGCGCTATTGCTCGGAGTACATCGACAGCATCTTGAGATAGACCGGCTCCGGCAGGTACTGGCGGATCACGCTCTCCCAGCCGCGGGGGCCGATCAGGCCCTTGACCATCGTCGACGACACCTCGGCGTATTCGCGCGGCGGCAGCAGGAACAGCGTGGTGATGTCCGGGTGCAGGTCGGAATTGATGTAGCGCATCGTGCGCTCGTACTCGTAGTCGCTGGCGGTGCGGATGCCGCGCACGATGTAGTTGGCGCCGACGCTCTGCGCGTAATTCACCAAGAACTGATTTTCGAACACCTCAACCCGCAGCTTGCTGAAACCCGTGGTCACTTCGCGCAGCAGCGCCACCCTTTCCTCGGCGCTGAAGGTGCAGTGCTTGTCCGGATTCACGCCCACGGCGACGATCAGTTCGTCGAACAGCTCCACCGCCTCGCGTATCATCCACAAGTGGCCGTTGGTGACCGGATCAAAGCTGCCGGCATAGACGGCTCGTTTCAATTGACGTTTCCCTTTGGCTTTGATTGTGTTTTCCATGACGACTGTATCTTGCGTTGAGAGGGGTGGTAAAGAATTTTTTGTGCGGCGCGGCAAAAAACGCCGCGCCGCGCAGGCTGTCAAGAAACGGTCACAACTGACAGTTGATCATCCAGTTGACGCCGAATTTATCACTAAAACAACCGAAAAGCGCGTTCCAGAACGTTTTGTGCAAAGGCAATGTCACCTGGCCGCCTTGGCTGAGGGCGGCAAAAACCTTCTCCGCGGTCGCGGTATCGCCGTCTAGATTGATGGACAGCGAAATCTGCTGGCTGGGCGACGCCGGCCGGTCGGTATCCGAAATCATCAGCGCGTTGGCGCCAAATACCAGCCGCGCATGCATGATCCAGTTCGGGTTGATGTCGCCCATGGACGGCACGTCCTTGGGCGCGTCGGCATAGCGCAT
Organism: Chromobacterium vaccinii; assembly: GCF_000971335.1. Lineage (GTDB taxonomy): Bacteria > Pseudomonadota > Gammaproteobacteria > Burkholderiales > Chromobacteriaceae > Chromobacterium > Chromobacterium vaccinii. The sequence continues at coordinate 4,779 of NZ_JZJL01000002.1, forward strand.
CAGGATGGCGATTTCGCCATTCAAGGCTTCGCGGTAGAAGTTCAGCGCCGCCTCGGCGCGGCCGTCGTTGAAATTCAGATACGGATACACATGCATGGCAAGCCTCCGTTCAGTGATGGGAAGGCCAGTGTACGCCGGGCTTGAATGGCAATGAAACGAAAAAGGCCCGCGGCGCTTTGCGCCACGGGCCCTGCGATGCCGATTTGGTCTCAGCCGTTGATCTCTTCCGCGCGGTGGCAGGCCACCATGCGCTGGTCCAGCTCGCGCAGCTGCGGCACCTCCGCCTTGCAGCGCTCATTGGCGTGCGGGCAACGCTTGTGGAAAGCGCAGCCGGACGGCGGATTCAGCGGGCTGGGCAGCTCGCCCTCGATCTTGATCTTGATGCGGCGGTCTTCCGGATGGATGGACGGCGTCGCCGACAACAGCGCCTGGGTGTACGGGTGCAGCGGCCGTCCGTAGACGCGGTCCTTGGCGCCCACCTCCACCGCTCGGCCCAGATACATCACCATCAACTCGTCGGCGACGTGCTCCACCACCGCCAGATTGTGCGAAATGAACACATAGGCGGTGTTGAACTCCTCCTGCAGATCCATGAACAGGTTCAGCACCTGCGCCTGGATCGACACGTCCAGCGCCGAGGTCGGCTCGTCCGCCACCACGATCTTGGGATTCAGCATCATCGCGCGGGCGATGGCGATGCGCTGGCGCTGGCCGCCGGAGAACATGTGCGGGTAGCGGAAATAGTGCTCCGGGCGCAGGCCGACGCGGGCCATCATCGCCCGCACCTTTTCTTCGCGCTCCTTCGCCGACAGATCGGTATTGATCAGCAGCGGCTCGGATAGCTGATCGCCTATCTTCTGGCGCGGGTTCAACGAGCCGTACGGGTTCTGGAACACCATCTGCACCTTGCGACGCATCGCCTTCAGCTCGGTGCCGCTGGCCTTGGCCGCATCCTGGCCGTCCAGGATCAGCGAGCCGGAAGTCGGCTGCTCGATCAGGGTCAGCTGGCGCGCCAGCGTGCTCTTGCCGCAGCCGGATTCGCCCACCACCGCCAGCGTGCGGCCAGCCTCCAGCTCGAACGACACCCCGGCCAGCGCCTTCACCTGCGCCTTGGGCTTGAACATGCCCTGCGCCACATCGTAGTAACGGGTCAGATCTCCCGCCTGCAAAACCTTAGCCATGCTGCTTCTCCTTGGCCAGCAACGGGTAGTGGCAACGCACCGCGCCATGCTCGTGGGCGGTCAATCCGGGCCGCTGGCCGCGGCAGTTGTCCTGCGCGTACGGGCAGCGCGGCGACAGCAGACAGCCGCTGGGCCGGTCGTACTGGCCGGGCACGATGCCCGGCAGCGTGGCCAGCCGGCGCGCGCCCTTGCTGTGCTCGGGAATGGACGACAGCAGCGCCTCGGTGTACGGATGGGCGGGATGGCGGAAGATTTCCGGCACCGTGCCCATTTCGGCCACCTGGCCGGCGTACATCACCACCAGCCGCTGCGCGACCTCGGCCACCACGGCCAGATCGTGGGTGATCAGGATCAGCGCCATGTTCTGGCTCTTCTGCAGGGACACCAGCAGCTCCATGATCTGGGCTTGAATGGTGACGTCGAGCGCGGTGGTGGGCTCATCGGCGATCAGCAGCTTGGGGCTGCAGGCGATGGCCATCGCGATGGCGACGCGCTGGCTCATGCCGCCGGACAACTGGTGCGGATAGGCGGCAAGCCGCGACTCGGCGGCCGGAATCTCCACCAGTTGCATCAGCTCCAGCGCGCGCGCCTTCAAGGCCGCGCCGCGCAGGCCCTGGTGCACCTTCAGCACTTCCATGATCTGGTAGCCGACGGTGTAGCTGGGGTTCAGCGCCGTCATCGGGTCCTGGAAGATCATCGAGATGTCCTTGCCTACGATCTTGCGGCGGCCGCGCGCCGAGATGCTCAGCAGGTCCTTGCCGTCGAAACTCAGCTCGTCGGCGACGATGCGGCCCTGCCCTTCCAACAGGCCCATCATCGCCATCATGGTCACAGACTTGCCGGAGCCGGACTCGCCGACGATGCCGACGATCTCGCCCTGGGCGACATTGAGCTCCAGCCCTTCCACCGCGCGGAACGGGTTCTTCTCCGATCCGAATTCCACGGACAGGTTTTTGATTTGCAACAGACTCATGTTCTTGTCCTCAGGCGGCGCGCTTCAGCTTCGGGTCCAGCGCGTCGCGCAGGCCATCGCCCATCAGGTTGATCGCCAGTACCGACAGCAGAATGGTCAGGCCCGGCAGGGTCACCACCCACCAGGCGCTCTCGATGTAGTCGCGGGCCGAGGCCAGCATGGTGCCCCACTCCGCGGTCGGCGGCTGCACGCCCAGGCCCAGGAAGCCCAGCGCGGCGATTTCCAGGATGGCGGAGGAGAAGCTCATGGTGGCGTGCACGATCAAGGGCGCCATGCAGTTGGGCAGCACGGTGACGAACATCAGGCGGCCCAGACCGGCGCCGGCGACGCGGGACGCCACCACGTAGTCGCGGTTCAGCTCTGTCATCGCCGAGGCGCGGGTCAGCCGCACATAGGCCGGCAGCGACACGGTGGCGATGGCGATCATCGCGTTGGTCAGGCCCGGCCCGAGGATGGCCATGATGGCCACCGCCAGCAGCAAGGACGGCAGCGCCATCATGATGTCCATCAATCGCATGATGGATGCGCCCAGCGCCTTGGGGAAGAAAGCGGCCAACAGGCCCAGGATCACGCCCGGCACCAGCGCCATCAGCACCGACATCAGGCCGATGAACAGCGACAGCCGCGCGCCGTAGATCAGGCGCGACAGAATGTCGCGGCCCAATTCGTCGGTGCCGAACAGGAATTGCGCGCTGCCGGCGGCCTCCCAGGCCGGCGGCGTCAGCATGTGGTCGCGGTACTGCTCGATCGGGCTGTAGGGCGCGATCAGCGGCGCGAACAGTGCACAGGCGACGATGAACAGCACGAAAACGAGGCCGGCGACCGCGCCCTTGTTGTGGGAAAAGCCCTGCCAGAACTCCTTCAGCGGAGACGGATAGGACAGCGCCAGGTCGGCCGTCTGCGCGGCCGCGGTTTGATTGGTTTGGCTCATGTTGCGTCTCTGCTTACTTGGCGTGACGGATGCGCGGATTGGCGATGCCGTACAGGATGTCGACGACGAAGTTGGTGACGATCACCAGCGTGGCCACCATCAGGATGCCGTTCTGCACCACCGGGTAGTCGCGGCGGGCGATGGCGTCGATCAGCCACTTGCCGATGCCGGGCCAGGAGAAGATGGTTTCGGTCAGCACCGCGCCGCCCATCAGCGTGCCCACCTGCAGGCCGATCACGGTCAGCACCGGGATCAGCGCGTTGCGCAGGGTGTGGATGAAGATGACGCGCGCCGGCGACAGGCCTTTGGCGCGCGCGGTGCGGACGTAGTCCTCGCGCAGCACTTCCAGCATCGACGAGCGGGTCATCCGCGCGATCACCGCCAGCGGGATGGTGCCCAGCACGATGGACGGCAGGATCAGGTGCGACAGCGCGCTCTTGAACGCGCCGGCGTTGCCCTCGGGATCGGCCGCCTCGGCCAGCCAGCTGTCGATCAGCATGAAGCCGGTCTTGGGATGGATGTCGAACATCAGGTCCATGCGGCCGGACACCGGCGTCCAACCCAACTTGACCGAGAAGAACATGATCAGGATCAGGCCCCACCAGAAGATGGGCATCGAGAAGCCGGTCAGCGAAATGCCCATCACGCCGTGGTCGAATATCGAACCGCGCTTGATGGCGGCCAGCACGCCGGCCAGCAGCCCCCACACCATGGCGAACAGCAGCGCGGACAGCGCCAGCTCCAGCGTGGCGGGGAACAGTGTCTTGAACTCGGTCCAGACGCTGGTCTTGGTGACCAGCGACTCGCCGAGGTTGCCGTGCAGCAGATTGACGACGTAGTCGAAGTATTGGGCGTACAGCGGCTTGTCCAACCCCAGCCGGTGCAGCGCTTCGGCATGCATCTGGGGATCGAGCGCGCGCTCGCCCACCATCACTTCCACCGGGTCGCCGGGGATCAGGCGGATCAGCGCGAAAGTCAGCAGCGTGATGCCGAAGAAGGTGGGCACCAACAGGCCCAGCCTTCGCAGGATGAATGAAAACATGAAAACCTCTCCCGGACGCGCGCATGGCGCGGCGTCCTCAGACCTAGACATCGCGTGCAAGGAATCCGTACAGGAAAGGTAGAAACGCAAGACGCGCCGAGAAGGCGCGAAAGAGAAAACCGGGTGCCGGACAGCAGACTGGCAACTAAACCACCCACCAGCATTAGCTGCATCCACTGTCGCGGCAGGAGAGACAATAGCAGCGCGCTGTCCCGTCCCGCTTGACGCAGGTCAAACCGCCGTCACCGCCGGCCGACCGTCGTCCCATCTCTAACCATTTTCCTGTGCAGACACTGCCATGCCGCCGCGGCCGCCCTCTCTGCCGGAGGACTGGGTGCGACGGCACTTACGCCAGGCGGACGGAGCTTCCGCCCCGCCGCCGATTACGGTTACGCCTGGTTTGAAACCAGGCTTACTTGACGCTGACGCCGTAGAAGGAGTTCAGGCCGAACGGGCTGACCTTGAAGCCCTGCACCGACTTCAGCATCGGCTGATTGACGGTGGAGTGGGCGATGGTGGTCATCGGCACTTGCTGCTTCACGATCTCCTGCGCCTTCATGTACAGCTTGGTACGCTCGGCGACGTTGGAAGTGGCCTTGCCCTTCTGGATCAGGTCTTCGAACGGCTTGTAGCAGAACTTGGAGAAGTTGTTGCCGTTCATCGCGTCGCAACCGAACAGCACGCCCAGCCAGTTGTCCGGATCGCCGTTGTCGCCGGTCCAGCCGATCAGCATCGAGTCGTGCTCGCCGGCCTTGGCGCGCTTCAGGTACTCGCCCCACTCGTAGGAGGTGATCTTGGCCTTGACGCCGATCTTGGCCCAGTCGGCCTGCACCATTTCCGCCATCAGCTTGGCGTTGGGGTTGTACGGACGCTGAACCGGCATCGCCCACAGCGAGATGTCGAAGCCGTTCGGGTAGCCGGCCTTGGCCAGCAGCGCCTTGGCCTTGGCCACGTCGTACGGCGCGTCCTTCAGGCTCTTGTTGTACGACCACTGGGTCGGCGGCATCGGATTGGTCGCGGCCTGGCCGGCGCCCTGGTATACCGCCTGCAGGATGGCCTTCTTGTTGATGGCCATGTCCAGCGCCTGGCGCACTTCCAGCTTGTCCAGCGGCTTGTGCTTGACGTTGTAGGCCAGGTAGCCCAGGTTGAAGCCGGCCTGGGACATCACGCTCATCTTCGGATCGGCCTTCATCGCGGCGATGTCGGTCGGACGCGGGTAGGTGGTGATCTGGCACTCGCCGGCCTTCAGCTTCTGGTAGCGCACCGACGGGTCGGTGGTGATGGCGAACACCAGGTTGTCCACCTTCGGGCCATCAGCCTTGTTCCAGTAGTCCTTGTTGGCGGCGAAGCGGATCTGCGCGTCCTTCTGGTAGCGCTTGAAGACGAACGGGCCGGTGCCCACCGGCTGCTGGTTGATCAGCTGCGGCTTGCCGTCCTTCAGCAGCTTGTCCGCGTACTCGGCGGACTGGATGGAGGCGAAGCTCATCGCCAGGTTCTGCAGGAAGGCGGCATCCACCTTCTTCAGCGAGAACTTGATGGTGTACGGGTCTACCTTCTCCACCTTGGCGATGTTGGCGTCCATGCCCATATCGGTGAAGTAAGGGAATTCGGTCGGGTAAGCCTTGCGGAACGCGTTGCCCTTGTTGAGCATGCGGTCGAAGGTGAAGGCCACGTCGTCGGCGTTGAATTCGCGGGTCGGCTTGAAGTAGTCGGTGGTCTGGAACTTCACGCCTTTGCGCAGATGGAAGGTGTAGGACAATCCGTCTGAAGACACATCCCACTTCTCGGCCAGGCCCGGAATGACCTTGGTGCCGCCGCGCTGGAATTGCACCAGGCGGTTGAACACGGTTTCGGCCGAAGCGTCAAAGTCGGTGCCGGAGGTGTACTGGCCCGGGTCGAAGCCCGCCGGGCTGCCCTCGGAACAAAACACCAACGTCCCCGCGGCCTGCGATGCCACGGAAGCCCCAGCAATCGCGCCAGCAAGCAGCAACTTCTTGAAAGTTTGCATAATGTTTCCCTTCCTTTGTACAGACTAATTAGTCTTTTCTGATATTCAACCTGAGCATGTCTAGGCTTCGGCTGGTGGGGGATACATTATTCACAGAGGGCGCTTTTGACAAGCGCCCTCTGGCTTTTCATGCGCAATCCGACTATGACAATTCGTAAACGGAAAGTTAACTACACGCGGCGCAATATGACGGAACCCACGGAATAGCCGGCTCCAAACGAGGAAATGACGCCAACATCGCCGACGTTCAAATCATGCGAATGAAGATGGAAGGCGATGATGGAGCCGGCGGAACTGGTGTTGGCGTAACGGTCCAAAATCACCGGCGCCTCCACCGTGTCGGCCTCCCGGCCCAGCACGCGACGGGCGATCAGCTGGTTCATCGCCAGGTTGGCCTGGTGCAGCCAGAAGCGGCGCACGCCTTCCGGCGCGATGTCCAGGCTGCCCAGATGGCCGACGACATGCTCGCCCACCATCGGACAAACTTCTTTGAACACCTTGCGCCCCTGCTGGACGAACAGCTTGTCGGGCTGGCCGACGCCGGTCTCGTCGCAACGGTTCAGGAAGCCGAAGTTGTTGCGGATATTGTTGGAGAACACCGTCGCCAGCTTGCAGCCCAGCACCTCGAAACGGTGCGCCGAAATGGCCGCGTCGGCGCGCTCCAGCACCACCGCGGTGCAGGCGTCGCCGAAGATGAAGTGGCTGTCGCGATCGCGAAAGTTCAGATGGGCGGAACAGATCTCCGGATTCACCATCAGCACCGCGCGCGCCTGGCCGGCTGCCACCGCGTTGACCGCGGTCTGGATGCCGAACGTCGCCGACGAGCAGGCCACGTTCATGTCGAAGGCGTAGCCATCGATTCCCAACGCCTGCTGCACTTCGATCGCCATCGCCGGATAGGGGCGCTGCATATTGGAGCAAGCGACGATCACCATGTCGATGTCGGCGGCGGCGCGGCCGGCGGCCTCCAGCGCCTGCCTGGCGGCGGCCACGGCCATCTCCGCCTGCACTGACAACTCGTCGTTGCCGCGCTCGGGCAGATGCGGCGCCATTCTCGCCGGGTCCAGCACGCCGCTCTTGTCCATCAGGAAGCGCTGCTTGATGCCGGAAGCCTTTTCGATGAACTCCGCGCTGGATTCCGCCAGCGGCTCCATTTCGCCGGCGGCGATGTCGGCCGCGCGGGCCTCGTTGCGCTCGCGCACGTAGGCATTGAACGCCTCGACCAGTTCGGCGTTGCCGACCGCGTGGGGAGGGGTGAACAAGCCCGTCCCGCTGATAACAACCTTATGCATCTTTTTATGTCCTCATCCCAACTGAGCAGGAACGAAAGCGTGGCGGCGAACCCGGCCTTCCTCGGCCCGGCCGGTTGCGCCCGCCGCCACTCGGCGCCCTTGCGGGCGATCTCGCGAAAATATTGCAGCGATTTTACACAGCCGCCGGCGCGCAGGTGTAAGAAATCCATAGCCTTTAATGGCTTAAACCAAGTAAAATGCTCAACTTTGCGACTTCCGGCGCTAGGTTGCCTCGCCAAATACTTGACTATTTTAGTCGGATATTAGGTATAATCTGAGGCAGAACCACCACCCACCGGAACTGAACATCATGCGCCTTACCACCAAAGGACGTTTTGCCGTCACCGCGATGCTCGATCTCGCGATGCGCGAGGGAGGCGGGCCGGTCACCCTGGCCGGCATCAGCGAGCGCCAGAGCATCTCGCTGTCTTACCTTGAGCAGCTGTTCGGCAAGCTCAGACGCGCCGAACTGGTAGACAGCGTGCGCGGTCCCGGCGGCGGCTACACGCTCGCCAAACAGATCTGCGACATCTCCGTGGCCGACATCATCGTCGCCGTGGACGAGCCGGTGGACGCCACCCAGTGCGGCGGGCGCGAGAACTGCCGCGGCAGCCAGCGCTGCATGACCCACGACTTGTGGACCAACCTCAACGTCACCATTTTCGATTACCTCTCCAAGGTAAGCCTCGCCAGCCTGGTGGAAGAACAACACACCAAAGAGCAGCAAACCAAGGAGAGCAGCGTCGTGCAGGACAAGCGCGACAGCTGTAGCAGCTCCCGTGCAGCTGCCAGCAGCGCCCTGTGAGCGCATGAAAAATCTTGCGGAGATTAAATAAATGAGCCAGCCCAAGCTACCGATCTATCTGGATTACTCGGCCACCACCCCGGTGGACCCGCGCGTCGCCGAAAAGATGATTCCCTATCTGACCGGCAAGTTCGGCAACCCCGCCTCGCGCAGCCACAGCTTCGGCTGGGAAGCCGAGGAAGCCGTCGAGAACGCGCGCGCAGAAGTGGCCAAGCTGATCGGTGCCGATTCGAAGGAAATCGTCTGGACCTCCGGCGCCACCGAGTCCGACAACCTGGCGATCAAGGGCGCAGCCCAGTTCTACAAGAGCAAGGGCAAGCACATCATCACCGTCAAGACCGAGCACAAGGCGGTGCTGGACACCTGTCGCGAGCTGGAGCGCGTCGGCTTCGAAGTCACCTATATGGACGTGCAGGAAAACGGCCTGCTCGACATCGACGCCTTCAAGGCCGCCATTCGTCCCGACACCATCGTGGTGTCCGTGATGTACGTGAACAATGAAATCGGCGTCATCCAGGACATCCCGCAGATCGGCGAGATCTGCCGCGAGAAGGGCATCATCTTCCATGTCGACGCCACCCAGGCGCCGGGCAAGGTCAAGATCGACCTGAACACCCTGAAAGTGGACCTGATGAGCCTGTCCGCGCACAAGGCCTACGGCCCGAAGGGCATCGGAGCGCTGTACGTGCGCCGCAAGCCGCGCGTGCGCCTTGAGGCGCAGATGCACGGAGGCGGCCACGAGCGCGGCTTCCGCTCCGGCACCCTCGCCACCCACCAGATCGTCGGCATGGGCGAAGCCTTCCGCATCGCCCGCGAAGAGATGGACAGCGAAAGCGAGCGCATCCGCATGCTGCGCGACCGCCTGTGGAACGGCATCCAGGACATGGAAGAGGTGTACATCAACGGCGACGCCGACCAGCGCGTGCCGCACAACCTCAACGTCAGCTTTAACTTCGTCGAGGGCGAAAGCCTGATCATGGCTATCAAGGACCTGGCCGTGTCCAGCGGCTCCGCCTGCACCTCCGCCTCGCTGGAGCCGTCCTACGTGCTGCGCGCGCTGGGCCGCAACGACGAAATGGCCCACAGCTCGATCCGCTTCACGCTGGGCCGCTTCACCACCGAGGAAGAGATCGACTACGCGATCGCGCTGCTGAAATCCAAGATCGGCAAGTTGCGCGAGCTGTCCCCGCTGTGGGAGATGTACAAGGACGGCGTGGATCTGAACAGCGTTCAATGGGCGGCCCACTGAGCCGATAACAGATGACCGGCCGCGGGGACTTGAATGAAGCCGCGGCCCGCAGGAGAAAAGACATGGCATACAGCGAAAAAGTGTTGGACCACTACGAAAATCCGCGCAACGTCGGTTCCTTCGACAAGGGCGACGACAGCATCGGCACCGGCATGGTCGGCGCGCCGGCCTGTGGCGACGTGATGAAGCTGCAGATCAAGGTGGGCGCGGACGGCGTGATCGAAGACGCCAAGTTCAAGACCTACGGCTGCGGCTCCGCCATCGCCTCCTCGTCGCTGGTGACCGAGTGGGTGAAGGGCAAGTCGCTGGACGAGGCGCTGACGATCAAGAACACCGCGATCGCCGAAGAACTGGCGCTGCCGCCGGTGAAGATCCACTGCTCCATCCTGGCCGAAGACGCGATCAAGGCCGCGGTGGAAGACTACAAGCAGAAACACGGCAAGTAAGCGGAGGCGACTGATGGCACTGACTCTTTCCGAACGCGCCGCCGAGCACGTCGGCGCCTTCCTCGCCAAGCGCGGCAAGGGCCTGGGCGTGCGCCTGGGCGTCAAGACCTCCGGCTGCTCTGGCATGGCCTACAAGCTGGAGTTCGTCGATGTCGAGAACGGCGAAGACGTCCGCTTCGAAAGCTACGGCGTGGCCATCTACACCGACGCCAAGAGCCTGGCCTACCTCGATGGCACTGAGTTGGACTATGTGAAGGAAGGCCTGAACGAGGGGTTCCGCTTCAACAACCCCAACGTCAAGAACGAGTGCGGCTGCGGCGAGAGCTTCAACGTCTGACCCCCCGCCGCCCCGGGGCGGAGCGTTGACGCGCAAGCGCTGATGCTCCGCCTTCGTTATTTCAGTCCCTATGCCTTGGTCCGGACGCATCGATGAACCACGATTTCAACCAGGATTTCTTCAGCCTGTTCGGCCTGCAGCGCCGCTTCGCGATTGATGCGGCTGGCCTAGACGCCGCCTGGCGCGCGGCCGCCGCCCAGGTCCATCCCGACCGCTACGCCGCCAGTTCCGACGCCGAAAAGCGCAGCGCGCTGATGCTGGCGACCCGGGTCAACGAAGCCTACCAGACGCTGAAGTCGCCGCTGAACCGCGCCCGCTACCTGCTGCAGCTGTCCGGCGTGGATACCCAGGAAGAGAACAACACCCGGATGCCGGGCGACTTCCTGATGGCGCAGATGGAATGGCGCGAGAGCATAGACGACGCCCGCGCCGACGTGGACGCGCTGGAGTCGCTGTCGCGCCGCCTGCGCGCCGAGGTCAAGGGCCTGCAAGCCGAGCTTGAAGCCGCGCTGGACGCCCGCGCCGACTTGGACGCCGCCGCAGTCCTGGTGAGAAAATTGCGCTTCATGGAAAAGCTGGATCAGGAGATCGGCGACGCCATCGGAACCCTGCTGGACTGAGTCCCGCGCGCCGCCGCTCCCGAGCAACGACATAAAGATCAAGACATGGCTCTACTGCAAATCGCCGAACCCGGCCTCTCCGCCGCTCCCCACCAGCACCGCTTGGCCGTGGGCATCGACCTGGGCACCACCAACTCTCTGGTGGCCACCGTCAGGAGCGGCTCCGCCGCCGTGCTCCCGGACGAAACCGGCCGCAGCCTGCTGCCTTCGGTGGTGCGCTACGGCGACGAAGGCGTGCTAGCGGTAGGCTACGACGCGCAGAAGGAACAAAACCGCGATCCGCACAACACCATCGTATCGGTGAAGCGTTTCATGGGCCGCGGCGTCAGCGACATCAAGGACGCCGGCAGCCTGCCCTACCGCTTCGTCGACGCGCCGGGCATGGTGCAGCTGGTCACCCGCGCCGGCGTCAAGAGTCCGGTCGAGGTGTCGTCCGACATCCTGCGCGCGCTGAAAGACCGCGCCGAAGAGAGCCTGGGCGGCGAGCTGACCGGCGCGGTGATCACCGTGCCCGCCTACTTCGACGACGCCCAGCGCCAGGCCACCAAGGACGCCGCGCGCCTGGCCGGCCTCAATGTGCTGCGCCTGTTGAACGAACCCACCGCCGCCGCCATCGCCTACGGCCTGGACAACGGCAGCGAAGGCACCTACGTCGTATACGATCTAGGAGGCGGCACGCTGGACGTGTCCATCCTGAAGCTGACCCGCGGCGTGTTCGAGGTGCTGGCCACCAGCGGCGACTCCGCGCTGGGCGGCGACGACTTCGACCACCGCGTGTTCTGCTGGCTGCTGGAGCAGGCCGGGGTGACCGCGCCGTCGGCGCACGACATGCGCCTCTTGCACACCCGCGCCCGCGAAGCCAAGGAGGCGCTGACCGACCACGCCAGCACCCGCGTCACCGCGATCCTTTCCGACGGCCAGTCGCTGGACCTGGAACTGGACCAGGCCACGCTGCACGCCATCACCAAGACGCTGGTCGACAAGACCCTCACGCCGGTGCGCAAGGCGCTGCGCGACGCCAGAATCACGCCCGAAGACATCCAGGGCGTGGTGATGGTGGGCGGCGCCACCCGCATGCCGCACGTGCAAAAAGCCGTGGCCGACCACTTCGGCCGCGCGCCGCTGACCAACCTCGATCCGGACAAGGTGGTGGCGCTGGGCGCCGCCATCCAGGCCAATGTGCTGGCCGGCAACAAGCAGGACGACGAGTGGCTGCTCTTGGACGTGCTGCCGCTGTCGCTGGGCATCGAGACCATGGGCGGCCTGACCGAGAAGATCATCCCGCGCAACAGCACCATTCCGGTTGCGCGCGCGCAGGACTTCACCACCTTCAAGGACGGCCAGACCGCGATGTCCATCCACGTGCTGCAGGGCGAGCGCGAGTTGGTCTCCGATTGCCGCAGCCTGGCCAAGTTCACGCTGAGCGGCATCCCGCCGATGGTGGCGGGCGCCGCGCGCATCCGCATCACCTTCCAGGTGGACGCCGACGGCCTGCTGTCGGTCACCGCGCGCGAGCAGACCTCGGGTGTGGAGTCCAGCATCGAGGTCAAGCCATCCTACGGCCTGTCCGACGACGAGATCAGCCGCATGCTGACCGATTCCATGGCCAACGTGCAGGAAGACATCGAGGCGCGCAAGCTGCGCGAGGCCATTGTCGACGCCGAAAGCCTGCGCGACGCCACCATCAACGCGCTGGCGCAGGACGGCGACCTGCTGGACGACGCCGAGCGCGCCGAAGTGGAAGCCGCCGCCGCCGCAGTGGGAACCGCCATCGCCGCGGGCGTCACCCGCCGCATCAACGAGGCCAGCGCCGCGCTGAACCACGCCACCGAAACCTTCGCCTCCCGCCGCATGGACCGCAACATCCAGCGCGCGCTGAAGGGCCACAAGATTACCGATCTGTAAGGATACGCCATGCCGCGCATCATCGTTTTGCCTCACCCGGACCTGTGCCCGGAAGGCGCCGTGATAGACAACGTAGAAACCGGCCAGAGCATCTGCGACGCGCTGCTCGCCCACGACATCGAAATCGAGCACGCCTGTGAGATGTCCTGCGCCTGCACCACCTGCCACTGCATCGTCCGCGAAGGCGGCAACTCGCTGAACGAGGCCGACGAGCTCGAAGAAGACCTGCTGGACAAGGCCTGGGGCCTGGAGGCGCAATCGCGCCTGTCCTGCCAGGCCATCGTCGCCGACGAGGATCTGGTGATCGAGATCCCGAAGTACACGATCAACCACGCCCGCGAACACCATTAAGGAGCAGGCCCTGAAATCCCAGCGGCAGCGTTGCGCCGCCTTGCCGTACTATGTGTACTGTCTGCGGCGGCGCGCCTCCCCGCTGCCGCTGCGCTGGATTTCATGACCTACTCCCGCTCAGGAGACATCTATGAAATGGACCGACGTTAACGACATCGCCATCGAACTGGCGGACGCCTACCCGGACGTGGACCCGAAGACCGTGCGCTTCGTCGACCTGCACAACTGGGTAGTGGAGCTGCCCGGCTTCGACGACGACCACGCCCGCGGCGGCGAGCGCGTGCTGGAAGCGATCCAGCAGGCGTGGATAGACGAAGCGGAGTGATCGCTTCACGACAAAGGCCCCGTATTCCGGGGCCTTTGTCTTGCGGCCATGTCGGCGCGTGAAAATCGACGCCGGCCGGTTTATCATCGATAGACGCGCGCCGGCCTTCGCCGGCGCCCCGCTATGGAGCCGCCATGTTCACCCTGATCATCGGCAACAAGAACTACTCCCCCTGGTCGCTGCGCCCCTGGCTGCTGCTGAAGATGCTGGACGAGCCGTTCAAGGAGCAGCAGATCGATCTCTACTTGTCCGACAGCAAGGCCCGCATCCTGGCGGCCAATCCGGCCGGCAAAGTGCCGGTGCTGGTGGACGACAAGCTCAGGATATGGGATTCGCTGGCCATCTGCGAATACCTGGCCGAATGCTTTCCCGCCGCCGGGCTGTGGCCCACCGACAGCGCGCTGCGCGCCGTCGCCCGCTCCATCGTCGCCGAGGTCCACTCCGGCTTCGCCGCGCTCAGGGAAAACCTGCCGATGGACATCACGCTGCGCCAGGTGGATTACGAGAGCTCGCCGGCAGTGGAATCCGACATCGCGCGCGTGATCGCGCTGTGGGAAGAGCAGCGCGAACGGCACGTCGCCGACGGCGAGTTCCTGTTCGGCGGCTTCACCATCGCCGACGCCTGCTTCGCGCCGATCTGCACCTGCTTCCAGACCTACAACGTCAGGCTGCCGGAGCGCTCTCAAGCCTATGTCCGCCATATCCTGTCCCTGCCCGCCATGCAGGAATGGTATTCGGCGGCGGCCGCGGAAAGAAAACGCCCGTTCTGAGTCAGAGAATGTCGCAAAACGGGTGGATCAACGCGCCATAAGTCATTAGAATGGCGCGTTTTTTACATTTTCATTACGTCAAGGATTTCACATGAGCACCCCGTTCATCATTGGCGTTGCCGGCGGCAGCGGCAGCGGAAAAACCACGGTAACCAACAAGGTGCTGGAGACCATTGGTTCCGAGATGGCGGCGGTGATCATCCAGGACTACTACTATCGCGACCAGAGCCACCTGACCTTCGAACAGCGCCTGGGCACCAACTACGACCATCCGCAAGCGTTCGACTGGCCGCTATTGATCTCCCATATCGACGATCTGCGCAATGGCCGCTCCATCGAGATGCCGGTGTACGATTTCTCCAATCACACCCGCTCCGACAAGACCGTCACCGTGCAGCCGGCGCCGGTGATCGTGATCGAAGGCCTGTTCCCGCTGTACGACGCCGCGCTGCGCGAGATGATGTCGCTGAAGATCTTCGTCGACACAGATTCCGACGTCCGCTTCATCCGCCGCCTGAAACGCGACATCGCCGAGCGCGGCCGCACCATGGAAAACGTGATCGAGCAATACCTGTCCACCGTGCGCCCGATGCACAACCAGTTCATCGAGCCGACCAAGCGCTTCGCCGACGTGATCCTGCCGCACGGCGCCAACGATCCGGCGGTGGACATCATCACCACCAAGGTCGCCAGCCTGATGGTGTGACGGCGCAAGACGCCATAGACGCGAAAGCCGCCCCAGGGCGGCTTTTTGCTTGCCCGGTTGACGCCGCCGGCCGCGCGGACGGACAATCGCCGCTCGCGCCATCCGGCGCGCATGATCAAGGACACACGATGCACACCATCAAACCGCGCAATCCGCTGGCTTGCGCCGCCATCCTGAAAAAGGGAGGCGCCCACGGCCGCAGCCGATCCGGCCTGCGCCAATCGCAGAAACACTCTCTCTGGGCAGAACTGGAAGACTGGCGCGAAGAGCGCGACCGGCAGCCGATGGCCGCCGCCCGCGCCCAGGACGCCGATGAGGCGTTTTTTTCCGCCGAGTTTCCAAAAGCAACAGGCCATCATCCGATGGCCTGTTGCTTTTGGGCGCTCGTCCGCTAACAATTCCGCACACTCCGTTTACACAACGCCACAAGCGCTGCCCGTAAAATAGAGGGCGTCTCAATCGGAAATGTCGCCATGAAATGGATAAGCACCGCTCTGCTGCTGCTCTCGCTCGCCGGCTGCGGCAGCATGGGCCTGAAGAAGCCTGAAGTCAGCCTCAGCAATATCGAACCCGGCAGCAGCACGCTGTTCGAGCAGAACTTCGCGGTGACGCTGCGCGTCGCCAACCCCAACCCCATCCCGCTGAACGCCAGCGGCGTCGACTTCGAGCTGATGCTGGGTGGAGAAAAACTGGGCGGCGGCAGCAGCAACCAGCCGCTGTCCATCCCCTCGCGCGGCGAAGGCACGGTCACCTTGCAGGTGCATACCTCGCTCGCCGCCTGGATACGGCAGCTGGCCAACTGGCAGCAGCTGCCTGGCGGCAAGCTGAACTACGAGATCCGCGGCCAGTTGCATGACCTGGGCGGCCTCAAGGACCTGCCCTTCGACAACAAGGGCGAGTGGCAGCTGCCCAAGCGCTGATCACTGCTGCTCCACCGCCAGGCAGTTGTTGCCGTCGAAGCTGACGCTCAGCACTTCCTTGGTCTTCTTGTCGACGACGAAGTTGGTGGTGCATTCGTAGTGGACGGTGCCGCCGCCGGTCATGCCGTTGCTGACCCAGCGTCCCGGGGTTTCCACCACCCGGGACTGCCCGTCCTTGTCGGTCATCGTCAGCTTGGTGCCCGGCTCGTAACGGGTGTTCTCCTGCAGCGGCCGCTGCTCGGTGCTTTCCTTCACATAGGTGTACAAGCTGTTGCCGTTGGGCATCTGCATGGTCTTGGTCGGCGCGCCCCACTGCGCCAGCAGCTCGTTGACGTCGCGGCCCTGCCAGCGATACACCTTCTGCGCATAGCCCTGCTGGGTGGGGAACATCGCGCAGCCGGCCAGGCTCAGCGCCAGCAACGGCAAGCATAACTTCTTCATCATTAGCCTTTTCCGATTGATAACGTTGCGACATTCTCGCGTCTAGGCAATAAAAACGCCAGCCCACAGGCTGGCGTCGGCACCGGGAAATGGCCCCCGTTTACAATTTGAAGCGGCTGAACGCCTGCCGCATGCCGCGCGCCACCCCATCCAGCGTGCTCAAGGTCCGCTGCGCGCTTTGCAGCGCCGCGTCGGAATCCAGAATCTTGTTGTTGATCGACTCGGTGCTCTGCGCCATCGCCGTGGTGGCGTTGTGCTGCTCGCCGGTAGACAGCGCCACATCGCCTATCTTCTCCACCACCAGCTTCATCGCGCGGGTGATGTCCACCAGGCGCTCGCGCGCCAGCTCGGTCTGCGCCGCGCTGCCGTCCACCGCGCCGATGGTGCTATCCATATTGCCCACTGCCTTGCCGGTCTCAGCCAGGATGTTCTGCACCATGTCGCCGATCTCGACGGTGGCGCTGCCGGTGCGCTCGGCCAGCTTGCGCACTTCGTCGGCCACCACGGCGAAGCCGCGGCCCTGCTCGCCCGCGCGCGCCGCTTCGATCGCCGCGTTCAGCGCCAACAGATTGGTCTGGTCGGCGATGTCGCGGATCACGCCGGTGATCTTGGAGATTTCCTGCGAGCGCTGCTGCAGCGAGGCCAGCAACGCCGACAGCTCGCCCACCGACTGGCTGGTGCGCGCCATTTCGCCGCTGATGCGCTGCAGCTCATCGGCGCTGGCCTGGGAATTGGCGCCGGTGTCGCGCGCCAGTTCGTCGGTTTCGCGGGTGGCGTCGGCGATGTGGGAAATGCTCACCGTCACCTGCTCGATCGCCGCGGCGTTGGAGCTGGAGATGTCGGCCAGCATATGGGAATCCTCGGCCAGCCGCGCCACGTCGGCTCCGACCGCGATCACGCCTTGCGCCAGTTGCTCGGCCTCGGAACGCAGTTCGCGGAACATGCCGTTCAGGCGGCCGACGAACTGGTTGAACGCCTCGGCCATCTGCGCCACTTCATCGCTGCCCTCGGCCTCGATGCGGCGGGTCAGGTCGCCTTCGCCCTGGGATATCTCGCGCAGCGCGTCGCGCACCTGGAACAGGCCGCGCAGCAGACGGCGCAAGTAGGCGCCGGCCAGCAGTTGGGTGACTGCCAGCGCGGCCAGCAGCGACAGCGCCATCGACGCCATCATCCGCCGCAGCGGCGCGTCCAGAAGCTCGCGGTCCACCACCACGCCCAGCACCCAGTCGCTGCCTTCCACCGAGCTCAGCCGCAGCATGCGGCTCACGCCGTCCAGCTGCACCGTCGCCAGCTCGGGCTTGTCCAGCAGGCCGGCGATGCGGGCCGCATCCATGCCCGGCATCAGCTCGGACAAGGGTTTGAGCGCGGCGTCGCCCTTGGGATAGGCGATCAGCTTGCCGTCCTTGCCCATCAGGAACACGAAGCCGTTGCCCGGCAAGGACACCGACAGCACCGACTTCACCAGCTGGCCGATGGCGATGTCGCCGCCGACCACCTTGTTGCCGGCCGGCAAAGCCTGGGCCACGGTGATCACCAGGTCCTTGATCGACGCGCTGGCGGGCTTGTACGGCGCGGTGACGATCACGCCGCCCTGCGCCTTGGCCGCCTTGAACCAGGCGCGCGAGGCCGGATCGTAGTCAGGATTGGGCTTCTGCTTGCCCGGGATGGAATAGACCATGCCCTTGCTGTCGCCGTCGCCGACGAAGATCTGGGCATAACCGCCGGCTTCGGCCAGCTGCTGCAGATACAGGGTGGGGTCGGCTTCGCCGCCGTGGCGGACGGCGCTGGCGATGATCTGCTTGCGCTGCTCCAGCCAGGATGAGACGAATCGCTGCTGGCCGGTGATGGCCAGGTCCAGCTGGGCGGATACGCCGGATGACAGGTTGTCGCGGAATTGGAAATAGGCGCTGACGGCGGTGCTCAGCGTGGCCACCAGCATGGCCAGCGCCAGCAGCAGGGCAATCTTGCTTCGTATGGATTTCATGGCAATCGGCTTGTAGCTTCTCTCTCGTTGCCAATCCTCCGGACAGCGAAAAGGGCGTCGATGACGCCCTTTGTGTTCCGCCGGCTTGCGTCGGCGCATGCCGTTCATCACGGCTTGTAAGGATTGGCGCATATTTAGACCGGGTGGATTGTAAACAACGTTTACAAGCACGGGGATAAAGCGCCAATCGATTATGCAAATGGTTTTGATTTTCCTGAAAAAACCCCTTCAAACCATGGCTTTTTCGCCACACCGGCGAGCCGGCGCGGCGAAAACGCTTACAGCTTGAAGCGGCCGAACGCGCCCTGCATATTGTGGGCCAGCTGCTTCAGCGACTCCAGCGTCTGCATCGCGCCCTGCAGCGCGGCGTCGGAGTCCAGGATCTGATTGTTGATGGACTCGGTGCTCTGCGCCATCGCCGTGGTGGCGTTGTGCTGCTCGCTGGTGGACAGCGCCACGTCGCCGATCTTGTCTATCACCTGCTGCATCGCGTCGCTGATGGCGATCAGGCGGCCGCGCGCCTGGCTGGTCAGCTCCACGCTGGTATCCACCGCGCCGACCGTGCGCTGCATATTGCCCACCGCCTTGCCGGTTTCGCTCAGGATGTTCTCCACCATCTCGCTGATTTCCACCGTCGCCTTGCCGGTGCGCTCGGCCAGCTTGCGCACTTCGTCGGCCACCACGGCGAAGCCGCGGCCCTGCTCGCCGGCGCGCGCGGCTTCGATCGCCGCGTTCAGCGCCAACAGATTGGTCTGGTCGGCGATGTCGCTGATCACATTGGTGATCTTGGAGATTTCCTGCGAACGCTGCTCCAGCGATGCCAGCAGCGCCGACAGCTCGCTCACCGACTGGCTGGTCTGCTCCATCTCGTTGCTGATGCGCTGCATGTCGCCGGCGCTCTCGCGGGAGTGCTCGCCGGTATTGCGCGCCAGCGAATCGGTTTCGCGGGTGGCGTCGGCGATGTGCGAGATGCTGACAGTCACTTCCTCGATCGCCGCGGCGTTGGAACTGGAAATGTCGGCCAAACGGTGCGAATCCGCGGCCACCTGCTTCACCGCGCCGCCCACTTCGATCACGCCGTGCGCCAGTTGGTCGGCCTCGCCGCGCAGCTCGCGGAACATGCCGTTCAGGCGGCCGACGAACTGGTTGAAGGCCTCGGCAGTCTGCGCCACTTCGTCTTCGCCGTGGATCTCGATGCGGCGGGTCAGATCGCCCTCGCCTTGCGAGATTTCATGCATCGCGTCGCGCACCTGGATCAGGCCGCGCAGCAGGCGGGTCAGGTAGCCGGAGCTCAAGGCCACCAGCACCAGCAGCACGATCACCACGCCGCCGGAGATCAGCCAGATCAGCTGGGTCACCGGCGCCAGCACCGCTTCCTCGTCGGCGGCCACGCCCATCACCCAATCGGTGTTGGCCACCGGCTTCAGCGTCACCAGGAAGGTGCGGCCGTCGATGTCCAGCGGGGCCACGTCGCCGCTGCCTACCAATTGCTGGAAGCGGCTGTCGTCCAGGCCCGGGATCAGCTCGTTGATCGGGCGCAGTTCCTGGCCCGGCTTGGGATAGGCGATCACCTTGCCCTGGCGGGTCAGCAGGAAGGCATGGCCGTCGCCGGCCAGCTTGATGTCCAGCACTGACTTCACCAGCTTGTCGATCAGGATGTCGCCGCCGACCACGATCTCCTGGCCCTGGGCCTTGTCGGCGATGGTGATCACCAGCTTGTCCTTGGTCTCAGGCTCGGAATCCTTGTACGGATCGGTGACGATCACGCCGCCCTGCGCCTTGGCCTGCTGGTACCACGGGCGCTGCGCCGGCTGGTAGTCTGCGCTCGGCTTGGGACGGCCCGGCACCGAGTAGAACATCTCGCCGCTGTCGCCATGGCCGGCATAAATGATGTTGAAGCCGCCGCCCTTGGCGATCTGCTGCAGGTAGTAGCTGGCCTGCGGGTCGCCGGCGCGGGACAGGCTGGCGGTGATCAGGTTCTTGCGCACGGTCAGCCACTCCGATACCAGCCCGCCCTGCAGCTGCAGAACCTGGGTGACCTCGCGCTTGGCTTCGTCGTAGGCGTGATTGCGAATGTTCAGGCAGGCGATGACTGTCACGCTGATCGTGGCGACCAGGATGGACACCGCCGTCAACAAGATGAGCTTGTGTCGGATGGAGCGCATGAAATGATAAGCCGATGCTGATAAAAGCTTTATTATCCGTCATATCAGCTGGCACGCATTGTTAAAAATCACATACCATTTAAATACTTACAGAAAATTTAAATCAAACAGCGCTTAATCCTGCCTCTTCCCGCCCGCCGCGCCATGCCGCCGTCAGCCGCAGCAACAGCGCGTGGATGAATTGCCGCAACGGGTCGGCGTCGCAGCGCGGATGCCAGACATGCTCGACGGCGATCTCCAGCATCGTGTCGGCCACCGGCCGCAGCGTCAGCCCGCCCGCCTCCGTTCTCAACACCCGGCCGATCAACTCCGGCAGCACCGCCACCGCCGGCAGGCGCTCCAACAGCAAGGGAATCGCCAGCAGGCTGGCGGTGGAGGCGATCACCCGCCGCGTCAGGCCCTGCGCGGCCAGATAGTCGTCGACCAGGCTGGCGCTGTTGCCGATATAGGATGTGTACAGGTGCGGCGGCTGCGCCAACGCGGCCGCGTCCAGCGCCGCCGGCAGCGCCAGCCGCCCGGCGTGGTGCGCGCAGACAAAGCGGTTGCGGAACAGCGCTTGCCGGGACAGCCGCGCGGCGCGCGCCGGAAAATGGCCGATGGCGCCGTCTATCCGCCGCGCCTCCAGCGCCGCCTCAGCCTCGCCGGCAGCCATCGCCGCCACCTCCAGCCGCAGGCCAGGCGCCTGCTGCTGCAAGGCGGCGATCAAATCCGGCAGCAGGGCCGCTTCCAGCAAGTCCGGCATCGCCAGCCGGTAAACGCCGTCCAGCGCCATCGGGTCGAAAGCCGGCGGCGCCAGCAGCCGCTGCGCCTCGGCCAGCCACGCTTCCAGCGCCGGCAGCAGCGCCTCGGCGTAAGGCGTGGCCGTCAGCCCGCGGCCGTCGCGGCACAGCAAGGGGTCGCCGCACTGCTCGCGCAGCTTTTTCAGGATATGGCTGACCGCCGGCTGGCCCAGGCACAGCAAGTCGGCGCTGCGGCTGACGCTGCGCGTGCTGAGCAGCGCGTGCAAGGCCACCAGGCTGTTCAAATCCAGCCGCCGCAGCTTCTGTGCGTCAATATCACTCACAGTAATATATCCAATGAAAAACATCGATTTTATTAAATCATAAGCGCTTTCTACACTGGCGGCATCCCCACCCTCGGATGCCGCGCATGCACGCTTTTTCCCATCAACCCCACTGGAGCCGGCTGGCGGCGATCGCGCTGATCGCCTGGCTGGAATTCCTGCAGAGCGGCCTGCTCAATTTCGCCTCGTCGCAGGTGATGGGCGGGGTCGGCGCCGGACCGGAAGAGTTCAGCCAGGCGGCTATGGCTTACGCGCTGTGCGCGGTCGTGGCGCTGTTCAACCATCAATGGTGCGTCGAGCGCTTCGGCTCGCGCCGCCATCTGCAAGGCTCCATCCTGCTGTTCGCGCTGGGCGCGCTGATCGCGGGCAGCGCCTCGTCGCCGGCCGGCTTCATCGCCGGCCGCGCGGTGCAGGGGCTCGGCGGCGCCGCCTTCTTCACCGCAGCCCGTCTCGAAGTGGCGCAACTGCCGCCCGCCAAGCGGGGAGCGGGTCTGGTCGCCTTCGGCCAGGCGCTGCTCTTGGGCAGCGCGCTGGGGCCGCTGCTGGGCGGCGTCTTGCTGCCGGCCTATGGCTGGCGCGCGCTGTGCTGGGGCATCCTTCCCTTGCTGCCGCCCGCCTGGTGGGCGGCCGGCCAATTGCCGCTGCGGCCGCCGGCGCATCGCCCCGCGCATTATCCGACCTGGACCTTCATGCTGTTGCTGGCGGCCGCCTTCCTGCTGCAATGGCTGATCCAGCAAACGCCGTACCAGCTGTTCGCCCATCCTATATGGCTGGCCGGCCTGGCGGCTGCCGCCGTCGCCGCCTTCCTGCTATTTCGCGCGACGCACCGCCGCCAGGCATCCGACCGCCGCCGCTGGCGGCCGCTGCGCCGCCCCGGCTACCGGCTGGGGCTTGTCGGCTATAGCTGCTGCTACCTGCTGGTATCGGCCAACAGCTACATCCTGCCGATGCTGTCGGTACAGGCGCTGGGCTTCGACCTGCCCACCAGCGGCATGCTGCTGTCGGTCAGCTATCTGGCCGGCATCGCCTTCGCGCTGCTGTACGCCAAGCTGCTGCTGAAGGGCAAGGCGCCCGGCCCGACGGAGACCATGGCCTATGGCTGCCTGCTGCTGGCCGGCTACGGCTGGTTGATGAGCGGCCTGAACGGCGAGGCGACGCTGGGCCGGATCGCCTCCATCCTGCTGCTCAATGGCGGCTTCATGTCTCTGTTCATCATGGCTGTGGCGCAAAGCGCCTTTCGCGATATCGCCCCGGCGGCGTTCGGCCGCGCCTACCAGACCAAAAACATCGTGCGCCAGGTATCGATCTCGGCCGGCGTCGCCTTGGCCAGCGTGTTCATGCAGGCGCGCAACGCGCTGCATTACAGTCGTTTGTCCGAGCGTTTTTCCTGGAATTCGCCACAGTTTCTCGACTCATTGCATCAATTACGACAATTCATGCCCGATTTGAGCGATACTCAACGCCTCGGAGTGCTGGCCGGCGAACTCGCCCGGCAAGCCACGCTGGTTTCCTGCCTGGACTTCTTTCGCCTGGAAAGCTGGATAGGCCTGGCGCTGGCGGCCTGCCTGCTCGCGGCCAGAAAGACCGGCTGAGCCGGCGCTCCGTGGCATCTCAGTTTCAGCGGGAAGAATCAAATCATGCGCAAAAGCGGCCAATCGGAGACCTTCAACAAGATTGTCGAAGCAAGCCTGCAACTGTTCAATCAGGAAGGCGAGCGCGTCATCACCACCAACCACATCGCCGAGCGGATGAACATCAGCACCGGCAAGCTCTACTATCACTTCCGCAACAAGGAAGAGATCATCAACGAGCTGTACCATCGCTACGTGAAAGGCATGGCGGAGCAGCTGTCGTCGGCGCTCAGCCACAGCAACTCGATCGAGGCGATGGTGATGGCGATGGAAAAGACGCTGCGCCACATCTGGAGCTTCCGCTTCCTGCCCAAGAGCCTGCCCAGCCTGTTCTGTGTCAATCCGCAGCTGGAGGAAGAGCACCAGCAGCTGTCGCGCGGCCAGCTCAACGGCAAGCTGGGCCAGCTGTTCACCCGCCTGCGCGAGCAGGGCATGATCCTGGTCGACGACCAGCAGCTCACCCACCTGGTGCAGCACTTCCAGATGGTGCAGACCGGCTGGGTCAGCACCATCAAGCAAAACGCCAACGCGGCGGAACTGGACAAGCTGATCCAGAACGGCTGCCGCAGCCTGATGTATCTGCTGACGCCCTACGTCAGCCCGCGCTTCCAGTCGCCATTCGAACGCGCCTGCGCGCGCTTCGCCTGAACGCCGCCGCTCTGGCAGCGATAAAAAACACCCCGCGAGCGATCGCGGGGTGTTTTGTTTCCAGCCTGCCGGCCCGGTTAGCGGACCGGCGGTCACGGTTTAGATCATGCCCTTGCTTTTCAGCAGGTCGAACATGGTCTTGCCGATTTCGGCCGGGCTGCGGGTGTAGGCGATGCCGGCCTTCTCGAAGGCCTTGAACTTCTCTTCCGCCGTGCCCTTGCCGCCGGAGATGATGGCGCCGGCGTGGCCCATGCGCTTGCCCTTCGGCGCGGTGACGCCGGCGATGTAGCCGACTACCGGCTTGGTCACATAGGACTTGGCGAACTCGGCGGCCTCTTCCTCGGCGGAACCGCCGATTTCGCCGATCATCACGATGGCGTCGGTGTCCGGATCGTCCTGGAACAACTTCAGCGCGTCGATGTGGCTGGTGCCCGGGATCGGGTCGCCGCCGATGCCGATGCAGGTGGACTGGCCCAGGCCCAGCGCGGTGGTTTGCGCCACGGCTTCGTAGGTCAGAGTGCCGGAGCGGGACACGATGCCGATGCGGCCCGGGTTGTGGATGTGCCACGGCATGATGCCGATCTTGCACTCGCCCGGGGTGATGATGCCGGGGCAGTTCGGGCCGATCAGGCGGATGCCGGCTTCGTCGACGGCCTTCTTCACGTACAGCATGTCCAGGGTCGGCACGCCTTCGGTGATGCAGACGATCAGCTTCACGCCGCTGTCGATGGCTTCCAGGATGGAATCCTTGGCGAAGGCTGCGGGCACGTAGATCACCGAGGCGTCGGCCTGGGTCTGACGCACGGCGTCCTTCATGGTGTTGAACACCGGCAGGCCCAGATGCTCCGCGCCGCCCTTGCCCGGGGTCACGCCGCCCACGACCTTGGTGCCGACCTTCAGCGCCTGCTCGGCGTGGAAGGTGCCGTTCTTGCCGGTGAAGCCTTGCACCAGCACTTTGGTGTCTTTGTTTACCAATACGCTCATTTTGTATTCCTCAGCTCAGTGCGGGTCTCAGGCCACGGCCTTGACGGCGGCGACGATCTTCTCGGCAGCGTCGTTCAGACCCTGGGCGGAAGTCAGTTTCAGGCCGGATTCGTCCAGTATCTTGGCGCCCAGTTCGGCGTTGTTGCCTTCCAGACGCACCACCACCGGCACGGTCACGTTCACTTCCTTCACGGCGGCGATGATGGCTTCGGCGATCATGTCGCAGCGGACGATGCCGCCGAAGATGTTGATCAGCACGCCTTGCACCGAGGTGTCGGCCAGGATCAGCTTGAACGCTTCGATCACGCGCTCCTTGGTCGCGCCGCCGCCCACGTCCAGGAAGTTGGCCGGCTGGCCGCCCTTCAGCTTGATGATGTCCATGGTGGCCATCGCCAGGCCGGCGCCGTTCACCATGCAGCCGATATTGCCTTCCAGGGCCACGTAGTTCAGGTCGAACTCGGAAGCCTTCACTTCGCGCTCGTTCTCCTGGCTCTTGTCGCGCTGGGCCAGCAGTTCCGGGTGGCGGTACAGGGCGTTGGAGTCCAGGTTGATCTTGCCGTCCACGCAGGCCAGCTCGCCGTTTTCGCGCAGCGCCAGCGGGTTCACTTCGAACAGGGCGAAGTCGTTCTCGACGAAGGCCTGGTAGGAGCCCAGCATCAGCTTGCTGAACGCGGCGATCTGCGCGCCGGACAGGCCCAGCGCGAAAGCGGCGTCGCGCGCCTGGAACGGCTGCATGCCGACCAGCGGGTCCACTTCGATCTTGATGATCTTTTCCGGGGTCTCTTCAGCCACCTTCTCGATTTCCACGCCGCCTTCGGTGGAAACCATGAACACGACGCGCTGGCTGCCGCGGTCGACCACGGCGCCCAGGTATAGTTCGCGCTGCACCGGGTACATGTCTTCGCAGACCAGAACCGAGTTCACCGGCTGGCCGGCGGCGTCGGTCTGATAGGTCACCAGGTTGGTGCCGATCAGGGTCTTGGCGACTTCAGCGGCTTCTTCGCGGCTCTTCACCACTTTCACGCCGCCCGCCTTGCCGCGGCCGCCGGCGTGCACCTGGGCCTTGACGACGGCGAATTTGCCGCCCAGCTTGTCGTAAGCGGCAGCCGCTTCTTCCGGCGACTTGGCCAGAATGCCTTGTTGCACCGGCAGGCCGTAACGGCTCAGCAGCTCTTTCGCTTGGTATTCATGCAGGTTCATCTATGGTTTCCTTTCGGGGAAATGATGGCGGGCATGCGCCTCTGCCTCTATTCCTTGATCGCTTGCCAAACCTTGTTGGCGGAGCCGGCGCGCACCCCCCGGCGCGCGTTTTCCGGCCCTGTACCGGTCGGGTCGTGCGCATTGTACACGACCCGTGTTCACTCAACCGTGCAACGCGCGCTTGTCGGCGGCGAGGGCGGCTTCGTGGATCACTTCCGACAACGACGGGTGGGCGTGGACGATGCGCGCCAGGTCTTCGCTGGCGGCCTTGAATTCCATCGACACCACGCCTTCGCTGACCAGTTCGGACACCATCGGGCCGATCATGTGCAGGCCCAGGATGCGGTCGGTCTTGGCGTCGGCCAGGATCTTCACCGTGCCTTGCGCCTGGCCCAGGCCCAGCGCGCGGCCGTTGGCGCCGAAGCCCGACGTGCCCTTCTTGTACTCCACGCCCTCGGCCTTCAGCTGCTCTTCGGTCTTGCCGACCCAGGCGATCTCCGGAGAAGTGTAGATCACCCACGGGATCACGCCGAAATCGACGTGCGGTTTCTGGCCGGCGATGCGCTCGGCCACGGCCACGCCCTCTTCCGACGCCTTGTGCGCCAGCATCGGGCCGCGCACCACGTCGCCGATCGCCCAGACATTGGGCAGATTGGTATGGCAATGGTCGTCCACGGCGACGAAGCCGCGCTCGTCAAGCTGCAGGCCGACGGTCTCGGCGCCCAGGCCCTGGGTGTTCGGCACGCGGCCGATCGATACGATCAGCTTGTCGAACTCGGCCTTCACCGCTTCGCCGTTCAGCTCGTAATTGACGGTGACGCTCTTCTTGCCGGCTTTCACTTCGCCGATCTTCACGCCCAGCTTGATGTCCAGGCCAGTGTCCTTGGTCAGCGTCTTGAACGCTTCCTTGGCGATCTGCTGGTCGGCGGCCGCCAGGAAGGTCGGCATCGCCTCCAGGATGGTGACTTCAGAGCCCAGGCGCTTCCACACCGAACCCATTTCCAGACCGATCACGCCGGCGCCGATCACGCCCAGGCGCTTCGGCACCGAGCTCAGCGCCAGCGCGCCCTCGTTGTCCAGCACCAGCTGGTTGTCGGTGGCCAGGCCCGGCAGCGCGCGCGGGCTGGAGCCGGTGGCCACGATCACGTGGCCGGCTTCCAGGGTGTCCACCACCTTGCCGCCGTCAGTGACTTCGATCAGCCACTTGTCGCCCTGACGGCCCTTGAAGGCGGCCAGGCCGTGGATGTTGGCGACCTTGTTCTTCTTGAACAGGAAGCCGATGCCGGCGGCGTTCTTGTTGATGATGTCGGTCTTGCGGGACAGCATCTGGCCGACGTCCATCTTGGCGCCGGACACGCTGATGCCGTGCTTGGCGAAGTCGTGCTGCACCGCGTGGAAGTTTTCCGACGACTGCAGCAACGCCTTGGACGGGATGCAGCCGACGTTCAGGCAGGTGCCGCCCAGCGACGGCTTGCCTTCCGGATTCTTGAACGCGTCGACGCAAGCGGCGCTGAAGCCCAGCTGGGCCGCGCGGATGGCGGCAACATAGCCGCCGGGACCGCCGCCGATCACTACAACATCAAACTGTTGGCTCATGGATTTTCCCTTGGGATCAGGCCTTGCCCACTTTGAACAGCAAGGCCCCGAAAGCGATCATGAACAGCGCGATGACGATCTTGCCGAACAACACGTAGCGGTCCTCGCGCATCCCCTGCTGGCGTTTCTTCCAGGTGAGGAACAACAAGGCCACCCCGGCCAATACCGAGGCTAACGCGTAAACCCAATCCGGCAGATTCATTCTGGCTCCGTTCATGCAAATTCAAACAGGCCGGCTTGCGCCGGCCCGGTGCTTCATTACAGGTCGAGCAGCAGACGCGCCGGATCCTCGATGGCGTCCTTGATCGCCACCAGGCTCAGCACCGCTTCGCGACCGTCGATGATGCGGTGGTCGTAGGATTGGGCAAGATACATCATCGGACGCACCACCACTTGACCGTTCTCAACCACGGCGCGCTCCTTGGTGGCGTGCATGCCCAGGATCGCCGATTGCGGCGGGTTGATGATCGGGGTGGACATCATCGAGCCGAAGGTGCCGCCGTTGGAGATGGTGTAAGTGCCGCCGGTCAGCTCTTCCACGGTCAGCTTGCCTTCCTGGGCGCGCTTGCCGAATTCGGCGATCTGCTTCTCGATGTCGGCCAGCGACAGCTGGTCGGCGTTGCGGATCACCGGCACCACCAGGCCGCGCGGGCTGCCCACGGCCACGCCGATGTCGAAGTAGCCGTGGTAGACGATGTCGTTGCCGTCCACCGAAGCGTTGACGATCGGGTATTTCTTCAACGCGGCGACCACGGCCTTAACGAAGAAGCCCATGAAGCCCAGCTTGATGCCGTGCTCTTTCTCGAACTTGTCCTTGTACTTGGCACGCAGGTCCATCACCGGCTTCATGTTCACTTCATTGAAGGTGGTGAGGATGGCGTTGGTCTGCTGCGACATGATCAGACGCTCGGCCACGCGCTGGCGCAAACGGGACATCGGCACGCGCTGCTCGGCGCGGCCGGACAGGATGCCGGCCACGTTGACGGCGGTCGGGGTGGTGGACAGCGCGCCGCCGGAACCGATCACCGGGCCGGCCTGGGCTGGAGCGGCTTGCTTGGCGGCCTGCACGTCTTCCTTCAGCACGCGGCCGTCGCGGCCGGAGCCGGCCACCTTGGACAGGTCCACGCCGGTTTCCGCGGCCAGCTTGGCTGCGGACGGCATCGCGGCGGTGCCGGCGGCCGGAGCGGCCTGAACCGGAGCGGCGGCGGCGGGCGCCGGGGCTGCTGCTGCGGCCGGAGCGGCGTCGCCTGCCTTGGCGGCGGTATCGATCTTGGCGATCAGCTGGCCGGAGGTCACGGTGGCGCCATCCTGCTCGATGATTTCCACCACCACGCCGGCTTGCGGCGCCGGCAGTTCCAGCACCACCTTGTCGGTTTCCAGGTCGATCAGGTTTTCGTCGCGCTTGACGAACTCGCCAACCTTCTTGTGCCAGCTCATCAGCGTGGCTTCGGATACGGATTCGGGCAGTTGCGGGACTTTGACTTCAATCAGCATGTTCTTCTCCATGGCGGGGCGGCCGCGATGCCGCCCCTTCTTTCTCGTTGGCTCAGCGGGCGACCGACATCGCTTCTTCGACGAAGGCCTTCAGTTGGGCGACGTGCTTGCTCATATAACCGACCGCCGGCGAAGCCGACGACGGACGGCCGGCGAACGACAGCTGCTGCTTGGCGGTCAGCAGCCCCTCCAGGCGGTGGCGGATCTGGTACCAGGCGCCCTGGTTGCGCGGCTCTTCCTGCACCCACATCACTTCCTTGGCCTGGGTGAAGCGGGCCAGCTCGGCGGCCACCTGCTCGGTCGGGAACGGGTACAGCTGCTCGATGCGCACGATGGCGATGTCGTCGTCCAGGCCGCGCTCCTTGCGGGCGGCGGCGAGGTCGTAGTACACCTGGCCGGCGCACAGCAGCACGCGCTTGACCTTCTTCGGATCCTTGACCACCACGTCGCCGATCACCGGGCGGAAGCTGCCGGAAGTCAGGTCTTCGACCGGGCTCATCGAATCCTTGAAGCGCAGCAGGCGCTTGGACAGGAAGATCACCAGCGGCTTGCGGTACGGACGCAGCACCTGGCGG
The DNA here is from genome assembly GCF_000971335.1 of Chromobacterium vaccinii. Taxonomy (GTDB): domain Bacteria; phylum Pseudomonadota; class Gammaproteobacteria; order Burkholderiales; family Chromobacteriaceae; genus Chromobacterium; species Chromobacterium vaccinii. The sequence goes on from NZ_JZJL01000002.1 coordinate 34,421, forward strand.
CGCAGCATGTGGAACATCTGGCCGGCTTCGGACGGCATCACCACCTGCATATTGTGCTCGGCGCACAGCTGCAGCCAGCGCTCCAGGCGGGCGGAGGAGTGCTCCGGGCCCTGGCCGTCGTAGCCGTGCGGCAGGATGGTGGTCAGGCCGCACAGACGACCCCACTTGGTCTCGCCGGAAGAGATGAACTGGTCGATGGCCACCTGGGCGCCGTTGGCGAAGTCGCCGAACTGGGCTTCCCAGATCACCAGCTGGTCCGGAGCGGAACAGGCGTAGCCGTATTCGTAGGCCAGCACCGCTTCCTCGTTCAGGATGGAGTCGATCACCAGGAAATCGGCCTGGTTGTCGGACATATTGCGCAGCGGCACATAGCTGCCCTGGTCCCAGCTCTCGCGGTTCTGGTCGTGCAGCACCGAGTGGCGATGGGAGAAGGTGCCGCGGCCGGAGTCCTCGCCCGACAGGCGCACGCCGAAACCGTTGGTCACCAGCGACGCGTAGGCCAGCGTCTCGGCCATGCCCCAGTCGACGTTCTGCTCGCCGGCGGCCATCGCCTTGCGCGCGGCCAGCACTTTCTGCACGGTCGGGTGCAGCTTGAAGCCTTCCGGCAGCGTGGTGAACTTGTCGGTCAGGCGCTGGATGTCGGCCTGCGGCAGCGAGGTGTCGGTCGGGTGCGCCCAGTGGGTGCCCAGGTACTGGCTGAAGTCCAGCGCGTGCTCGCGGCGGTAGTTGGTCAGCGCGGTCTGCTCGACGTGCTCGCCCTTGTCCAGCGCGTCGCGGTAGGCCTGGATCTGCGCGTCAGCCTCCTCGGCCTTCAGCACGCCCTCCTGCACCAGGCGCTCGGCGTACATCGCGCGCACGCCCTGGTGCTTGGCGATCTTCTTGTACATCATCGGCTGGGTCAGGAAGGGATCGTCGCCCTCGTTGTGGCCGAGCTTGCGGTAGCACACCAGGTCGATCACCACATCCTTCTTGAAGGTCATGCGGTAGTCGAGCGCGGCCTGCATCACGAAGCAGACGGCTTCCGGATCATCGCCGTTCACGTGCAGGATCGGCGCTTCGATCATCTTGGCCACGTCGGTGCAGTACATCGTCGAGCGGATGTCGCGAGTGTCCGAAGTGGTGAAGCCCACCTGGTTGTTGATGACGATGTGGATGGTGCCGCCGGTGCCGTAGCCGCGGGTCTGCGACAGGTTGAAGGTGCCCTGGTTGACGCCCAGACCGCCGAAGGCGGAGTCGCCGTGGATCAGCACCGGAACCGCGGTCTTGCGCTCGGCATCCTTGCGGCGATCCTGGCGCGCGCGCACCGAACCTTCCACCACCGGGTTGACGATTTCCAGGTGCGACGGGTTGAACGCGAGCGACACGTGCATCGGGCCGCTGGCGGTCGGGATGTCGGACGAGAAGCCCATGTGGTACTTCACGTCGCCGGAAGCCATCTGCTGAGCGGCCTTGCCTTCGAATTCGGCGAACAGGTCGCGCGGCAGCTTGCCCAGGGTGTTGACCAGCACGTTCAGACGGCCGCGGTGGGCCATGCCGATGATCAATTCCTGCACGCCCTGCTCGGTGGCGTTCTGGATCAGGTGGTCCAGCGCCGCGATGGCGGACTCGCCGCCTTCCAGCGAGAAGCGCTTCTGGCCGACGTACTTGGTGTGCAGGTAGCGTTCCAGCGTTTCGGCGGCGGTGATCTGCTTCAGGATGCGCTGCTTCTTGCCCGCGTCGTAGCGCGGAGTGGACAGCGCCTCCTCGAAGCGTTTCTGCACCCAGTGCTTCTCGTCGGACTGGGTGATGTGCATGAATTCGACGCCGATATTGCCGCAGTAGGTCTGCTTCAGACGGGCGATGATGTCGGACAGCGGCAACTTCTGCGGGCCGGCCAGCGAGCCGACGTTGAACTGCACCGCCATATCGGCGTCGTTCAGACCGTGGGTAGCCGGGTCCAGCTCGCGCACGATGGCCTGGTCCATGCGGCGCAGCGGGTCCAGGTTGGCCTGGCGCGCGCCCAGCACGCGGTAGGCCGAGATCAGCTTGAGCACGCCCACCTGCTTCTGCATCGCCGCCCAATCGGTGGCGGCGGCGCCGCGCTGGCCGATCACCGGCTTCTTCGCCAGCTGGATGAACGACTCCTGGATCGGCAAGTGCGGCACGTCGCGCTCGGCGGCGCCCGGCGACTGCGCCAGCTTGTCGAAGTAGTCGCGCCACTCGTTCGGAACCGAGTTGGCGTCAACGAGGTACTGTTCGTACAGCTCCTCGATGAACGGGGCATTCCCACCGAACAGATAGGAATGGCTGTACATGGATTGCATCATGGTCTGGCTACCCTTTGTCTTGTCTTAACGACGTTGCTGCATTACTCAAAGCGCTTGGGCAAGGCGTCCTTGCCCCAGCGCTCTGTAAAAAAGGGCTGGCTGAAGCCCCCGCTTCAACCAACCCTGTCTTTCACATCAGCGCTTGGCGACTTCCACGACGTCGCGGCGCGCGGCGCCGGTGTACAGCTGGCGCGGACGGCCGATCTTCATGCCCGGATCGCCGATCATCTCGTTCCAGTGCGCGATCCAGCCCACGGTGCGGGCCAGCGCGAAGATCGGGGTGAACATGGAAACCGGGATGCCGATCGCTGACAGCACGATGCCGGAGTAGAAGTCCACGTTCGGGTACAGCTTGCGCTCGATGAAGTACGGATCGGACAGCGCGATCTTTTCCAGCTCCATCGACAGCTTGAACTTCGGATCGTTGTGCAGGCCCAGCTCGTTCAGCACCTCGTCGCAGGTCTGCTTCATGATGGCGGCGCGCGGGTCCATGTTCTTGTACACGCGGTGGCCGAAGCCCATCAGCTTGTAGCGCTTGTCCTTCACGCCCTGCATGAAGTCGGCGACATTGTCCACCGAGCCGATCTCGTCCAGCATCTTCAGCACGGCTTCGTTGGCGCCGCCGTGGGACGGGCCCCACAGGCAGGCGATGCCGGCGGCGATACACGCGAACGGGTTGGCGCCGGAAGAGCCGGCCAGACGCACGGTGGAAGTGGAGGCGTTCTGCTCGTGGTCGGCGTGCAGGGTGAAGATGCGGTCCAGCGCGCGCGCCAGAACCGGGTTCACCTTGTACTCTTCGCACGGGGTGGAGAACATCATGTGCAGGAAGTTTTCCGCGTAGGTCAGGCCGTTTTTCGGGTAGGAGAACGGCAGGCCCTTGTTGTAGCGGTAAGCTTGCGCGGCGATGGTCGGCAGCTTGGCCACCAGGCGGTGCGCGGAAATGCGGCGGTGCTCCGGATTGGAGATGTCCAGCGAGTCGTGGTAGAAGGCGGACAGCGCGCCCACCACGCCGACCATCACGGCCATCGGATGCGCGTCGCGGCGGAAGCCCTTGAACAGGCTCATCAGCTGGTCATGCAGCATGTTGTGGCGCATGACGCCGCGTTCGAAATCCTTGCGCTGGGCCGCGGTCGGCAGTTCGCCGTTCAGCAGCAGATAGCACACTTCCAGATAGTCGCTCTTCTCGGCCAGTTGCTCGATCGGGTAGCCGCGGTAGTACAGGTGGCCCAGATCGCCATCGATGAAGGTGATCTTGGATTCGCAGCTGGCCGTGGCCAGGAAACCCGGGTCGAACGTGAACATGCCGGTTTTGCCAAAGGCGCGGATGTCGACGACATCCGGACCCAGCGAGCCCCCCAGGACCGGCAGGTCCAGGGTTTCCTTACCCTCGTTGTAGCTGAGCGTGACTTTGCGATTAGTTTCCACAGCAATACTCCCAGTCATTATTTCGTTGTTGTAATGGTTTGGGGCTAGGCCATCACAGCGATCGCAGGATCGCCACGATGTCCATCAATTCCGGATCGTCGAGATCGGCCTTGCCGTTGACGACATCCAGAAAATCAGTATCCGGCAGATCCAGCAGCTGCCGGTACGCGTCGATCTGGGCGGGCGCCAGTTGGTCGAACGGGCCGGCGAAGAATTTCTCCAGCACCAGATCCAGTTCCAGCAGGCCCCGCCGCGACCGCCAGCGGATCCGTTTCAGTTCGATCGGATCGTAAGCCGTCATACCGCACGCTTGACCATCAGGTCCTTGATCTTGCCGATCGCGCGGGTCGGGTTCAGGCCCTTCGGACACACGTCGACGCAGTTCATGATGCTGTGGCAGCGGAACAGGCGGTACGGGTCTTCCAGGTTGTCCAGACGCTCGTTGGTGGCTTCGTCGCGGGTATCCGCGATGAAGCGGTAGGCGGCCAAGAGGCCGGCCGGACCGACGAATTTGTCCGGGTTCCACCAGAACGACGGGCAGGACGTGGAGCAGCACGCGCACAGGATGCACTCGTACAAGCCGTCCAGCTCCTTGCGGTCTTCCGGCGACTGGCGGCGCTCGCGCTCCGGCGGCGGCGTGTCGTTGATCACGTACGGCTTGATCGAGTGGTACTGCTTGAAGAACTGCGCCATGTCCACGATCAGGTCGCGCACCACCGGCAGGCCCGGCAGCGGACGCAGCTCGATCGGCTGCTTCAGCGTGCGGAAGTCGGTCAGGCAGGCCAGACCGTTCTTGCCGTTGATGTTCATCGCGTCCGAGCCGCAGACGCCTTCGCGACAGGAGCGGCGGAAGGACAACGTGTCGTCCTTGGTCTTCAGCTTGACCAGCGCGTCCAGCAGCTTGTGCTCGGTGGCGTCCATGTCCACGCTGATGTCCTGCATGTACGGCTTGGCATCCTTGTCCGGGTCGTAGCGGTAGATGCGGAATTTGACGTTTTCGGTAGTCATTTCTGTTCAACCCTTAGTAGGAGCGGGCCTTCAACTTGATCGTGTCCACGGTCAGCGGCTTCATGTTCACCGGCTTGTACTGCAGGCGGTTGCCTTCGCGGAACCACAGCGTGTGCTTCAGCCAGTTGGTGTCGTCGCGGCCGTTCGGCGTTTCCGGCGTGTCCGGCGCGTCGTCGCGCACGTGGGCGCCGCGGCTTTCGGTGCGGGCGTTGGCCGAAACCATGGTGGCCTTGGCCACCTCGATCAGGTTCTCCAGCTCCAGCGCTTCGATGCGGGCGGTGTTGAACACCTTGGACTTGTCTCCGATCTCGGTCTTGGCCACCATGCCGGCCACTTCCAGGATCTTCTCCACGCCCTCGGCCAGCATGTCCTTGAAACGGAACACGCCGCAGTGGGCCTGCATCACGCGCTGCATCTCGGCGCGGGCGTCGTGCACCTGCACGCCATTGGTCTGATTGTCCAGGCGGGCGACGCGGGCGACCGAGCGCTCGACATCGGCCATCGCCAGCTGCGGCAGGTCTTCCGGCTGCTGCTTGACGAACTCGATGATCGAGTTGGCCGAGCTCTTGCCGAAGACCAGCAGGTCCAGCAGCGAGTTGGTGCCCAGGCGGTTGGCGCCGTGCACCGACGCGCACGCCACTTCGCCGGCGGCGTAGAAGCCATGCACCGGCTGGCCGTCGATCACCACTTCGCCGTGGTAATTGGTGGGGATGCCGCCCATCTGGTAGTGGCAGGTCGGCACCACCGGGATCGGGGCCTTGATCGGGTCCACGCCGGCGAACTTGATCGAGATCTCGCGGATGCCCGGCAGCTTGGACATGATCACCTCGGGGTCGAGGTGGGTGATGTCCAGCAGCACGTGATCCTTGTTCGGGCCGCAGCCGCGGCCTTCGTTGATCTCGGACACCATCGCGCGCGACACCACGTCGCGCGAGGCCAGGTCCTTGGCGTTCGGCGCGTAGCGCTCCATGAAACGCTCGCCGGAGCTGTTGCGCAGAATGCCGCCTTCGCCGCGCACGCCTTCGGTGATCAGCACGCCCGCGCCGGCCACGCCGGTCGGGTGGAACTGCCAGAACTCCATGTCTTCCAGCGGGATGCCGGCGCGGGCGGCCATGCCCAGGCCGTCGCCGGTATTGATGAAGGCATTGGTGGACGAGGCGAAGATGCGGCCGGCGCCGCCAGTGGCGAACAGGGTGGCCTTGGCCTGGAACACCACGATTTCCGAGGTTTCCATTTCCATGGCGACAACGCCCTGCACGCGGCCTTCGGCATCGCGGATCAGGTCCAGCGCCATCCACTCCACGAAGAAGTGGGTGTTGGCGCGCACATTGCGCTGGTACAGCGCGTGCAGCATCGCGTGACCGGTGCGGTCGGCGGCGGCGCAGGCGCGGCGGACCGGCTTGCCTTCGCCGAAGTCGGACATGTGGCCGCCGAACGGACGCTGGTAGATGGTGCCGTCCGGGTTGCGGTCAAACGGCATGCCGAAGTGTTCCAGCTCGACCACCACCTTCGGCGCCTCGCGGCACATGAATTCGATGGCGTCCTGGTCGCCCAGCCAGTCCGAACCCTTGACGGTGTCGTACATGTGCCAGTGCCAGTTGTCCGGCTCGGAGTTGCCGAGCGAGGCGGACACGCCGCCCTGGGCGGCTACGGTATGGGAACGGGTCGGGAACACCTTGGACAGCACGGCGGTCTTCAGACCAGCTTCCGACAGTTGCAGCGCGGCTCGCATGCCGGCGCCGCCGGCGCCCACGACTACCGCATCAAAATGACGAACAGCTACGCCCATTACAGCCCCCAGACCACTTTAACGGAATAGATGAAACAGGAAACCAGCCAGACGATGGTGAACACGTGCAGCGCCAGGCGGATGCCCACCGGCTTCACGTAGTCCATCCACACGTCGCGGATGCCCACCCATACGTGCAGGAACAGCGCCAACAAGGTCACCTGGGTGAACAGCTGGACCCAGGCGTGGCTGAACAAAGACTTCCAGCCTTCATAGCCGGACGGCAGCGCCAGCATGAACAACGCCAGGGCCACGGTGTAAAGCACCATCACCACGGCGGTGACGCGCTGCATGATCCAATCGCGCAGGCCATAGCCGGCGCCGACGACGTGACGGTTTACCATAGAGCGATACCTCCCAGGACCACGGTCAGCACCAGGCTGACGACCAGCACGGTCTTGGCGGTGGCGCGGGCGGTCTCGAGTTCGAGACCTTTGTGAATGTCGAGAAACAGGAAACGGATGCCTGCGCAGAAGTGATGCAGGTAGGCCCAGATCAGGCCCAGCAAGACCAGCTTCATCAGCGGGTGGGAGACTACCGCCTTGTAGGTGTCGAACGATTCGGCGGAGCTGAGCGAACCGTGCAGCAGATAGATCAACAGCGGGAGGGAAAAGAACAACGCCACACCACTGACCCGGTGCAGGATGGAGACGAAACCCGGAACGGGCAGTCTGATCCTGGCCAAGTCCAGATGCTTCGGTCTTTGCTTCTGCATAAGGCTTTCCTTGGATGTTTTGTGACCAAGTGGTTTACATGACGCCCGCCCACCGCGAGCGAAGCGCCTGGCGGACCCGTCCTTTTTACTGGGAGCGGTATCCGCCTTTACCTGGCATATTGCGTAATTCATTTGCAATATGCGCCGGGGATTCTAACAAAAGTTGGTCTATCCCGCTGGCCGCTCTCCGCTTAATCTGCGTCAAGGACAGCGGCGTTCAGCCGTGTTTCACTGTATAAGCCAGCTGGTGCGTCAGGCAGTAGCGCTGCCGCCACTCCAGCGGGCGGCCGTCCATGTCCGCCGACAGCCGCAGCAGGCACAGGGCCGGCACGTCGGCCACCATGCCGGTCACGCCCAGAAGCCCCGCCTCCTCGCGCGGCAGCATCTCGGCGCGGAACTGCTCGCACATCACCCTCACCCGCACGCCGAAGCGCTGCTGCAGCGTGGCGTACACGCCGGCCGAATTGCGCAGCCAGCGCGCGTCCATTCCGTCGAACGTTTCCGCCGGCAGCAGCGCGTCGTCCAGCGCCACCGGCGCGCCATGCCAGCGCCACAGCTGGCGAATTCTCAATAAAGGCGCAAGACGCCGCAATTGCAAAGCCTCGGCGATGTCCTCGCTGGCGTTCAGCCGGGACATGCCGAGAAATTCCCTGACCAGTTCGTCCGGCCGCTCGAAAAACAGGCCCGGCGTCAGCAACGAGGCCTCGCCCCAATCGCCCGGCACCGGCGCCGCATAAGTGCCCCTGCCCTGCTGGCGGTACAGCAAGCCCGCATCCACCAGCTCCGACAGCGCCTTCCTTATCGTGCCCTGGCTCGCGCCAAGCTCGTCGGCCAGCTCCCATTCGCTGGGCAGCGCGTCGTGCGCCTGCCATTCGCCGCCACTCATGCGCTGCATCAGCAGCTGTTTGACCTGCGCATAAAGCGGCTGTCTTTTCAGCGTATTGGCTGTCATGGTCTGTGTTTTAACACCAAACAATTCCAGCGTAAAGATAAGTCTTATATAAGATACAAGACTTAAACGGTTGTTTAACGACATATTCTTGACAGATAACCCAAATCGATAAACAGCCGTGATACACTCCAGGCCACATCTATACTGCAGAGCATCATCTGCAGCTCATTATCGGATACATCAAAGGAGAGTCCGCCAATGAAAGCCCCCGTTCGCGTTGCCGTTACCGGCGCTGCCGGCCAGATCGGCTACAGCCTGCTGTTCCGCATTGCCAGTGGTGAAATGCTGGGCAAGGATCAACCGGTCATTCTTCACCTGCTGGACCTGCCGCAGGCTCAAACCGCGCTGAAGGGCGTGATGATGGAGCTGGAAGACTGCGCCTTCCCGCTGTTGGCCGGCATGGTAGCCACCGACGACCCGAACGTGGCCTTCAAGGATGTGAAAGTCGCCCTGCTGGTCGGCGCCCGCCCGCGCAGCAAGGGCATGGAGCGCAAGGACCTGCTGGAAGCCAACGGCGCCATCTTCACCGTGCAGGGCAAGGCGCTGAACGACCACGCCGCCCGCGACGTCAAGGTGCTGGTGGTGGGCAACCCGGCCAACACCAACGCCTGGATCGCGATGAAGTCGGCTCCGGATCTGGATCCGAAAAACTTCACCGCCATGTTGCGTCTTGACCACAATCGCGCGCTGTCGCAAATCGCCGCCAAGACCGGCAAACCGGTGGCCGCGATCGAGAAGCTGGCAGTGTGGGGCAACCACTCGCCGACCATGTACGCCGACTACCGCTTCGCCACCATCGATGGCCAATCGGTCAAGACCCTGATCAACGACGACGTGTGGAACCGCGACGTGTTCCTGCCCACCGTGGGCAAGCGCGGCGCCGCCATCATCGAAGCGCGCGGCCTGTCCTCCGCCGCCTCCGCCGCCAACGCCGCCATCGACCACATCCACGACTGGGTGCTGGGCAGCAACGGCAAGTGGGTGACCATGGGCATTCCGTCCGACGGCTCCTACGGCATCCCGGAAGGCGTGATGTACGGCGTACCGGTTGTATGCGAAAATGGCGAATACAAACGTGTAGAAGGCCTGGAGATCGACGCGTTCAGCCGCGAGCGGATGGACCTGACCCTGGCCGAGCTGGAAGAAGAGCGCGCAGCCATCGCTCACCTGTTTGGCTGATTTTCCGGCCTGACCGAAGAGAAGCGCACCAAACGGTGCGCTTTTTGTCTTTGGTCAAACCGCGAAAATACATTTGAATTTACTAATACAGACTGCCATTTGGAGCGAAAGCATGATCGAAGTTGAAGTTTTGAACCAAATCGCGGCCAAAATCGAAGACCTGGCCGCCCGCGCCGCCGACATTCGGGGGTATCTTTGACTACGACGGTAAAAAAGACCGTCTGGAAGAAGTCAGCCGCCTGACCGAAGACCCGGATATCTGGAACGACCCCAAAAAGGCGCAGGATCTGGGCCGCGAGCGCAAACAGCTGGAAGACGTGGTGCTGGTGCTGGACAGCATCAACGCCACCATCGGCGACAGCCGCGAACTGTTCGACATGGGCAAGAGCGAGGAAGACGACGACACCATCCTCGCGGTGCAGGCCGATCTGGAAGAAGTGGAAGAGAAAGTGGCGAAGATGGAATTCCGCCGCATGTTCCACGACCCGATGGACCCCACCAACTGCTTCATCGACATCCAGGCCGGCGCCGGCGGCACCGAAGCCCAGGACTGGGCCGGCATGCTGCTGCGCATGTACACCCGCTACGCCGAACGCAAGGGCTTCAAGGTGGACGTGCTGGAACTGTCCGAAGGCGAAGTGGCCGGCGTCACCAGCGCCACGCTGAAGATCGAGGGCGAATACGCCTACGGCCTGCTGCGCACCGAAGTCGGCGTGCACCGCCTGGTGCGCGTGTCGCCGTTCGACTCCAACGCCCGCCGCCACACCTCGTTCTCGTCGGTGTTCGTGTATCCGGAAGTGGACGACAGCTTCGAGATCGACATCAACCCGGCGGACGTGCGCACCGACACCTACCGCGCCTCCGGCGCCGGCGGTCAGCACATCAACAAGACCGACTCCGCCGTGCGTCTGACCCACATCCCGACCAATATCGTGGTGCAGTGCCAGAACGACCGTTCCCAGCATCGCAACCGCGACGAGGCCTGGCAGATGCTGCGCGCCAAGCTGTACGAGCTGGAGCTGAAGAAGCGCAACGAAGCCAAGCAGGCGCTGGAAGACACCAAGACCGACGTGGGCTGGGGCCACCAGATCCGCTCCTACGTGTTCGACCAGTCCCGCATCAAGGATTTGCGCACCAGCTACGAAGTGGGCAACATCAAGGGCGTCATGGACGGCGACCTGGACGGCTTCATCGAAGCCAGCCTCAAGCACGGCGTCTAAGCCATATCGGGCCGGCCCCTCCGCGGGGCCGGCCTTCGCGTTGTAGTTTTAGTTAATTGCCGAAGGAACCCTACCCGGCACGGAGTCATCATGTCTGATCACGAACAAGCACAGGCGCAAAGCCAAGACGAAAACCAGATCATGGCGGAACGCCGCCTGAAACTGAAAGCGATCCGCGAAAAAGGCATCGCCTACCCCAACGACTTCAAACGCAGCCACTTCGCCAAACCGCTGCAGGACGACCACGCCGCCAAAGAAGCGGAAGCGCTGGAAGCCGAGAAAATCGAAGTCGCCGTCGCCGGCCGCATGATGCTTAAACGTGTGATGGGCAAAGCCAGCTTCGCCACCCTGCAGGACAGCAGCGGCCGCATCCAGGCCTTCATCTCCCGCGACAATGTGGGCGAAGACGTCTACGCCGACTTCAAGCGCTGGGACCTGGGCGACATCATCGCCGTCAAGGGCGTGCTGTTCAAGACCAAGACCGGCGAACTGACAGTGCAGGCGACCGAAGTTCGCATGCTGTCCAAGAACATCCGTCCGCTGCCGGAAAAATTCCACGGCATCAGCGATCAGGAAACCAAGTACCGCCAGCGCTACGCCGACCTCATCATGAGCGAGGAAAGCCGCGACACCTTCATCAAGCGCTCCAAGATCGTGCAGAAAGTGCGCGACGTGATGGTGAGCGAAGGCTACCTGGAAGTGGAAACCCCGATGATGCACCCGATTCCGGGCGGCGCGTCGGCCAAACCGTTCACCACTCACCACAACGCCCTGGACATGCCGCTCTACCTGCGCATCGCCCCGGAGCTGTACCTGAAGCGCCTGGTGGTGGGCGGCCTGGAACGCGTGTTCGAGATCAACCGCAACTTCCGCAACGAGGGGATGAGCACGCGCCACAACCCCGAGTTCACCATGATCGAGTTCTACGAAGCGTATAGCGACTACCAGCGCATGATGGAGATGACCGAAACCATCATCCGCGAGTGCGCGCTGGTTTCCTGCGGCGCCACCACCGTGACCTACCAAGGCAAGGAAGTGGATCTGGGCAAGCCGTTCGACCGCTTCACCATCGTGGAAGCGATCAAGCACTACAACCCGCAATACACCGACGCTCAGCTGTCCGATTCCGCCTGGGTGGCCAGCGAAATCAAGCGCCTGGGCGGCAAGCTGCCCCCGGCGCCGGGTCTGGGCAGCCTGCAGCTGGCGCTGTTCGAGGAGTGCGCGGAATCGCTGCTGTGGAACCCGACCTTCATCATCGACTACCCGGTGGAAGTGTCCCCGCTGGCGCGCGGCTCCGACACGCAGCCGGGCCTGACCGAGCGCTTCGAGCTGTTCATCGTGGGCCGCGAGCACGCCAACGGCTACTCGGAGTTGAACGATCCGGAAGACCAGGCTGCGCGCTTCCAGGCCCAAGTCGCCCAGAAGGATGCCGGCGACGACGAGGCGATGCACTACGACGCCGACTACATCCGCGCGATGGAATACGGCCTGCCGCCGACCGGCGGGTGTGGCATCGGCATCGACCGTTTGGTGATGTTGTTGACGGATGCGCCGTCTATCCGGGATGTGATCTTGTTCCCGCATATGCGTCCGGAGTAAGATTTAGTCCAGACACTGGGCTGATGAGAAAGCCGCTCACTGCAAGGTGGGCGGCTTTTTTTGCAGTAATCACTTATCACTTGGATAAAAAATGCGCGTAAATACATCTGGCTTCACGATTGCAGAATATTGCGATCAAATGAATAGCTCCTCCATTATTGTCAACAAAAGTTATCAACGATCAAATCAAATATGGCCAATTTCTGCAAAGTCTTTTTTAATTGACTCCATTCTAAATGGATACCCAATTCCAAAGATATCTTTATTTCAGAAAACAAATCCTAACGAAAGGAGAACCACAAAAGAAATTATTGATGGACAACAAAGGAGCAGTGCAATAAAGGAATTTTATGAAGGAAAATTCAAAATAACAACAAAAGGAGAGTTTTATGGAATGAATTTCAATAACTTGCCAGAGGAAGACAAAGCCAATTTTCTTGAGTATACAGTTTCTGTTGACGTCTTTACTGGAGCAACAGAAGAAAACATAAGGGAATTGTTCAGAAGGATAAATGCCTACAATGTTCCGCTTAACCCACAAGAGCAAAGACACGCCACTTATCAAGGTGATTTTAAATGGTTTATATGGGAGCAAAGCAACAAGTACTCCAATCTATTTGAAGATTTTGGAACATTTGGCCCTTCCTCCTTTGCCCGTATGGAAGATGCAAAGTTTATCGCTGATCTTTGCTTAGGTTTCGAAGATGGTATCATTAGTGCATCAGAAAAGAAGCTTGACTTGCTTTACAAAAAACATGATAAGAATTTTGATGGGAACTCTGAAATTAACCTTGCCATCCAAGATGCTATTAACTTCTTCGCGGGAATGCCTGAACTCTGGAAAACTCAAATATTCAAAAAATATCAATTATATTGCATGCTAATTGCCCATATAGTTATTACCAAAAAACCAGTTGGACTTTTAGAATATTGGACTGACTCCGCCATTTTACCAATCGAAGAAGTAAAATTCAACCTAAGTACACTTGCCGAAGGGCTACAGTCAAGTCAATCTGACAATCAACTTATAAAATCCATAATAGAAAATTCAGCCAAGACAACTGACCGCAAAGAGCAAAGAAAAGCTAGAACATTAGCATTAATTCAATTGCTAACTCAGAGAATTTAAATGACTCCGCGCAGAAGAATTTTTGTCTTACACAAAAATTTTACATACAGCATATCGCGCTTCACAAAATCTGTTCATCCTATTGTTACCTCTCCAAGAAATGAAAAAGAATTTTCTCATAGCTTAATAAACTTATCTTCAAGCTGGGCAAATTTCCTTCGCGCCTACGTCCTATCATCTATTATGGGCGCCAAATTAGGGAAAAATAAAATTACAACCAATGCAGGATTCGTAAATGACATTAATACAGCATTAGGCATCGCAATCAAACAAATAAAACCCAATGCAACACCTAGAGCTGATGGATCATGGAATGATTTTGATGAACCTAATTGGCTAATTAGCAATCAAATAATAAAGATAGCAACAAAATTAAACTTCTCCAATCTAACGAATATTTCAGCAACATTTTCTACTGGCTCCAACTCTTATGATACACTTCGCATATTTAGAAATTACTACGCCCATAGAAATCGAGATTTGCAAAGGAAAGTTTCCAATCAATGTTTAATAATAAGCATGCCAAGCAATCTAACTGTCACTGAAGCACTAGCCAGCCCTACAAGTAACGGAACAATACTATTTCATAAGATAATTGACGATTTATACATAGCATCAAAAATGCTTTGTCATTAAAATAAATAGCTGAAAAATAACTCGTAAATTTAGGGTCGTAGGTTGGGCTGATCCAGGCGAAGCCCAACGTTTACCGCGCAATACAAATTAGTTTTGTGTCCGCTCCGCGGACAGATATTTAAGTGCCGGTTCCGCCCGGCTGGACGGGTCCATTTCTTTTGCTTCGCCAAAAGAAATGGATGAAAGAAAAGGCGACCCAGCAGCGCTGCGAAACCCCGACTCCAAAGCCCTTTCCAAGGCGCCGCCGAACTCGCGGGGCGCTAACGTCGCCCCGCTCAAACAAGCGGCGGCTTAAAACCTTGGAAAGGGCTTCGGAATCGGCTTGCGCTGATGGGATAGGGGCAAGTCGATTCGAGTCTACCCCACTGTCAGTTTTACTTTCAGAAGCATTCATAAAACAATCCATATAATCCTGGCTATTTTACATACCACATGAAACCATCAGATTACGACCTACATCTAGAACAACTGAAAAAAGACTCAGTTGACCGACTTCTAATTCGAGAAGAATTCTCATTACCTTCTTTTAATGAGCTCCATCAATATCTTTGTCAAAAAGCAGTAGAAATTAGAAGCGAATACATTGTTTCAAAACAGATCATTGCAACAATACTTTCAGCGAAAAATGCCATCGAAAATAGTACCTCAATAAATATTGAGGCACGTAACAACATTGATTTAGCGAATAAGTTTCTCTTCTTGCTAGAAATGATTGCGAAAGACGAGGAGCCTATGAACAGGAAGCCCGGCATCCCCCGTATTATTTAGCAGGCCCATTGGGCAGAGCCACGCGAAGTCCAATATTTATAACACAATGCTGATTGGTTTTGCGTCCGCTCCGCGGACAGATGATTCAGTGCCGGTTCCGCCCGGCTGAACGGGTCCATTTCTTTTGCTTCGCCAAAAGAAATGGACGAAAGAAAAGACGACCCAACAGCGCTGCGAAACCCCGCCTCCAAAGCCCTTTCCAAGGCGCCGCCGAACTCGCGGGGCGCTAACATCGCCCCGCTCAAACAGGCGGCGGCTTAAAACCTTGGAAAGGGCTTCGGAGTCGGCTTGCGCTGATGGGATAAGGGCAAGTCGGTTCGATTCTACCTATTGCATTACAACAATCAGCCAAGTTATAAATATGACTACTCGTCAAATCTCTATCAGCAATAAAAAACTACGCGGCATTCCAAGGCGTTTACGAGCGCTATCCAATTGGGAAAAATCATTCCATGGATACTTTCCTGATGGCCTGAAAAAGCAGGACAAATATTGGAATTACAAAATACCCGTGCATGAAAGCCTTGTCCAAGGAAAGCAAGCCAAAAGGCAATTACAAGCCCAATGTGCTCAAAACCTTATCAATGCAGCGCACCACATTTTCCTTGCGAAACCATCAACAGCAACTGATTTTCGCGTTACGTGCACAATAGCCTTACCAGACATGTTCATCAGTGAGCTTTGCATCTTCTCGGATGAAAATTACTTCAACTTACATACATCGGCAGGAGAAAGTTACCTTGGAGAAAAAGAAATAATCCAAGGTAGAAGCCTAGCCAAAGAATGGAACTTATCCATTCCTGAGAGTTTCTTTTAGCTAGGTGTGCTACGTACCAATATCGATGACGATGGAAATCCATACGTTTCTGAATACTGGTACATTGGCGAAGTGAACAAACGATAGAACAAGCCACCAGCTAATGCTGGCAACGCAACTTCATCACTTGGTTTGGAAAGAAACAGGACCTTTCCAACGCGCCCCCCTCCCTTCAAGCCTGCCGCCGGGTGGCAGGCCCGAGGTCTTAAGCGGCTGCCTGTTTGAGTCCCGCGACGTTAGCGCGCATCGCTGAGCGAATCTCTACGTGCGAGGCTTCGCCTCGCCCTGTGAGAGATTCGCACGCAGAGAGTTCAGCCGCGCCTCGGGCCTGACGGGAACCGGCGGGAAGCCGCAGGCCAGGCTTGCAGGGTGGCCTTTAGGGGTGGAGGGGATATTTGGCCAGGCAAATATCCCCTCCCTGCCGCCGGGCAGCCCCGGCAATCCAAACCATCATCCGCGCAGCGGATTCCAAAAACCACATCACAGGCAAACCACCCGCTACTTGCTCGCCTTGTCCAGCAAGCCGCCAAACATCTCCGGGTCCACCAAGTCTCTCAGCGCCACGCCCAGGGCGTCGGCCAATGCGCCCATATTGTCGATGGAGACATTGCGCTCGCCGCGCTCGATCTCTGACACATAGGTTCTGCTCATCCCCGCCTGCAAAGCCAATGCCTCCTGCGACACATCGTGCAGGCGTCTGGCGATCCGCAGGTTGCGGGCGAAAACCGCGCGTGCGGTCAGGGGTTTCGTTGTGTTTTCCATACCCCGATAGCATCAGCGCTTGCTAGCGCTTAAACCACGCGGTATGATTTTCAAAATGTTAACTATAAGTAACTTTTTGATTGTTATTGATATCTTCATGACACTCATTATGTGCTATGCGCTGCTTTGACAGCCACACATGGAGGTGCTTATGCAGAAAATTCCCATTCCGTGATCTACGGCGCTTTGCCGTTGCCGCTCTGCCTTGACCATATCCAGAGCGTTGTCCACCCATCTACGACAACGCTCAATCAATAATGAGGGTTTTGCCATGCCTAGCATCACCCGCAGTTCCCCGCGCCTCGCGCTTTCCCTGAAAAACCGCCACTCCGCCCGCAGCCGCTGGCTGCTGCACAATCAAGCCCCCACCCATCGCCCAGCCTGCTGGCCATGACCCGGCTGCACGAAGCCTTTGCTGCCTTGCAGGAGCAATTGGCGAACAAGGACCAAGCCAAGGTCAGAGAGCCGGCCGCGCGAGTGGCGCATTTGTGCCACGACATCGAACAGGCGGTGGTGGAGTCCATCTGCCACCTCGCCCACGGCCAGTTGGGTTTGCAGTCGGTCATCGATCTGCTCGCTTGCCTGGGCGACGACGTGCGCCTGCCATCCAGCCGCATCAAAGAATTGCTGGAGCCGCTGGACAAGCGTATGGGCGAGTCGCTGACGCTGCTCGCCCGCGTGCTGTAAGCCCTGCTCCATGAGCCCACAGCCTGCCTCCCTGCGGCAGGCTGTTTTTGATTCAAGGTTAACTAGGCGCGACGCAATACCCCGCCGGGTAATCGTTATACCAAGGACGCGGCCAGGCTATGCGACGGCGCTGCGCCAACATGAAATACACTTGGTACGTCTGACCCACCTGGCCATCCGCGCTCTGCCATCACTCTTAGGCCGGGCCTACTACCCAACCTGTTTTACACTTGCACCATCATTTCATTTACAATTTTTCTTGATTTTCATCATGCCAATAGCCTGCACCTTTCTATCGCTCCCAGCTTCGCAATATCAACAGAGTCACCTCTTGCAGGACTGGCGATACGTATCCTCTTGGAACCACTGAAATGAACAAGAAATCAGCGTTTTTCATGCTTGCCTTCGCGCTTTCGTCCGGCGCTCAAGCAGGCAACATTAAGCACCTCTGCACCCCTGCAGAAAAAGTCATTTTCACTTGCGAAACAGGCAAAAAAGTAGCCTCTGTCTGCATGGTCGGCAAGCAAGGCCTGCATAGCCTCATCCAATACCGATTTGGCCAAATTGGCCACATGGAAATTTCCATCCCCGAGAATCCAGCAGGCCCATCGAATGCCGTTAGCTATGGAACGCTGAGCTACTCGGGCGGAGGTGGTGCCTATCTACGCTTCTCTCGTGGCAACTACCGATATACGGCTTATACCGGGATGGGCAAGGGATGGGATAAAACTGGTATCACGGTGGAGAGGGATAACAAGCTGCTGGCTAATCTGCTATGCAAAAAGTCGGACGTTCCCAATGATTCGTTCTCCAGGCTGAATGTGCCGAAAGACAATATAGGATTTGAAATTCCATAATGGCAGCTTGCCATCGTTGCCCGAGAGTTGAGTGAACAAGCCAGCAGCCATGCTCCTGGATGCTCACCCAATCTGCTCACGAAGCATTTACCACCTTGCGCCGGCTGAGATCAAACCAAGGCTCCAAGACATCAAACAGGCGGTGGTTGAGTCCATCTGCCACCTCGCCCACGGCCAATTGGGTTTGCAGTCGGTCATCGAGCTGCTCGCTTGCCTGGGCGACGACGTACGCCTGCCATCCAGCCGCATCACGGTGTTGCTGGAGCCGCTGGACAAACGCATGGGCGAGTCGCTGTCGCTGCTCATCCGCGTGCTGTAAGCCCTGCTCCATAAAAGCCCACAGCCTGCCCGCTTCCCAGCGGCAGGCTGTTTTTGATTTCGCGGAATGCCAAGGCTGAAAGGTGGCAATATCGGAGTATCTCTCGCCGGGTACTGCCCCCTACGGCTCCGGCCCATCACTTGCTTAATTGGAACCGCCGCATGCTCCACCATATTTCCCTTGGCATCTCCAACCTGAACCGCTCCCGCGCTTTTTACGATGCGGTACTAGCTCCCCTAGGTTACGTCCGTGTCTTTGAACATGACACGGCAGTCGGTTACGGCAAAGAAGGCGGCGGCGATAAGTTGTCTCTGAAATGGGTCCCAGAGGTCACGCTCCCCGGCGATGGATTTCATCTGGCTTTTGCGGCAAGTACGCCCGATCAAGTCAGCGCCTTTCACGCGGCAGCGCTGCAACACGGGGGGGGGGCTGCAACGGCGCGCCGGGATTTCGCCCCCACTATGGTTCCCATTACTTCGCGGCCTTCGTCATTGATCCCGATGGTTACCGTATCGAAGCCGTGATTAATGGGAAGCCCTCAGTCTGAGTTTGGGGCACGTCCAGCAAGGCTGAATGCGCTTGCGATAGCGCGTTTCCAGATCACGTCCAGAAAAGATCGTCCCCCCACGACGCCTCTATCCCTGCGCCGTGGGGCGGACGATGATTTCGCCCACGTCGACATCGGCCGGCTGCTCGATGGCAAACGCAATCGCCCGCGCCACCGCTTCTGGCGGCATCGCGAATGCCTCCATGCTGGCGGTGATCTGCGCTTTGACGGCCTGATTGGTCATCGACTCGGCAAAGTGGGTCCGCGTGAAGCCGGGTGAAATCACCGTCACCCGCAGCTTGTCGCCAGCCTCCTGCCTCAAGCCTTCGGAGATCGCGCGCACGGCGGCCTTGCTTGCCGCATACACCGCCATATTCGGCGCGATGCGATGCGCGGCGGTGGACGCGGTGTTGATGAAGTGGCCGAAGCCTTGCGAACGAAACACCGGCAGCGCCGCGTAGATTCCATACAGCACGCCTTTGATGTTCACGTCCACCATGTCATCCCAATCGTCGATGCGCAATTCATCTAGCGGGGAGATCGGGCCGATGCCGGCGTTGTTGATCAATACGTCCAGCTTGCCGTAGCGCGCGCATGCTAGTTTGACCAGCTGCGACACGTCCTGCCGCCGCCTGACGTCCGCGCATTCCCATGCGCAGTGCCCGCCCGCTTGCTCGATCCGTTCGGCCAGCTGGCGGAGGCGATGTTCGCCACGCGCGCCCAACACCACCTTAGCTCCCCGCTCCGCCAACAGCAGCGCGGTTGCCGCGCCGATTCCGCTGCTCGCGCCGGTAATGGCCACGACCTTGTCTTTGATGGCCGACATGATGCTCTCCTTGTCTCGTATCCAGGAGCGTGCATGTTCGCCTACCCATCCCGTTCAATCTATAATCGATCCAGCTAAATTATTTATTGATCGTACAAATTGATATGGACCCGCTCTCCGATGTCTTCCACCTGCTAAAAGTCGAAAGCGTGCTGTCAGCGCGGTTCGAGGCGCATGGCGCTTGGTCTCTGCGGTTTTCCGCTTACCAGCACATGAAGTTCGGCGGCGTGCTGGCTGGCGCTTTCTGGCTGTGGTTCGAGGACGGCGCTCCGCCGCTCAGGCTGAACCAGGGCGATTTCTACCTGCTGACTCAAGGGCAGGCCTATTGCACCGGCAGCGATCCCTCGCTCGCGCCTGCCGATGGCCGCGCGGTGCTCGCGGCGAATCGTTGCGAGGATGGCATCGTGCGCTATGGCCAGGCCGGGGAGACGGTCAGCGCGGCGGGCGGCCGTTTCGTTTTCGACTCGCACGCCAGCGGGCTCCTGCTGAAGTCGCTGCCGCCGCTGATCCATATTCCGGCCGCGTCGGAAACCGCGCCGGCGCTGCGCGCCACGTTGGATCTGCTCCGTTTTGAAACGGAAACCTCCCGCCCCGGCGCATCGGCGGCCGCGGCCAATCTGGCCAACCTGGTGCTGGTGCAAGTGCTGCGCGCGCATCTGACGTCCGGCGCGCATGCGCCGGGCTGGCTGGGCGCGCTGGCCGACCCAAGGATAGGCAAGGCCCTGGGCCTGATGCATGCGGACGTGGCCCGGCACTGGAAAGTGGATGAGCTTGCCGCGGCGGTGGCGATGTCGCGCACAGGGTTTTCCGAACGCTTCCGCACGCGGGTGGGCATGACGCCCATCGACTACCTCACCCATTGGCGCATGGCCAAAGCCAAGGCCGCGCTGGAGGCGGGGCAAAGCATCGCAACCGTCGCCGAGAGCATAGGCTATGGCTCGGAAGCGGCATTCCATTCCGCATTCAAGCGGATTGTCGGGCAAAGCCCGGGGCGCTATCGACGCCAACAAAGCTCAGGGCCGGCCGACAAATCGCCGAGGCGAGACAAATAAACGGCGCCATTCCTGGCTGAACATGGCCTGACCGGAATGTGGCTGGCTGGTGCTCCGCCAGCCAGCGCGGGCAGCCCTGCCACTCCAATCCACATGCTTCACACATTCATTCCAGGTGGATATAGTCTGCCGTATCACATACCCTGCCACCACCGCTGGCTGCGGCATCGAACCAACCCAATCCATACGGAGATGAATGTGACGTCCAAATACACCGGGCAGTGCCTGTGCGGCGAAATCCATTATTCAGTCGATGTCGAGCCCCTGTTTGCCGGCAACTGCCACTGTAAAGACTGCCAGCGCAGCTCGGGCAGCGCCTATATACCGGCCATGTTGTTCCCGGAAAAAGAAGTGACGATATCTGGTACAGCCAAGTATTTCGAGACCACGGCGGACAGCGGCAATACGCATGGCAGAGGCTTCTGTCCGAACTGCGGCGCCCAGCTGTTCGCCAAGTTCGGCGGCTTTCCCGGCATGCTGGGCATCAAGGCTGGCACGCTGAACGAAACCTCGCTTTACGCCCCCAAGCTGGATTTCCACGTGGCCAGCGCCGCGGCCTGGGACTTCATGAATCCCCAGCTTCCCAAGAAGCAAGGCCCGGCTCAGGATTAGCGCATCACCAGGCATGGGGCGTATCTCTCTCCTGCCACTCGCCAGCCCCTGATCGCCGGCTCCTGCCACTCGCCAGCCCCTGATCGCCGGCATCGCGATAAAAACAGGCCCTCCTGATCGCGGAGGACCTGGCTTGGATTTCAGCCTGCTTGCGCAAGCCGAAACTCAAGATTCATCTACGCATCACGATGCCCTGGGCAGCTCGAAACCGGCGTGCCACTTGCCTTCGGAGTCTTGCCACGACACCAGGTAGACATTGCCCTGCGCGTCGGTGCCGACTACCTGCAGAAAATGGCTGTTGCCATTGCCGGTAGTCAGTTGCGAGAAGCTGCCGTTGTAGCCGGACGGTTGCGGCAGCGTCAGGCCGCCATGCCAGTTTCCGCCGCTATCCTGCCACGAAACCAGGTAGGCCACGCCATTGCTGCCGATGCCGAATACTTGCAGGTAGTTGCTGTTGCCGATGCCGGTGACCAGCTTGGCGAAAGTGCCGTTGTAGCCGCTGGGCTTGGGCAGCGCGAAGCCGGGGTGCCAGTTGCCGCCGTTATCCTGCCAGGCGACCAGGTAGGCGTTGCCGTCGGTGCCGATGCCCAGCACTTGCAGGAAGTTGCTGTTGCCGACACCGGTGGCCAGCTGCGTGAAGGTGCCGCTGTAGCCGCTGGGCTTGGGAAGCGCGAAGCCCGGGCTCCACTGGCCCTGGGCGTTTTGCCAAGTCACCAGGTAAGCGTTGCCGTCATTGCCCACCCCCACGACTTGCAGGAAATGGTCGTTGCCGTTGCCGGTCGCCAGTTGCTGGAAACCGCCCGCGTAACCGCTGGGATTCGGCAGCGGCATGCCGGCATGCCAGTTGCCGCCATTGTCCTGCCAAGCCACCAGATACGGCGAGGATTCCACTCTGGCGCCGATCACCTGCAAGTAATTGCTGTTGCCGATCCCGGTCACCAGGGGGCCGCCGCTGTAGCCGCTCGGCTTGGGAAGCGGCATGCCGCCGTGCCATTTGCCGCTGCCGTCCTGCCACGAAACCAGGTAGGGATTGCCATCCTCGCCCGCGCCCAGCACCTGCAGATAATTGCTGTTGCCGACGCCGGTGGCCAGTTGGAAGAAATGCCCTTTCGGATAGTCGGACGGAACCGGCAGCGCGAAACCCGCGTGCCAGTTGCCGCCGGAGTCTTGCCAGTCGGTCAGATAAGCGGTGTCCGTGATGTTGGAGAGTCCCAATACCTGAAGATAATTGCTGTTGCCGTTTCCAATAGCCAAACCATGAAATTGCGATGACATATTGCTCACTCCTTGAGTTGAAACATGCATGCGACCTGGCAGCTCAGGGCTCGACGGCCATGACCGAGCCCCGCCACTCTAGGCCGGAAAATAGTGCTCAACCCCATGCTTTAGAACTAAAAGGCAAGCAAACGCCATAATCCTGCGGTTTTCACTTAGCTGACCCAGCGCATCCATCGAAGAAAAAACAACATGCTGCGGCAGCGCATGGCTCTCCTTTTCCATGCCAAGCGGAGCGCCCATCCATTCAGGCTGTAGGCGCGCGGAGCCCAAGCGCTGCGCGAGCATCCCGTACATGCCGCCAGTCGGCATGAGACATCGGACCAGCCCCGCGGGAAGCATCCGTGGCCGGATGGCCAGCCGGACACCCTGGTATCCACTCCGCTCCCCTGAGCTCGACGAGCGGTCGCAGAGGGAATGGGCAAGCCTCCCTCACGCATGAAAAACAGCCAGTCCGCCGAAGGGCGGGGCTGGCTGTTTTGCGCCGCCATCCATGGCGGCATGGCGCATCTTCAGACGGACTCAGCCTCCAGCTGATACGCCTGCATCACCTCCAGGCCATGCGCCAACGACTGCACCTGATCCCAGCAGCCCATGTTTTTGCCGCTTTCCATGGCTCGGCAAGCTTCCGCCATCAAATCGAAGCGCTCGGGGATCGGGTCGCCATAACGGATGTTGAGCGTCCTGACATCCATCGCCAACTTCAGGCTGCGGCTTTCTTCGCGGTTGATCCGGCCAGCTTTCAGCAGCGCGCAGATCGCGGCCCTGCCTTCAGCGACGGTGATATTGCCCAAATCGAGTTTGCCAGGCACAAGCGGCGCCTCCGCACGGGCATCCGCCCTCTTCAAGCCGGTGAAAACGGCGCGCACGCGCTCAAGAATGGGCACGCGCTCAACGGTTTGATGCGATGGCTGGATGGAAAAAATCGACATGGCGACACTCCTGAGCTTGGCTGCCCGGCGGAGCTTGCCGCTTTCATGCGGCAAGGAATTCACGCCAGGCAATGCAATCATCATAACAAGTCCAGCATAGGCTCGGCCATGCTTATCTTCAATTGGTTAATATACCTATTAGAAAGTTAAATAAATATCAACCCTCTATCCCTATCGGCCAATCTCGTTTCGGCCCAATCCTGCGCCGCAGTGGGAACAGAACTTCGCCGCGGCGACAGCTTCTTGCCCGCATGATCCGCAGCGGCGCGGAACCAGCCCGGCGCCGCAATGCTGGCAGAACCGCGCGGCAGGATCATTCCCCCGCCGGCAACTCGGGCAGCTTGCCGACAGCGTCTGCGCAGGCTGTGGAGCGGAGTGGCCTTCGCGGCGGCCATGGTGCTCATCGCGGCCGTGATGGCGGCCAAACAGTTTTCCGAAATGACCCATTGCCTGTCTCCCTTTGATGTAGATAGCGCCATGAAAACGCCTGTAGCCGCTAGAGGGTCAAGGGCCTGGCTGCTCCACTCTCCATTTCCCGCGCTTCAAGCAATGTCCAACCCCATCGCAGCCCCATGGGAGCGGCCGGTAAAGCGCAACGCCGGCGCTGGCGGCGGTAAGAGCCTGCTCATCCCGCGCGCGGCTTCCCTTATCAAGCAACTGACTCGAACTATCCATTTTGAATGAGAGCTGGCATGCTATCCCTAGCCTCCGGCTACATCTCCCCCTTGGCAGAAATGAATAAAACACGGATTGAGCAAACATGATTATCAGACCTGTTGACCGAAACGACTACCAAGCCTGGCGGCCGCTATGGGATGGCTATAACGCGTTTTACGGACGCGCCGGGGAAACAGCGCTGCCGGAGAACATCACTCGGCAGACCTGGGCGCGCTTTCTTGATGACCGGGAGCCGGTAGACGCGCTGGTAGCGGAGCTTGATGGAAAAATCGTCGGCCTGGCCCATACGGTCATTCACCGCAGCACCACTCGCCTGGCCGATGTGTGCTACCTGCAGGATTTGTTCACCGCGCCGGAAGCCAGGGGCCAAGGCGTGGCGCGAGCCTTGATCGACGCCGCCAAGCAGATGGCCGCAGCCGCCCGGTGCAACCGCCTCTACTGGCAAACGCACCAGACCAACCAAACGGCCCGCGCGCTGTACGACAAGGTGGCCGAGCATCAGGGCTTCATCGTTTACGGCAGCGATGTGCCGGCCTGACGACCCCGCCTCTCCCCAGCCTCCAACAACCCCGCCCGGCCGCATCTCGCCATCCTTGCAAAAGCAACGGCCCGATACATGCCATTGTCAAATTGATCAGCTATAAGCACTGACGCGCCCCGGCTCCACGCCGGCGGGCGCCAATTTGATATCGGGATAATCCACATGAAGCTATCGTTTACCAAATGGCCGGCGCTGATCGCGCTGCTGCTGTCCATCCCCGCTCATGCCGCCACCGAAACCATCGTGCTGCTCCGCCATGGCGAGAAACCCGCCCAGGGGCTAGGGCAAATCACCTGCCAGGGACTGAACCGCGCGCTGGCGCTGCCGCAGGTGCTGACCAGCGCCTTCGGCGCGCCGGACGCGATCTTCGCGCCCGATCCCGCCATCCAGGTATCGGACTCGGGCAACAACTATTACTACGTGCGCCCGCTGGCCACGATAGAACCCACCGCCATCCGCCTGGGCATGCCGGTCAACACCGGCTACGGCTTCACCCAGACATCGGACCTGGCCGCCAAGCTGCTGGACTCGGACTACGCCGGGGCCACCATTTTCGTCGCCTGGGAACACAAGAAGATCGTCACGCTGGCCAAGCAGATCTTCTCCAACCTCAAGCAATCGGCCAATATCCCCTCTTGGTCCGACTCCGACTACGACAGCCTCTACGTCATCACCATCAATGGCTCCGGCAGCCATCGCGCCGCCTCGTTCGCCATCCGGACGCAGGGCCTCAACGGACAAAGCACGGTTTGCCCGGGACCAAACTGAGCTTGAAGCGCCTCAAACCGGCTTCGCCGCAGCTAGCCCCGCTGGATCGACACTCCGCCGTCGGCCAGCATCGCGCTGCCGGTGACGAAGCTGGCCGCGTCGGACGCCAGGAACAAGGCGGCGCGGGCGATTTCCTCCGGCCGCGCCAGCCGCTTCAAGGCATGCAGCCCCTCGACGAAGCCGCGCGCCTCCGGCGTGGGCGCGGCGGCGCGGCCCATCTCGGTGTCGGTGCCTCCCGGCAACAGCGCATTGGCGCGGATGCCGCGCGCGCCGTATTCGGCGGCGATCACCTGGGTCAGGCCGATCAGCCCGGCCTTGCCGGCGGCATAGGCGCCCATGCCGGGAAAACCGGCGGTATGCCCCACAAAGGTGGACGTGAAGATGAGAGAGCCGCCGCCCCGCGCCAGCATCGCCGGAATCTGGCGGCGCGCGGCCAGAAAGGCGCTGGTCAGATTGGTATCCAGCGCGAAACGCCAGGCCTCGGGCGTGATCTCGTGGACCGGCGCGGCCTCGCCCACCGCGCCGACGTTGTTGAAGGCGATGTCCAAACCGCCGAAGCGCCGGACCGCCTCCTCCACCGCCTGCCGCGCGGTGGACTCCTCGCGCGCGTCGCCGGCCACGACGGCGATCTCCCCGCCCTCCCGCCGGACGGACGCCGCCAGCCGCTCCAGCTCATGCGCCCGCCGCGCCACCGCGACCACCCGCGCGCCCTCGCGCGCGAACAAGCAGGCCGCCTCATAACCGATGCCGGCGCTGGCGCCGGTCACAATCGCCACTTTTCCCGCAAGCTGTTCCATTTTTCCTCCGCGTTTTCCAGAACACGCGCCCAGTCTGGAACAGCGCGCCCCGCGCGGCGACCCGATTCTTGCCAACCCGCCCCGACCGTCCGACGAATCAAGTGTGGCGTCTTTCCCTCCGCAAAAACCACTACAGCCGCATAATCCAATTACATCAAAAAACAAATGGTCTAAATTACTAACCACTACATACAAGGGAACACCCGCGTCCCTTGCCCTGACCGCACCGGCGCCTACAGACGCCGGGCGCATCTTAAACGGGCGGCCGACCCAAGCCCCCGTCCATGCCGTGATGGGCTGACGCGTTCCTTTGCGCGCCGACTTCATAGGGGATGTTTCCATCCATCTCTTGAGCGCGAAAGGACAACCATGTCTGCTCATATCCTGATACGGGACGGTTCGCCGCACTGGTGGCTCAGCGCAAACGTCTGGGCCGTTCCCGGCAACGATCCCAACGGCGCGCCCGGCACGCCGGTCTCCGGCCAGAAAGCCTATGTCTGGGCCCATGTGGACAATATCGGCGACGCGGACGCGCAGAACGTCCGCATCGATTTCTACTGGGCCAATCCAGCCGGGCAAATGACGGCCGGCGCGGTAAATTACATCGGTTCCGGCTACGCCGATCTGCCGGCGGACCCGAAGGAGGCGATGGGCCAGGACGTGCTGTGCCTGGTGCCCTGGGCAGTGCAGATCGTCAACGACGGCCACGAATGCCTGCTGGCCGTCGCGCATGGCCCGGGCGACAGCAACCCGATTCCCGACCCGCTGCCGGCCTCCTACAGCTTCGACCCGCCGGCCCACGACCAGATCGCCCAACGCAATCTGACGGTGCTGGACGCCAGCAAGATGGCGTCCATGCTGCGCATCGCCGTCAATGGCCTGCCTCGGCAGGACAGGCGGGTGAGGCTGACCGCCGAGTTCGGCGGCGAGCTGGACGAACGCCAGCTGCAACGCCTGGGACTCGCCCGGCTGCAACTGCGGCCCGCGCCCAAGCCCGAAGTGCAGGTCCGGCTGAGCCTGGAGCCGCACTGCGGCGGCCAGAGCGACGGGGAGAAAGCGCCCAGCCTGGCCGTGAGCGTGCCCCGCGGCGAAACGGTGCCGGTATACCTCGATATCCAGGCCGGCCAGCTACATCCCGACCACTACCAGCTGCTGCACATCGTCGAGCACGACGACGCCGGCAAGCCGTTGGGCGGGGTCAGCTATGTGGTCATTCCGCAAGGCAAGGAGAACAGACTATGAACACGCCGCTCCAGGTGCTCACGCGCCCGTTCGCGATCGAACCGGTGAGCAGCATCATGCTGCCCGACGGCATCTTCGACAACGCGATCTACCAGCTGCGCATCGCCGCGCATTTCACCAATACCTCGGCCAGTCCGCTGAGCAACGTCACCGTCTATCTGGAAAGCGTCGGCGATCCCGGCATCGCGCCCACCGCGCACACCTTCACCTTCCCCACCATCCCCGCCGGCGGCACCGTGCTGCTGGCCTGGGACGCGGACTTCCAGCACGCGACGCCGGGCAAGCCGCTGGTGAGCTTCGTCGCCCGCGCCGACGGCTTCGCCGCCCAGCGCTCCATCCAACAGATCTTCGTGTCGCAGACTCGCTTCGACAGCGCCAGCAACACCTATACCTGCACGGTGGAGGAAGGCACGCTGACCATCTCCAACATCCAGGGCCACGCGCCGGGCAAGGCCTGGGGCGAGCCGACGGACAACGGCAAGGAATGCCGCTGCCCGCCCCGCTTCGGCCCGACGGTGCCCACCGGCCTGACCATGGCCTGGAAGCCGAACCCGGCCTACGCCGGCACCCATGCCGAGCTGCCGTTCTCCGACCCCTGGTGGAAGGTGCTGGCCATCATCGTCGCCGTGATCGCCGCGCTGGTGGCCGGGATCGCCGCCGCCGCCGGCGCGGGCAAGGCCAACTTCAGCGTCGGCGGCTCGGTGGAGGAGACAGACCCCAGCGTCCACTGCTGTTCGCTGAAGGGCGCGGCATCGGGAAAACCCGAATTCACCGTCGCCGGCGTGGCCTCGGCCATCGCCTCCGGGGCGATCGCGGTGGCGTGCTCGGACGAGGCCGATCCGTTCTGGCGCGGCCAGGCGGCCACGCCGCCGGCGGCCGGCGAGACCACGGTGGCCGAGCGGGTGGTGGCCAAGTGGAAGATGCTGGAAGCGCCGGTGGCGGGCAAGGCCTACAAAACCGATGTGTCCTGGACCTACGAGCGCTTCACCACCGGCAAGACCTATCACTACGCGGTGACGGAAACCCAGGTCAACGTGCATGCCGCCGGCCCGGTGAAAGTGGAAACGCCCGACGTGGTCCACGCGTTCGCGCCCTTATGGGTGAGGGCTAGCTTCCAGCGCCAGGACGGCACGCTGTTCAAGGGCAGCGACCTGTACTCCTTCGCCCTGTTCGAAGCGCCGCAGGGGCTGTATTTCGTCGCGCCGCTGACCGACGACGGCCTGGGCTTCGATCCGGCCGCCAACGACGGCACCTATGCCGGCAGCCTGGACCTGGAGCGCACCTACCGGCTGCTGCTGCAGCAGCACCAGGACGTGCGCGGCATCTGGCGGGTGTTCGTGTTCGCCCAGGACGTGAATCTGACCAAGCCCGGCACCCCGCCGCATATCGCCGCCCAGCACATCGGCGGCTTCTTCGTGGCCAGCGCGATCGAGATCACCTTCGACGACAGCCTGCCCTGCCCGCTCAAAGCCCAGTCGACGATCACCGTTGTCTAAGGACGCGCCGGCCGGGCATCGCCCGACCGCCCCATGCCGGCAACTGAGGAGCGGCCCACCCAGGCCGCCCTTTTCATTCATGCTTTGGCCATGCGACCTTCCCCGATCAATCCAAACGCATATACAATTCGTTTACAAACTAAATCGGCATGCTCAACTGAGATGGACGCCAGCCGCGCCATCTCTACCCTTCCCCGGAAAAGCAAGATATGACCCCGCAAGAAACCCAAGCGCTGCAAAACTTCCTGAATCAACTGGTACAAGTCCGCGGCATGGCCAAGGACCCGCAAGCCAATGCCACCATCATGCAGGCCGCGGCCCAACAGCCGGACGCCATCTACCTGCTGGTGTTGCGCTGCATGCAACAGGACCAGGCGCTGAACGCCGCCAACGCCCAAATCGCCAAACTGCAATCGGACCTGCAAGCCGCGCGCAGCGCGCCGGTCCCCGCCGGCGCGCCCGGCACCTTCCTTGATCCCAACGCCGGTTCCGCGGCCTGGAGCAGCGCACCCGCGGCGCCCGCCTTCGCCGCTCCGCGCCAGGCTGCACCGGCTGCCGCTTATCAACAGCCCGCACCCGCCTACCAAGCGGCGCCTCCGGCCTATCCGCCGGCAGCGCCCGCCTATCAGCAAGCCGCGCCGGTCTACCAGCAACCCGCCCCTGCGCCGCGCCAAGGCTTTTTCGGCGGCGGCAGCGCCGGCGGTTTCACCAGCGGCGTGGGCAGCTTCCTCGGCAATGTGGCCACCACCGCCGCCGGCGTCGCCGCCGGCACCTTCCTGGTCCAGGGCATAGAAAGCCTGTTCAGCGACGACAAGCCCAACCATGAAAGCGGACAAGGCCATGCCGGTTATGAGGCGGAACAGCCGGTGGAGCAACACATCACCATCAACAACTACTACGAGTCCGACGGCCAGGACGACGCCGGCTACCGGGAAGATGCGCTCCCGCGCGACGACTACCAGACCGTGGCCGACTCCGACTACGCCAGCGACGAGTACAGCGAAGACGACAACGCTTCCGCCTAAGCCCTGTTCGGAGGCCCGGGCCGATATCGCCTGCGGTATCGGGAAAACCAGCCACAAGCCCGAGACCATATGGAAAACCGCCGCATGCCGCGGCGGTTTTCTTGCGCGCGCCGATCAGGCTAGGCCGGCTGCCACAAGGTAATGGCCTCATCCGGCGTCCAGCCGGGATTGGACACATGGGCCTGCAGGCAGCGGTAACGCTTTCCCTGATAGCCGGCGCCGTCTCCCACCAAGTATTGGATGCCGTTCTGCCATTCCGGATAATCCGGCTCGCCATCGCCGTCGGTGCGCACTAGAACGCCGTTGCCTGGCAGGGATTCCCGGCCGGCGTCGTCCAGCGCGGTCGCATGGTACCGATAATCGCCGCCAGGGCGCAGGCCGACGTCGCGGAAATCGGCGGCGGTGGTCAGACCCACTTGCTGCCCATCGCGATACACCCGGTATTCCACGATAGGAAAATCGCCGCCGGCCGGCGCGTCCCAAGCCAGGGCGACGAAATCCCGCCCGATCTCGCCGGCGCGCAGATTGCCGGGCGCCGGCGGGCGATCGCCCCCGGCTCCGCCCTCCAGCAGCGGGGCGTAGTCGCGGATGAAGCTCCAGTCGTAGCCGCGGCCGGCCACGTCGCGGCCATCGTCCCAGTTCACCGACCAGGTCATCAGGCCGCGGATGGGGTTGCCCGCCTCCTCCAGCCGGCGGAAGGCGTTGAACACCGCGTCCGGATCGCGGACGAAACCGGTGGCGGCGGCATCGGCATTGGCCGGCAAGCCGATGGCGAGCTTGTCGGCCGGAATCCGCAGATAGCCGCGCGTGCCGTGGATCAGACTGTCGGTCAGGTAATAGAGAAAGTCCTCTTTCCTGACCTCGTCATCCTGCGACAGCCAGGCGTTCAACTCGTCCACCCACACGCCGTCGCCGCCCTGGTTGTAGTACTGCGGCGCGATGAAGTCATAATAGCCGTCCAGCGCCGCGATATAGGCCGCGTAGTGTCCATCCGGCTTCAGGTAAGGGAATTCCGGCGCCATGCTGATGATGAAATGCTGGCCTTGCGCCAGGTAGTAGTCCTTCACCATCTTCAACGCGGCCGGAATCACCGTCTGGTTGTCGCCCGCCGCGATCGCGCTCTGCTCCAGGTCGATGTCCAGCCCATCGAAGCCGTAAAGCTCCGCCAAGCGGACGATCTCTCCCGCCAGCGCGTCCTCTTGGCCGGCCTTGAGTTCGATGTGGGCATCGGCTCCGCCCAAGGAAACCAGCACCGCGCGGCCCTGCTCGTTCAGCGCGTCCACCTGGGCGCGGAAAGCCTCGTCGCTCAGGTTCCAGGGCTTGAAGGTGGGGATGCCGGCGCCTTTCATGAAGGCTACCGCCACCACGGCGTAGTCCTCCGGCACATCGTCCAGCGCGATGTCGGCCGACGTGCCGCGCTGATAACCATTGCCGGCCGAGGACGGCCAGTTGTGCCAGAAGCCCATGATGAAACGGTCGGGAAGCGGCGGCATGGCCGCGGTGTCGGCGGTCCGCGCGCCGCGGTCCGGTTTGGCGAATGGGTTCATGCATGCCCCTTGCTGAAGATGGATGAACGGCGCCGGCTCAGCGCCGATGCCCCGGCCATGGTAGGCCGCCCCTCCCCATAGGGCTGCTGGCCGTTCAGCCAGCCTCAGCCGGTGGCCGGCAATACCGGCCACCTGTCGACGATGCGGCCGCCCTCGTACACGGCGATATCGCCGAACTGCTGCAGCACCGCCTCGCTCTGGCGCGGGCGGAAGAACACCGTGTCGTCCACCGCCAGCGCCTGCAAGCCGGAACCGACCAGCAGTTGCTGATTGGATGAATGCCCGTACAGTCCGCTGCCCGCCAGGCCGGCGGGCGACACCGGGTCGGCCTGCCAGTTGCCGCCGTAGATGAAATAGCCGCGCCGCGCGTTGGCGTCCCAGCCGCCCGCCAGCCCGCCCAGCCACTCCACGCCGTAAGGCAGTTCGAAGCGCGGCAATGCCTTCAGCACCGGCGTGGCGATAAAGCAGGCCGGCAGCAGCTCATCCAGCAGCGGCAGATCGAAATCGCTAGGCTTGACCATGGCCGAGCCCACCGCCACCTCGTTTTCCGGACCATCGCCGGGATAGAGCCGGTAAGTGGGCGAGCCGGCGGCGTTGAAGCACGGCTCGGAGATTCTTCCCGCCGGATGCGCCCGCGCAATGGCGGCGAAGGCGGCGTAGCTTGCGCGGGCGTGGCGCAAAGCCTTGTCCCTCAGTCCGGGAAGATCCGGAATCTTGGCCACGTGCGCGTCGTAACCCATCAGGCCGGACCACTGCAGCCGCGGCTCCACGGCCACCATGTCCAGCATTCGCCGCAGCGTGGCGGCGTCGGCGATGCCGCCGCGGTGCAGGCCGACGTCGATCTCGAAATTGAGCTTCAAATGCAGATTTTGCCCGCGCGCCAGCTCGCGGTACTGCGCCAGCCGCTCCGGCGTGTCCACCAGCCATTGCAGTTGCCGCTCCGGCTGGAAATCCATGTCGAAAAACTGGCGGTAAAACGCCAGCGCGGCGGCGGCCGGCAATGGCTTGCCCAGCAGGATGTCCCGGCCGCCCTTCGCCATCGCCTCCAGCTGCGGCAGGCTGAACAGCATCTGCCGCCGGGTGCCGGCCAGCGCAGCCGCCTCGGCCAGCAAGGCCGGGCACGGCAGCGACTTCACCACCACCCTGAGCGCCATCTTGCCGGCCAGATGACCCGCGATCCGCCGGATATTGGCGCGCAGGCGCTCGCGGTCCAACACCAGCGTCGGCTCGGCGATGCCGGCCTGGCGCAGCGCCGCCTGCAACCCGCGGAAATAAGCGTCGTGCGGCGCCCCGCGCGCGGAGGGCCGCGCCAGCCAGACTGCCGCCCCGCCCGCGCCCAAAGCTGCCAGCAAGCGGCGCCGGCCGCGCGACGGCCCGCTCATGCCGCCACGCCGAACACGCGGCGCAGATGGGAATTGAGCAGCACGCCCTTGGGATCCAGCTCCCGCCTCAGCTTCAGGAAGTCGTTCCAGCGCGGGTAAAGTGCGGCCAGCTCCGCCGCGCCGTACGGATGCAGCTTGCCCCAGTGCGGCCGGCCCTCGTATTTGCGGAAAACCGGCGCCAGTTCGGTCAGCAGATAATCATGCGGCTCGCCGGCGGCGGCATGGACGGCGATCGAGCAGGAGTCGCGGCGGTAGAAAGGGCTGAGCCAGGCGTCGTCGGCCTTGACGAAGCGGAACTCCAGCGGGAAGAACACATCGTTGCGCCGCTCCAGCCGTTCGATCACCTCGCGCACGCAGGCGATGCCGGCCTCCCGCGGCACATGCCACTCGCTCTCGTTGAAGCGGGTGGACCGCGCGGTGGACAGCAGCCGCCAGGACTTGTCGAAGGCCTGCTCGCTCAGATCGGGATCGATCAGTTTCTGCGCGGTCCAGCTCCGCAGCGCCGGCATGCCTCCCAGCCAATCGCGCAGCCGGCGCAGCTCTTGCAGCATCTCCTCATCGCCGGACTCCGGCCGCGACGCCGGTCCCGGCGGGCGGATGTCGTGGGTGATCGCCGCGGCGTAGCCGGTGAACGGCAGATAGTAGAACTCGAAATGCCGGTGCCGGCGCGCCAGCTCCGGCGCGGCGTCCAGCATCTGTCCCGCCGGCAGCAGCCATAATTTTCGCTGCAGATAATAGGCCGGCAGCGTCGCCACGGTGGCGCGGGCGATCACGCCCAGGCTGCCCAGCGACACTCTCGCCGCCTGCAGCAGATCCTCGTCGCGGCCCTTGCCGCAGTCCAGGGTCAGTCCCGATGGCGTCAGCAGCCGCAGCGCGCGCGCGTCGGCGTGCAGGGCCGGCAGGCCGGCGCCGGTGCCGTGGGTGGCGGTGCTGATCGCGCCGGCGAAGGATTGGACATCCACGTCCGGCTGGTTGCGCAGCGCCAGTCCCTGCGCGTCCAGCAAGCGCGCCAGCTGGCCGATGCGGGTGCCGGCCAGCAAGGTGGCTTCGCCGGCGGCCGCGTCATGCGCCAGCAGGCCGGACATCCGGTCCAGCGACACGATCTTGCCGGGCGTGGGCACCAGCGGGGTGAAGGAATGGCCGGCGCCGACGCAGCGCAGCGGCGTGCCGGTCTGCGCCGCTTCGCGCAGCAGTCGCGCCAGTTCGGCCTCGTCGCCGGGCGTGGCCAGCGCCTGCGCGGCGCAGCTCTGCAGGCCGCTCCAGTTACGCCAGCGATAACCGCCGGCGGACGCGGCGGCCCGCGGTCCGGCCGCTTGAGCGGCCCAGGCGCCCAGCAGCGCGCCGCCGCCCAGTTGCAGCAAGGCCCGACGATTCAGTGCCGGCCTCATCGCGCGCCTCCTGGCCCGCCGTCAGCCATGAAGGCGATCAGCCGGGTGAACTCCTGATCGCTGCAATCATTGCAATAACCTCGCGCCGGCATCGCGTTCAGGCCATCGCGGACATGGGTCAGCAACAGCGGCATGCCCTTCTCCAGCCTGGCCTCCCAGGCCGGCGCGAAGCCGGCCAGCGGCGCCTGGCTGGCCTGGTTGCCATGGCAGATCAGACAGGAGCGCTCGTACTTGCGCGCCAGCTGCGCATCCATCGGCCGCAGCGTCTCCGCCCGCTGCAGATCGGCCGCCTGCGGCTTGGCCTCTCCCCTCCCGCAACCGGCCAAAACCACCAGTCCGGCCAAGACCATGCCCTGCCAATGCCGGCCAGCCATCGTCTTCCTGCCTGCCTCCATGCCGTCTCCTCGGATATCGGGATGTTGCAATGGCGCGCCCGCGGCGCCTCAAGCGCAAGCGGCCGGACAATCCGGCCGCTTGATGACAATGGCTTTAATATACATTCAACACACCATTAATGTCATTTTCATTTCCCGTCTTTTCCCCCTCAGGAAGCGCCGCCGCGCGGCAGGCGCGCCGCGGCCGCCGTTGATGCCGCATGCCGCTGCTGTACACATTGTTACGGTTATGAACAGATACAAATCGCAATCAGTGGCTATCTTTCCTTTGCGATTGCGAAACAAACCGACGCCATAGTGAAAGCATGCGCAATACGCGTCCGCAACGTAAAAGGAAGACTTGCCATGAAACACGTGATGACCGCGGCGGTGCTGATCGCCGCCTCCCTGACCAGCCTGCCCAGCCAGGCCGGCGTCTCAATCAGCGTCGGCGAACCCGGCTTCTACGGCCAGATCGACATCGGCGGCTACCCGCCGCCCCAGCTGATCAGCCCGCAACCGATAATCGTGCAGCCGGTGCCGGTGGCCGCGCCGCCGATCTACCTGCGCGTGCCGCCGGGCCACATGAAGCATTGGGACCGATACTGCCGGCAGTACGGCGCCTGTGGCCGCCGGGTCTATTTCGTCCGCGACGACTGGTACAACCGCGTCTACGTGCCGCACTACCGCGAATACCATCATGACAACGGCCGCCACGAGGGATGGAAACGCGACCACCGCGACGACCGCCATGACGACCACCGCGACGAGTGGCATGGCGACCATCGCGACCATTAATCCTCGCGCTCACTGGCCGGCGTTCAGTCCGGCCAGCGCGGTCCCGCCGGCCAGCCTGGCCGCCAACGCGTCTGCCGGCATGGGCCGGCTCAGCCAGTAGCCTTGCAGCGCGTCGCATCCCAGCTCCGCCAGCACCGCGGCTTGCGCCTCCGTCTCCACACCCTCGGCCACCACATCCAGGCCCATCGAGTGGGCAAGGGAAATGATCATTTCCACCAGCGTCATCGCGTCTTTTTCCTCCAGCATGCGACAGACAAAGGACTGATCGATCTTCAAGGTCTGAACCGGCAGCTGCGCAAGGTAAGCCAACGAGGAATAACCGGTCCCGAAATCATCTAGCGAGATGCCGATGCCCAGCTCCCTCACCTCGCGCAGAGTGGCGACGCTTCTATCGATGTCTCGCATCAGACGGCTTTCTACAATCTCGATATCGATGCCGGCATCCTGAGGATTCATGGCAAGCGCCGCGATCAGCGATGGAACAAAATCCGGACGCTGAAGCTGCAGCGGCGAGACATTGACAGCGATGCGGGGGGCGGGCAGGCCGGCGGAACGCCAGCGCTGATAGTCGCGCGCAGCCTGCCGCAGCACCCAGTTTCCCACCTCCGCGATCAATCCCAACTCTTCCAGCATCGGCACGAACTGGGCGGGCGGCACCATGCCCTGTCCCGGACAATGCCAGCGCAACAAGGCCTCCACACCCACGACGGCATGCCCGCGCACCGCGCACTTGGGCTGGTAGTACAGCTCGAACTGTTCCAGCTCCAACGCCTGCCGCAGACGATTGCCCAATTCCAGCGCCGCCGCGGCCCGGGCTGTCATTTCCTCGCGATAGAACAAGAATTTCTCATTCCCGGCCTTGGCTCGCTTCAATGCCGATTCGGCCCGCTCCAACAACTCCGTCGCGGTAGAGCCGTCCTCTGGATGCATGGCGATGCCGAACTTGGCCGCCAGGCACAGATCCCTCCCATCCAGCGGAATCGGCGGATCCAGGCAATCCTGCCTAAGTTGCTCCATCCCAAGCACCGCCTCATCCTCGCCGGCAGCCTGCGGCAAGGCCAGCGCAAATTGGTCCGCGCCTATCCGCGCCAATAGCGAGGCATCCTGGACATGCCGCGACAGCCTTTCGGTCATCCTCTTCAGCAGCTGATCGCCCTCGCCCCTGCCAAACACATCGTTGATGGATTTGAAATTCTCGATATCAAGCACCACGACCGAGAAGCGCCGCTCCTGCTGCGCGGCGTCCGCCACGCGCTGCGCCAAACGCTCAAGCAGCAGGCTGCGGTTGGCGAGGCCGGTCAGGCTGTCGTAATAGGCCAGGTAGTCGAGGCGTTGTTCCTGTCGGATATGGTCCAGCGCATAGCCGATATCGCTGGCGAGCTCGCGCAGCAGCGCCATCTCCTGGCTATCGAAAGCGCCGACTTCGCAGGAGAACAGGGCCAGCACCGCAATCGCGCCGCCCTCCTCCACGATGGGCAGGCTGGCGATGGAACGCACACCGGTGCCGAGCAAAGACGGCGCCAGTTCCGTCATCGACGGATCGTTCTGCACATCGTTGCACACCACGATTTCCTTCAAGCGCACGGCCCGACAGGCCGGGCGGTCGCGATGCGGCGAGTCTTCCTTCGCGCTCAGGCGGATTTGCCGAAAATAATTGCTGTCCTCACCGCGGAAGGCGGCCACCGCGCCGTTCTGCGTTTCCGGATCGATCACGCCCGCCCAGGCCATTTTGTAAGTTCCGACCTCCACCGCGATCCGGCAGATGCCATCGAACAGCTCCTCCATCTGATGGCAGCGGACAACCAGCGCATTGACCCGGCTCTGCACCTCATGCACCCGCCCCAGGCGCGCCACCCGCTGCCGCAACAGGGACTGCTGCAGGCAAACCGCCAAATGGCGGGCGTACGCCTGAGCCACTTCCCGCTGGGCATCGCCGAAGGCTCCGACCACGTCTGAGCCCATATTCAACATGCCCAGCAATCGTCCCTCTGCTATCAGCGGGATGCGGACATAGGAGCGCATGCCTTGCCGGTACAGGCGCTCCAACGTCGGCGCGCGCCACTGCAGGGCGCCCAGATCCTTCTCCAGGCAGACCTCTCCCCTCTTCAGGCACACAAGATCATCCATGCCGTAACTGGCCAGGGGCAATTGCCGGCCGGGATCATAATGGGAGCCTACCGCGCGCTCCACGGCCAGCACCCTGGCGTATTCCGCCTCCCAGTCGATCAGCATCACCGTCGCGCCCCAGAATGGCACCAGTTTCCGCAGATTGCGCAAGCCTATCTGCGCGATCTGCTCGGCGCCGGCATCTTCCAGGATGGCGCGGCTCAAATCATTCAGCGCCTCCAGTTGCCGCATATGCCGCAAAATTTCCAACTGGCTCCGCTCGCGTTCGGAAATATCGCGCAGGATCGCCGTATAGCCGCGCTGTCCGTCGATGTCCTGCGAAGAGATGGACGCTTCCAGCTCGAACAACGTCCCATCCGCGCGCGCGCCCTGGACTTTGCCGAGCTGCCCCATCCGCCGCGGACTGGCGCCGACGTCGCCGAAGCGCTGCACCAGCCGGCCATGCTCCGCGCGCAAGGCAGTTGGCAGCAGCATATCCAGGGGCTGGCCCAGCATGGCCTGCGCCGACCTGCCGAACATCTGCTCCGCCGCCGCGTTGAACATCGAGATGCGCAGCCTGCTATCCAGCATCACGATGCCGTCCATCGCCGACCGCACCATGCCCGCCAGCCGCGCCTCGCTCTCCCTCAACGCCATCTGGGCGCGGTGCCTATCCGTCACATCCAGCACCACGCCGTGCACGTGGGATTCGCCCTCAAAATGGATCAGACGGAACGACAGCAGCACCTGAGCGGTCGTCCCATCGCTCCGCAGCAGGGCTACCGGAACGCCCATCACCTCGCCTTCGCGCCGCAACGTCTCGATCAGCTGGCGTCTATCCGCGGCGTCTTTCCAAATGCCCAGATCAAGCGTCGTACGGCCCAACACCCGCTCCCGTTCAAGTTGCAGCAGATCCAGGAAGGCCTGATTCACTTCTTCCAGCACGCCGTCCGCCATCCTCGAAATCGCCATCGCCACCGGACTGTCGGCGAACAGCGCGCGGAAACGCTCGTCGCTGTGCCTCAAGGCCTCCAGCGCCGCTTGCCGTCGCTCCAATGCCATGGCCAACCTGGCGCGGGCGCGCAACTGCACCTCGCTCATCACACTGAATAACACG
The DNA here is from genome assembly GCF_000971335.1 of Chromobacterium vaccinii. Taxonomy (GTDB): domain Bacteria; phylum Pseudomonadota; class Gammaproteobacteria; order Burkholderiales; family Chromobacteriaceae; genus Chromobacterium; species Chromobacterium vaccinii. The sequence goes on from NZ_JZJL01000002.1 coordinate 73,092, forward strand.
CCGATCAGCACCAGCAGGCTGAGCGACAGCAATTGCGAAGCCGGGCCTGCGGGCACGCCGGAAAAGGAGGAAAGCGACAAAGCCGCGACAATGGAGGAAATCAAGACGATGGACAACAGTCCCGGCCCCAGCCCCCCAAGCAAGGCACTCAGGCCGATCGGAATCAGAAACAGCAACATCAGGTGATGCTGGGATTTCAATTGAAACCGCAAATCCAACACCAATAGAGAGCCGCAAGCCGCGAAAAGATAGGCCAACAACTGACCATACCTGGGTTGCAGCAGCACACAGTCGTCGTTCAGTTGATCCAGGCACAACTTCAACAATACGGCACAACCCAGAATGAACGCCGCATCCCATCCGGCGACCAGCCAGGCATACGTCCGCGGATTCGCCAGATGAATCAAGGACACATCCGGCACGGCCATCGCCGCCAGCACGGCCAACAGATACAGCAACACCAGCCAGCCCATATCCCGTCGGGCCAGCGCCAGCAGGCCGCGCCCCAAACGCCCGAATTTGTGCAAGCCCGCCAGCCGTTCCGGCCCCATGCCGCTCAGCAACAGATATAAAAAAGCTGAAGAGACGAAAGCAAACAAACCATCCCACCCCATGCCGCCGATGGGGTTGTCCGACGAGCCCCACTGCCCCATCAGCAAATCCGGCACAATGATCCAGACCGATGCGATCAGCGCGTACGCCGACACGATGATCCAATGCAAACGCCGCCTATCTGCCTCCATGCGCCCCCCGCGGAGAACTCCTCCACAACTCGATGCGGATATTGTCTTTCCCTATGTTTCTTCAGTATGGCCGGCGATCGCGGCATGTCGAGCCGATCTTGGCCGGCCATGCCGGCCGCCAAGCAAAAAGCCCGCGCTCGGCGGGCTTTCGGGATGAAACGGTCTTGGGGCTTCAACTCTGGGGCAGCAGGCTGTCCTTGTGCAACAGCTTGGCGAAGTCGTCGGCCGGCAGCGGCTTGGCGATCAGGTAGCCCTGGACGAAGTCGCAGCCCTCCTGCTCCAGGAACTGCCATTGCTCCATCGTCTCCACGCCCTCGGCCACCACCTGCATGTTCAGGTTCTTGGCCATATTGATGATGGCGCGGGCGATGGCGCTGTCGTCGGCGTCATGCGGGATGTCGCGGACGAAGGAGCGGTCGATCTTCAGCTTGTCGGCCTTGAAGCGCTTGAGATAGGACAAGCTGGAGTAGCCGGTGCCAAAGTCGTCGATCGACAGCCTGAGGCCCATGTTCTTCATATTGTCTATGGTCTGGATCGTGGCCTGGGCGTCTTCCATGATGATGCTCTCGGTCACCTCGATGTCCAGCGCGTGGCCGGGCAGGCCGCTGGATTCCAGCGCCTGCTTCACCTGCAACGCCAGATCCGGCTGGCGGAACTGCAGCGCCGACAGGTTGATCGCCAGCGTCAGCTCCGGCAGCCCCTCCTGGCGCCAGGCCACCAGCTGGCGCGTCGCCTCGCTGATCACCCAGTTGCCGATCTGCACGATGAAGCCGCGCTCCTCGGCGACCTGGATGAAGCGCACCGGCCCCAGCAGGCCCAGAGACGGATGGTTCCAGCGGATCAGCGCCTCGGCGCCGACGATGCGGCCGCTTTCCATCTCCACCTGCGGCTGGTAGTGCAGCACGAACTCGTCGCGCTCCAGCGCGAAGCGCAGCTGGCTCTCGATCGCCAGGATTTCGCGGGCGCGGGCGTTGAGGTCGGCGGTGTAGAACTTGTAGCTGTTGCGGCCCGACGATTTGGCGTGGTACATCGCCGCGTCGGCGTTGCGCACCAGGGTCTCGTAGTCGCGGCCATCGTCCGGGTAGACGCTGATGCCGATGGACGGGGTGATGGTCAGCACGTGGTTGTGCAGCTCGATCGGGTTGGCGAACACGTCGCGCACCCGTTCCGCCGCCAGCGCGGCCTCGCCCGGGTCGGAAATCACCGGCAGCAGGATGATGAACTCGTCGCCGCCCTGGCGCGCCAGCATCTCGCCCGGCGCCAGCGCCGACCGGATGCGGTCGGCGGCCACCTGCAGCAAGGTGTCGCCGGCGGAGTGGCCCAGCGACTCGTTGACGGTCTTGAAACGGTCCAGGTCCAGCAGCAGCAGCGCCAGCCGCTGGTTGTCGCGCACGACGTTGTGAATGGCCAGCTCGACGCGATCCTGCATGTGGATGCGGTTGGGCAGGCTGGTGAGCACGTCGAAATGGGCCAGGAACTGGATGCGCTCGTCGGCGGCCTTGCGCTCGGTCAGGTCGCTGAAGATCGCCACATAATGGGTGATCTCGCCCAGGCTGTTGCGCACGGCGTTGATCGCCAGCCATTCCGGATACACCTCGCCGTTCTTGCGGCGGTTCCACAGTTCGCCCTGCCAGGAGCCCTGCTCGGAGATGGACTGCCACATCTGCTCGTAGAACGGCTCGTCGTGGCGGCCGGACGACAGGATGCTGGTCTTCTGGCCCAGCACCTCGTGCTGGGTGTAGCCGGTGATTTCGGTGAACGCGCGGTTGACGCTGCGGATGCGGCGATCGGCGTCGGTGATCATGATGCCCTCGACGGTGTTCTCGAACACCTTGGCTGCCAGCTGCACCCGCTCTTCGGCCGCGCGCTTCTCGGAGATGTCGCGCACCATCCGCCACACCGCGTTGATGCGGCCGAAGGCGTCGCGCATCGCCACCGTCTTGACGCTGACCGGCACCTGGTTGTCGAAACGGTTCAGATACGTGGCTTCGAACTCGTCGCAATAGCCGAATCGCAGCACCTTGTTGTCGAGATTGAAACGCTCCAGCGCCTCGCTCTCCTCGGCCACCAGGCTCCAGAAATTCTGTTGCTTCAACTGGTCCAGGCTGTAGCACATCAGGTTGAGGAAGGCCGGGTTGGCGTCTATCACCTGGCCGTCCAGCGAGCTGATGACGATGCCGTCCAGATTGGACCAGAACAGCTCGCGGTACTTGTTTTCCGAGCGGCGCAGCGCGTCCTCGACCTCGCGGCGGCGGGCGATGTCTGCCTCCAGCGCCAGCGTCTTGGCCCTGAGCTCGTCCACCAGGCGCTTCAGCTCGGAACGGGTCCACTCCAGGTGGGTGCCGAGGCGGCCCAGCTCGTCGCGGCGCGACCACTCGAACGGCGAATCCAGCTTCAACTCGGCCAGCAGCCGCGCCTGCTCGGTCAGCAGCCGCATCGGGCTGAGGAAGCGCGAATGCAGGATGCTCATGATCAGCATGATGGACAGCACCAGCTGCGCCGCCAGGATCATCAGGATGTTCTTCACCTGGTTGCTGAGCGCGATGGCCAGGTTTTCGTTGTCGAACTCCATCGTCACCTGGCCGATGGCCTCGCCGCGGTAAATCACCGGCTTTTCCACGTAGGACACGCTGCCGATGCGGCGTTCGCTGCGAACCGCGGACAGGAATACCTGATTGGACTGGGTGTCGGTGACGCGGATGGAAATCACGCGCGGATCTTCCATCACCGATGCGATCAATGGATTGCCGGCCTGCCGGCTGAGATTCCACAACGGCTCCTGCATGCCCAGCGCGACGATATCCAATAAACGCCGCTGGTCGGTTTCCAGCTGCGTGGTCAGGTTATCCTTCTGAATATTGAAGCTGAGATAGCTGATGATGGAGGCGGGAATCAACAAGCCGAGTATTACGGCGATGAGAAACACATCCCTCAGATTCAGGCCAGTGCTGGCAGTGGATTTTTCGTCTGCTTGTTGAGCCATGTCGCGCTAGTCTTTGGTTCGCCGCGAGTCGCGGAAGATCGAATGCCTGAGTTCCATAATTCACAAGTGCAATCAGCAGTATACACCGGCGGCCAGCGGCTTTTCGCTGGAATATTCACCAGTCATCCGCCCTTATCATTTTCAAGCATATCTACAGCACAAATCAGCCAAATATAAAGAGGCCACAGCAGCTCATTGCCTTGTCGCAATCGCAGGGCCTAAAATCGCACGACACTTTGCAACGGATCATCAGGATATCAGCCATGCCGCAGTCCCGTTATGAAAAGATTATCTCCGCCCGCTGGATCATCACCGTGGAAACTGACGGCGAAGTCCTGGAAAACCACGCCGTCGCCATCCGGGACGGCAAGATAGCCGCCATTATTCCAGCAGCCGACGCCGCCGGGCTAGAGGCAGACGAAAGACTGGAGCTGCCCGACCACGTGCTGATGCCGGGCCTGATCAATCTGCACGGCCATTCGGCGATGTCGCTGCTGCGCGGCCTGGCCGACGACAAGGTGCTGATGGACTGGCTGACCAACTACATCTGGCCCACCGAAGGCAAGCACGTCCACGACGATTTCGTGTTCGACGGCTCGCTGCTGGCGATGGGCGAAATGATCCGCGGCGGCACCACCACCATCAACGACATGTACTTCTACAACGCCGCCGTCGCGCGCGCGGGCCTGGCTTCCGGCATGCGCACCTTCGTCGGCTGTTCGATTCTGGAATTCCCGACCAATTACGCCAGCAACGCCGACGACTACATCGCCAAGGGCATGGCCGAGCGCAGCCAGTTTCTGGGCGAGGACCTGCTCACCTTCACGCTGGCGCCGCACGCGCCCTATACCGTGTCGGACGACACCTTCCGCAAGGTCGTGACGCTGGCCGAGCAGGAGGACATGCTGATCCACTGCCACATCCACGAAACCGCCGAGGAAGTGAGCAACAGCCTCAAGGAGCACGGCCAACGCCCGCTGGCCCGCCTGCAGCAACTGGGACTGCTGTCGCCGCGGCTGATCGCCGCGCACATGGTGCATTTGAACGACGCCGAGATCGAGCTGGCGGCCAGGCACGGCATCTCCACCGCCCACAACCCGGCCTCCAACATGAAGCTGGCCTCCGGCATCTCGCCGGTGAGCAAGCTGTTGGCCGCCGGCGTATCGGTGGGCATCGGCACCGACGGCGCCGCGTCCAACAACAAGCTCGACATGCTGGCCGAAACCCGCCTGGCCGCGCTGCTGGCCAAGGTGGGCACGCTGGATCCCACCTCGGTGCCGGCCGCCGCCGCCATCCGCATGGCCACGCTGAACGGCGCCCGCGCGCTGGGCATCGCCGACAAGGTGGGCTCGGTCAAGGTGGGCAAGCAGGCCGACCTGATCGCCATCAACTTCGCCGAGCTGGAAACCGCCCCGGCATTCGACCCGATCTCGCATGTGGTGTACGCTGCCGGTCGCGAGCAGGTCAGCCACGTCTGGGTCAAGGGCCGCGCGTTGATGCGCGAGCGCAAGCTGACCACCCTGGACGAGAGCGATCTGAAGGCCCGCGCCGGCGACTGGCGCAACCGCATCCTGGCAAAGTAAGAGCATGAGCAACGTAGACGAACACGAAATCGACAAATTCAGCCAGCTGGCGCACAAGTGGTGGGACAAGGACAGCGAATTCAAGCCGCTGCACGAGATCAACCCGCTGCGCCTGGACTTCATCGACCGCCATGCGTCCATCGCCGGCAAAAAGGTGCTGGACGTCGGCTGCGGCGGCGGCATCCTGGCCGAGAGCATGGCGCTGAGGGGCGCGCAGGTGACCGGCATCGACCTGGCGAAAAAATCGCTGAAGGTGGCGCAGCTGCACAGCCTGGAGTCCGGCGTGCCCATCGACTACCGCTGCGTGCCGGTGGAAGAGCTGGCGGCCGAGATGCCGGCCAGCTTCGACGTGGTCACCTGCATGGAAATGCTGGAGCATGTGCCGGACCCGGAAAGCGTGGTCCGCGCCTGCGCCACGCTGGTGAAGCCGGGCGGCTGGGTGTTCTTCTCCACGTTGAACCGCAACGCCAAGGCCTATCTGCTGGCCGTGGTCGGCGCCGAATACGTGCTCAACATGTTGCCGCGCGGCACCCACGAGTACGCGCGCTTCCTCAAGCCGTCCGAGCTGAGCCGCATGGCCCGCCACGCCGGCCTCGGCCTGCAGACGCTGAGCGGCATGGGCTACAATCCCGTCACTCGCATCTACTCGCTGAACGACGATACCGACGTCAATTACCTGATGGCGACCCGCCGCTCCGCCTGAGCGCGACGCGTCCAACAAGGCCCGGCCCAGCCGGGCCTTTCGTTTTTCCGCACGCTTGTTTCGGCCGCCTTGTGAAAAATGGCAGAAAACGCCCACGCCACAAGTCAACACAACAAGAAAACATGCGTTTTAATCATCTGGTTGATATCATAGCCGCCCTCAACGCCAACGCGCATAATGCGCGCAACCGGCGCGGCATGGCAGTGCCGCGCCACGCGCGCCCGGGCTGGATACAAACAGGCAGACAGACAGGATACTGCCGGACAATCCGGCAGGATGCCGTACAATATCAAGAGAACGAGAAAATCAATTTCCGGAGATGATGATTCATGACATTCAAGGCCAATGACCTCTTGACCGAGCAGATCGCCCAATACCTAGGCAGGCAGATAATCCAGGGCGAGATGAAGCCGGGCGAGCGGATCCAGGAGTTGCGCATCGCTTCCGAGCTGGAAGTGAGCCGCGGCTCGGTGCGCGAGGCCTTGCTGATTTTGCAGCGCCGCCACCTGGTGGACATCTTCCCGCGCCGCGGCGCGATGGTGTCCAGCATCAGCGCGCGCGACGTGCGCGACTTCTTCGACCTGTGGTTCCTGCTGCTGGACCGCGTGGTGCAGAACCTGGCCGCCGGCTGGCAGAACGACGACCTGGCGCGCTTCATCGAGCTGATGGCGCTGCTGGAGGAAGACAACCGCCGCGACGACCTGCAGGCCTTCTACGAGCACGGCATCGAATTCCTGTCGGCGCTGTACCGCCACGCCGACAACCGCTATCTGACCGACACGCTGATCGACATGCTGCCGCTGACCCAGCGCTGCCTGTACGCCATCCTGCGCGCCGGCAAGAGCCAGATGGACCGCACCCACCAATTCCTGGAAAGCCTGCTGAAAACGCTGATCGCGCGCGACACCGGCCGCCTGAAGCAGATGATCATCGAATTCGGCCGCGACTACAGCCAGCTCGCGCAAAGCGCGGCGGAGGCGCTGGAAGGCGGCGTCTGACATCCGCCCGATCGAATGAAAAAAGGCTGCCGACGGCAGCCTTTGCTTTGCGCGCCCCAGCGTCAGCGGCGGCGGTATTCTACAAAGGCGTAAGGCAACCCGTCGGCGCTGACCGCGCCCTCGCGCGACGCCTCGCGCCAGTCGTCCGGGTCGAACTCCGGGAAGTGGGCGTCGCCGTCGTAGTCGCGGGCGATTTCGGTCAGGCACAGCCGGTCGGCCAGTGCCAGAGCCTGGCGGTACAGGTCGGCTCCGCCGATCAGGCAGGCCTCGTCCACCGCGCCGGCCAGCGCCAGCGCCTCCTCCAGAGAATGAGCGGTTTCCGCGCCGTCCGCCCTCCAGTCCGCCTGGCGGGTAACCACGATATTGCGGCGGCCCGGCAGCGGCCGGCCGATCGAGTCCCAGGTCTTTCGGCCCATGATCACCGGCTTGCCCAGCGTGGTCGCCTTGAAATGCTTCAGATCCTCCGGCAGACGCCAGGGCAGCTGGTTGTCTATGCCGATGGTGCGATTGGCGGCCATCGCGGCCACCAGCGTCAGCGTCGGTTTCCGGCTCATACCGCCACCTGCGCCTTGATGTGCGGGTGCGGGTCGTAGCCTTCCAGCGCGAAGTCTTCGAATTTGAACGCGAACAGGTCTTTCACCTCGGGATTCAGCTTCATCGTCGGCAGCGGGCGCGGTTCGCGCGTTAATTGCAATTGCGCCTGTTCCAGATGGTTGCTGTACAGATGGGCGTCGCCCAGCGTGTGGACGAAGTCGCCCGGCCGCAGGCCGCATACCTGGGCCACCATCATCGTCAGCAGCGCGTAGCTGGCGATGTTGAACGGCACGCCGAGGAAGATGTCGGCCGAGCGCTGATACAGCTGGCAGGACAGCCTGCCGTCGGCGACGTAGAACTGGAACAGGCTGTGGCAAGGCGGCAGCGCCATCTGGTCCACCAGCGCCGGGTTCCAGGCCGACACGATCAGCCGGCGCGAATCGGGGTTCTTTTTGATCATGTCCAGCAACTGGCTGATCTGGTCGATGTGGCGGCCGTCCGGCGCCGGCCAGCTGCGCCACTGGTAGCCGTAGACCGGGCCGAGATCGCCGTTCTCGTCGGCCCAATCGTCCCAGATCGACACGCCGTTTTCCTTCAGATAGCGGATATTGGTATCGCCGGACAGGAACCACAGCAGTTCGTGGATGATGGAGCGCAGATGGCATTTCTTGGTGGTGATCAGCGGAAAACCGTCCGCCAGATCGAAGCGCATCTGGTAGCCGAACACCGAGCGGGTGCCGGTTCCGGTGCGGTCTGCCTTGTCGTGTCCATGTTCCAGCACATGGCGCATCAGGTCGAGGTACTGTTGCATGTGGGCGATTCCGTCAATAATCAGATTATTGTACCGCTAGCGGCGCTGCCGCGCGAGGCGCGGGGCTGGCCGAGACCGGCCGGCATACGCTACCATTCAGTTTAAAATCAAGACAAAAGCATTTATCTAAAGCGAGCCCATGGCAGAAGACTCAGACCTCGAACGCACCGAACCCGCGTCAGCCAAACGGCTGTCGATGGCCCGTGAGGATGGCAACATCCCCCGGTCGCGGGAGCTGTCGACCTTCGCCGTCACCATGACCGGAGTCGCGCTGCTGATGGCGATGGGCGGCCAGCTAGGCCATGCGCTCGGCGAAATCATGCGCCACTTGCTCACCTTCGACCAAGCCGCGGTGCAGCACACCGAGCCCGCGCTGATCCGGTTCAAGGAAAGCCTGTTCCAGGCGCTGACCGCGCTGGCTCCGTTCTTCGTCGGGCTGGCGCTGGCGGCGCTGTGCGCGCCGCTGCTGGTCGGCGGCTGGAACATGACCTTCAAGGCGCTGGAGCCCAATTTCGGCAAACTGAACCCCTTTCCGGGCATGAAGCGCATCATCTCGCTGAACGCGGTCAACGAAGGCTTGAAGGCGATACTGAAAAGCCTGCTGATCGGCGGCATCGCCACCTGGTACATCTGGAAGGAGCGCGGCGAGATCATCGGCCTGCTGTCCATGCCGCTGGAAGCCGGCATCCTGAAGATGACCGACCTGATGATCCGCACCTTCTTCATCGTCACCGCCGCGCTGATCCTGCTGGTGGCGCTGGACGTGCCCTACCAGCTATGGAGCTACTACAAGAAGCTCAGGATGACCAAGGAAGAGGTCAAGCAGGAATACAAGGAAGCGGAAGGCTCCCCCGAGGTCAAGGGCCGCATCCGCCAGATGCAGCGCGAAGCCGCTCGCAAGCGGATGATGCAGGAGGTGCCCAAGGCCAACGTGATCGTCACCAACCCGACCCACTTCGCGGTGGCGCTGAAATACGACGACACCATGCGCGCGCCGCAGGTGGTGGCCAAGGGTTCGCTGAAACTGGCGGAAAAGATCATCGACACCGGCAAGGACAGCCGCGTGCCCATCATGCGCTCGCCCCCCTTCGCCCGGGCGCTGTATTTCCACGGAGAACTGGGCCAGGACATCCCGGCCCAGCTGTACGCGGCGGCGGCCCAGGTGCTGGCCTATGTGTTCCAGCTGCAGCAGTATCAATCCATCGGCGGCGTGGCCCCGACCTTCCCGGATCAACTGGACGTGCCCGACGAGCTTGACCCGTACAGCAAACGTCCGCAAGATTCGGCGCCAGAAGAAAGCCGATAAGCCAGCATGGACTCCATCCTCCAGATATTGCGCAAAATGAAGATCGCCCAGCTCGCGGGGCCGCTGCTCATCATCCTGATCCTGACGATGATGATCCTGCCGTTGCCGCCGGTGCTGCTGGACATCTTCTTCACCTTCAACATCGCGGTGTCGGTGATCGTGCTGCTGGTCGGCATCAATGTGCGCAAGCCGCTGGACTTCTCGTCCTTTCCCTCGGTGCTGCTGATCACCACCATGCTGCGGCTGTCGCTGAACGTCGCCTCCAGCCGGGTGGTGCTGCTGGAGGGCCATACCGGCCCGGACGCCGCCGGCAAGGTGATCGAATCGTTCTCCCACTTCCTGGTGGGCGGCAACGTCGCCATCGGCATCGTGGTGTTCATCATCATCACCATCATCAACTTCGTGGTGATCACCAAGGGCGCCGGCCGGATCGCCGAAGTGTCGGCCCGCTTCACCCTGGACGCGATGCCGGGCAAGCAGATGGCGATCGACGCCGACCTCAACGCCGGCCTGATCGGCGAGGACGATGCCCGCAAGCGCCGCTCCACCATCGCCGAGGAAGCCAACTTCTTCGGCGCGATGGACGGCGCGTCCAAATACGTGCGCGGCGACGCGATGGCCGGCATCATGATCATCCTGATCAACGTGATCGGCGGCCTGATCGTCGGCGTGGTCCAGCACGACCTGCCGGTGGGCCAGGCGGCGGAAACCTACACCCTGCTGAGCATTGGCGACGGCCTGGTCGCGCAGATTCCGGCGCTGATCATCTCCACCGCGGCCGGTATCGTGGTGACGCGCGTCGGCACCGACCAGGACATGTCGGAGCAGTTCCTGGGCCAGCTGTTCACCAAGCCGCAGGTGCTGTACATCACCGCGTCGGTGATCGGCATGATAGGCCTGATCCCCAACATGCCCCATTTCTCCTTCCTGCTGATCGCCGGCGGCCTGTTGGCGCTGGCCAGGACGATGGAGCAGCGCGGCAAGCAAAAGCTGGCCCGGGAACTGCAGGCGGCCGCGCAGCCGACGGCGGCGCCGGAGCAGCAGGCGGCCGAAGTGGGCTGGCACGACGTCCAGCACGTCGACCAGCTGGGCATGGAGGTCGGCTACCGGCTGATCCCGCTGGTGGACCGCACCCAGGACGGCGAGCTGCTGCGCCGCATCCGCGGCATCCGCAAAAAGATCGCCCAAGACCTGGGCTTTCTGGTGCCGCCGGTCCACATCCGCGACAATCTGGAAATCAAGCCCAACGCCTACCGCATCTTGCTGAAGGGCGTGGAGCTGGGCAAGGGCGAGGCCTTCATCGGCCAGTTCCTGGCCATCAATCCGGGCATGGTCAGCAAGGAGATCGCCGGCGCGGCCACCACCGACCCGGCCTTCGGCCTGCCGGCGGTGTGGATAGACGCCGGCAAGCGCGAGGAAGCGCAGAGCCTGGGCTATACCGTGGTGGACGCCAGCACCGTGGTGGCCACCCACATCTCCAACCTGCTGCAGACCCACTCCGCCGAGCTGCTGGGACGCGAAGAGGTCCAGGCGCTGATCGACCACCAGGCCAAGGAATCTCCGAAACTGATCGAGGATCTGGTGCCCAAGGTGGTGCCGGTGAGCATACTGCAGAAGGTGCTGCAGCAACTGCTGTCGGAGGGCATACACATCCGCGACTTCCGCACCATCGTCGAAACTCTGGCCGACCACGTGCCTCAAAACCAGGACGTCGACGAGCTGACCAGCGCCGTGCGCACCGCGCTGTCGCGGGTGATCGTCCAGCAACTGTTCCCGGGCGAGGCCGAGCTGCCGCTGATGACGCTGGAGCCGCAGCTGGAAAACGTGCTGATGCAGGCGGTGCAATCGAAAGCCGGCGGCGGACTGGAGCCGGGACTGGCCGAGAATCTGCTGTCAAGCGCGGCCCAACAGACCGAACAAGTGGAGATCCAGGGGTATAATCCGGTGCTGCTGACGGCGCCGGGCCTGCGGCCGCTGCTCGCGCGTTTCCTGCGCCGGGCATTGCCGCAATTGCGTGTGATTTCGCATAATGAGATTCCGGACAATAAATCCATTCGTATAATTGCGGTAATCGGCGGCAGCAAGGGCTAAGGGCTAAACAATAATGGTGGTGAAAAAGTTCTTCGGGAAAACCACTCGAGACGCACTCAGGCAAGTTCGCGAAGAACTGGGCGCGGATGCCCTTATTTTGTCCAATCGCCCGACGATGGGCGGCGGCGTGGAAATCATGGCGGTGGCCGACGCGGACGTCGCCAACCTGGCCAGCACGCTGTCCACCTCCAGCAGCAAGCATCCGCCGCGCAACGCGCCGCCCGCGGTCAACCGGCCGCAGCAACCCGCGCCGATCCCGCCCGCCAACGGCAGCGCGATGAACCGCGCCATCGCCCGCACCTACGCGATGCCGGTGGAGCCGCTGGAAAGCCCCGCCCCGCCACGGCTGGAAACGGCGCCGCCGCGGATGGAGCCGACCTTTACCCCGCCGCAGCCCGCCGCCCAGCCCATGATGCAGCCGGCGGCGCAATCTCCCCCGCGCGCCGCGCAGCGGCCGCAGCCGGCGCCTGCCGCGCCGCAGGTCAACGGCGAGGAGCAGGAACAAATGGCCCAGGAACTCAGGCAGATCGGCGACGAGATCAAACTGCTCAGAAGCCTGCTGCAAAGCCAGCTGGCCAGCTTCGCCTGGTCGGACATGGAGGGCAAGGCGCCCAACCGGCTGGAGCTGTTCAAGCACCTGCTGGCCATGGGTTTTTCCGCCCAGCTGATCCGCCAGCTGATCGAGAAGATGCCGGCTCAGTACCAGGCCGAGGTCGCGGTGAAATGGGCGCGCTCGGCGCTGGCGCACAATCTGAAATGCGCGGACGCCGACCGCGAGGTGATGGACCGCGGCGGCATCTTCGCGCTGGTCGGCCCCACCGGCGTCGGCAAGACCACCACCGTGGCCAAGCTGGCCGCCCGCGCGACGATGCGCTTCGGCGCCCAGCACGTGGCGCTGATCACCACCGACAGCTACCGGATCGGCGCGCAAGACCAGTTGCGCATCTACGGCAAGATCCTGGGCGTGCCGGTGTTCTCCATCCAGAACGAGGGCGATCTGCAGCTGACGCTGGCCGACCTGTCCAACCGCCACATCGTGTTCATCGACACCGTGGGCATGGGCCAGCGCGACGCGCGCGTGCTGGCGCAGATCGACATGCTGCGCACCGCCGGCCGGCCGATCGAGCGGCTGCTGCTGCTGGCCGCCAACACCGACGGCCATACGCTGGAGGATGTGGTGAAACGCTACCGCGGCGACGGCCTGTCCGGCTGCATCCTGTCGAAGATAGACGAGGCGGTGGCCCAGGGCCCCAGCCTGGACGTGATCATCCGCAACCGGCTCAAGCTTTACTACGTCACCAACGGCCAGCGGGTGCCGGAAGACCTGCATTCGGCCAACGCCGCCTTCCTGGTCGACCGCGCGATGCGCGCGCAGCAGATCGCCTCCCCGTTCGCGCTGCAGGCCGATGAAATGTCCATCATGCAGGCGGCTCAGGCCGGATGGCTATGAACGCCATGCAGGACCAGGCCGCCAGCCTCCGTCTGCTCGCCGCCCAGCGGCAGCGCGCGCCCAGCTTCGCCTTCATCGGCTCCGAACACTCAGGCACCAGCACCGTGGTGACCGAGCTCGCGCTGGGCCTCGCCTACGCCGGCCTGCGCCCCATCATGGTGGACTGCTGCCTGGGCCAGGTGCAGACCCGCCGCCTGGGCGTGCCCTCCACCGCCACGCTGGAAAGCCAGGTGGTCAGCGTGGGCGGTCTGGACGAAATGATGGTAGTGTCGCGGCAAGGCGTTCAGTTGATCAATCTCTATGCGCAGCCCGAGCAACGCGCGTTATTCTCCACCCAGCTGTGGCTGCGGCTGGGCAGCGAATTCGGCGCGCAGGAGCGCGACGCTTCGGCGCTGCTGATCGACGCGCCCGACCCGGTTCGCGACCCGATCCCGGCCTGCGTGGCCGACAACCTGGTCTTGGTGCTGACGCCGGCAGCCGATTCGCTGACCGCCGCCTACGCTAATATCAAGCGCCTGGCCAGCCGTTACGGCCGCCAGCGCTTCAACGTGCTGGTCAACCGCGCGCGGCATCTGGAAGAGGCGCACGAGCTGTTCACCCGGCTGTCGGCGGTCACCAGCGAATTCCTGACCGTTTCGCTGCGCTGGGTGGGCTTCGTGCCGCAGGACAACGCGGTGCGCCGCAGCCAGACGCTGCGCCGGCCGCTGATGGAGGCGTTCCCGGACAGCGAGGCGGCGATGGCCTTCTCGCAGCTGTCGGCGGTGCTGCCGCAGTGGGACGCGCCGGAAACCAGCCGCGACAGTACCGGATACATGGACTTGCTGATTGCCGCCTCGCGCGATTGGGCCGAGGCAGATGGAGCCAAACCCTTATGACCTTTCCGTCCTTCCGCCGATCGGGCTATGCCGCAGCAGCCCCCAGCGTCGAGATCGACGTGGAGGCCTATACCCCGCTGGTGCGCAAGCTGGCCAGCATCATGATCGCCCGGCTGCCGGCGTCGGTGGAGCTGGGCGATCTGATTCAGGTCGGCATGATCGGCCTGATCGAGGCCGCCCGCCAGTTCGATCCCGCCCAGGGCGTGCAGTTCGAAACCTTCGCCAGCCAACGCATCCGCGGCTCGATGCTGGACGAACTCCGGCGCGAGGACTGGCTGCCGCGCCAGGCGCGCCGCAACTCCCGCCAGATAGAGGAAGCGATCTCCAAGCTGGAGCAACGGCTGGGCCGCACGCCGCTGGAATCGGAAATCGCCGTTGAGATGGGCCTGGAACTGGAGCAATACCAGGACATGCTCGGCGATTGCAAAGGCACCACCCTGCTGCATTTCGAGGACTTCGGCGGCGGCGACGACGAAAGCAGCCACAATCCGGTGACCAATGTCGCCGACGAAGACTCGCCCGACCCGCTGGCCACCTTCTCCGACGACAGCTTCCGCCAACAGCTGATCAGCGCGATCAAATTCCTGCCCGAGCGCGACCAGCTGGTGATGGCGCTTTACTACGAACAAGAGCTGAACCTGAAGGAAATCGGCGCGGTGCTGGGCGTCACCGAATCCCGCGTCTGCCAATTGCACAGCCAGGCCATCGCCCGTCTGCGCGCAAAATTGAAAGACTGGCTGTAAGCGAAGACCCCGAGCCGGGTCTCAGACCAGATCGATAACGGAACCTTTTTGTGGACAAGATCAGTCTTATCGCCATTGTAATGGGCTTGACCGCCATCATCGCCGGCCAGGCCATCGAAGGGGGCAGCATCGGCTCGCTGATGCAGCTGACCGCCTTCATGATCGTCATCGGCGGCACCACCAGCGCGGTGATGCTGCAAAGCACGCCCAAACAGTTCATGGCCGGCCTGCGCATGCTGCGCTGGATATTCCGCCCGCCCAACTTCGACCACGAAAAAATGATCCGCGAGGTCATCAACTGGAGCCAGACCTCGCGCAAGGGCGGCCTCTTGGCGCTGGAGGGCCTGATCGCCACCCAGCGCGATCCGTTCACCAAGAAGGCGATGCAGATGCTGGTGGACGGCACCGAGCCGGACACGCTGCGCGCGGTGATGGAAGTGGAAATCAGCATGTTCGAGCACGCCCGCAAGCAGGCGGCCCGCATCTGGGAGTCGGCTGGCGGCTACGCGCCGACCATGGGCATTCTGGGCGCGGTGCTGGGCCTGATCCACGTGATGGAAAATCTGTCCGACCCGGCCAAGCTGGGCGGCGGCATCGCGGTGGCCTTCGTCGCCACCGTGTATGGCGTCGGCTCGGCCAACCTGTTTTTCCTGCCCATGGCCAACAAGCTCAAACACCTGGTGGCATCCGAGGTGGCCATGAAGGAGCTAGTGGTCGAGGGCGTAGTGGCGATCGCCAACGGCGAGAACCCGCGCATCATCGAAAGCCGGCTGCGCGGCTATCTGGCGATGCACGAGTAAGGCCGCCGCCCAGCACACAAAAATTCACATGGATTTACAATTTGCCGTTATCATGTCGCGCCTTATCGCAACCACTGATGACGACTATGCGTATTCTGATCGCTGCCGCGCTGGTTGCAGGCCTGAGCGCCTGCGCCAGCACTCCCATGGCCTCCAAGGAAGCGGACGCCGCCGCCAAAGAATTCAAGATTCCCGCCGCCGATGCCGCCCGCGTCTACATCTATCGCAACGAGAACTTCGGCGCCGCGGTGAAGCTGCCGGTCGCCATCGACAACGCGATGGCCGGCGATACCGTGGCCCATAGCTACATCATGAAGGACCTGCCGGCCGGCAAACATACGATCACCGGCAAGGGCGAGAACGATTCCAGCATCACCCTGGACGCCGTCGCCGGCAAAATCTATTACATCTGGCAAGAAGTGAAGATGGGCCTGTTCGCTCCCCGCAACCAGCTGCAGGAAGTCGACGAGAAAACCGGCCAGGATGGCGTGAAGGAATCCTCGCTGATCGCCCCGCTCTAAAGCCCCCCGGAATCGAAAAAGGCAAGCGACGCTTGCCTTTTTTCATGTCCGGAGCCATGCCGGCTTACTGCGGCGACACGCCCCTCTCCGGTTTGCGCAGCTCGCTCTCCAGCAGCTTGTAGTAATCGATGTCGAAAGCCGGCTCGCCCTCCAGCGCGCCGCCATTGCGGCGGCTGCCCAGATAGCACCAGCGGTCGAACAGGTGCTCCACCACATCGCCGCACACCTCGTCGCGCTCCGCCACCGCCACCGCGCCCTCGAACGGCCACGGTTTGACCTTGAGCCGCTGCAGCGCCGCCAGCAACCTGGCGTTGTGGCTGTCGGCGCCCTCGTCGCCGACGCAGGCGCCGCGGCAGCGGCGGATCCGGTAGGCGGCGCAAGGCGCGCCCTTGCGGCTGGTCACCTGCTCCACCCCCAGCACCGACTGGCATAGCCCCTGAGCCAGCGCGATCTGCGCCAGCGCCTTGCGCGCCTCGCGCGCGTGGCGGAACAAGCCGTAGAGATCGGCGGTGCGGGTGAAGTCGATGTCGCGGGCGGATACCGGGACCGGCCGCGAAAAAGCGTCGTCGCCGGCTTGCAGCTGCAGCGTGCACACCTCGCCCATCATCCTGGCCCGCGGGTTATGGAGCGGCTGCAAGCGGCCAAGCCACTGCAACTCCAGCAAACGGGCGCCGAACTCGCTCAAACTTTCGCGCCACTCCACCCTCGCCACCGGCTCGTCTATCCGCACCTCATGGCTCTTGTGCCCGGGCTTGCGTTCGGCGAAGTGGCCCAACGCCTTGCGGTACAGATTGGTCGCGCGGCCGATGTACAGCGCGCGGCCATCCTCGCCGAACATCGCGTAGACGCCGGCCGAATCCGGCATATCCTCCACCTGCTGCTGCAGCTCCGCCGGCAGGCTGGACAGTTCGGCCGGTTGCGACAATAGTTGCGCGGCCTCATGCGCCACCTTGTCCTCGCCCAGCTCCGCGCCGGCGATCTGAATGAAGCGGTAGACCGCCTCAGCGTCGGCCAGCGCGCGGTGGCGCTCCGGCATTTCTATGCCGTGGCGGGCGATCAGGCTGTCCAGGCTGTGCTTGAAATGCTGTGGATACAGTCGGCGCGACAGCTTGACCGTGCACAGCGCGCGCGCCTGGAAGCGCAGGCCATGGCGGCGGAATTCATTTCTGAGGAAGCCATAGTCGAAGCGGGCGTTGTGCGCCAGCAGCAGGCGGCCTCGCAGCGTGGCCAGCAGCTCGTCGGCCAGTTCGGCGAACGGCGGCGCGCCGGCCACCATCTCGTTGCTGATGCCCGTCATGTTTTCAATGAAGGGCGGGATGGGCTGGCCGGGATTGACCAGCCAGGACAGGCGCTCGACGCGTTCGCCGTCAATCAGCACCACGCCGACTTCGGTGATGCGGTCGCGCGCGATGTTGCCGCCGGTGGTTTCCAGGTCGATGATGGCGCAAGGCTGCGCAAACAGGGTATTCAATCTCGCTTCGCTTTCGTGTCTTGCGGCCACGCCGCCAACATGTCAAATGATTGAAGATGTTGGCCCGCCGCGACAGGGACAGCTGCCGAGTTTACCGGCTTTGCAAAAAAAATCCTACGAAGTGTTGACAGAGAAAACCCCTCTCTGTAATATCCGGTCTCTCGCAAGACACAACGTCTCGCGAGACAGTGCACCCGTAGCTCAGTTGGATAGAGTATCTGGCTACGAACCAGAGGGTCGGGCGTTCGAATCGCTCCGGGTGCACCACAAATCAGCGTCCCTATAGTTTAGCGGTTAGAACACCGCCCTTTCACGGCGGTAGCCGGGGTTCGATTCCCCGTGGGGACGCCAAATACGCACCCGTAGCTCAGTTGGATAGAGTATCTGGCTACGAACCAGAGGGTCGGGCGTTCGAATCGCTCCGGGTGCACCAAAACGTCCCTATAGTTTAGCGGTTAGAACACCGCCCTTTCACGGCGGTAGCCGGGGTTCGATTCCCCGTGGGGACGCCAGGATTCAGAAAAAAGCCTCGCATGGAAATGCGGGGCTTTTTTCATTCCAGCGGCCAGATGGCTCCGCCCCGATCTCCCAATATGCCGCTGCGTCATTTGCATTGCCGTTTTTCTTCGCACAACAAAAATGACATGGAGATATCCTGTTCTTCCTGATACCCATACAAGAACAGGCCCGCCGTGCATTCCGCGAAAACTCCGCCCCACCCCAGGCTGCTATCCGCCCTGCTGCTTCTCTCCGCCTGGCCAGCCCTGGCCGACACGCCGCCGGCCGACTCGCTGGAACGCGTGACCGTCACCGGCTCGCGCATCGCCCGCTCCGCCAAAGAGGGCCCGACCAGCGTCACCGTCATCAGCGGCGACGACATCGAAAAACAGGGCTACACCAATGTCTACGACGCCCTGAACAACCTGACGCAGAACACCGGCTTCACCCAGGGCGCCGACTTCGGCAATACCTTCACGCCGGCCGCCAACGCCATCAGCCTGCGCGGCCTCGGACCGAATCACACGCTGACGCTGATCAACGGCCGCCGCATGGCCGACTATCCGATCGCCTACGAGGGCCAGGTCAACTTCGTCAACCTGGCCAACATCCCCGCCGCGCTGATAGACCGCATCGAAATCCTGAACGGCGGCGCCTCCGCCATCTACGGCTCCGACGCCATCGCCGGTGTGGTCAACATCATCCTGAAAAAGAAAACCGACGGCGCCGCCGTCAACGTCAAGATCGGCTCCACCGAGCATCACGGCGGCGAAAACGCCAGGCTGCAGCTGACCGGCGGCAAAAGCTGGGATCAGCTCAGCGCGGTCTACGGCCTGGAATTGAGCAAACGCAACGCGATCTGGTCGCGCCAGCGGGGCTTCATGTCCGACTCCACCGCCCTCGGAGAAGCCCCCTCCGCCATCCTGTCGCGACGCATCGCCGGCGGCGCCTATCTCGACGCCGGCAGCGCCTGCGGCAATTTCGCCGGCATGTTCGCCGGCAGCGTCACCACCGTGGGCAACAGCCAAAAAGGATATTGCGCCAGCGGCCTGCTGAAACCATCGTACTGGACGATACAGACGGCCACCCAAAGCCAGAGCGGATTCCTCAGCCTCAACTACCAGATCAATTCGCATGCCGAGCTGTTCAGCGACGCCATGCTGGGCGTCACTCACACCGAAAACAACACCCGCGGCCCCAACTGGACCGCGGCCGCCGGCCAGGGCGGCTACTTCCTGAACCAGAACAGCGGCAATTACGAAGTCTGGAACAAGCGCTTCACCCCCGAAGAGCTGGGCGGAACCAGCAATTACAACCGCAAGTGGGACGACCTGGCGGCCAACCTGACGCTGGGCGTGCGCGGCGACCTGACCGGCAGCTGGAATTACGAGGCGGCCTACAACGCCTCAGTCTACACCAGCCGCACCACCACCCCGATGCTGCTCTCCGGCGTCAACGCTTACTTCCTCGGCTCGCAGCTCGGGACCGACGGCAGCGGCGTTCCGATCTACGCCCCCAACACCAGCCGCTTCTACCGGCCGCTGACGCCGACGCAAGCCTCCAGCCTGATCGGCGACAGCACCGGCAACAACAAATCCTGGCTGCAGGTGCTCAGCCTGAGCGCCAGCGGAGAGGCCTTCCAATTGCCGGCCGGCCCCGCCAAATTGGCGGGCCTGCTGGAATGGGGCAGCCAAGGCTTCAGCAACGACCCCGACCAAAGCCTGAACCAGGGCGTGTACTACAACGCCAGCCCCGCGATCCGAGCCAGCGGCTCCCGCTCGCGCGAGGCGGCCGGCGCCGAACTGCTGCTGCCGTTGGCCAAACCGGTCAACCTGACCCTGTCCGGCCGCTACGACCGCTACCAGACCTCCGCCAACAGCGAAGGCAAGCTCACCTACGGCGCCGGCCTGGAATACCGCCCCACCGGAAGCCTGCTGCTGCGCAGCAACTACGCCACCAGCTTCCGCGCTCCGGACATGAGCTACCTGTTCCAGACCCAGACCCGAGGCTACTACTCGTCCACCACCGACTACTGGCGCTGCGCGCAAGCCGGCCAGCCGCTGGCCAACTGCCAATACGCCGGCGTCTCGCCCGGCTCCAACTACATCAGCAACGGCAACGCCGGCCTGAAGCCGGAAAGCGGAAAATCGTATGGACTAGGCTTCGTCTGGTCGCCCAGCCGCGACGCCGACATCTCGCTGGACTACTGGAACATCACCATCGACGACCTGGTCACCACCCTCAGCGCCGACAAGCTGCTGCGCGACGAGGCGCTGTGCCGCGGCGGCCAGTTGAACGCCAGCTCCACCCAGTGCCAGGACGCGCTCCGTCGCGTGATGCGCAATCCGAACAATGCAGTGGTAGACCCCGGCGCGATCAACACCATCGTCGTCAATCCGATCAACGCCGCCAGCGAACGCACCAGCGGCATCGACCTCAGCGGCAAATACCGCCTGCGCACCGCCAAGCTGGGCGATTTCCTGTTCAAAGCCACCTATACCAAGGTCCTGACCCACACCTACCAACAATTCGCCGGCGACCCGGCCCAGAACGAGTTGACCGACATGAGCAACACCGACTGGCCGGACAAGCTGGACTTCACCACCACCTGGAACATCGGCGACTGGTCGTCCACGCTGCTGCTGACTCGCTACGGCAAGATCCCCAACGGCGCCGGCAATGGCTACCTGACGCCGACCGTGCTCGCCAACCTGAGCGTCACCCGCCAGCTGAACAAGAAGACATCGATTGGGCTGATCGTCAACAACGTCCAGGATTTCCTCAAGAAGGACTACACCGGCGGCTGGCCCTACTACCCAGTAGGCAGTTACGCGCCATACGGCCGCCAGGCCTGGCTGGAGCTGAACCACAAGTTCTAAGGCGGAGACGAGAAAGGGATGCCGCAAGGCATCCCTTTGTTACGCGATCCGGCACGAAAATGAATAAAGAAATGAAAAAAGCCCCGCATTTTCATGCGAGGCTTTTTTCTGAATCCTGGCGTCCCCACGGGGAATCGAACCCCGGCTACCGCCGTGAAAGGGCGGTGTTCTAACCGCTAAACTATAGGGACGTCTTGGTGCACCCGGAGCGATTCGAACGCCCGACCCTCTGGTTCGTAGCCAGATACTCTATCCAACTGAGCTACGGGTGCAGTTTCTGGCGGAGAAAGAGGGATTCGAACCCTCGATACAGGTTTAAGCCCGTATGCTTCCTTAGCAGGGAAGTGCCTTCGACCACTCGGCCATTTCTCCGTTCAGAGAGCGCCATATTAATTAGCGGCGCCCCCTCTGTCAAGCAAGCTGCGCAAAAATATTTACGCCGCCTGATCCAGGCCGAAAACTTTATGCAAAACGCGAACCGCCAGTTCCAGGTACTTCTCATCCACCAGCACCGACACCTTGATTTCCGAGGTGGAAATCATCTGGATATTGATGCCCTCTTCCGCCAGCGTGCGGAACATGGTGGACGCGATGCCGCAATGCGAGCGCATGCCGACGCCGACGATGGAGATCTTGGCCACCTTGTCGTCGGCGTCGATCTTGGCGGCGCCGATGTGGGTCTGCACTTCGCGCAGGATGGCCAGCGCGCGGTTGAATTCGCCGCGCGGCACGGTGAACGAGAAATCGGTGGTGCCGTTCTCGCCGACATTCTGGATGATCATGTCCACTTCGATGTTGGCATCCGCGATCGGGCCCAGGATCTGGTAGGCGATGCCCGGCTTGTCCGGCACGCCCTTCACATTGATGCGGGCTTCGTTGCGATCGAACGCGATGCCTGCCACTACCGCCTTTTCCATGCTCTCATCTTCCTCAAACGTAATCAGGGTGCCCTCGCCTTCGTCCTCGAAGCTGGAGAGCACGCGCAAGCGCACCTTGTACTTGCCGGCGAATTCCACCGAACGGATCTGCAATACCTTGGAGCCCAGCGACGCCATTTCGATCATTTCTTCGAAAGTGACCGTCTTCAGGCGGCGCGCCTCCGGCACCACGCGCGGATCGGTGGTGTAGACGCCGTCGACGTCGGTGTAGATCTGGCACTCGTCGGCCTTGAGCGCGGCGGCCAGCGCCACCGCCGAGGTATCCGAGCCGCCGCGGCCCAGCGTGGTGATGTTGCCTTCCTCGTCCACCCCCTGAAAGCCGGCGACGATCACCACGCGGCCTTCCTTCAGGTCGGCGCGCATCACGCCCTCGTCTATCGACTGGATGCGGGCCTTGGTGTGGGCCTGGTCGGTCACCACCTTCACCTGCCAGCCGCAATAGCTCTTGGCCGGCACGCCGATTTCCTTCAGCGCCATCGCCAACAGGCCAATGGTGACCTGCTCGCCGGTGGAGACGATCACGTCCAGCTCGCGCGGGTCCGGATAGTCCTGAATGTCCTTGGCCAGGGCGATCAGGCGATTGGTTTCGCCGCTCATCGCGGAAACCACCACCACCACATCATGCCCCTGGGCCTTCCACTTGGCGACGCGACGGGCCACATTCTTGATGCGCTCGGTTGTCCCGACCGAGGTGCCGCCGTACTTCTGTACGATGAGTGCCATACGTGCTTCTTGTTTCAAAATGGTTGAAATGTCGAACTTCGATTCTGACCACAGAATGTCGATAAATGCAAGGCGGAATTGGGCTTCCGCGCCCGGCGCCGGCGGTTTACGACAATTGACTGCCTGTTTGCATCCCCACATCGCAGCGGCTACAAATCAGTAGGAAGAATACGCATCCGACCGACAGGACCCTTGCATGATCGCCCCTGTTCAACCCTGGCGCTGGATCCGGCTGCAAATCGGCCTGGCCGTCAACGGGGGAATCCAATACACGCTGCTGATCAACCATCCCTTGTTCTGGCCCGCTCTGGGCCTGACTTCGTTGTTGATCGCGCTTTTGCTGCTGTGGCCGATCCCGGTCGCCTCCTCTGCCCACCGGCCAGTCTCCGGCGGCGGCAACGAGAGCTACTGGCGAGACTACGCCAGCCACGTCTATGCGCTGCTGCCGCTGTGGGCCGGACACATCGCGCTCAGCCGCGAACAAATAGACGAGGCCGCCGGCCACCTGACCGACCGTTTCGACAGCATGCTGCGCCTGCTCGGCCACCAGCCGGCAGAGCATGACGGTCTGGATTCGATAGACGCGGCCGAAATCCCCGCCGCCGACGCACGCGACGCGCAGTGGCCGCCCGCCGAGCTGCAGCGCAGGCTCTCGACCGAACTGCGGCAGTTGCGCCAGTCCAGCTTGAAGCTGGACGAGCTGGCCCAGTCCGGCGGCGGCGCGGCCCACGCGACGACAATCGCCGGAGAGGCCCGCACGCTGGCGCAGCGGCTGCACGCGCTGGACCAGCAGATCGCCGCCGGCTTCCGGGCCGACGGCTTCGACCTGCCCGCCACCGTGGAAGACATCCTGACCCATCTCCAATTTCAAGACCGGGTCAGCCAGATACTGTCCCACGTGCAAAACGACATCTGGCAACTGGAGGCCTCGCTGCATGAAGCCTTGAACTGCGAAGGCGAATTGCCGACTCCGCCGGACACCGAAGCCTGGCTGTCCGCGCTGAAGAACAGCTACACCACCCACGAGCAACGCGCGCTTCACGGCCGGGAAGGCAATGACAAGGCGCCGGGGCCCAGCGATATCACTTTTTTCTGAATGACGGGGTAGTCGCAGATGGGCAAAACCATATTGATCGTCGACGACTCCACCACCTTGCGGCAGGTGGTGCGCATGACGCTGGCCGGCGCCGGCTACGAAGTGCTGGAGGCCGGCAATGGCAAGGAAGCGCTGGACATTCTGGACGGCCGCAAGATCCATCTGATCATCTCGGACGTCAATATGCCGCAGATGGACGGCATCAGCCTGCTGAAAAACATCAAGCAGCTGCCCCACTACAAGTTCACGCCGGTGATCATGCTGACGACGGAGTCGGCGGATGAGAAAAAACGCGAGGGCAAGGAGGCTGGCGCCAAGGCCTGGGTGGTCAAGCCGTTCCAGCCCCCGGTGCTGCTGACCGCGGTGTCCAAGCTGATCCTGCCCTGAACCGGCCAACGAACCCTGGAGCGGACATGGCGCTTTCGATCGTCGCCGGACACGAACAGACCATCTACCAGGCCGCGCAATGGCGGACGGAGC
This sequence comes from Chromobacterium vaccinii, assembly GCF_000971335.1. Taxonomy (GTDB): domain Bacteria; phylum Pseudomonadota; class Gammaproteobacteria; order Burkholderiales; family Chromobacteriaceae; genus Chromobacterium; species Chromobacterium vaccinii. Next base: position 97,318 of record NZ_JZJL01000002.1, read on the forward strand.
TGGAGGCCGCCCTGCGAAGCAGCGAGGACATCCTGCTCGACCTGTCCTCGATAGAGGAGATCGACTGCGCCGGCGCCCAAGTGCTGCTGTGGCTGCAGCGCGAGGCCGCCAGGCTGGACAGGCGGATGGGCTTGCTCGACCCCAGCCGTCCGCTGGATGAATTCCTCCGCCAGATGGGCATGGAGGGCGAACTGGCATTCAGGCGCAGCGGAGCCGGCGATGGATCTTGAACAGGCTATGCAGACTTTCCTGGAAGAGTCCCGCGAGCTGCTGGACGAGATGGAAAGCATCCTGCTGGACGTCGAGGCCGAGCAGACCAGCTCGGAGCAGCTGAACGCGCTGTTCCGCACCATGCACACCATCAAGGGCTCGGCCGGGCTGTTCGGCCTGGACCCCATCATCCGCTTCAGCCATCAGGCCGAGAATCTGCTGGACCAGCTGCGCGACGGCAAGCTGAAGCTGGATGACGAGCTGGTCGGCCTGCTGCTGCGCTGTCACGATCACGTCAAGCTGCTGATCCAGGCGCTGGCGGCCGGCGACTCGCTGGAGGCGCTGAGCGACGAGGCGCTGGAAGCCGCGCTGCTAGGCTATCTGACCGTGCCGCAGGCGATGCAGCCTCCCGTCCGGGAAGCGCCTCCCCCCGCGGCATCCCGGCCGGAGCGCTGGGTGCTGTCGCTGCGCTTCGGCCCAGACGTGCTGCGCAATGGCCTCGACCCTTCATCCTTCATCCGCTATCTGGCGACGCTGGGCACCGTGGAGGGCATCCGCGCGATCGCCTGCCGGCTGCCCGCCGGCGCCGATTTCGACGCGGAAAGCAATTACCTGCGCTTCGAGCTGCTGTACCACTCGGACATCGACGAGAAATCGCTGCATGAAGTCTTCGAATTCATCCGCGAGGACAGCGAGCTATTCATCTGGCCGCTGAAGATCGCCGCCGCCCATTTGCATGAATCCTGCGCCAGCGCGACGCCGGACGAGGCGCGGGAAGTGGAGGAGGCCTGGCGGCGGTTCGGCGCGCTGGGCCAGGCGCAGCCGCTTGAGGAAGAGGCCCCCGCCGGCGTCGATCCCTTGCTGGAGCACCCACTGGCCGCGACAGCCGAGCCCTCTCCCGCCGAGCCGGCTCAGCCCGCCGCCCAGGCCGAGCCGCATGCGCCTCTCCCTCCGGAAACCCCGCCCACCCACGGCGAAGCCCGCGCCGGACGCGGTGGAGAGAGCCGCTTCATCAAGGTGGAGGCCGGCAAACTGGACAGCCTGATCAATCTGATAGGCGAACTGGTGATCGCCGGCTCGGCGGCCAACCTGATCGCGCGCCGCTCGCAGCAGCCGCAGTTGGTGGAGGCCACACTGGGCATCGCCAATCTGATCGAACAGATCCGCACCGGCACGCTGTCGATGCGCATGGTGCAGATAGGAGAAATCTTCCACCGCTTCCCGCGCGTGGTCCGCGACGTCTCGCGCGAACTGGGCAAGGACATCCAGCTGCGCATCGTCGGCGCGGAAACCGAACTGGACAAGTCGATGGTGGAAAAACTGGGCGACCCGCTGCTGCACATCGTGCGCAACGCCATAGACCACGGCATCGAGCCCACCGACGTCCGCCAGGCCCACGGCAAGCCCGCCCAAGGCAATCTCTGGCTCAACGCCTACCACGAATCCGGCAGCGTGGTGATCGAAGTGGCCGACGACGGCGGCGGCCTCGATCGCGGACGCATCCTGGCCAAGGCGCGCGAGCGCGGCCTGCTCGGCCTGGATGAGGAGCCGCCGGACAGCGTGGTGTTCCAGCAGATATTCGAGGCCGGCTTCTCCACCGCCGACCAAGTGACCAATCTGTCCGGGCGAGGCGTCGGCATGGACGTGGTCCGGCGCGGCATCGAGCAGCTGCATGGCAACATCGAGATCGACAGCGAAGCCGGCCAGGGCACCACCTTCCGCATCCGGCTGCCGCTGACGCTGGCCATCATCGACGGTTTTCTGGTGGAGGTGGCCGCATCCACCTTCGTGCTGCCGCTGGAGGCCGTGATCGAGTGCATAGAACTGCCGGCCGGCCTGCCCGAAAACGGCGTGCACGACTGCATCAACCTGCGCGGCGAGCTGCTGCCCCTGCTGCACCTCGACAGCTTCTTCGAGCTGCCGCCCGCCGCGACTCTCCGCCGCAACGTGGTGGTGGTGCAATACGGAGAGCGCAAGGCCGGCCTGGTGGTGGACGCGCTGCAGGGCGAATTCCAGACCGTGATCAAGCCGCTGGGCGCGCTGTTCAACACGCTGAAAGCGATCAGCGGCTCCACCATACTCGGCACCGGCGAAGTCGCGTTGATTCTGGATGTCCCCTCGCTGATACAGCGCGCCTGCCGACGCGAGTCCGAGCGCTTCGCGCTGCCGCCGCGCGCCGACGCCGTTCCCCGCCCCGGCACACCCTTGCAAGGAAACACGCCATGACAGCCCTATCAGGCATGCGCATTCAAACCAAGCAGGCATTGGGCTACGGCGCCATCATCGCCCTGCTGCTGCTGTGCGTGGCGGCCGCCCTACATGGCTTCTCCAGCACCAGCGGCATCATCCACGACATCACCCAGGTCAACAATGTAGAGGGGCGGCTGGCCCACCAGTTGCTGGAACAAAACCAGCAGATCCGCATCGAGATCCGCAACGGCCTGCTGGCCGCCAGCCCCGAAGAGGCCGCGCGCACGGTCCAGGCCCTGCAGGACTCGCTGCGCCGCTACCAGGACACCGAGCAGCAACTGGCGCAGATGTTCCAGCGCGAATCCGGCACCCAGCCCCGCGAGAGGGAATTGATAAACGCCATCCAGAACGGCAGCCGCGTCGTCCATCAAGACTACCTTCAGGCGCTGGCGCTGATGGCCAGGCAGCAAGGCAAAGAAGCAGCCCAGCTGCTGACCGGAAAGGGCGGTCAGCTGAACGAAACCATTACTGCGCTCGCCGCCTATGAGGACAAGCTGAACGACGATCTCGCCCATCAAGGGGAGGAAACCTACATCGACAGCCGCAACCGCCTGCTGCTGCTGGCGGGAATCGCGCTGCTCGCCAGCCTGGCGATCGGGCTGCTGATCCGCCGCGACCTGCTGCGCACGCTGGGAGGCGAGCCACGGCAGGTCGCGGAGCTGATGCGCCAGGTGGCCGGCGGCAACCTGAACGGCCAGATTCCGCTGCGCGCCGGCGACCAGAGCAGCCTGGCCGCCTCCATCATGCAAACGATACAAACGCTGGGCGCCATCCTGGGCGAGGTGAAGAACGGCTCGGAAAACCTGTCCGTCGCCGCGCAGCACATCCACTCTACCTCGCAGATGATCGCGCAATCGGCCAGCCAGCAGGCGTCCGGACTGGAAGAGACGTCGGCCTCGGTCCAGCAGATGTCCAATTCGATCAACCAGACCAACGACAACGCGCGTCTGACCGAGAGCATGGCCGAGAAGGCGTCCGGCGAAGCCGCCGAGGGAGGCCAGGCGGTGCAACAGACGATACGGGCGATGCGCGAGATCGCCGACAAGATCAGCATCATCGACGACATCGCCTACCAGACCAACCTGCTGGCGCTGAACGCCGCGATCGAGGCCGCGCGCGCCGGCGAGCACGGCAAGGGCTTCGCCGTGGTGGCCGCCGAAGTGCGCAAGCTGGCCGAGCGCAGCCAGGTGGCCGCTCAGGAAATCAGCGGCCTCGCCCGCAGCAGCGTCGACCTGGTGGACGGCGCCGGCAGCCTGCTGGAGGAAATCGTCCGCTCCAGCCGCCGCACCTCGGACCTGGTGCAGGAGATCGCCGCCGCCTCCAAGGAACAGTCCGGCGGCGTCGGCCAGATCAGCCTGGCGGTGCAGCAGCTGAATCAGACCACCCAGCAGAACGCCAGCGCCAGCGAAGAGCTGGCCGCCACGGCGGAGGAAATGAACCGCCAGGCGGAAAACCTGCACGACCTGATAGGCTTTTTCCACCTGGGATCGCTGCATGCCGCCACCCCGTCCGATACCGCCCGCAGGCCGCCGCCGGCGCCGGATCCACACGGCCTGATGCAGTTCTGACCCGGCAGGAGAGACACAGACATGGCCGCACTCAATATTCTCCGCCGCAGCGAAACCGCCCCTGAGCCTGGCGCCCAGGCCGAGGTGAGGCAATTCCTGACCTTCCAGCTCGCCGGCGAAACCTTCGCCATCGGCATTCTGCGGATACGGGAAATCCTGGAATACATCAAACCCACTTCGGTGCCGTTGATGCCGCCCTTCATCCGCGGGGTGATGAACCTGCGCGGCGCCGTGGTGCCGGTGATCGACCTGTCGCTGCGCTTCGGCCGCGACGAAACCGCGATCAACCGCCGCACCTGCATCGTCATCATCGAAATGGAATACGACGAACAGTGGCAGCTGATCGGCGTGCTGGTGGACACCGTGCACGAAGTGCTGGCCATTCCCGACAGCGAGATCGAGCCGCCGCCGCAGTTCGGCAGCAAGATACGCGTCGACTTCATCTCCGGCATGGCCAGGATAGACAACCGCTTCGTGGTGATGCTGGACGTGGACAAGGTGCTGTCGGTGGGCGAGATGTCGCTGCTGTCCGAACTGAGCCGGCAGGAAGAGGCGCAGGAAGAATGACCCCGCACCGCAGCCCGAAACCAGACCGCCTGGAACCAAGATGAAAACATTCACCGTCCGCCGGCAATTCATCCTGCTGGCCGCCTGCGTGCTGCTGGGCCTGGGAGGGCTGACCCTCACCTCCTGGCAGGGCCTGCGCACCGTGATGATCAATGGAGCCATGTACCACCAGGTGGTGATAGGCAAGGATTTCATCAACGATCTGGATCCTCCCACCCAGCAGCTGATCTCCAGCTTCCTGCTGGCCAACCAGCTGCGCAACACCAACGATCCCTCGATACGCCAGCAATTGACCAACCAGCTGCAGAAACAGCGCGCCATCTTCTACGACGGCCAGAAAAAATGGGGCAACAGCGAACTGCCGCAAGAACTGCGCGACCTGCTGACGCAGCAGGTGCGGCAATCGGCCGACGCCTTCTTCCAGGAAATCGACAGCCGCTACCTGCCGGCGCTGGAATCCCATGACCAGCTGGCGATCAACCAGTCGTTCGACCGCCTGTCGGCGCAATACGACCGCAACGACCAGGCGATGCAGCCGCTGATCGCCAAGACCATGGACCGGCAGGCGCGGATGGAGGGCGAAGCGCAGCGCATCACCGCGCAAACCTTCGCCGCCGTGGCGGCGGTCAGCGTGCTGGTGCTGGTGCTGCTGGTCGGATCGCTGGTCATGATCTACCGCCAGCTGATCCGCGGACTGGGCGGCGAGCCGCACGAGGTGGCGCGAATCGCCGGCGAGGTGGCGATCGGCCGGCTGGACGTCGAAATGCCGCCCGCGCCGGCCGGCAGCCTGTCCGACTCGGTGCAGCAGATGTGCCGGCAACTGCTCGCCATCATCGCCGAAGTCAAGAACAGCTCGGACGGCATCGCCTGCGCCGCGCAGCAAGTCAGCTCGACGGCGATGGCGCTGTCCCAGGGCGCCAGCACCTCGGCCGCCGGCCTGCAGCAGAGCTCGGCCTCGATCGAGCAGGTGTCGGCGTCGATCAACCAGACCAGCGACAACTCCCGCACCACAGAAGCCATCGCGGAAAAAGCCTCCGCCGAGGCCACCGAAGGCGGCGAGGCGGTGCTGCAGACGGTGGCGGCGATGCGGCAGATCGCCGAAAAGATCGGCATCATCGACGACATCGCCTACCAGACCAATCTCTTGGCGCTGAACGCCGCCATCGAGGCCGCGCGCGCCGGCAAGCACGGCGCGGGTTTCGCCGTGGTGGCCGCCGAAGTGCGCAAGCTGGCCGAGCGCAGCCAGGTGGCCGCCCAGGAAATCGGCGAGCTGGCCGAGCGCAGCGTCACCGTTTCCGAACAAGCCGGCAAGCTGCTGAAGGAAATCGTGCGCTCCAGCGGCCGCACCGCGGACTTGGTGCAGGAGATCGCCGCCGCCACCCGGGAACAGGCCGGCGGCATCGGCCAGATCAGCCACGCGGTCCAGCATCTGAACCACGCGACCCAACAAAACGCGGCCGCCAGCGAACAACTGGCCTCCACCGCGGAGGAAATGAGCCACCAGGCCGAGCGGCTGCAGCAGGCGATGGCCTTCTTCAAACTGGGCCCCGCGGCGGCGCGAGACCTGCCGCGCCGCGCGCTCCCGGCCGCGGCGCCGATGACGGGCGCGCGCCCCCTCGCCGGGGAGGCCAACGAACTGGAAGACATGTTCCGCTTCTGACAACGCGCTGTACTAGATTGAAACCATGACGACACCAACGGCTGCAAAGCCGCGCACCTGGAAGGCCAGCACCATGCCGCACACTCCGCCGGCGCGTCCGGCGGCTCCCGCCGATCCTCGCTCGCCCCCCTCTCCGACCGCAGAGCCGGCGGGCGAGGCGGTATTCCTGCATCCGGGCGACTGGCATTTCGGCGACAGCCAGACCCGCATCCGCACCCTGCTGGGCTCCTGCGTGTCGATCACGCTGTGGCACCCGCAAGCCAGGGTCGGCGGCATGTGCCACTACCTGCTCGCCCAGCGCACGCCCCACCGCGGCGAATCGCTGTCCGGCCGCTACGGCGACGAAGCGATGCTGCTGCTGCTGCGCGAGATCCTGGCCACCGGCCTGCCGCTGCTGGAATTCCAGGCCAGGCTGATAGGCGGCGCTTCGATGCTGCTGAGCCGGGAACGCAAGCTCAGCCACGACGTGCCCTCCCGCAATATTCAGCAGGCGCGTTCGATGGTGAAGCAGCTCGGCCTGAAGCTGCTGGCCGAGGACCTGGGCGGCAACTGCCCGCGCCTGGTGCTGTTCGACGTCTCCAGCGGCAACGTCTGGATCAAGCAATCGCAAGAAGCCGAGCTGGAGCAGGCTCCCAACACGAGGACGCGCAAATGAGCATCAAGGTTTTGATCGTCGACGATTCCGCCGTAGTCCGCCAGGTGTTGAGCCAGGTTTTCACCGCCGCCAACGGCATCGAGGTGATGGACGTCGCCAACGACCCCTATATGGCGATGGACAAGATGAAGGCGCACTGGCCGGACGTGATCGTGCTGGACGTGGAGATGCCGCGAATGGACGGCATCACCTTCCTGAAGCAGCTGATGGCCAGCCGGCCGACGCCGGTAGTGATCTGTTCGTCGCTGACGCAGAAAGGCACCGACATCAGCATGCAGGCGATGGCCGCCGGCGCGGTGGAGGTCATCGCCAAGCCGGTCTCCGGCGTCAAGGGCTTTCTCGAGGAGAGCTCGCACGAGCTGGTGATGGCGGTGCGCTGCGCCGCCGCCGCGCGGATGAACCGGGTGCGGGTGATGCCGTCGGCCAACGGCGGCAACCCGCTGGAAACCCGTCCCAAGCTGTCGGCCGACGCCATCCTGTCCGCCCCCACCGGCAGCAATGTGTTCGCCACCACCGAGCGCATCATCGCCATCGGCACCTCCACCGGCGGCACCCAGGCGCTGGAGGCGGTGCTGACCCAGTTGCCGCGGACCTGCCCCGGCCTGGCCATCGTCCAGCACATGCCGGAAAAATTCACCCGCTCCTTCGCCGACCGGCTGAACAGCTTGTCCCAGATCGAGGTGAAGGAAGCCGACAACGGCGACCGCATCCTGCCCGGCCGCGCGCTGATCGCCCCCGGCGGCAAGCACATGATGGTCAAGCGCAGCGGCGCCTATTACCAGGTGGAAGTGGTGGACGGCCCGCTGGTGAGCCGCCACAAGCCATCGGTCGACGTGCTGTTCCGCTCCGCCGCCAAGTTCGCCGGCAAGAACGCGCTGGGCATCATCATGACCGGCATGGGGGACGACGGCGCCAAGGGGCTGAAGGAAATGCACGATTGCGGCGCCAAGACCATCGCCCAGGACGAAGAAAGCTGCGTGGTGTTCGGCATGCCCAAGGAAGCGATCAAACTGGGGGCCGCCGACGAGGTGATGTCGCTGGAACTGATTGCCAAAGCCATCTGCCGCTGAACAGGACGAATCCCGACGCATGGACATCCACGACATCCTGATCATCGACGACAGCCGGGTGCAACGCCAGCACGCGACGGACCTCTGCCGCCAACTCGGCATCGCCAGCGTGCGGGAGGCGCCGGACGGCGAGCGCGGCCTGACCCTGATGCGGGTGCAGATGCCCGACCTGCTGCTGCTGGACCTGGAAATGCCCAAACAGGACGGCGTGCAAGTGATGCAGGAGATGGCCCGCTCCGGCCTGAGCCCGCCCGTCATCATCACCTCGGGCAAGGATTACCTGCTGATCTCCACCGTGGAGCTGATGGGCCGCGAGCTGGGCCTGCCGGTGCTGGGCTGCCTGCAAAAGCCGCTGCAGCTGCCCGCCCTGCTCGACCTGATGCACCGCGTCTGGACGCCCAAGGCAGAGCGGTCCGACGATTCTCAGCTAGCCGCGGACGAAGTCCGCGTCGCGCTGGAGAAAGGCCAGATCATCCCCTACTACCAGCCCAAGGTGAATCTGGCCGACGGCAGGGTCAAGGGCGCCGAGATGCTGGCGCGCTGGCAGCATCCCGACCAGGGACTGATCCCGCCCAGCCGCTTCATCCCGGTGATAGAGGAAAGCGGCTGGGCCACCGAGCTGACCATGCTGATGCTGCGCCAGGGTCTGACGCAATGGCAGGAATGGGCGCGCCATGGCCTGCGGCTGCCGCTGTCGGTCAACCTGTCCGCGCTGTCGCTGCGCGGCGACGATCTGGTGGACGAGATCGAGTGCTATGTGCGCGGCAGCCACGTGCCGCCGCGTTTCATCATATTCGAGGTGACGGAAACCGCCATCGTCGACAACCTGGCGCAGGCGATAGGCTGCGCGGTCCGATTGCGGCTGGCGGGACTGGGCCTGTCGATCGACGATTTCGGCACCGGTTTCGCCACCCTGCAGCAGCTGACCCGCTTCCCCTTCACCGAGCTGAAAATCGACCAGTCCCTGGTCACCGGCATCTCAGACAAGCCCCACCTTCAAGCCGTCTTCAACAGCATCATCGAAATGGCCCGCCGGCTGCAGCTGTCCACGGTCGCCGAAGGCATAGAAACCGCGGAAGACTACCGGCTGATGTCGGAACGCGGCTGCCAGCTGGGCCAGGGCTATTACTTCGCCCGGCCGCTGCCCGCCGCCGCCTTCCTGGAATGGACCCGGCAGCCGCCGGTGCTGCCCACCGCCGGCGCCGCGAGCTGAGCGCTCAGCACGACCACAGCGGCGGCTCGTCCATCAGCGCGATCTGCTCGCGCAAGGCCAGGATCTGCTCCTCCCAGTAACGCTGCGCGCCGAACCAGGGAAAGGCCGCCGGGAAGGCCGGATCATGCCAGCGGCGCGCCAGCCAGGCGCTGTAATGCATCAGCCGCAGGGTGCGCAGTGCCTCCAGCAAATTGAGTTCGCGCTGGTCGAATTCGCAGAAGTCCTCATAGCCGGCCAACACCTCGCCCAGCTGGCGCGACTGGTCTGCCCGATCGCCGGACAGCAGCATCCACAGATCCTGCACCGCCGGGCCGGTGCGGCTGTCGTCGAAGTCGACGAAATGCGGCCCCGCGTCGGTCCACAGCAGATTGCCGACATGGCAGTCGCCGTGCAGCCTGAGCTGCGCCACCGCGCCGGCCCACTCGAAGCAGCGCGCCACGCCCTGCAGCGCCTGCTCCGCCACGCCGCGGTAAACCTCCTCCAGCTCCGGCGGCAACAAGCGGCCATTCAGCAGGAAATCCACCGAATCGCGGCCGAAGCTCCGGATGTCCAGCGTCGGACGGTGGCGATAGGCCTCGGTCCGGCCCACCGCGTGGATGCGGCCCAGAAAGCGCCCGACCCATTGCAGCGTCTCGTCCCGGTCCAGCTCCGGCACCCGTCCGCCGCGCCGGGCGAACAGCGCGAAGCGGAAGCCGCCATGGCTGTGCAAGGTGCGGCCATCGAACACCAGCGGCGGCACCGCCGGAATCTCGCGCTCGGCCAGTTGCAGGGAGAACGCGTGCTCCTCCAGAATGGCCTCGTCGCTCCAGCGCGCCGGGCGGTAGAACTTGGCCACCAACGGCGCTTCGTCGTCCAGGCCCACCTGGTAGACGCGGTTTTCATAGCTGTTGAGCGCCAGCAGGCTGCCGCTGGCGCGCAGGCCCAGGCTTTCCACGGCATCGAGAATGGCATCCGGCGTCAGGCCGGCGAATGGGGGAGTGTGTGCGTTGTCCATCCGCGGATTATAGCGGCAGTCGCCTCCGCGACGCGGGGTTTCAACGGCGCGGCGGGTCCTGATCTGCTAATTTCAAAGAGAGTGGGTTCCAGGCCCGGAGCCAAGCCATGAAACTGTTATTCCCGCCCCACGGCCTCCATCCTGACCGCGCCAAGCTGCGGCGCGGCGTCGAACGCTGGGCCGACATCACCCTTCAGGGCTGGCTATTGTTGTTCCACCGCGCCGCCAGGCGGCGGGCATGGACACTCGCCCGCCGCCACGCTCCGTGGCAACTGCTCGAATGGCTGGCCTGCTGGCTCAGCGGCACGCTGGTGCTGCTGTCGCTGGCCTATCTGCTCTACCTGGCTTCGCAGCGTTTTTAGGAACGCAATCAACGCCGCCTTCCGGCCATTCCCCGCTCATCATCCGGCCTCAGGAGGTTAGACCATACTTGCTTAATGGTCTCTGCATCTCATTATCGTTTTCATTATCATTTACTTTATAAATCAAAATTTAATGACCGATAGAGAAAACAATTATAAAATACCGAGATAATCAGCCGATGCGAATCACCATGAGCCAAACCCGCACTTTTGCCCGCGACGAAGCCGACAACGCCGAACGCCGACAGGCCGCTCGCCGCAGCACGCTGGTCAGCGTCGCCGTCAACATCGTGCTGTCCACGCTGCAGATCGTGGCCGGCGCGTGGTCGCATTCCTCGGCGCTGATCGCAGACGGCGTGCACTCATTGTCCGACCTGTTCGCCGACTTCGTGGTCCTGCTGGCCGGCCGGCACAGCGGCAAGGAGCCGGACGATGACCACCATTACGGCCATCAGCGCTACGAAAACGCCGCGTCGCTGGTTCTCGGGCTGCTGCTGCTGGCCGTCGGCGGCGGCATGCTGTACTCGGCGGCAGCCAAGTTCCTGCATCCTGAAGACATTCCTTCGGTGCACTCGCTGGCATTGTGGATCGCCGCGCTGGCGCTGCTGGCCAAAGAAACGCTGTTCCGCTACATGCTGGCGGTGGCGCAGCGCGTGCGCTCCAGCATGCTGGTGGCCAACGCCTGGCACGCGCGCTCCGACGCGGCCTCTTCGCTGGTGGTCGCCGCCGGCGTGGCCGGCAATCTGATGGGCTACCCGATACTGGACCCGGTGGCGGCCCTGGTGGTCGGCCTGCTGGTGGGCAAAATGGGTTGGAACTTCGCCTGGGACGCGCTGCACGACCTGATGGACCGCGCGGCCAGCGAGGAAGACATCGCGGCCATACGCGACACCTTGCTGGACACGCCCGGCATTGTCGGCATCCACGACCTGCGCACCCGCAAGATGGGCGACCTGATCCTGGTGGACGTGCACCTGGAGGTGGATGGCCGCATCAATGTCTACCAGGCCCATGAAATCACCGAGCGCGCCCGCGGCCGCGTGCTGAATGAGCTGCCGGTTCTGGATGTGATGACCCACATCGATCCGGCCGGGCTGGAAGAACCGCGCGGCTTGGGCCGCATGGCCTGATCCAGGGCCTCAGGCGACACCCAGGCCGCAAACTATTCCATTTTCATTTCCATCCATATAATCCGTCAGGCAACTTTACCCTGGATGGACGGTCTATCCCCACCATGACCACACCTGTTTTCCATGCCTGGCGCCGCGGCGTGCCGACGCTGCTGATGCTGAGCCTGCTCTGGCAATTCGAGACCTACGCCGTCAACCACGCGCCACCCCAGTCGGCAGAGCCGATGATTGCCACCACCTGGAACGAATCCTGGCCGGCTGACACGCCCTTCCTGCTGGTGCAGGAAGTGCGCGATCAATTCCGCCACGCCGATGCCAAACGCGACGCCGGCACGCCGGTGCGCGACATCGCTACGCTGCCCTTGCGCCCCGGCGACAACGCCTGAACCGCAATCCTGAAAACAAAAACGCCGGCAGCGCTCCCGCAGCCGGCGTTTTTCGCGCCTCGCGTCAAAGCGGCGCCGATTGACGGCGCTGCGGATGGCAGATCGGACAATTGGGATCGTTGCAATGGATGGCGGCCTCGTGCACCAAAACCCGCAGCCTGTACAGCCGCGCCGCCTCCGCCGCGGAGCTGCCCCCTTGAAAAGGCGGGCCCAGAACCACGCCGCCACCGCCATGAGGCATCGGCTGCTCCGTCGGCACCGGCACAGCTCCTGCCTGGCAAGCCGCGGCCAGCAGCATCCCGCCTGCGCCGCAGGCGTAAATCCACCTTCTGTTCTTCGTCATCGACTTCCTCCCTAGGGAGAACCGTTTTCTTTTCCCAGCATACCGCCATTTCGCCGGAACCGCCGCCAAAACAAAACCCCGCCGCAGCGGGGTTTCGTTAACAGCCATTAACGGATGATTTCGACTTTGTAGCGCGGCGGCAGCAGCAAGGCCGGCACCTCGCGCTTTTCCTTGCGGTTGCGGCGGCCCGGGCGGGCTTGCTTCAGCCCTTCGCCCTTGCCAGCCGACAACACCGGCGTCGGCGACAGATCGCGCGACGATTCACGCATCGATTCACGCATCGGTTCGCGCATCGGTTCACGCATCGGCGTCAGCATCGGTTTCGGCCGCTGCTGACTGGACAATCCGAAACCATCGACGCTCTGCGGCGTCAAGGTCTGCTTGGTCAGTTTCTCGATCGCCTCATGCTGGCGCGTCTCCTCCGGCCCCATCAGCGAAATCGCCACGCCCTTGGCGCCGGCGCGACCGGTGCGGCCGATGCGGTGCACGTAGTCCTCCGGCGAATTGGGCATCTCGAAGTTCACCACATAAGGCAGCTCGGAAATGTCCAGGCCGCGCGCGGCGACGTCGGTGGCCACCAGCACGCGCAGCTTGCCTTCCTTGAAGGCGGCCAGCGTCTCCAGGCGCGTGCCTTGGGTCTTGTCGCCATGGATGGCTTCGGCATCCAGGCCGTCGCGCTTCAGATCGCGCGCCAGCTGGTCGGCGCTGATCTTGGTCTTGCAGAACACGATCACCTGGCTCATCTCGCGCGAACGGATCAAGTGGGCCAGCACCTGGCGCTTCTTGAAATTGTCCACCTTGAACACCAGTTGCTCGACCTGCTCGTTGGTGGCGTTCTGGCGCGCGACTTCCACAGTCTGCGGCGTATGCATGAAATCGGCGGCCAGGCGCTTGATTTCCGGCGCGAAGGTCGCGGAGAACAGCAGCGTCTGGCGTTCCTTCGGCAACATGCCCATGATCTTGCGGATATCCTGGATGAAACCCATGTCCAGCATGCGGTCGGCTTCGTCCAGCACCAGCACTTCCACCTTGTTCAGCTGCACGGTCTTCTGCTGGATGTGGTCCAGCAGGCGGCCCGGCGTCGCGATCAGGACTTCCACGCCGCGGCGCAGTTCCTGAGTCTGCGGGTCCATATTGACGCCGCCATAGACGGTGGTGGCGCGCAACGGCAGATATTTGGTATAGCTCTGCACATTGACGCCGATCTGGTCGGCCAGCTCGCGGGTCGGCGACAGCACCAGCGCGCGGATTGGATGCATCGCCGGCGACACGCTGGTATTGGCGAACTTCTTCAGCCTCTCCAGGATCGGCAACATGAAGGCTGCGGTCTTGCCGGTGCCGGTCTGGGCAGCGGCCAGCAGATCGCGGCCGGACAGCACCAGGGGAATCGCCTTCTCCTGGATCGGCGTCGGCTGGCTATAGCCCTGCTCGTCGATGGCGCGCAGGATTTCCGGCGACAAGCCGAGTTCGGAAAACAACATTCAACACACTCCTGCAATACGTAAGGGCACGTTGCGCCTTTCGCGCCAACGCGCCCCGATGTTCATCAATAACAGCTGCCAGACTCATAAGGCAACGCTCGGCTTCGGGCGCTTGCCATGCTGGCCGCTCTAAACCGGCGGCAGACAGAAACGCGCCGCCCTCAGGCGGCGACTCCAGATCAACCCATATGGCTGACCACGCTGATCAGCAGCGTCACGGCCAGCCACAGCAAGGCGGAACGCCACACCAAGCCAACCGCGCTTTTCAAGAAGCTGGGATCGGCTTCATCACCCAGGCCCAGTTCCGGCCGGTATTTCACCGAATAGTCCTGGCGCAGCGGGTCCCCCAGCTTGACGCCCAGCGCGCCGGCGGCGGACGCCAGCAGAATGCCGTTGGCGTAGTTGCCCCAGGTCCGCGCCTGAGAACGCCAGCAGTAGATCGCATCCTCGAAATCGCCCATGATCGCGAACGAAACCGCGGTCAGGCGCACCGGAATCCAATCCAGCCAGGCCGCGAAGCGGGCGGCGAACAGGCCGAACGGATCTTCGTCGGCATTCCGGCTGCCCCACTTCTGATTCAGCATAGAACACAAGCGGTACAACAAGGCACCGGACGGTCCCGGCAGCACCACGAACCAGAACATCGTGCCGAACACGTGGCGATAGCTGTCGACTACCCCCTGCTCTATCGCCAGGCGGGAAATCTCCTCCACCGACAACTCAGCGGTCGGCAGTCCGGTCCAACTGGCCAGCGCCACCCGGGCGTCGTATTCCCGCCCTTCGGCCAACGCTTGGGAAATCTCGGAAAAGGCGCTGGAGAAATGGCGAAAGCCCATAGTCAGGTACAACACCAGCACATTGAAGGCCAGTGCCAGAACGGGGCTCATCGCCTTCAGCGAATAGAACAGCAGCAGGCTCAACAGCAGAGCCGGCACGATGGCGGCAAGCCACGCCAGCACGCCATGGCGCTCGGCGCCGGCATTCAGGTTGCGCTCGAGATGATTGGCGTAGCGGGTGAACAGCAGCCACACCCGGTTGCGATTGCCTAGCGGACGCAATTGCTCCAAAGCCAGGGCAAGAATCAGTGAAATCAGGGTCATGGATTCTGGTTAGCGGTTTTCACGGGACCGCTGGGGAAGATACCATAAAGGCAGGGGCGCGCCCACCCGAGATATCGCGGCCGCGCCAGAAACAACAAGGGGCGCCTCTCGCGCCCCGTGCAAATCTTTCCGGCAAAAACGGCTCAGGCGGACCCCAGCAAACGGCGTCCGGTCACCAGTTCCGGCGTCTGGCCGTCTCGGCCATAGCCCAGCGTCGCGGCGGCGGCGCTGCGCAAAACATCCAGCGACCCTTCAACCAGCGCAAGACGCTCGTTGACGAAAACGGCATTCAGCTGATTGATGCTCTGCGCGCGGTTCACCGCGTCCTCCAGCCGGGTCCACTCGACGCACGCTTCAGGCTTGTCCGCCAGCCAGATGTACAGCGTATCCTTGTCCTGCACGCCCAGCGACTCCATCAGCCGCCCTCGCTGCGACGACTGCGCGGCAAGCAGATCGAGCACCTCGCTCTTGCGATCCGCCAACCCTTCCAGCGGCAGGCTCTCGCCCTGGATCAGCAGCGCTTGCTCCTGCTCCAGCAAGTCGACCAGCCGGTCGACGATTTCGGTCTCGTCCCGGCAAAAATTGACGAACTGCTCGACGGCTGACATATCGCTTCTTCCGTTATCCGTCCCGGCCTAGGCCTCAACCATTCAACAACTCGCGGGCAGAGGAAATCAAGCCATCCGCGATCTTGTCTGCATTGATGTTGAAACTGCCGTTGGCGATCGCAGACTTGATCTGATCCACCTTGGCCGCGTCAAACGACGGCTGCTGGGTGCTGGGATCGTTTCCGATGGCGCTCAGCTTGCTAGCCAGCGAATCGATCTTCACGCTGTCGTCGCCAGCGCTCGCGCTGCTGCTGGAACTGGAGGAAGCACGGGGCGACGGCTTGCTCTGGGTGCTGTAAGTGCCCGACAGCTTGCCCGAATTGTCGATCTTCATGGCCTGACCTTCCCGTAGCTAAACTCAACTGATCCTATTATCGACCGAAAAAACAATCTCTTGAACTATTTTCTGCGAGATTCCCCAGTCTAGAAAACCACGGCCACGCTGCCGTCCGCCTGGACCGCGCCCCGAACCACCCGTCCGGTGCTCAGCCGCACGCTGATCTGCTCGCCCTGGGCCGCGTTGGCCAGCGCCGTGCCTTCGGCTTCGGCGCTGAAGCCATCGCCCTGCGCCAGGACCTTCACCCTTTGGTTGCTGCGCACAAGATACGGCGCGCGCACCATGAAGTTGCGCAGCCAGACGCCGGCCGGCGCGCCGGTCCGCAGCACCTGCCCCACCGCCTGGCTGGCGTCGGTCAGCACATTGCTGGCCAAGGCGGGATTGCTGATGTCCACCACCCGCACATCGTCGCCGCCGATGGTCTCGCCAGCCGCCATCGCGCGGTTCAGCACCACGCCCAGCCGCTTTTCATTGATCCTCACCGGAATGCGGAAGGACCAGCCCAGCTCCTGGCAGGACACCGCCACGAAAGTGGATCCGGTGGTCACGCCCGGCGTCGCCCAATCCGCTTTCGGCGCCTTGCAAGCCGGCACCGCCAACCGGCGGTCCAGCTGCCCCAGCGTCCATGTGGCGGCGCGCATTTCCAGCTCGCGCTTCAGAAACAGATTCGCCAGACGCTCCAGCTGCGCCAGATCCTGCGTTCCGCCGCCCCAGGCGAGGCCAGCGGCAAGCAGCCAGCACAGGCCGATGATTAGTCTTCGCATGTCGGCATTTTAACCGATGCTCCCTCCCGGCGCGACGGCGATTGACAAACGGTCGTCATATTCGAATAATCGTTTGATTAGAGCTTAGACTCTTGACACTAAATAACAGCAGACAACACCCCGAACGAAAAGAGGAACATGATGCGCAACCGCTTGACCACACTCGCCCTGGCCACCGCGATGGCTCTGCCCGCAGCCGCCCATGCTTACAGCAATTTCTATTTTTTCGGCGACAGCCTAACTGACACAGGTGCCTTTGGCGGACTAGGGGGCCTGCCCGTAAACGCGCGCTGGACCTTGGGGGTCAACACAGGCACCAACTGGTCTCAAGTTTTTGCAGGTCATTATGGTTTGACGGTCAGCGCCAACAATCCCGCCAATGCTGCTCACACAAGCAGCAGCGGGAACAACTATGCGCAAGGCGGAGCCCAAGCCCAAGCAGCCAGCCCGGCCACCCGCGAACCCAGCGATATCACGGACACCCCAACTGCAGACGCCATCAACGTCGCTGACTTGCAAGGTCAAGTACAAACCTACTTGGCGCAAACTGGCGGCAAAGCCGACCCAAATGCAATCTACTCGGTATGGATTGGCGGAAATGATGTAATCGCCGCAGCGACAAAAGCAGGCTCCGCCTATCAGACTGCTTACATCAACGCCCTGACAGGAGGCGCCAGCCAAACTGCAGCGGCAGCTGCGGGCAATGCCGCTGCGACGACCGCTGGGACAACATATCTCACGACCTCGGCCACCGCTACGATCCAATCAATCGGGGCCTTACGCGTCGCAGGTGCAAACCTAGTTCTGGCCCCCAATTTGCCAGATATCTCCGCTGCGCCGCTGGCAGTTCTCGCTACTCTCCAGGCCGCAGGCCTCAGCGGAAGCAATCTTCAGAATGCTTGGCAATCTGCATGGAGCGTCCTCAGCGCAGGACAAACCACAAACTCCAGCACACTTATTACTCAGGCCTTGAATGCCGCAGCATCCACATTGGGCCAGCCTGCTGGAACCTTTAACCAAACCAACTTGCTGACCCAAAACTTGCTGCAGCAATTGTCGGGTGGTTACAACCAATTGGTAGATAACGGCTTAGTTTCCGCAGGCTTGCAACACAATATCATTCGAGCCGACATCAATACGCTGTTTAAGGAAATCCTGGCCAACCCCCAAGCGTATGGCATTACCAATACATCTGGCTCGGCCTGCCCTCAATCCGCAATTTATTGCTATCAAAATACAAAAACAACACCTGGACTGATCTATCTATTCACCGATGCACTGCATCCGACCCCTACTGCCTATAAAATAGTCGGGGATTACTATTATGGTTTAACTCAGGCCCCCTACTTCGCCGCCGCCATCCCGGAATCGTCGCTGAACAACGCCCGCCAGCTCGGCGGCGCGCTGGACGCCCGCTACCAGGCCATCCGCTCGCAGAAGCGCGCGGTCGGCACGGTCAGCGCCTTCGCGGACGGCGCCTTCAGCGCCGACAAGGCCAGCTACGGCGGCCTGTCGGCCAAGCCCAAAGGCCAGCTGTACACGGTGGGTCTGGACTTCCAGGCGACACCAGCGCTGAGTGTCGGCCTGGCGATGTCACGCCAGCAGGGCAAGACTGATGTCGACAGCGTCGGCACGCCGGGCAGCATCAACGACCGCACCACGCTGATGAGCGGCTTCGCCAGCTACAACCAGGACAAGTTCTGGGTGGACGGCGACCTGCACCTCGGCTCCGGCGATCTCGACACCCACCGCAACGTGACCCTGGGGCCGACAACGGTGGGCATCGACGGCAAGACCCGCGCCACCCAGTTCGGCCTGCGCGCCGCCGGCGGCTATCGGATGCAGTACCGGGGCGTCACCACCGGGCCGGTAGTCGGCCTGGACTACGCCTACGCCAAGGTCGCCGGTTTCGCCGAACAAGGCGGCAACAGCAGCAGCATGAACTTCTCCAGCCAGAACGTCAGCTCGCTGGTGGGCCGCGTCGGCTGGCAGCTGGACGCAGACGTCGGCAGGTTCAGCCCCTACGCCAAGGTCAGCCTCGCCCACGAGTTCAAGCAGGACGACCGCAACGTGACCGCCGGCCTCGCCACCACCGTCGGCGACTGGACCACCAATCTGGGCAAGCCGGACGCCAACTGGGTGGAATGGACCGCCGGCGTCAGCGCCAACTTCAACAAGACCATCACCGCCTTCGGCCAACTGACCGCCACCAGCGGCAAGAACGGCGGCAACCAGACCGGCGGCAACATCGGCGTCGCCATGTCGTTCTGATCGTTTTGCTCAAAACGAAACAGGCTCCCTCGGGAGCCTGTTTTTTTTGCCTGAGCGCCGGGCTTGGATCAGCCCAACGTCTTCTCGATCAGCGCCTTCACCTGGCCGGCGTCCGCCGGCAGCGTCACCACCCGCTGCGGCAGCGATTCCAGCGCCTCGAACCCGGCCGGACGCGGCGGATCGCGGTCCAGCGCCTCGCGTATGGTCTCGGCGAACTTGGCTGGCAGCGCGGTTTCCAGGCACACCACGTTCTCGCCGCCGCGGCGCAGTTCGCGCGCCACCTTGATGCCGTCGGCGGTATGGGTGTCCACCACCACGCCGTCCTCGGCATCCACCTGGCGGATGGTCGCGATGCGGTCGGCGTGCGCGCTCTTGCCGGAGACGAAGCCGAACACGTCGCGCACGCGCCCCATCGCTTCCGCATCCAGCTGAAAGCCGCCGCCGGCGTCCACTTCTACCCACAATTGCTTCACTTTCGCCCCGTCGCGGCCGACCAGATCGAACACGAAGCGCTCGAAGTTGGACGCCTTGGAGATGTCCATCGACGGGCTGGAGGTGACGTAGGTGCGCTCGCTGCCGCGCGGCGCGTAGCGGCCGCTCTTGAAGAATTCGTCCAACACGTCGTTCTCGTTGGTGGCGACGATCAGGCGCTCCACCGGCAGGCCCATGCTGCGCGCCACGTGGCCGGCGCAGACGTTGCCGAAGTTGCCGGACGGCACGCAGAAGCTGACTTTCTCGTCGTTGCCGGCGGTCGCGCGGAAATAGCCGTTGAAGTAATACACCACCTGGGCGACGACCCGGGCCCAGTTGATCGAGTTGACGGTGCCTATCTTATGGCGCGCCTTGAAGGCGTGGTCGTTCTGCACCGCCTTCACGATGTCCTGGCAGTCGTCGAACATGCCCTGGATGGCGATGTTGTGGATGTTCTCATCCTGCAGGCTGTACATCTGCGCGCGCTGGAAGGCGCTCATCTTGCCGTCCGGGCTCAGCATGAACACATTGATGCCGCGCTTGCCGCGCATCGCGTATTCGGCGGCGGAGCCGGTGTCGCCGGAGGTGGCGCCCAGAATGTTCAGCGTCTCGCCGCGCTGGTCCAGCACATACTCGAACAACTGGCCGAGGAACTGCATCGCCATGTCCTTGAACGCCAGCGTCGGGCCATTGGACAGCTCCAGGATCGCCAGGCCGTCATGCAGGCGCTTGATCGGCGTGATGGCCTCGCTGCCGAACGTTTCCGCGCGATAGGCGCGCGAGACGATGCCTTTCAGGTCGTCCGCCGCGATGTCGTCGGCGAACAGGCGGATGATCTCGAACGCCAGCTCGGCGTAGCCCAGGCCGCGCCAGGCGTCCAGCGTGGCGCGGTCGATCCGGGGATAGCGCTCCGGCAGCAGCAGGCCGCCGTCCGGCGCCAGGCCCATCAGCACGGTTTCGCAGAACGGCAGCGGCGCCATGCCGCCGCGGGTACTGATATATCGCATCAACGTTGTTCCAGGTATTGGCCGCAGGCGGCGGAGGCTTCCTTCAGCCTCTGCTTGCCGCGCGGATCGTCCTTTTTGATCTGGCCGGTGACCACCCCCATCACGTCTTCCTCGGAGAAGGTGCCGGCCAGCTTCTCGCTCGCGCACTGGCAGTAGCGCTGCACCTGCTCGTTGCCGGGCTGGCCGACGCCGTCGGACGCCGGCGTGCGCTTCAGGCAGCTTCGCATCAGGAAGCCCTGCAGCAACTGATGCTGGCCGGAACTGAGCGGCGTCGCGGCGGCCATGCCGGAAAGCAGCGCGGCGCACAGGCCGGCTTGCAAGAACTTAGTCATTCAACTCTTCCATTCGCAAACGCACCACTTTGCCGTCGACGCTGTCCAGCGCCTCGATGCCGGCGATGGCGCGGTTGATCGCCTTCTCCAGCACCCGGTGGGTCAGGATCACCACTTCGGCCGTGCCGGCGCTGATCGAGCCCTTCTGGATCAGCGCCTCGATCGAGATGCCGTTCTCCGCCAACAGGCGGGTGATATTGGCCAGCACGCCGGCGCGATCGATCGCCCCGATCCGCAAGTAGTAGGAGCTGGTCACCTCAGCGATCGGCAGGATGGGCAGATCCTGCAACTGGTCCGGCTGGAAGGCCAGATGCGGCACGCGGTGTTCCGGGTCCGAGGTCAACAGGCGGGTGACGTCGACGATGTCGGCCACCACCGCGGACGCGGTCGGCAGCGCGCCGGCGCCGGCGCCGTAGTACAGCGTCGGGCCCACCGCATCGCCCTTGACCAGCACCGCGTTCATCACGCCGTTGACGTTGGCGATCAGCCGGCCTTCCGGGATCAGCGTCGGATGCACGCGCAGCTCCACCCCCTTGTCGGTGCGGCGGGTCAGGCCCAGTAGCTTGACGCGGTAGCCCAGCTCCTCGGCGTAGCGGATGTCGCGGCCGTCCAGCTTGCTGATGCCTTCCAGATAGCACTGGTCGAACTGCATCGGGATGCCGAAGGCCAGCGCCGCCATGATGGTCAGCTTGTGGCCGGCATCGTGGCCTTCGATGTCGAATGTGGGGTCCGCCTCGGCGTAGCCCAGCTTCTGCGCCTCGGCCAGCACGTCGGCGAAGCTCGCGCCTTTGTCGCGCATCTCGGTCAGGATGAAGTTGGAGGTGCCGTTGATGATGCCGGCGATCCATTCGATGCGGTTGGCCGCCAGGCCTTCGCGCAGGGTCTTGATGATGGGGATGCCGCCCGCTACCGCCGCTTCGAACGCCACCATCACGCCTTTTTCCTGCGCGCGGGCGAAGATCTCGGTGCCGTGCAGCGCCAGCAGCTTCTTGTTGGCGGTGACCACATGCTTGCCGTTTGCGATGGCCTTCAGCACCAGTTCCTTGGCGATGGCGTCGCCGCCGATCAGCTCGACCACGATGTCCACTTCGGGGTTGTCGACGACCTGATGCGCGTCGTCCACCACAGACACCTCCGGCCCCAGCGCGGCGCGCGCCTTGGCCGCGTCGCGGCTGGCGGCCACCAACAGGCGGATCTCGCGGCCGGCGCGGCGGCTGATTTCGCCGGCGTTCCGTTTCAGCACGGTGGCGGTGCCGCCGCCTACGGTGCCCACGCCCAGCAGGCCGATATTGATCGGTTTCATGCACATCTCCATTCAGTCCCTGGTTTTATTCCGGCCGAAGGCCGTCTGGACAGGCCGAGCCTGTCCAGACAGTCCTCAGGCGGCGGAGGACTGTCCGCCGCCCTAGGTCAAACGCTTACTCGGCGGCGCCGTGACGCTTGCGGTAGCTTTCCAGGAAGCGCGCGACGCGGCCGATGGCCTCGATCAGATCGTCCGAGTTGGGAAGGAATACCACGCGGAAGTGATCGGGCGCAATCCAGTTGAAGCCGCTGCCCTGCACCAGCAGCACCTTCTCCTGCTGCAGCAGTTCCAGGATGAACTGCTGGTCGTCGGCGATCGGATACACCTTGGGATCGAGCTTGGGGAACAGGTACAGCGCGCCCTGCGGCTTGGTGCAGGACACGCCCGGAATCTCGGTCAGCAACTTGTGCGCCAGATCGCGCTGGCGCGCCAGGCGTCCGCCAGGCGCCACCAGATCGTCTATGCTCTGGTAGCCGCCCAGCGCGGTCTGGATCGCGTGCTGCGACGGCACGTTGGCGCACAGCCGCATCGAGGCCAGCATGTTCAGGCCCTCGATGTAGTCCTTGGCGTGCTTCTTCTCGCCGGACAGGATCATCCAGCCTGCGCGGTAGCCGCAGGCGCGGTAGTTCTTCGACAGGCCGTTGAAGGTCACCACGAACAGATCCGGCGCCAGGGACGCGATCGAGGTGTGCTTGACCTCGTCGTACAGCACCTTGTCGTAGATCTCGTCGGCGTAGATGATCAGCTGATGCTGGCGCGCCACTTCGACGATCTGCTGCAGCAGCTCGGGCGGATACACCGCGCCGGTCGGATTGTTGGGGTTGATGATGACGATGGCGCGGGTGGACGGCGTGATCTTGGCGCGGATGTCGTCGATGCTGGGGAACCAGCCCTGCTCCTCGTCGCAGACATAGTGCACCGCGCGGCCGCCTGCCAGGCTCACCGCGGCGGTCCACAGCGGATAGTCCGGCGCCGGCACCAGCACTTCGTCGCCGTTGTCCAGCAATGCCTGCATCGCCATCACGATCAGCTCGGACACGCCGTTGCCGACGATGATGTCGTCCATCGCCACATTCGGCAGATGCTTCTGCTGCGCGTAGTGCATGATGGCCTTGCGCGCGGCGAACAATCCCTTGGAATCGGAATAGCCGGACGCCGCCGGCAGATTGGCGATCACATCCTCGATCAACTCGTCAGGCGCGAAGAAGCCGAACGGCGCCGGGTTGCCGATGTTCAGCTTGATGATGCGATGGCCCTCGTCCTCCATCTTCTTCGCGTGTTCGAGCACCGGACCGCGGATGTCGTAACAGACGTTGGCGAGTTTCTGCGATTTGTGTACTGGCTGCATGGCGGCGGCGGTTTCCGTTTCGGGCCGCCCGCCGGACGGAACGGTCTTGCGCTGGCGGTGTGGTTGTTTCATGGGATCTCTTGTCATTGTCCGGCCGACTGGAAACCACGCTTCGCGCGTGGTCGCGCCGGCCCCGGGTCTGGGTATAATCCTATCCCAATCTTTGGTGCGCTGCACAGCGCCGCCGCGCGGCCCGCCCGCCGCGCCACCAACACACGCCCATGGAGCCATTCCGATGAAAATGCATCAGTCGCTGGGACAAGGCAAAAACCTGTTCACCGGCTACGGCGAAGGCCACGTGCTGATCAACGCCGAGCGCCGCGACGGCAACCTGATCGTCAGCGCCGACGAGGTGGCGGCCTGGTCCGCGCCGGATTTCGCCAGCCTCGCCGCCGAACACTTCGAGGCACTGCTGGCCTACCGGCCCGAAGTGGTGCTGTTCGGCTCCGGCGCCGCCCAGCGCTTCGTCCATCCCCGGCTGTACGCGGCGTTGACCCAGGCCCGCATCGGCGTGGAATGCATGGACACCCAGGCCGTCTGCCGCACCTTCAACATCCTGCTGGCCGAAGACCGCCGCGTGGTCGCCGCGCTGCTGGCGATTTAAAGCGCCGCGCGCTTTCGCGGCCCGCCGCCGTCCCGGTGGTAGGCCCACACCACCGCGGCCGAAGCCAGCGACACCAGCGCCAGCAAGGCGAACAGCGCCGCCTGGCTCCAGGCCAGGCCGATCAGCACGCCGCCCAGCCACGGCCCCAACACCGAGCCGACGCGGCCGATGCCCAGGCTCCAGCCGACGCCGGTGGCTCTCAGTCCGGTGGGATAGGCGCTGGCCGCCAGCGCGTTGACCGCCGGCTGGCCGCCGATGATGAAGAAGCCGACGCAGAACAACAGCGCATACAGCCACAAGGCCTGCCCCTCCACCTGCCCCAGCAGCCACAGGCCGAGCGCGGCCAACAGAAAGCAAGGCGGCAACGCGCGTTGGAACCCGCCGCGGTCTATCCACCACCCCAACAGCAGCGTGCCGGCCACGCCGCCCAACTGCAGCATGCTGCCGGCCAGCAGCGCGTCGCGCATCTCCAAACCCTGCGCCCGCAGCAGCGACGGCATCCAGTTGGACAGGAAATACAGCACGATCAGGTTGAGGAAACTCAGCAGCCACAGCAGCAGCGTTCGCCGGGCCAAGCCGCCGCCAAACAGCGCGGCCACCGAGTTCCCGGCCAACGGCGTCTCCGCCAGCCACGGCCGGCAATCCGCCGGCAGGCCCGGCTCCATCCGCCGCAGCCAGAACAGGGCCTGGGGCGCGCGGCCGCGCAGCAGCAGAAAGCGCGCCGATTCCGGCAGTCCGCGCAGCATCGGCAGCCACAGCAGCAGCGGCGCGACGCCGCCGAACACGAACACCGCCCGCCAGCCGTGCGCCGGAATCAGCCACGCCGCCAGCAAGCCGCCCAGCAGCGCGCCGGCGGTGAAGCCGCAGGAAATGATCATCATCAGGCTGGCGCGCCGCCGCGCCGGACTATACTCGCCGGCCAGCGCCATCGCGTTGGGCATGATGCCGCCCAAGCCCAGGCCGGTGAGAAAGCGCAGAACGATCAGCTGCGGCAAGGTCTGCGCCGCAGCCGTCGCCAGCATGCCCGAGGCGAACATCAGCGTGCAGGTCAGCAAGACCGGCCGGCGGCCGACCAGATCGGACAAGGCGCCGAACAACAGCGCGCCCAGCAGCAGCCCGAACAGCCCGGCGGCGAACACCGGCCCCAGCGCCGATTTGGCGATGCCCCAATCCTCCAGCAGGGCCGGCGCGACATAACCCATCGCCTGCACGTCGAAGCCGTCCAGAATCATGCAAAGCCCGCCCAAGACCAACAGCCGGTGCTGAAATCCGCCCAACGGCCGCTCATCCAGCCACTTGCCCAACTCCATGCCCACCCCTTCGATATGCGAATGTCAAAACAGCATCGAAGAAAGGCGGCAATGGGTCAAGTTGCGGCGCAGCACACATTCAAGCGGATGCTATTTTTTGCCGGCGCGTGCCGAAGGGGGTATGGTCGCCCATCAGCCATCTACACGAACGCCAAAACCGGCAAACGTCCACTGCTTTGTCGCCAAAGAAAATGCCGCTCGCCAAATAGGCGAACGGCATCGATGCAGACGGGCTCCGCCCCCCCCCCCCAGATCAGCCTCAGTGCAGCTTCAACGCCGGCCGCGCCGCGCGGCGCAGCTTGTCGCCAATGAACAGCAGAATCGCCAGCGCCCAGCCATGCACGGCCGCCTGGTGCATCCGGTACAGCGACGCGTAGATCAGCTTCGCGCCGCGGCCTTCCACGTGGTAGTCGCGCTTCGGGCCCACCACCGCCGCCAGGCTGCCCACCGCGGTGTGCTTGCCCAGCGACACCATCATGCCCTGCGGCTTGAAGGCGAACGGCCGCGCCGGCTTGTCTTCCAGCCTGCGCGCCAGCTCGTCGGCCAGATAGCGCGCCTGCTGGTGAGCCACCTGGGCGGTGGCGGCCAGCATGCGGCCGCTGTCGCCGTCCGGCGCGGCCGCGCAGTCGCCCATCGCGTAGACGCAGTCGCCGCCGGCGCAATGCAGCCGGGTATCCACCACCAGCTGGTTGACGCGGTTGGTTTCCAGTCCGTCCAGGCCGGCCAGCCAGCTCGGCGCCTTGACGCCCGCCGCCCACACCGTGATGTCGGCCTCCACCTTGCGGCCATCGGCCAAGGCGACGCCGTCCGCCTCCACCGCCGCCACCCGGCTGCCGGTCAGCACCTGAATGTGCTTGCCGGCGAGCTGCTCCTCGGCATAGGCCGACAAGGACGGCGGCGCGGCGGCCAGGATGCGGTCCGCGCCTTCGATCACGCTGATTCTCACCCGTTCCGGCTGCAAGCGCGCGCCGTAGTGGTGCAGCTCGCACATGGTGTGGTTGAGCTCCGCCGCCAGCTCCACGCCGGTGGCGCCGCCGCCGACGATGGCGATGGACAGCGCGCGCGCCGGGGCTTCGCCGCTGCTGGCGCGGAAAGCCTGCTCCAGCACGCGGTGGCGCAGCTTCTCGGCGTCGTTTGGGGTATTCAGGAACATCGCGTGCTCGGCAACGCCCGGCGTGCCGAAATCGTTGGCCTCGGCGCCGACGGCGATCACCAGCCAGTCGTAGCCGATCTCACGCTCGGGGCTCAGCAGCTGGCCGTCGCTGCCGGGTATCGCCGACAGGCGGATGGTGCGGCGCTTCTGGTCCAGGCCCTGCATGAAGCCGAACTCGAAATCGTAGCCGTTGCGGTAGCCATGGGCGAAGTAGTTGACCTCGTCCTCGCCGGTGTTAAGCGCGCCGGTAGCCACTTCATGCAGCAACGGTTTCCAGATATGGGTGGGCGAGCCGTCCACCAGCACGACCTGCGCGCGATGGCGCGCGCCCAGCGTGCGTCCCAGCCGGGTGGCCAGCTCCAGCCCCCCGGCTCCGCCCCCGACGATGACGATGCGCGGCACGGCCGCGTTGCGGCTTAACATAAGCAGCTCCTGATGAGTGGTATTTTTTGCCAAGATTACCGCATTTTTCGTCCCGCCAGCGGCGTCCGGAGAAAATTAGCACCATGCCATGGAAACTTCATGCCGATAGCCTGGCCCCGCGGTCATTTGGCGGCGGCCGACGCCAGGCCGACGCCAGAAAATATGTCTTTGGCTCGCATCCGACGACGCTCGCAATACAACAGGCGCGGCGCGAAGGCGCAACACAGGATCAGGGCTTGGGCTCGCGTCTCTTATCCACAGCCACGCGCCGAACCGCCACTTGTCCACAGCCTAAACGCTCCTGGCATGAAAAACGGGCCGCGGCCGATGGCCGTTGCCCGTTTGCGCCGCAATCATCCAGGGAGGCGGCATGCTCCCATCGAAGACGCCTCCCTACCAAAGCATCTTCGCCAGCAGTCCTGCCAACAGGATGGCGATCAGCATCAGCAGGAAATTCTGCCGCTTCTGCTCGCGCATCAGGTGCATATAGCCTTCCACCAAGAGATCAGTCTTGGCCGAGCCCAGGGCCTCGTTCAATTTGCGCGGCAGGGTCGGCAGCGTGGTCGCCCACTGCGGCGCCTCGTTCTTCAGCGTCCGCAGCAGGCCGCGCCAGCCGATCTGCTCGTTCATCCACTTGGTCAGGAACGGCTTGGCGGTGTCCCACAGGTCCAGCTCCGGATCCAGTTGCCGGCCCAGGCCCTCGATATTGAGCAGGGTCTTCTGCAGCAACACCAGCTGCGGCTGGATCTCGACGTTGAAGCGGCGGCTGGTCTCGAACAGGCGCAACAGCACCATGCCGAACGAGATCTGGCTCAACGGCTTCTCGAAGATCGGCTCGCACACGGTGCGCACCGCGGCCTCCAGCTCTTCGGCGCGGGTATCCTTGGGCACCCAGCCGGATTCGATGTGGGCGGTGGCCACGCGGTGGTAGTCGCGGTTGAAGAAGGCCAGGAAGTTGACCGCCAGGTAATGCTTGTCGGAATCGGTCAGGCTGCCGACGATGCCGAAATCCAGCGCGATGTAGCGGCCGTCCGGCGCGACGAAGATATTGCCCGGGTGCATGTCGGCGTGGAAGAAACCGTGGCGGAACACCTGGGTGAAGAAGATCTCCACGCCGAAACGGCTGAGCTTCTTCAGGTCGACCCCGGCCTCGCGCAGCCTGTCGATCTGCCCCACCGGGATGCCGTGCATCCACTCCAGCGTCAGCACCTCGCGGCTAGAGTAGTCGTAGAACACCTCGGGCACGATCAGCATGTCCGAACCCTTGAAGTTGCGCCGCAGCTGCGAGGCGTTGGCCGCCTCGTGCATCATGTCCAGCTCGTCGTGCAGGTATTTGTCGAACTCGGCCACTACCTCGCGCGGCTTCAGCCGCTTGCCGTCGGAGAACAGCCGCTCCACCCAGCCGGCCAGCGTCCGCATCAGGGACAGATCCTGCTCGATCACCGGCAGGATGCCGGGCCGCAGCACCTTGACCGCCACCTCGCGGCCGCGGCGGCCGTCCGGCTGGCGCAGCCAGGCCTTGTGCACCTGGGCGACCGAGGCGCTGGCCACCGGCTTCAGGTCGAAATCGACAAACAGCTCCTCCACCTTGCGGCCCAGGCTGCGCTCCACCACCTGGCGGGCAATTTCGCCGTCGAACGGCGACACCCGGTCCTGCAGCCGCGCCAGCTCGTCGGCGTACTCCGGCGGCAGCAGGTCGCGGCGGGTGGACAGCACCTGGCCGAACTTGACGAAGATCGGCCCCAGGCCTTCCAGCGCCAGCCTCACCCGCTGCGGCAGCGGCGCCGAGGTGTCGCGGCGGACCGGACACAGGCCGAACAGCTTGTGCAGGAAGGCGAGCCTGGAATGCCCCTCGAGGAAATCGTCCAGGCCGTAACGGTACAGGGTGGCAACAATCTTCAGCGAACGCGATATCGACATAAATCCGTCAGGTCTGGGAATTCTGTTTATTGTTGAACGCGGCTTCCAAGAGCTCCAGCCGCTTGCCCAAGCGGCCGGCGTCGTCGCGCAGATGGTCCACTTCGGCGACGAAGCGCTGCACCAGATGGCGGCTGGCCAGCAGCGGCGCTTCCTCGCGCAGATGCTCGATCCAGCCGTCGGCCAGGCGGAAGGCCAATTGGCCCTTGAAGCCGAACAAGCCGCGCGCCAGGTTTTCCATCCGCTGCGCGGCCACGTCGCCGAACACCCGCGACAAGTCCTCGCTGGCGTGCCAGTGCAGCTGGCCGACGATGCGCCCCACCGCAGACGCCAGCTCGGCATCGCCCTCCAGCGCGATGTCCGCCAGTTTCGGCGCCTGGCCGGTCAGATGCGACAGCACCGCGCCGTGACGCAGCTTCAGCCTGGCCTCGGGCTCGCCGTCGCAGGCGGCCAGCCAGCCTTCTTCGGTGATCACGCCGGCCACGTGCAAGGGCGGCAGCGCGATCGCCACCCGGCGGCCGGCATGGGCCGCCAGCTCGGCGCGGCGCGCCGGGTGCTGGTTCAGCAGATGGTTGAAGGCTGCGATGGTCAGGGCCATGTGTCTGCTCCCACTATGCCCGCCAGCGCCAATGCCAGGGCTCGTATAAATAGCCGCTGGCGTTGCCGCGCGGGTAGCTCAGATGAAAACCGAAATCCGCAGCGCGGCGGCTCAGCCAGTCGAAAGCGGCGCTGGTTTCGAACACTTCGTCCAGCGGCGGCGATCCCGGCGCGCCGATATCGACGGCGCAACCGGTATGGTGTTCGCTGAAACCGGGCGCGGCACTGACGCGCAGTATCTCTCCCAGGCCCTGGCCGCGCGCCAGCTTGGCGGCGATGATCTCGTGCTGGCGCTCCACGCTGCGAAAGGCGGACAGCAGGTATATCTCCACGCTATCCTCCACCGCCGCGCTCCGCATCCTCTGCCAGGCCTCTGCCGCGGCGGGCACGAGATAAAACTCGCGCTCTTCCGCGTTGAGTTCCACCAGAGCCAGCTCAGCCGGCTCGGCATGGATTTCCAGCCCCCGGGCCTGCAGGATGGCCAAATCTATGCCCAGCTCAGCCAAACGCGCCGCTAGCTCGGCCTGCATCAGAACTTGACGCCCTTGTGCAGCGCAACGACGCCGCCGGTCAGATTATGGTAGTCCACCTTGCCGAAGCCCGCGTCCAGCATCATCTGCTTCAGCGTTTCCTGGTCCGGGTGCATGCGGATGGATTCGGCCAGGTACTGGTAGCTGTCAGCGTCGCCCGCCACCAGCTTGCCCATCACCGGCAGCGCCTTGAACGAGTAGAAGTCGTAGAACGGCGACAGCGGCTTCCATACCTTGGAGAACTCCAGCACGAACAGCTTGCCGCCCGGCTTCAGCACCCGGCACATCTCCTTCAGCGCCCCGTCCTTGTGCGTCATGTTGCGCAGGCCGAAGGCCACCGACACCGCGTCGAAATAATTGTCCGGAAACGGCAGCTTCTCGGCGTCGGCCAGCGATACCGGCAGGATCACGCCCTCGTCCAGCAGGCGGTCGCGGCCCACGGTCAGCATCGAGCTGTTGATGTCGGTCAGCCACACTTCTCCGGTCTTGCCGACGCGCTTGGCCCAGCCGCGCGACAGGTCGCCGGTGCCGCCGGCGATGTCCAGCACCTTGTCGCCGGCGCGCACGCCGGAGGTGGTCAGCGTGAAGTGCTTCCACACCCGGTGCAGGCCGCCGGACATCAGGTCGTTCATCACGTCGTACTTGCCGGCCACCGAGTGGAAGACTTCGGCCACCTTGCCGGCCTTGTCGCTCTCCGCCACGGTCTTGTAACCGAAATGCGTGGTCTTATCCATGTTCACTCCCTGCTCGCGCCGGCGGCGGCGAGCTTGTCCAGATATTGCTGCCAATACTGGCCGCGCTTGGCGCCCAGCTCGTATAGGTAGGTCCAGCTGTAGAGGCCGCTGTCGTGGCCGTCGTCGAAGGTGATTTTCAGCGCGTAATGGCCGACCGGCTCCAGCGCCGTGATGCCCACATGCATCTTGCCGGTCTGCAGCGTCTCCTGGCCGGCGCCGTGGCCGCGCACTTCCGCCGACGGCGAGTGGACGCGCAGGTATTCGCACGGCAGCTCGAAACGGGCGCCGTCGTCGAAGGCGATCTCCAATATCTTGGACACCTGGTGCAACTGGATTTCCACCGGCTGGGCGGCGTCGGGCGCGAGTCCGGACATGGGCATGATCCCTCTATATCTGATTGGACCGCGGCGGCGCGGTCAGGCCTTCTTTTCCAGCAGCATGGCGTCGCCATAGCTGAAGAAACGGTATTCCTTCTCCACCGCGTGGCGGTAGGCCTGGAAAATCTCGTCATAGCCGGCGAAGGCCGACACCAGCATCAACAGCGTCGATTTCGGCAGATGGAAATTGGTCAGCAGGCGGTCCACCACGCGGAAACGGTATCCTGGCGTGATGAAGATGTCGGTCTCGCCGCGGCCGGCGGTCAACTCGCCGCCGCGGGCGGCCGATTCCAGCGCGCGCACGCTGGTGGTGCCGATGGCCACCACCCGGCCGCCGCGGGCGCGGGCGGCGGCGACGGCGTCCACCGTGGCCTGCGGAATGTCGTAAATCTCGCTGTGCATCTTGTGCTCGGCCACGTTGTCCACCTTCACCGGCTGGAAGGTGCCGGCGCCGACGTGCAGCGTGACGAAGGCGGTTTCCACGCCCTGGGCCTTCAGCCCGGCCAGCATCTCGTCGGTGAAATGCAGGCCGGCGGTCGGCGCCGCCACCGCGCCCTGCTCGCGGGCGTAAACGGTCTGGTAGCGCTCGTCGTCGTCGTGCTCGGCGCTGCGCTCGATATAAGGCGGCAACGGCAGCCTGCCGGACGCCTCCAGGATGTCGTAGACGTTTTCCTCGGCCAGGAAGCGCAGTTTGAACAAGGCGTCGTGGCGCTCCACCATTTCCGCCTCCCAGCGGCCGGCGAAGATCAGCCGGCTGCCCGGCTTCGGCGATTTGGAGGCGCGGACATGGGCCAGCGCGGTGTGGTCGTCCAGCACCCGCTCGATCAAGGCCTCAACCTTGCCGCCGCTGGCTTTTTCGCCGAACAGGCGGGCGCGGATCACGCGAGTGTCGTTGAACACCAGAAGATCGCCGGCTTGCAGCCGGGACGGCAGGTCGGCGAAGCCCAGGTCGGACAGCGTCATGCCGTCCACGTGCAACAGGCGGCTGGCGCCACGCTCGGCCGGCGGGTGCTGCGCGATTAGCGCCTCGGGCAGGTGGTAGTCGAAATCGGAAAGCTGCATTGCGGAAACTATCGTTCTGAATCGGCGAATTATACCCGCGCCCACTCTCCGGGCACAGTGCCGCGCGTCGACAGCCCTTGCCATCTCCGACTTTTCGCCACAGTATTCTCCCGGCATGGCGAAAACGCGCGCGCCCGAAAAAACGCCGAAAAATCTAGGGCCTTCACTCTAAACCGCGCGAAGCGATGCGCGGCGCGGCGCACCAAACAACCGTTTTAAATCCCGCAAACGCTGGACATCTTGCGGCGAATTGCGGCAAACTCGCGGCCAAGATGAAAAACAGGAGCCTGGCCTTGAGCCAATCCATCCTCGTGCTGCACGGCCCCAACCTCAACTTGCTTGGCGTTCGGGAACCACAACACTACGGCCGGGACACCCTTGACGACATCAATCGGCGCCTGACTCAGCAGGCCAAAGCGGCGGGCTTTTCCCTGTCCGCGCTGCAGAGCAACGCCGAGCACATACTGATAGAACGCATACACCAATGCCTGGATGACGGCACCGCCTTCATCCTGATCAATCCGGCGGCGTTCACCCACACCAGCGTCGCGTTGCGCGACGCGCTGGCCTCGGTGAAGGTCCCGTTCATTGAAGTACATCTATCCAACGTCCACGCCCGCGAACCGTTCCGCCAGCATTCGTATTTCTCCGATCTGGCGATCGGCGTGATCTGCGGTCTGGGCGCCCATGGCTACGAACTGGCGCTTGCGCACGCGGTACGACACCTGTCCGCGCAAGCCTGACCATCGTTACAGAACAGAATATCCAAATCGAAGGATCGACAATGGACCTGCGTAAACTGAAAAAACTGATCGACCTGGTCGAAGAGTCCGGCATCGCCGAACTGGAAGTGACCGAAGGCGAGGAAAAAGTCCGCATCACCCGCGTATCCTCGGTCGCTCAACAAGCTTTTGTCCAGCCGATGGCGCAGATGTACGCCGCTCCGGCCGGCACCCCGGCCGCGGCTCCGGCAGCGGCAGCTCCCGCCGCAGCCCCGGCCGCCGACACCCAGAACGCGATGAAGTCGCCGATGGTCGGCACCTTCTACCGCTCGCCGAGCCCGGGCGCCAAGTCCTTCATCGAAGTGGGCCAGAGCGTCAGCGCCGGCGACACGCTGTGCATCATCGAAGCGATGAAGCTGATGAATGAGATCGAAGCCGACCGCTCCGGCGTGATCAAGGCCATCCTGGTGGAAGACGGCCAGCCGGTAGAATACGGCGAACCGCTGTTCGTCATCGAGTAAGCGCTCGGACGACATCGCGAGATTCAGGGCACGGCCAAGGTCTGTGCCCTTGTCGTTTGACGTGACAGCATGGGCCCGGACCGGCCAAGCGCCCGGACCGGATCAGCCCGCGGAGAGATTCCATGTTCGAAAAAATTCTGATCGCCAACCGTGGTGAAATCGCGCTGCGCATCCAGCGCGCCTGCCGTGAAATGGGCATCAAGACCGTGGTCGTGCACTCCGAGGCCGACCGCGAAGCCAAATACGTGAAGCTGGCCGATGAATCGGTCTGCATCGGCCCGGCCCCGTCGGCCAAGAGCTACCTCAACGTGCCCGCGCTGATCGCCGCCGCCGAGGTGACCGACGCCCAGGCCATCCACCCCGGCTACGGCTTCCTGTCGGAAAACGCCGATTTCGCCGAACGCGTCGAACAGTCCGGCTTCGTCTTCATCGGCCCGCGTCCGGACACCATCCGCACGATGGGCGACAAGGTGTCGGCCAAGCACGCGATGATCGCGGCCGGCGTGCCCTGCGTGCCCGGCTCCGACGGCGCGCTGCCGGACGATCCGGTCGAAATCGCCAAGATCGCCAAGAAAATCGGCTACCCGGTCATCATCAAGGCCTCCGGCGGCGGCGGCGGTCGCGGCATGCGCGTGGTCCACTCCGAAGGCGCGCTGATCAGCTCGGTGCAGATGACCCGCACCGAAGCCGGCGCGGCCTTCGGCAATCCGACCGTGTACATGGAAAAATTCCTGGAGCTGCCGCGCCACATCGAGATCCAGGTGCTGGCCGACGAATACGGCAACGCCATCTATCTGGGCGAGCGCGATTGCTCGATGCAGCGCCGCCATCAGAAGATCATCGAGGAAGCGCCGGCCCCGGGCATCACCGACAAGCAACGGCAGAAGATCGGCGAAGCCTGCGCCGAAGCCTGCCGCCGCATCGGCTACCGCGGCGCCGGCACCTTCGAGTTCCTGTACGAGAACGGCGAGTTCTACTTCATCGAAATGAACACCCGCGTGCAGGTGGAGCATCCGGTGACGGAAATGATCACCGGCGTGGACATCGTGCAGGAACAGATCCGCATCGCCGCCGGCGAGAAACTGCGCTATAAGCAAAAAGACATCGTGTTCGCCGGCCACGCGATGGAATGCCGGATCAATGCCGAGGACCCGTTCACCTTCGTGCCGTCCCCGGGCAAGATCGAGAGCTACCACCCGGCCGGCGGCCCCGGCATCCGCATCGACTCGCACATCTACCAGGGCTACACCGTGCCCTCGCACTACGACTCGATGGTGGGCAAGCTGATCGCTTACGGCGACACCCGCGACCAGGCGATGGCGCGGATGCGCGTGGCGCTGTCGGAGATGGCGATCTCCGGCATCAAGACCAATATTCCGCTGCACCAGGAGCTGTTCCTGGATGCGGCCTTCCAGCGCGGCGGCACCAGCATCCATTATCTGGAGCACCGCCTGCAGCAGAAAAAAGGGGAAGCCTGATGGCATGGTTGCAAGCCACCATTGATTCCGATTCCGCCGTCGCCGAACGGCTGGCCGACGCGCTGATGGATGCCGGCGCGCTGTCCACCGCCATCGAAGACGCCTGGGCCGGCACCGACCGCGAGCAGCCGATCTTCGGCGAACCGGGCGAGCCGGTGGACCAGTTGTGGAGCCAGAGCCGCATCATCACCCTGTTCGACGAGAACGCCGAAGTGGCGCTGCTGATCGCCGCCGCCGCCAATGCCTGCCAGCTGGCCATGCCGGCCTACAGCGTCGAGCGCGTGGAGGAGCAGGACTGGGTGCGGCTGACGCAGTCGCAGTTCGAGCCGATCCGCATCTCCGACCGGCTGTGGATCACCCCGACCTGGCACGAGGCCCCGTCCCCCAATGCGGTGAACCTGCAGCTGGACCCGGGCTTGGCCTTCGGCACCGGCAGCCACCCCACCACCCGGCTGTGCCTGCAATGGCTGGACAAGCAGCTGCAGGGCAACGAAAGCGTGCTCGACTACGGCTGCGGCTCCGGCATCCTGGCCATCGCCGCGCTGAAGCTGGGCGCGGCCTCGGCCGTCGGCATCGACATCGACCAGCAGGCGGTTCGCGCCAGCAAGGACAATGCCGAGCAGAACGGCGTGGCGGCCGATTTCTTCCTGCCGGACGCCAATCCGCAAACCCAGTACGACGTGGTGCTGGCCAATATTCTGGCCAATCCGCTGCGCATGCTGGGCGACCTGCTGGCAAGCCATGTGAAAACCGGTGGTAGAATCGTGCTTTCCGGCATCCTCGCCGAACAAGCCGAAGAACTGTCCGCCATCTACAGCCAATGGTTCGAGATGGACCCGCCGGTGTTCGACGAAGGATGGACTAGACTGACAGGAACCCGACGCGCCGCCGTATGACATACACGACACAGTGCCCCAACTGCCAGACCCGCTTCAAGGTCAATGACAGCCAGTTAGCAGCCGCCAATGGACTGGTGCGCTGCGGGCGCTGTTCCCATGTATTCAAGGCCCCGGACCATTTCGTCATCACCCGCCTCGAGCCGTCGCCGGCTCTGGCGGCGCCCCCGGCTCGCGATCCGATGGACGACTTCGAGCTGGAAGTGCCGGACTTCGATCCTCAGGCCCAGCAAGGCGATGTCCAGATCCTGCCGGACCCGGTCGCCGCTCAGCAACCGCGCGCGGCGGCCGCTCCCGTTCAGGCCGAAGCGCCGCCCCCAAGGCAGGAAGACGTGGAAGCCTTCCAGCGCGCGCTGTCCGAGGCGATGCAGAACCGCCATGTCTCCACGCCGATCGGCAATCCCTTCGACGATCCCGAACCGCCGCCCGCCCCGGCCCGGCCCGAGGTGTTCGGCAGCCGCCGGCGCGCCGAGGCTGCGCATGCCGAGGAAGCGCCGCCGGCGCATGTCGAATTCGATGAGCCGCTGTTCACCGACGCCGACGCGGTGGAGGAGGAAGCGGCCCGCACCCACAAGCCGGCCGGCCCCTGGCTGAATGGCCTGCTGGCCGCGCTGGCGGTGATCGGCGCGCTGTTCCTCGCCGCGCAGCTGGTCTACATCAATCGCACCCGCATCGCGGCGGAAGTGCCGGAATCCCGGCCGACGCTGGAACATCTATGCCGCGCGCTGGATTGCGAAGTGCCATGGCCGACCGACATCGCGCTGATCCGCACCGAATGGTCGGAGCTGGCCTTCGTCCCCGACTACCCCAACCTGATCCAGCTGTCGGCGACGCTGAAGAACCATGCGCAGTATCCGCAGGCGTATCCGATGCTGGAAGTGACGCTGAAGGACAGCGACGACCAGGTGCTGATCCGCAAGGTTTTCGCGCCCAAGGAATACCTGAAGCCGGACGACCTGAAGCTGAACCGCTTCAACGCCAACAGCGAGGTCAAGGTCACCATGCGGCTGGATGCCGGCAAGGTGCATGCGATGGGTTACAGCCTGTACTGGTTCTACCCCTGAGAACGGACGGCGCTCCCGCGCCGCCCCGTATCTAACGCCTTACTCCTCCATCTTGAAATCGAATTCCTGGCTCAAGGTCGCGCTCGGCGCGCAGCGGTATTCGCGCAAGGCCTTGGCGATCTCCGAACGGAAGCCGCTGCGGTATTGCGGCGGAATCGCCGCGCTGAACGTCGCGCTTCTGATGCCGGATACCGAGCCGTCGGCGCCGGTCTTGAACGTCACCTTGACCACCCCGGCCACGTCATCCCTCATCGCCGCCACCGGATAATCGGGCTTCTGCTGCTTGGCGCAACCCGCCGCCGCCGCAGTCATCGTCGCGCCCAACACCAGCAAACCGGCCACCATCATCTTTGTTTGCATGACCTACTCCTTCCCGATACACGGAGCGCGTGCCTACGCGCGCCGGCTTCCGTTATAGGAAAAGAGATGATTGTCCGCATACAAACATTTATATTGAAAATCAATCAGTTGGCATGAAAAACCCACCTCAGCCGCGGAAGAATTCCGCCAGGTATTCAACGAACACCCTCACCTTGCCCGGCACATGGCGGCGCACCGGATAGACCACCGACAGGTCCAGGCAATGCCAATGGTAGCCGGGCAGCACCGGCACCAGCCTGCCGTCGGCCAGCTCCTCGTCCAGCAGAAAGCGCGGCTGCAGCACGATGCCCATGCCGTGCACGGCGGCGTCGGTCAGCACGTCGCCGTTATTGGCCTTGAGTCCGCCCCGGACCTTCACCCTACCCTGGCTGCCGTCCGGCGCCTGGTAGTCCCAGACATTGGGCTGGGATGTCAGCGCGTACAGCAGGCACTGGTGGTCGACCAGCTCGGCCGGACTCCCCGGCGCGCCGTGGCGCGCCAGATAATCCGGCGAGGCGGCCAACAGGTCTTCGATCTGCGCCAGCTTGCGCGCCACCAAAGAGGAGTCGCTTAGATTGGACACCCGCAACGCCAGATCGAACCCCTCCTCCACCAGGTCCACCCGGCGGTCGTTCAGGCTCAGCTCCACCTCGATCTGCGGATGGCGCTGGTGGAAGCCGCCGATGATGCGCCCCAGGTAGCGCATGCCGAAGGACACAGGCGCCGATACCCTGAGCCTGCCCACCGGCTCGCTGGCGCCGTGGGACAGCAGCGCGTCCAGCTCGTCCAGCTCGCCCAGCAGGCTGCCCGCTTGGGCCAGATAGGTTTCGCCGGCCTCGGTCAGCGACAGCTTGCGCGTGGTGCGATGCATCAGCCGCACGCCCAGCCGGTTCTCCAGCGCCGCCACCAGCTTGGTCACCATCGCCCGCGACAGCTCCAACCTTTCCGCCGCGGCGACGAAACTGCCCAGCTCGGCCACGCAGACGAAGGCTCGTATCTCGGAGAATCTATCCATATAATTTCTTATAGAGAAATAATAATTTTCAAATTGTAGTATTTATTGAATATAAAGCTGATGGTCAAATAGCGCCATACCAATCTGAACTGGAACGCAATCATGAACCGTCTGCAAAACCCCTGCCTGGCCGCCCTGGTGCTGCGCGTGGCGCTGGGCCTGATGTACCTGTCTCACGGCGCGTTGAAGCTGTTTGTCTTCACCCCGGCCGGCACCGCCGAATACTTCGCCAGCCTGGGTCTGCCGGGCTTCGTCGGCTACTTCGCCATCCTGATCGAGATCGGCGGCGGCCTGCTGCTGCTGGCCGGCATCCAGGCGCGCTGGGTGGCGCTGCTGCTGATTCCGCAACTGCTGGGCGCCATCGTTCTGGTGCACGGCGCCAAGGGCTGGATGTTCACCAACGAGGGCGGCGGCTGGGAATACCCCGCCTTCCTGATCGCCAGCTCGCTCGCGCTGTTCCTGCTGGGCCAGCCGGAACGGCAGCGCCAAGCCTGACCAAGCCCGATCACCGATCTCCAGCCCCGCTTCCGCGGGGCTTTTCGCTTTTTAGAGTTGCATTACAAAAATGCAACAGCGCCGGTCTTTCCCCCCTGCTCCCCAAGTCCGCAATATTCAAGCGCTATCTCGCGCCAGCCCAGCAATATGCTGCAATGCAGCAGACAATCAAGACAATTCCGACTTGCACATTTTCTTGATTGCCATCAAGCTGCTGCGTGATTTGTATGTAGTTAAACTACAAAATAGGCAAGATACGAACAAGCCCAGTCGCCGGCCCGACAAGGCGACTGCCTGTATATAATTGTCAAAACCCCGTCAGGACAAGCCAGCACAACAAAAGCATGCCGCAGCGCGGCCATCGCCCGGCCCCCATCCAACGGCTTGATTGACGCTCGTAATAAAACGACTGGAATTATCCACGAATTGAGGAGTTTCTCATGGGCACCACCGCACCAAGATTAGATGTTCTGGCCCCCCTTTCCGGGTGGCTGGTCCCCTTGGACAGCGTTCCGGACCCCGTGTTCGCCGGCAAGATGGTCGGCGACGGCATCTCGCTCGATCCCACCTCGGGCAGTCTGCTGGCTCCGGTCAGCGGCGTGGTCAGCAATCTGCATTCCTCCCACCACGCGCTGACCATCACCACCGCCGAAGGCGTGGAAGTGATGGTGCACATCGGCATCGACACCGTGATGCTGAAAGGCGAAGGCTTTTTCCCCCTGGTCGAGCAAGGCCAGCAAGTTGCCGTCGGCCAGCCGGTCATCGACTTCGACCTTGACCTGGTCGGCCGCAAGGCCGCCAGCCTGCTGACCCAGATCATCGTCACCAACGGCGAAACCGTGGCCAGGATGAGCCTGGCCGACGGCATGGTCGACGCCGGCAAGAGCGTGGTGCTGTCGCTGCAGCTGGCCAACGGCAAGGTCGTGTTGCCTACCGAAACCGCCGAACCCCAACTGTCCGCCGACATCGCCATCGGCAACCCCGCCGGCCTGCATGCCCGTCCGGCGGCGGTATTCGCCAGCAAGGCCAAGACCTTCTCCTCCGACATCCAGCTGCTCTTGGGCGACAAGGAAGCCAACGCCAAATCCGTGGTCGCCATCATGGGTCTGGCCACCAAACTGGGCGACCTGGTGCGCGTGCGCGCCGCCGGCGGCGACGCCTCGGCCGCCATCGCGGAACTGACCCAACTGCTGAATGACCGCTGCGGCGAGAAGGCCGACGAGGCGCCGATCGCCCCGGCCGCCGCGCCGGTCTTCGCCCAGCAGCAGGACAGCGACAGCCAGCTGGCCGGCGTCGGCGCTTCGCCCGGCATCGCCATCGGCCGCATCGTTCACCATCGCCTGCAGGAATTCGACGTGCCCGAGCACGGCAAGGGCGCCAATGTGGAACAACAGGCGTTCTCCCGCGCCGCCGAGGAGGCTTCGGCCCAGCTGGATCTGGTCAAGGCGCAGCTGACTGACCCGGCGAAGCAGGCCATCCTGTCCATGCACCAGGAACTGCTGCAAGACCCGGACCTGCTGGCGCAAACCTATACCGGCCTGGCCGACGGCAAGTCGGCCGCCTGGTCCTGGCGCGCCGCCTTCAGCGCCTATTCCGCCCGCCTGGAAGCGCAGGACAACGCCCTGCTGCGCGAACGCGCCAACGACATCCGCGACGTGGGCCGCCGCGTGCTGGCGCTGCTGGCCGGCGTGAAGCAGGCCGCGCTGGAACTGCCGGCCGGCTCCATCCTGATCGCCGAAGACCTGGCGCCGTCCGACACCGCCGCGCTGGATCCATCCAAGGTGATGGGCTTCTGTACCCGCACCGGCGGCGCCACCAGCCACGTGGCCATCCTGGCCCGCTCGCTGGGCATCCCCGCGATCTGCGGCATCTCCCAGACCGCGCTGAAGCTGCCGGAGGGCCTGCAGGTGATCCTGAACGGCAACGAGGGCACGCTGGCCATCGCGCCGACCGCGGACGACATCGCCGCCGCCGAGCGCGACATCGCCCGCCTGGCCGAGCGCCGCGCCGCCGAGGCCGAAAGCTCGATGCGTCCGGCCGCGACCCGCGACGGCGCCCGCATCGACGTGGTGGCCAATATCCGCAACGCCGCCGACGCGCGCGAAGCTGTGGCCAAGGGCGCCGAGGGCGTGGGCCTGCTGCGCTCGGAATTCCTGTTCGACAACCGCGACACCGCGCCCACCGAAGCCGAGCAAGCCGCCGAATACTGCGCGGTGGCCGAGGCGCTGGGCAAGGAGCGCCCGCTGGTGGTGCGCACGCTGGACGTGGGCGGCGACAAGCCGCTGTCCTACCTGCCGCTGCCCAAGGAAGACAACCCCTTCCTCGGCCTGCGCGGCATCCGCGTCAGCCTGGAACGCCCCGACCTCTTGCGCACTCAGTTGCGCGCCATCCTCCAAGCCGCTCCGCTGACGCAGCTGCACATCATGTTCCCGATGGTGGCCTCGCTGGAAGAACTGCGCGCCGCCAAGGCGGTGCTGGCCGAAGAGCAGGCCGCGCTGGGCGTGTCCGGCGTCAAGGTCGGCATCATGGTGGAAGTGCCGTCGGCCGCGGTGCTGGCCGCGCGCTTCGCGCCGGAAGTGGACTTCTTCTCCATCGGCACCAACGACCTGACCCAGTACGTGCTGGCGATGGACCGCGGCCACCCGCAGCTGGCCAAGCAGGCCGACGCGCTGCACCCGGGCGTGCTGGCGATGATCGCGCTGACTTGCGAAGGCGCGCGCGCCCACGGCAAGTGGGTAGGCGTCTGCGGCGGCCTGGCATCCGACGAGCGCGCCGCGCCTCTCTTGGTGGGCATGGGCGTGACCGAGTTGTCGGTCAGCACCCCGGCGGTCGCCTCGGTGAAAGCCACGCTGGCGCGCTGGAGCATGGACGAGTGCCGCGAGCTGGCGCGCGAGGTGCTGGCGCTGTCCACCGTCACCGACGTCCGCCACCATCTGAATCAACTCGCTCGTTAACAGAATAAGCCTCGGCGCGGGCCAGGTTCGCGGCGCCGGGCGGGGAGACCGCCGGGGAAACCCGGCGCCGTCCGGCGCCACTCAAGCGGCTTGGCGCGCGAAGAGGCTTTATAGAGGGGACGGCGTCACAGCCGCTCGACATTCCATAAGCATGTCAAAGCAGGATAATAATCATGTTTAGCTCAGCATTCGCTAACTTGCAGAAAGTAGGCAAGTCCCTGATGCTACCGGTGGCCGTGCTGCCGGTGGCCGGTCTGCTGCTTGGTATCGGCGCGACCGACTTCCACACCCAGAACGCCGTGCTCCTCGCGATCCTGTCGCTGATGAAGCACTCCGGCGACGTGATTTTCGGCAACTTGCCGCTGATCTTCGCCGTCGGCGTGGCGCTCGGCTTCACCGAGAACGATGGCGTCGCCGCCATCGCCGCGGTGATCGGACACTTGGTCACCACCGTCACACTGGGCGTGATGGCTACGCTGATGGGCGTGAAAACCGCCATGATCATGGGCTTGCCGTCTATCCAGACCGGCGTGTTCGGCGGCATTCTCGCCGGCGGCCTGGCGGCCTATATGTTCAACCGCTTCTACCGGATCAAGCTGCCCGAATACCTGGGCTTCTTCGCCGGCAAGCGTTTCGTGCCCATCATCACCGCCATCGGCGCCATCGGCTTGGGCGCGGTGCTGTCGGTGGCATGGCGTCCGATAGGCGAAGCCATCGAGACGTTCTCGCACTGGGCCGCCGTCAGCGATCCGCGCACCGCGGCCACCGTGTACGGCTTCGTCGAGCGGATGCTGATTCCGTTCGGCCTGCACCACATCTGGAACGTGCCGTTCTTCTTCGAAATGGGCGACTTCGTCGACGCCGGCGGCAAGCATATCCACGGCGACATCAACCGCTTCTTCGCCGGCGACCCGACTGCCGGCGTGCTGTCCGGCGCCTTCCTGTTCAAGATGTTCGGCCTGCCGGCCGCGGCCATCGCCATCTGGCACTCGGCCAAGCCGGAAAACCGCGTCAAGGTGGGCGGCATCATGATTTCCGCCGCGCTGACCTCCTTCCTGACCGGCATCACCGAACCGATCGAATTTTCCTTCCTGTTCGTCGCCCCGGTGCTGTACCTGATCCACGCCGTGCTGGCCGCCTCCACCCAGTTCGTGGCCAATACGCTGGACATGCACATGGGCTTCACCTTCTCGCAAGGCGGTCTCGATTTCCTGCTGTTCAACCTGATCGGCGACAAGGCCAAGCACGCCGGCTACGTGTTCATCCTGGGGCCGATCTACGCGGTGGTTTATTACTCGGTGTTCCGCTTCGTGATCGCCAAGTTCAATCTGAAGACGCCGGGCCGCGAAGATGAAAGCGCCGAAAGCATCGGCGCCGTCAGCGAGGACCAGCGCGCCCGCCAACTGGTGCTGGCCTTCGGCGGCCGCTCCAACATCCGCAGCCTGGACGCCTGCATCACCCGCCTGCGCATCGCGGTGCAGGACACCGCCAAGGTGGACCAGCCCAAGCTGAAAGCGATGGGCGCGTCCGGCGTGGTGGTGGTGGGCAGCGGCATCCAGGCCATCTTCGGCCCCTTGTCCGAGAACCTGAAGACCGATATGGAGATCTATCTGCGCGGCGCGGGCAGCGATGCCGAGCTGTCGTCCGCCCCGGTTGCCGCTCCGGCTCCGGCCGCCGCGCCCGCGGCCTCCCCGGCAGCCGCCAAGGCCGACGTCTCCGCGCTGAAGCAGGCGCTGGGCGGCCCGGCCAACCTCGGCAAGGTGGAGGCCATCGCCCACACCCGCCTGCGCGTGGAGCTGAAGGACGCCGCCCGCTTCAACGAGGCCGCGGCCCGCGCCGCCGGCGTCTCCGCCGTCACCCAGGTGGCGCCGGGCGTGCTGCACCTGATCGTCGGCGAGCAGGCCACGGCGCTGGCCGCCGCGCTGCAGGGCTGACCATTCCCAGTCATGCCGCAAACAA
Organism: Chromobacterium vaccinii; assembly: GCF_000971335.1. GTDB lineage: Bacteria > Pseudomonadota > Gammaproteobacteria > Burkholderiales > Chromobacteriaceae > Chromobacterium > Chromobacterium vaccinii. The sequence continues at coordinate 140,919 of NZ_JZJL01000002.1, forward strand.
AAACGCCAGCGAATCTCGCTGGCGTTTTTCATTTCCCCATCCCTCAGCGCGCCCCCCTCAGCCCGCCCTCTACTCCCTCCCGGCTGAACAGCACCTGCCACAACTGCAGGTCGCGCGCGCGGAAAGCCCCGGCGCAGGCGTTCAGGTAATAGGTGAACATCCGGTAGAAGCGGGACGGGTAATGGGCAGTCAACTGAGGCCAGACCTGCTGAAAGCGCTGCAGCCAGGCCATCAGCGTCAGGTCGTAGTCGGCGCCGAAATTGTGCCAGTCCTCCACCATCCAATAGCGCTCGCTGGCCCGGGCGATATGCGAGACCGACGGCAGGCAGCCGTTGGGAAAAATGTATTTCTCTATCCACGGGTCGATGCGCAAATCGGTCGTCTTGGCGCCTATCGTGTGCAGCAGGAACAGGCCGTCCGGCGTCAGATTGCGCGCGGCGGTCTCGAAATAGGCATCGTAATTGCGCGGCCCGACGTGCTCGAACATGCCCACCGAGACGATGCGGTCGGCCCTAAGCGCCAGGTGGCGGTAATCCTGCAACAGGATGTCCACGTCCAGCCCGGCGCAGCGCTGCAGCGCCAACTGCCGCTGCTGCTCGGAGATGGTGATGCCGGTGACCCGGACGCCGTAATGGCGCGCGGCGTAAGCGGCCAGGCCGCCCCAGCCGCAGCCTATGTCCAGCAGGTGCATTCCGGGTTTGAGCCCGAGCTTGTCGCAGATCAGCCTGAGCTTGGCCTCCTGCGCCTCCTCCAGCGTGGCGGCGTCCTTCCAGTAGCCGCAGGAGTACTGCATGTTCGGGTCCAGCATCGCGGCGAACAAGTCGTTGCCCAGGTCGTAATGGTGTTCGCCCACCTTGCGGGCCCGCCGCAAGGACTGGTAATTGACCAGCCTGGCCGCCATCAGGTACAGCGTGTCGCGCCAGCGCCGCGGCAGCCTATTCTCCAGGCCGGCGCGCATCACCCGCTGGAAGAACGCGTCCAGCCGCTCGCACTCCCACCAGCCGTCCATATAGCTTTCGCCCAGGCCCAAGGAGCCCTGCTGCAGCACGCGTCGGTAGAACTGCGGATGGTGGACTTGAATGTCGAACGGACGGCTGCCGTTGACGGCGACGCCGGCGGCGGCCAGCATTTCCTCGATGATGGCGCGCCCCGGCAGGCGGGCGTTTCCGCTCTCATTTTCCAGACACGATGAATTCATGGCGATCCCCCCGGCATGGCCACTCAGCACAACGAACTCGATCGACGATCAGAAACAAGGACAGACGTTTTACCTAGCTTAACGCGCTCCCGCCCCGCTTGGCCAGCGGGAGAAATCCAGTCTGCGAACGCGCCGCCGGCTACAGCGTGAACAGCTCCCGCAAGTGCAGCGCCACGCCCGACTCCGCATGGCTGCCGATGCGGCGCGCCTGCGGCAGCATGTCGCTGAGCCGCGGATGCGCGTTCCCCATCACCCGCGGATGGCCTGCCGCTTGCAGCAGCTCGATGTCGTTCTGGCCGTCGCCGAAAGCGAGGCACGCGTCCGCCGGGATGCCCAGCCGCTCCAGCACCCGTTCCAACGCATGGCCCTTGGACACGCCGGCCGCCATCACCTCCAGGCAATGCTCCAGCGAGAAGGTGATATAGAGCCTGTCGCCGAAACGCTCTCGCAGCTTGCGCTCCACGCCCAGCAAATGCTCGTGCGGCGCGATGTACAGCACCTTGCCCACCCCCTCGCCGCCGTGGCGGGCCAGATCGCACACCCGATACGCGGTGCCGGAATCCTTGTGCATGTCCAGCAGTTCCTGGCAGGGTTCGCTGATCAGCCACTCGTCGTCGAGATAGAAATTGACGATGGCGCCGGCGGCGAACTCCGGCTGCGAAATGACGCGGACCAGCTCCGCGTCGATGTTCCGCCGATAGATCAAGGCATCGTCAGGATCATGCACCCGCGCGCCGTTGGAAGTGATCAAATGGGCGCGCACGCCCAGCGCCTGGCGGATGCCCCTGACGTCCAGGTAATGGCGGCCGGTGGCGAGCGCGAACCGCACGCCGCGTTTTTCCAGACGCTGCAGGGTTGCGGCGGTCAACGGGGTCACGGCGTGATGCTGGTCCAGCAGGGTGCCGTCCAGATCGGAGGCGATGAAACGGTAAGGCATGTGAGCTCCGGCGCAATACAAGCTGCCGATTATACGCCGTCGAACCAAGACCTCCGCCGACCGTCCTCAAATTGACAAAGACATATGGCCTGGATAACTTGACCTATCCGCATGACCCCCCGCTACGCTCGGAAAACCGCAAGGAGAACTCCCATGGCCAATCGATACGGCCAATTATTCCGCACGCCGGGCGTTACGGCGCTGGCGCTGGCCGGCTGGGTGGCGCGCCTGCCCAGCACCATGGTGGGGGTCGGCATCATCACCATGCTGTCGCTGACCCGGGACAGCTACAGTCTCGCCGGATCGGTGGCCGCCACCTTGATGCTGGCCACCGCCCTGCTGACGCCGCAGGTGTCCCGCCTGGCCGACCGCTATGGCCAGAGCCGGGTGCTGCCGCCGGCCACCGGCATCGGCGCTCTCGCCCTGCTGGCGCTGGTCCAGTGCAGCCGCCTGGACGCGCCGCACTGGACGCTGTACCTGTGCGCGGCGCCGGCGGGCTGTCTGCCCAGCATCCCGGCGATGACACGGGCCCGCTGGGCGAAGCTGCTGGAGGGGCAGACGCTGCTGCCGACGGCGTTCGCGCTGGACAGCGTGCTGAGCGAAATCGCCTTCGTCATGGGCCCGCCGCTGTCGATAGGCCTGTGCATGGCCTGGTTTCCCGAAGCCGGTCCGCTGACGGCCGCGCTGCTGATCCTGTTCAGCGTCTTCGCCCTGTTGCGCCAGAAAGCCACCGAACCGCCGGCCCACCCCGCCGCGCCGGGCAGCGGCCGCTCAGCGCTCTTCCTGCCGCCGGTGCCGGTTCTCGCCCTGCTGATGGGCACGCTGGGCGCCATCGCCGGCATCATCGATGTCGCGGCCGTGGCTTTCGCGAAGGCGCAAGGCTCGCCGTCCGCGGCCGGCTGGGTGCTGGCGCTGTACGCCCTGGGCTCCGGCATCGGCGGACTGGCCTTCGGCGCGCTCAAACCGGCGCTGCCGCTGGGCAGGCTGTTGCTGTGCTGCTGCGCGGCCACGGCGGCCAGCTCCGTCTTCATCTCGCTGGCGCCGAATGTTTTCTGGCTGGCTGCCGTGATGCTGCTGTCCGGACTGTCTTTCGCGCCGACGCTGATCGTGGCGATGGAAATGGTGGAGAAAGCCGTGCCGCGCGCGCGGCTGACAGAAAGCCTGACCTGGCTGGTCACCGGCATTCTGCTGGGCGTGGCCGGCGGCGCTTCCTTGTGCGGCCTGACGATCGATGCCTACGGCGCCCGCGCCGGACTGAGCCTGACGCTGGCGGCGGGCGCCTGCGCGCTGCTGATCGCCGCCGCCCTCCCCCGCGCGCCCTCGCCCAAAAGCGCCGTGGAGGACGCCTGCTGAGGCTGCCTGGCGCCATCCCGGCGCCCAATGCAAAAAGCCGAACCCTTGCGGATTCGGCTTTTTCAATCTGGTGGCCAGTCGCGGAATCGAACCACGGACACGCGGATTTTCAATCCGCTGCTCTACCAACTGAGCTAACTGGCCTTGCTGTGGTGGCCAGTCGCGGAATCGAACCACGGACACGCGGATTTTCAATCCGCTGCTCTACCAACTGAGCTAACTGGCCACTTTTACCTTCAGCGCTACCGCGCCGTCAGAGCCACGCATTTAATCAGAGGACGCTATTCGCGTCAAGGAATAATTGCAAAAAAACAGCCTGTCACCGCCCTGTGAAAACAAGCGGCCCGGCCGCTCTACGCGGCCGGGCCTTCAGATCAAAGACTTACATCGCGTCCGGCTGACGGGACGGATGCGCTTCGGCGAATGCCTGCAAATGCTCAAGCGCCTCCGCGACGCGGACGATGTTCGGATACGGCGCCAGATCCACGCCGAAACGGCGGGCGCTGAACACCTGCGGCAGCAGGCAGACATCGGCCAGCGTCGGCAGATCTCCGGCCGCGTAACGGCCCGGCGACTCGGCCATCTGCTTTTCCAGCGCGTCGAAGCCGGTGCGAATCCAGTGGCGTATCCACTCCGCCTTGCCCTCCTCGTCCTTGCCGTACTCGGTCTGCAAATACTTGCCGACCCGGGTGTTCTGCAAAGGATGGATGTCGGCGGCGATGGCCAGCGCCAGCGAGCGCACCCGCGCCCGCGCCGCCGGCTCAGCCGGCAACAGCCGCGGCGTGTCCGGGTAAGCCTCGTCCAGGTATTCGCAGATGGCCAGCGACTGGGCGATCCTGACGCCGCCGTCGTCCAGCAGCGGCACCAGGCCTTGCGGGTTGATCGCCAGGTAGTCGGCGCTGCGCTGCTCGCCCTTAAGCAGATTGATCGGCCGATAGCGGTAATCCAGCCCCTTCAGGTTCAGCGCGATGCGCACCCGGTAGGCGGCGCTGGAGCGGAAATAGCCGTACAACACGCGATCAGTCATGTTTCACCACGGTCTGTTCGATCACGCCGAAGATGCTATCGCCGGCCGCGCTCCTCATCTCGATGCGCACCGTGTCGCCCACCTTCATGAACGGCGTCTTCGGCGCGCCCTGCTCGATGGTTTCTATCATCCGTTGCTCGGCCAGGCAGCAAGAGCCGACCGAGCGGTCCTTGTTGGAGATGGTGCCGGAGCCGACAATGGAGCCGGCGGCCAGCTCGCGGGTCTTGGACACGTGGGCGACCAGTTGCGGGAAGTTGAATTGCATCTCAACGCCGCAATCAGGCTTGCCGTAGAAAGCGCCGTTGTAGTCGACCAACAGCGGCAGATGCACCTTGCCGCCGTCCCAGGCTTCGCCCAGCTCGTCCGGCGTGACGGCGACCGGCGAGAAGGCGGTGGCTGGCTTGCTCTGGAAGAAGCCGAAGCCCTTGGCCAATTCCGGCGGGATCAGGCCGCGCAAGGTCACGTCGTTGACCAGCATCAGCAGGCGGATGTGCTTGGCGTCGGCCGGCGCGCCCAGCGGCACGTCGCCGGTGACCACCGCCACCTCGCCCTCGAAATCCAGCCCCCAGGCCTCGTCGCGCAGCGGGATGTCGGCCGTCGGCGCGAGGAAGGCGTCGGAGCCGCCCTGGTACATCAGCGGGTCGGTGTAGAAGCTTTCCGGCACCTCGGCGCCGCGCGCCTTGCGCACCAGCTCGACGTGGTTCAGGTAGGCGCTGCCGTCGGCCCACTGGTAGGCGCGCGGCAGAGGGCTCATGCAGCGATGGCTGTCGAAAGGCACTTCGTCCGGCACTTGGCCGTGGTTGATCGCGTTGTAGACTTCTTTCAGACGCGGCTCGGCCTGGGCCCAGTTGTCCAGCGCGGCCTGCAGCGTGGCGGCGATGGCGGGCACTGCCACGGCGCGGGTCAGATCGCGGCTGACCACCATCAATTGGCCATCGCGGGTGTGGTTGTGATAAGTGGCTAATTTCATCTTGATGTTCTTTCTGCTAGCGGCCGCTGCGGGCCGTTCCTCTATATCAATTTTTCAGCTTGGCCTGAACGCGATTGCGTCGCGAGCGGGCCGAGGTCGACGGGAGAAGCCCTGCGGTACACATCGTACCGCGAGCATCGCAGCGCTGAGATCGGCTCTCGCAGCAGCAATGGCGTCAGGCCTGCTTGGGTTTCCAGCTGTCCACGTAGCCTTGCCACTCCACGCTGGCCAGGCCCGGGCCCTGCTCCAGCGCGTCGCGCGCGTCTATCATCACGGCCACTTCGTCGGTGAACTTCTTCGGGTCGGTCATCGCCTTGGCGAAGGCCTTCGGGTGCGGGCCGTGGGTGAAGCCGGCCGGGTGGAAGGTCAGCATGCCGGGCTTGATGTTGTCGCGGCTGAAGAAGTCGCCGGCGTGGTAGAAGATCACTTCGTCGTAATCGTCGTTGTTGTGATAGAACGGCACCTTCAGCGCGCCCGGATCGGACTCGATCGGCCGCGGCACGAAGGTGCAGATCACGAAACCGTCGGCGACGAAGGTGGTGTGCGCCGACGGCGGCAGGTGATAGCGGTGGCTCATCAGCGGGCGGATGTCGCGCCAGTTGACCCGCGCCACCGACAGATTGCCGTGCCAGCCGATGGCGTCCAGCGGGTTGTACGGGTAGGTGACGGTGGACAGCGCGCCGCGGCGCTTGATCACCACCTGCCATTCGTCCTCGGTCTGCTGCGCGCGGAAGGCGTCGTCGATCGCCGGCACGTCCAGCACCGCCTCGTCGAAGATGGCGTGCGGGCCGACCAGGCCCTTTTCCGGCAGCTGGTAGGCGCCGTTGCTGGTTTCCACCAGCAGCATGGTGGTCGGGCTAGCCGGCTCGATGCGCCAGCTGGTGGAGCGCGGCACCAGGATGTAGTCGCCGTCGCGGTAGCTCAGGTGGCCGTAGTCGCAGAACAGCTCGCCGCTGCCGGCATGGATGAACAAGAGGTCGTCGCCGTCGGCGTTGCGGAACAGCTGGGTCATCGCCTTGTCGCAGCGCCAGATCCGCAGCTTGCACTGGGCGTTGTGCAACACCAGCGGCGCGTCCCACGGCGCCGGCGCGCCGTGCGGCAGCTCGTTCAGATCGAAGGCGCGCGGGCGCAGCGGGCCTTCCCAGGCGCTCCAGCCGGTCGGCGGGTGCTTGTGGTGCAGATGGGTGGCCGGGCCGAAGAAGCCGCTGCGGCCGACTTCGCGCTCGTATATGGCCTCGGCCGGAAAGTCGGCGTGGGCCTGCCGCGAGATGGTGCCTTCGCGGTGCGGGTAACTGATCCATTTACGCATTTTGGATGTCCTGTCGGCACGGCCTGCGACGCACAGGCCGCGCCATTGCATGATGCACATACGGCAAGACGCCGCGGCGCCCGCCCGGAAGTCCGGAGCCGGCCGCCGCGGCGGGAATGGATCAATCGGCCTTCAGCACGCCGCGGCGGATCTGGTCTTCCTCGATGGACTCGAACAAGGCCTTGAAGTTGCCTTCGCCGAAGCCCTCGTTGCCCTTGCGCTGGATGATCTCGAAGAAGATCGGGCCGATCACGGTCTCGGTGAAGATCTGCAGCAGGATGCCTTCCACCGGCGCGCCGTCGATCAGGATGCTGTTCTTGTGCAGGCGGGCCACGTCCTCGCCGTGATCCGGCACGCGGGCGTCCACCTTCTCGTAATAGGTGTCCGGCGTATCCAGGAAACGGGTGCCGCGCGCCTTCAGCGTTTCCACCGTGGCGTAGATGTCGGCGGTGGTCAGCGCGATATGCTGGATGCCTTCGCCGTTGTACTGGCGCAGGAATTCCTCGATCTGGCTCTTGTCGTCGGACGACTCGTTGATCGGGATGCGGATCTTGCCGCAGGGGCTGGTCATCGCCTTGGACACCAGGCCGGTCAGCTTGCCTTCGATGTCGAAGTAGCGGATCTCGCGGAAGTTGGCGATGCCGGTGTAGAAATCGGCCCAGGTGGCCATATTGCCGCGCGCCACGTTGTGGGTCAGGTGGTCGATCTCGGTCAGGCCGACGCCGTACGGATGCTGGTCCACGCCTTCCAGCGGCACGAAGTCGATCTCGTAGATGTCCTTGTCCTTGCCGTAGCGGTCGACGAAATACAGGGCCGAGCCGCCGATGCCTTCCACCGCCGGGATGTTCAGTTCCATCGCGCCCACCGGACGCTGGTACGGCTTGGCGCCGTGCGACAGCGCGTATTCGTACGCCTTGGCGGCGTCCTTGACGCGCCAGGCCATCGCACAAGCCGACGGGCCATGCGCCTTGGCGAATTCGCTGGCCGGCTGGCTGCGTTCGGCGTTCAGGATGAAGTTGATGTCGCCCTGGCGGTACAGGCGCACGTCCTTGCTGCGGTGGCGGGCCACTTCAGTGAAGCCCAGCGACAGGAACAGCTGGTTCAGCTTCTCCACGCCCTCGGCGTTGGGAGCGGTGTATTCGACGAACTCGAAACCGTCGGTAGCGAGCGGATTTTGCAGCATGGCTTCCATTTTCATCTGTTTCTCCTCTGTTTATAGCCCCATACCTGTCAATGGCGGCATGGACTATCAATTTTCGTTCAGACTTTTGTAAACGTGCGCGGACGGTCCGCGTTATGTAAGCTGACCGCATGCCTATCCGCAGGGCGGAGGAAGCGGTTCGACGGGGCGGGAGGAAGCAGAGACAAGGGGAAGCGGAACGCGCGATGGGACACGCGCGCCGACGCCGGCCGCCAAAAACGGCACGGCTTGGCTCTCCTCCGAACGAATCGTTGTCTGCTGTCACACACCATCGACATGCATCGGCAGTCTTGCGCCGCCGTTTGCGATTTAGGCTTTTTATTCTATGGAAAGCGGGCGGCAATTATCTTGCTAAATGGATTTTGCCGAGCGATATTGAGGAATAAAATGTCTCAACAAACCGATTATCAGGAGAAAATATGCCAAGTCTCACATTAGATAAGACAGACTTGCGTATTCTGGCCGAGCTGCAGCTTGACGGCCGGTTGACCAATGTCGAGCTGGCCGAACGCGTGGCGCTGTCGCCGTCGCCCTGCCTGCGCCGGCTTAAGCAACTGGAAGAGTCCGGTGTAATCCGCCAGTACGTCGCCCTGCTCGACCCCGCTCACATCGGTTTAGGCCTGCAGGCCTGGGTGCGCGTCACGCTGGAAAAACGCGGGAATATGCATTTGCAGAGCTTCATCGACGCGGTGCAAAACTGGCCGGAAGTGATCAACTGCTTCGCGATGACCGGCGAGATGGATTACCTGCTGCAGGTGTATTTCGAAGACATGGAGCACTTCTCGCGCTTCGTGATGGACGAGTTGCTGCAGCATCCGGGCGTCGAGGACGTGAAGTCCAGCTTCGTGCTCAAGGAGATCAAGCGCACCACCGCGCTGCCGCTGGGACAGATGCGCGGCATGTAAGCTGCGCGCGCCCCAAAAACAGAACGGCCCGAAAGGGCCGTTTTGTTTTGGCTGCGCCGATCAATCGCGCTGATGATGGGCGGTGGCGCCGGCCAGCAGCTTGTCTGTGTAGGCGATGGCCGCCGCCGACAGCAGGAAGGCCAGGTGCAGGAACAGCTGCCACTTGATGGTGTGCTCGTCGATGCGGCTGGCGTTGATGAAGGTCTGCAGCAGATGGATGGACGAAATGCTGATGATGGCCATCGACAGCTTCACCTTCAGCACCGAGGCGTTGACGTGGTCCAGCCACTCCGGCTGGTCCGGGTGGCTGTCGATGCGCAGCCGCGACACGAAAGTCTCGTAGCCGCCCACCGTCACCATCACCAGCAGGTTGGCGATCATCACCACATCGATCAGGCCCAGCACCGCCAGCATGATGTCGGTCTCGGTCAGGTGGTTCAGCCCTTCCAGCAGCTCCCACAGCTGCGCGAGAAATTTCCACGCATAGACGCCCTGCACCACGATCAGGCCCAGATAAATGGGCAATTGCAGCCAGCGGCTGCTGAAGATCACCTGGCCGAGCAGCGATTTCCTGGGTTCGGATTGAATTTGTCGTTGAACGTATTGCTGGTCTTGCATGGGCTTTCCTGTCGTTCGCGGCCGCGGGCGGCTTTGCGCCGCCCGCTCGCCGTCACAGGCCCAGCCTCTGCCAGATGGTGGAGACCAGGCCCGCCTGGTTCAATGTGTAAAAATGCAGACCGGGCGCGCCGCCTTGCAACAGGCGGTCGCACAGCTCGGTCACCACGTCCAGTCCCAGCGCGCGGATGGACGCGGTATCGTCGTAATAGGCCTGCATGCGCAGGCGCAGCCAGCGCGGCACTTCCGCCCCGCACATGTCGGAGAAGCGGCACAGCTGGCCGAAATTGGAGATCGGCATGATACCCGGCACGATGGGAATGTCCACCCCGCGCGCGCGCGCTTCGTCGACGAAGCGGAAATAGCTGTCGGCGTTGAAGAAGTACTGAGTCATCGCGGAGTCGGCTCCGGCCCGGACCTTGCGCACGAAGTTGGCGAGATCGTCTTCGGCCGAGCGCGCCTGCGGATGGAATTCCGGATAAGCCGCCACCTCGATGTGGAAATGGTCGCCATGCTCGGCGCGGATGAACTCCACCAGCTCGTTGGCGTAGCGGAATTCGCCGGCGGCCACCATGCCCGACGGGATGTCGCCGCGCAGCGCCACCAGGTGGCGGATGCCGTTGCCGCGGTATTCGTTCAGGATGGCGGCGATGTTCTCGCGGGTGGAGCCGATGCAGGACAGGTGCGGCGCGGCGGCCTGCCCTTCGCTGCGGATCTCCAGCACGGTGGACAAGGTGCCGTCGCGGGTAGTTCCGCCGGCGCCGAAAGTCACCGAGAAGAACTGCGGCTTGAACTGGGCCAGCTGCTGGCGCGTGGTGCGCAGCTTGGCCACGCCCTCGGGCGTTTTGGGCGGAAAGAATTCGAAACTGAAGGTGCGCGGCGTCTGCGTCATGGTGATCCTCTCTATCGCTGTCCTGGCTGCCGGCCTCTGTGTGCCGTTGGTCGTCTGGTTTGCCCGAAAAAAAACGGACAGATCCATTCTATGGGGCCTGTCCGTTTCACCTAGGTTCAATAATCAATAACGATAGTGATCCGGCTTATAAGGACCTTGCTTGGGCACGCTGATGTAAGCGGCCTGCTGATCGGACAGTTCGGTCAGGCGCGCGCCGATGCGGGAAAGGTGCAGACGGGCGACCTTCTCGTCCAAATGCTTGGGCAGCACGTACACCTTCTTATCGTATTGCTGGCCATTGGCAAACAATTCGATCTGCGCCAGCACCTGGTTGGTGAAGCTGTTGGACATCACGAAGCTCGGGTGGCCGGTGCCGCAGCCCAGGTTCACCAGGCGGCCTTCAGCCAGCAGAATGATGCGCTTGCCGTCGGGGAAGATGATGTGATCGACTTGCGGCTTGATGTTCTCCCACTGGTACTGGCGCAAGCTGGCGACCTCGATCTCGCTGTCGAAGTGGCCGATATTGCAGACGATGGCGTTGTGACGCATCTTCTTCATGTGATCGTGGGTGATCACGCCGACGTTGCCGGTGGAGGTGACGAAGATGTCGGCCTGATCGGCCACCTCGTCCATCCGCACCACGCGGTAGCCTTCCATCGAAGCCTGCAGCGCGCAGATCGGGTCGATCTCGGTCACCCACACGGTGGCGCCCAGGCCGCGCAAGCTCTGCGCGCAGCCCTTGCCCACGTCGCCGTAGCCCAGCACCACCGCCACCTTGCCGGCCACCATCACGTCGGTGGCGCGCTTGATGCCGTCCACCAGGCTCTCGCGGCAGCCGTACAGGTTGTCGAACTTGGACTTGGTGACGGAGTCGTTGACGTTGATCGCAGGGAACGGCAGCTGGCTGTCCTTCTCCAACTGGTACAGGCGATGCACGCCGGTGGTGGTTTCCTCTGTGACGCCCTGGATGTGCTGCAGGCGCTTGGAGTACCAGCGCGGGTCGATGGCCAGATGGCGCTTGATCGACGCGAACAGCGCGGTCTCTTCCTCATTGGTGGGGTGGGCGATTGCGCCGATGTCCTGCTCGGCCTTGCTGCCCAGCATCAGCAGCAGCGTGGCGTCGCCGCCGTCGTCCAGGATCATGTTGGCCGGCTGGCCCTCGGGCCATTCGAAGATCTTGTGGCTGAATTCCCAGTACTCGTCGAGACTCTCGCCCTTGAACGCGAACACCGGAATTTCGGCGGCGGCGATGGCGGCGGCTGCGTGGTCCTGGGTGGAGAAGATATTGCACGAAGCCCAGCGCACTTCGGCGCCCAGCGCCGTCAGGGTCTCGATCAGCACCGCGGTCTGCACCGTCATGTGCAGGCTGCCGGCGATGCGCGCGCCGCGCAGCGGCTGCGCGGCGTGGTATTCGTCGCGGACCGCCATCAGACCGGGCATTTCGGTCTCGGCGATGTTCAGTTCCTTGCGCCCCCAACCGGCAAGCGCGATGTCTGCTACATGGAAATCGGAAAAATCAGCCATCGTGAAGCATCCTTGTTCACGCGGCCAGCCAGGATGCGGCCCACCCGTCATCCCGTGCCGCCACGGTCATGAGTCAGGTGAGCGCCGTTGGGTCGCTGGCTGGTGAAACGGCCTGCGGCTGCCCGAGCCTGGGGAGAAGACTCCTCGCAGCGCTCCTCGGGTGACCGGGACATTATACCCAGTCGAATCGGAAAAGGTAGGACTTGTCATGTCAAAGCGATAAACTAAGGGCCTGTCCCTCCCCCGGACCGCCATGAGTTTCGTGTTCACCCCGCTGGCCGCGCTATCCGGCCTGGCCGCGTTGCTGGCCGCCGCCATCAGCATCATCGCCTGGAGCCGCAGGCAATTCGCCGGCGTGCGCTGGCTGGCGCTGCTGATGGCCTCGGTCGCGTTCTGGGCGGCTGGCGCGATGTGCGAACTGTCCGTCACCAGCATAGCCGCCAAGCTGTTCTGGTCCAAGGTGGAATACCTGGGCACGCTGAGCACCCCGGTGCTGTTCCTGCTGCTGGCGCTGGACTACAACCACATCTCGCTGCCGCGGCGTGGACTGGCCCTGCTGTTCGCCATTCCCGCCGTCTGCCTGCTGCTGGCGGCCAGCAACGAGCGCCACCACTTGGTGTGGACCAGCTTCCAGCCCAGCCCCTCGGGCCACAACCTGCTGATCTACGGCCACGGTCCGGCGTTCTGGCTGGGCGTGGCCGGTTATTCCTATCTGATGATGCTGCTGGGCAGCCTGCTGCTGATCCGCGCGCTGCACTACTTCCCCGCCCATTTCCGCGGGCAGTCGCTGACGCTGATGCTGAGCGCGATCGCGCCGTGGTTCGGCAATATTCTTTACCTGACTAGCGCCTTTCCTCTGCAAGGCCTGGACCCGACGCCGCACTCTTTCGCCTTCACCGGCCTGATCTTCGCGATCGATCTGCTCTACCTCCGCCAACTGCACCTGGTGCCGGTGGCGCGCGCCCGGGCCTTCGAAGCCATGGGCGACGGCATGGTGGTGGTAGACCACCAGCTTCGCATCCTCGACATCAACCCGTCCGGGATCCGCATGCTGGGCGGCGCGCCGGCGGACTGGCCCGGCCAGCCGCTGCCCGCCCCATGGCTGGAGGCCAGCATGCTGGAAACCGGCGCGCATCTGGAGCTGACGACGCCGGACGGCGGCCGCATTCTGGACATCCGCGCCTACGAAATCGAGCCTTTCCACAAGCCGGCGCGCACCCGCATGCTGGTGATGCGCGACATCACCCAGCGGCGGCAAGCCGAAGACGCTCTGCGCGAGGCCAATCTGCAGCTGACCGACAGATTGGCGCAAATCGAAACGCTGCAGGCGGCGCTGCGCGAACAGACGCTGCGCGATCCGCTGACGCATCTGTTCAACCGCCGCTACCTGGACGAAACCTTCGAGCGCGAACGCGAGCGCGCGGAGCGCGAGGCGAAGCCGATAGCGGTGGCGATGATGGATCTGGACGACTTCAAGCGCATCAACGACCTGCACGGCCACCAGGTCGGCGACAGGGTGCTGCAAGCGTTGGCCCGCCTGCTGCAACAGCAAAGCCGGGCCGCCGACATCGTCTGCCGGCTGGGCGGCGAGGAATTCATGGTGGTGCTGCCGGGCAGCGATGCCGAGCAGGCGCAACAGCGGGTTGAAGGATGGCGGCGCGATTTTCATCGCCTGGAACACGCCGGCGAACATACGTTCCGCGCCAGCTTCTCCTGCGGCATCGCCGCCCTGCCCGGCAACGGCCGCGCGCTGGAGGAGCTGTACCGCCGCGCCGACCAGGCGCTGTACCAGGCCAAGACGGCCGGCAAGAACTGCAGCGTGCGCGCCGCCAGTGGCCAATAAAAAAACCGCCAGTGGAAACTGGCGATTTTTTCGACTGCGGCCGGCCAGGGTTACAGGCCGGCGTCGGCGCGCAGCGCCTCGACCTTGTCGGTGCGCTCCCAGCTGAATTCCGGCTCCTCGCGGCCGAAGTGGCCGTAGGCGGCGGTCTTGCCGTAGATCGGACGCAGCAGGTCCAGCATCTGGATGATGCCCTTCGGACGCAGGTCGAAATGCTTCTTCACCAACTCGACGATCCTCTCGTTCGGAATGCGGTTGGTGCCGAAAGTATCCACCGCGATCGAGGTCGGCTCGGCCACGCCGATCGCGTACGACACCTGGATCTGGCACTGGCGGGCCAGGCCGGCGGCGACGATGTTCTTCGCCACGTAGCGTCCGGCATACGCCGCCGAACGGTCAACCTTGGACGGATCCTTGCCGGAGAACGCGCCGCCGCCATGCGGCGCCGCGCCGCCGTAGGTGTCGACGATGATCTTGCGGCCAGTCAGGCCGCAGTCGCCCATCGGGCCGCCGATGACGAAGCGGCCGGTCGGGTTGATCAGGAACTTGGTTTCCGGCGTGATCATTTCCGGCGGCAGCACCGGCTTGACGATGTCTTCGATCACCGCGTCGGACAGCGTCTTGTGATCGATGTCCGGGCTGTGCTGGGTGGACAGCACCACGGTGTCGATGCGCTTGGGCAGGCCGGTGGCGGCGTCGTACACGCAGGTGATCTGGCTCTTGGCGTCCGGGCGCAGCCACGGCAGGCGGCCGTCCTTGCGCAGTTCGGCCTGACGCTGCACCAGGCGGTGAGCGTAGTAGATCGGAAACGGCATCAGCGTCGGCGTTTCGTCGCAGGCGTAGCCGAACATCAGGCCCTGGTCACCGGCGCCCTGGTTCAGGTCCAGGCCCTCGCCTTCGTTCACGCCCTGGGCGATGTCCGGCGATTGCTTGTCGTAGCAAGCCATCACCGCGCAACCGCGGTAGTCGAAGCCCAGCTCGGAATCGTCGTAGCCGATGCGCTTGATGGTCTCGCGAGCTATCTTGATGTAATCGATGTTGGCGGTGGTGGTGATCTCGCCGGCCAATACGACCAGGCCGGTGTTGACCAGCGTTTCGGCCGCAACGCGCGCGTGCTTGTCCTCGCGCAGGATCGCGTCGAGGATCGCGTCGGAAATCTGGTCGGCTACCTTGTCCGGATGGCCTTCCGAGACCGATTCGGAGGTAAACAGGTATTCACTCATTTATTATGCGTTCCCAAAAAATACAAAACCCCGTGATGGTAGAATAGGCCGCTTTCAGACCAAGACCGCTCAGCTTATGTCCAAGCTAGTCCAACTGCTACTGACCTTCCTGGCGAGCCTCCCATTATCCTGGCTACAAGGTTTGGGTGCCACTCTGGGGCGGCTGACTTATCTCTCGTCCCCGCGGTTCGCGGCGCGGCTGCGGGAGAATCTGGGTTCTAGTAAAACCTTCCAAAACTATCAGCTTTTACCGCGCCAAGTCAAACTGGCGGCGGCGGAAACCGGCAAGGGCGCGCTGGAGCTGGCCATCGCCTGGTGCCGCAGCCCGGAAGACATCGCCGCCATGGTCAAGCAGTGCCACGGCTGGGAGCATGTCGAGACCGCTCTGGAACAGAATAACGGCATCGTCTTCATCACGCCACATCTGGGCAGCTACGACATCGCCGGCCGCTACATCAGTTCGCGGCTGCCGTTTCCGCTGACCGCGATGTACCGGCCGCCCAAGCTGCAGTGGCTGGAGCCGGTAATGCAGGCCGGCCGCGCGCGCGGCAAGGGCCGGACCGCGCCGGCCACCGCCGCCGGCGTGCGCGCGCTGATGAAGGCGCTGAAATCCGGCGAAGCCACCATCATCCTGCCCGACCAGGTGCCCGGCAACGGCGAGGGCGTGTGGGCGCCGTTTTTCGGCCGCCCCGCCTACACGATGACGCTGGTGCCCAGGCTGGCGCAGATGAGCAAGGTGACCACGCTGTTCTTCGTCGGCGAGCGCCTGCCCGGCGGCCAGGGCTTTGCCGTGCACATCGAACCGCTGGCCCAGCCATTCACCGGCGACAAGGAAGCCGACTGCGCGCGGATGAACGCCCAGGTGGAAAACCTGATCCGCCGCTTCCCCAGCCAATACCTGTGGAGCTACAACCGCTACAAATGCCCGGCCGGCGTCACCCGGCCGGACGCAGAACAAGGACACGCATGAAAATCGCTTTCGCCCTGCTATGGCTGATCCGCCTGCTGCCGATGCGGGCCATCGGCCTCATCGCCGCCGGCCTGGGCAATCTCGCCTACCTGCTGGCGCGCGGCCGCCGCCGCGTCGGCCTGATCAATCTGCGGCTGTGCTTCCCGGACATGCCGCTGGCCGAACGCAAGCGGCTGATCCGCAAGAACTGCCAGCACATGATACGGATGGTGCTGGAGTACGGCGTGTGCTGGTGGAGTTCGGCCAAGCGGATCGACAACCTGGTGGACATCAAGAACCTGCATTACGTCACCGATCTTCGCGACAAGGGCGAGGATGTGATTCTGTTTTACCCGCACTTCGTCGGCTTCGAGATGTGCGTCTACGCTCTGAACCAGTACATTCCGCTGGTCAGCGTGTATTCCCACCAGAAGAACGAAGCGCTGGACAAGCAGATCTACGCCGGACGCCAGCGCTACGACAACGCCTACATCGTGTCGCGCCAGGAGGGCCTGCGCCCCATCATCAAGGCGATGCGCAAGGACCACGCGCCCTTCCTGTATCTGCCGGACCAGGACTTCGGCGTCCGCGACTCCCTGTTCGTCGATTTCTTCGGCGTCAAGGCGGCCACCATCACCGGGATGTCGCGCATCGCCAAGCTGGCTCGCGCCAAGGTGGTGCCGGCGATCCCCCGCCGCGTCGGCGATCGCTTCGAGCTGGAGTTCTACCCGCCTTGGGACGGCTATCCCAGCGAAGACATCGAGGCCGACACCCGCCGCATGAACGCTTTCCTGGAAGACCGCGTCCGCGAAATTCCAGATCAGTATTTCTGGCTGCACAAGCGCTTCAAGAACCGCCCGCAGGGCGAGACGCGCGTCTATTGATCCGGCAGGCCGGACGCTTGCCCGGCCTCAAATGTCAATCACCTAATCCGATGACAGTCTTCCGACTTACGGTATATTGTTAACCGCCGTTAACATACGCACACGTATTTCAAACAGGAAGATTGTTAATGATAAAACAAACTCTTTTCACCGCCGCTCTGGCAGCCGCCCTTCTGTCCGGCTGCGCCACCGAGTCGTCCCAGACGCTCGCGGTCGCGCAGGTCGCCAGCGCCAACAAGCCCTACAACGGTCCGCGCGCGCCGATTTCGGTCGGCAAGTTCGACAACCGCTCCAGCTTCATGCGCGGCATCTTCTCCGATGGCGTCGACCACCTGGGCAGCCAAGCCAAAACCGTGCTGATCACCCATCTGCAACAGAGCAACCGCTTCAACGTGCTCGACCGCGACAACCTGGCGGAAATCAAGCAGGAAGCCGGCCTGAAGAAGCAGGCGCAAGCGCTGAAGGGCGCCGACTACGTGATCACCGGCGACGTCACCGAATTCGGCCGCAAGGAAGTGGGCGACCACCAGCTGTTCGGCATCCTCGGCCGCGGCAAGCAGCAGATCGCCTACGCCAAGGTCAGCCTGAACGTGGTCAACACCCAGACTTCCGAAGTCGTCTTCTCCTCCCAAGGCGCCGGCGAATACTCGCTGTCCAATCGCGAAATCATCGGCTTCGGCGGCACCGCCAGCTACGATTCCACGCTGAACGGCAAGGTGCTGGATCTGGCCATGCGCGAAGCGGTCAACAACCTGGTCAACGGCATCGACTCTGGCGCCTGGACGCCTGGCAAATAAGCCTCAACCCATACAAAAACAAAACCGAGACAATGAAAACGAAAAGCATCAAGTCGCATCGCCGCGTGATCGGCATGCTCGCCGGCTGCGCGCTGCTCAGCGCCTGCGCGACCGGCCCCAAGACTCTCTATCAATGGGAGTCGTACCAACCGGAAGTGTATGAATACCTGAAAGGCGACGGCGCGGACGCTCAGAAGCAGATCTCCGTGCTGGAAGAAGGGCTGCAGAAGATCCGAGCCAAGGGCAATCAGGAGCCGCCGGGCTATCACGCCCATCTGGGCATGCTGTACGCAAACGCCGGCAACACCGACCGGATGGCACAGGAGTTCGAGGCCGAGAAAAAGCTGTTCCCAGAATCGGCTTCCTATCTGAACTTCCTGATGAGCAAGCTGAAAAAATAAGAGGACATCATGCTCAAACATCTCGTCAAGGCGACGCTGATCGCCTCTTTGGCCGCGTTGGCCACCGGCTGCGCCGCCCCGGTCGTCAATCGCGACTACACCGCCTACAAGCAAAGCCGTCCCCGCGCCATCCTGGTCCTGCCGCCGGTCAATGACTCGCCGGAAGTCAACGGCCCCAACGGCGTGCTGTCGCAGATGACCTACCCGCTGGCCGAAGCCGGCTACTACGTGGTCCCCGTCGCGCTGATGACGGAAACCTTCAAGCAGAACGGCCTCTCCACCGCCAACGACATTCAGGCTGTCTCCCCAGTCAAGCTGCGAGAGATCTTCGGCGCAGATGCCGCGCTGTACACCACGGTCAAGCGCTATGGCGTGCGCTACAGCGTGCTGGACAGCGTCGCGGAAGTGGAAGTGCAAACCAAGCTGGTGGATCTGAAAAGCGGCCAGGAGCTGTGGGCCGGCAGCGCCGCCGCCAACAACGCCAACAGCAACAACAATAATGCAGGCGGACTGGTGGGCATGCTGATCAACGCCGCGATCAAGCAGATCGTCAACAGCGCCACCGACGCCACCTATCCGGTCGCCGGCATGGCCAGCAATCAGCTGCTCTCCGCGGGGCACGCCAACGGCGTGCTGTACGGCCCCCGCTCGCCGCAATACGGCACCGACTGAGCGCTTGGCTTACGAATGGAATAGCCGCCCGGCCTCACGGTCGGGCGGCTTTTTCATGCCCGCTTACCACTTGGGCAGCAGGAAGGGCTGGGAGCAGGTGTCCTCACGCTCCGCCGCCGGCGTATCCATGAAGCTGTCCACCTCCGGGAAGCTGTCCAGCTTGTCCTTCTTCAGCGTGAACCACAGCTCGGTCAGCACGTTGCGTCCCTTGGCGTCCTTGGCGCAGCGCAATTGCAACGCGCCGCGCTCGCCGGTGGCGTAGCCCTTGGTGAACGCGTCCTTCACTTCCGCGCCGGTGCCGGTCTGGCCGGCCTGGGCGCTCAGGTAGCGGCCAAAGTCGCTGTCCACCACCGCTTCGCGCATCTGCAGAGCGGTGGAGAAGAATTCGTTGGCGTCGTAGCCGAAGCACTGCACGTGCTTCACGTATTCATGGGTCTGCAGATCGCTGGCGAGCTGCGGCATCGTTTCCTTCAGCCTTTGCCGCAGTTCTTCGGACAGCAACGGGACCGCCGTCACATGCGGCAGCATCGAGCAGCCCGACGCCCACCATTGCTGCACTTTCACGCCCTTGTCTTCCAGGCTCTTGGGTTCCGACGCCCACAAACCGTGCAGGCCGATCAGTTCCTCCTTGGGCTGGCTCGGCAGACAACCCTCTCCGCCCGCGGTGCAGAAGCCCGGCAGCCACGCCAGCGCGAAGGTGTAATGGGCGAAATCGCCGTGGCGGGCCGGTTTCAGCTCATCGGCCTGGGCAACGCCCGCCAGCAGGACGAGCAAGGAAACTGTCAGTAGTTTGCGCATGATGATGACCATTGAGTTTTCACCGCATTTCATGCGGATATAAAATGTCAATTTCATTCAAAATGAGATATTAAGCAAGCAGCCGCAACAAATGACAATAAAAAAGCACTGCCGAGGCAGTGCTTTGTGGCTTGCGCGTTAGCGCGGCTATTGTCCCGGCTTGCGCCAGAAATAGCGGTAGACGAAACCCGGAAAGGCCGCCACCACGAACAGCGCGAAAGTGGTGACGTAAAACTGCCAATTCTGCGCATGCACCGGCATCGTCTGCGCCTCCAGCAGGCGGGCCAGCAAGCCCACCAGCAGATACAGAACGACGAGCTCCAGCGCCTGCCAGCCGAAATGCTTGCGCGCCACCTTGAACACGCAGGCCACGCGGGGGGTGGCGAACGGCAGATTGGCGGCCGCCAGGGCCAGCAGCAGCAGGATCACGATGCCGGTCTGCATGGTCCAGTCCTTACATCATGCCCAGAGACTGGCGCATCACTTGCGCGCACAGCTCCAGCAGCGACTGCGGCAGGATGCCCACCGCCAGCAGCGCCAGCGCGTTCAGCGACAGCACCAGCTTCATGTCGGCGCGAACGTTGATCGGGGCGTTGTCCTGGGCGTCGTCGAAGTAGATGGCCTTGACCACGCGCAGGTAGTAGAAGGCGCCGATCACCGACATCAGCACGGAGAACACGGCCAGCTTGATCATGCCGATCTGCACCACGGCCTGGATCACCGCGAACTTGGCGTAGAAGCCGGCCAGCGGCGGAATGCCGGCCATCGAGAACATGGCCAGCAGCATCAGCAGCGCGTACCAGCTGTTGCGGCTGTTCAGACCCTTCAGATCGTCGATCTTCTCGCATTCGAAGCCCTTGCGCGACAGCGCCAGGATGATGCCGAAGCTCACCAGCGACATCGCCACGTACACCACCGCGTAGAACAGCGCGGCGGAGTAGCCCTGCTTGGTGCCGGCCAGCACGCCCAACAGCAGGAAGCCCATGTGCGAGATGGTGGAGTAAGCCAGCATCCGCTTGATGTTGGTCTGCACGATGGCGGTGATGTTGCCGATGGCCATCGACAGCACGGCCACGATCATCAGCATGCCCTGCCAGTCGCCCACCAGCGCGTCCAGGCCCTGGGCCAGGATGCGCAGCACGAACACGAAAGCGGCCAGCTTGGGGGCGGCGCCGACCATCAGCGTGACGGAAGTCGGCGAACCCTGGTAGACGTCGGGCACCCACATGTGGAACGGCACGGCGCCCAGCTTGAAGCTCAGGCCGGCGACGATGAACACCAGGCCGAAGATCAGCAGCACGCCGTTGGCGGAGTGCGACTTGATCGCCTTGGCGATGGCCGCCAGCTCCAGCGAGCCAGTGGCGCCGTAGATCATCGAGATGCCGTACAGCAGCAGGCCGGAGGCAAGCGCGCCCAGCACGAAGTACTTCATCGCCGACTCGGTGGCCGGCACGGAGTCGCGCTGCAGCGCGATCAGCGAGTACAACGCCAGCGACAGCAGTTCCAGGCCCATGTACAGGGTCAGGAAGTGGGACGCGGACACCATCAGGTTCATGCCCAAGAGCGCGAACAGCGACAGCGAGAAGTACTCGCCCTTGAACAAGCCGCGGTCGGCGGTGTACTGGCGGCTGTACACCAGCACGATGGCGGTGACGCCGTACATCGCCAGCTTGACCAGCGCCGCCAGCGGATCGGCGACGAACATGCCGGAGAACGTGGTCACCGGGTACGGGGTAAAGGTGCATACCTGCGCGACGGCGGCGCCGACCAGGGTCAGCAGCGTCAGGCCGTAGGTGACGCAGCGCTTTTCATCCGAGATGAAAAGATCCAGCATCAGCACCACCAGCAACGCGCCGATCAGGAACAGCTCCGGCATCGCGGGTATCAGGTTGAGATCAGCCCAATTCATTTGTGTGTATTCCTTCCGTCCTTACGGCAGCTTGGTCTGCGCGACGTGCGTGATCAGGTCGTTGACCGCCAGGTGCATCTTGGCGACGAAAGCCTGCGGATACAGACCCATGCCCAGCACCATCAGGGCCAGGATGGCCAGCACCAGGAACTCGCGCTTGTTGACGTCGGACAGCTCGGCCACATGCTCGTTGGCCACGTCGCCGAAGATCACGCGCTTGTACATCCACAAGGTGTAGGCGGCGCCGAAGATCAGCGTGGTGGCGGCCAGCGCGGCGTACCAGAAATTCACCTGCACCGCGCCCATGATCACCATGAACTCGCCGACGAAGCCGGAAGTGGCCGGCAGGCCGGAGTTGGCCATCGCGAACAGCATCATGAAGGCGGCGAAGATCGGCATCTTGTTGGCCACGCCGCCGTAGTCGGCGATGTTGCGGCTGTGCACGCGGTCGTACATCACGCCGATGCAGAAGAACATCGCGGCGGAGACGAAGCCGTGGGACACCATCTGCACCAACGCGCCTTCGACGGCCCACTGGTTCAGCTCGCTGCCGGTGAACAGGAACAGGCCCAGAGTCACGAAGCCCATGTGGGAGATGGACGAGTACGCCACCAGCTTCTTCATGTCGGACTGAACCAGCGCCACCAGGCCGATGTAGACCACCGCCACCAGCGACAGGCCGATGATGATGGGCGACAGCTCGCGCGCGGCGTCCGGCATGATGGGCAGGATGAACCGCAGGAAGCCGTAGGCGCCGATCTTCAGCGTGATCGCGGCCAGCACCATGGAGCCGCCGGTCGGCGCTTCCACGTGGGCGTCGGGCAGCCAGGTGTGGACCGGCCACATCGGCACCTTCACCGCGAAGGACATGAAGAAGGCGACGAACAGCAGGATCTGCACCGTCAGCGAAATCTTGGCGATGTCGTGGAAAGCCAGGATCTCGAAGCTCTTGCCAGCCTGGAAGTACAGGTAGATCAACGCGACCAGCATCAGCAGCGAGCCGAGCAGCGTGTACAGGAAGAACTTGATCGACGCATAGACGCGGCGCGGACCGCCCCAGACGCCGATGATCAGGTACATCGGGATCAGCATGCCTTCGAAGAAGACATAGAACAGGATGGCGTCCAGCGCGGCGAAGGCGCCGTTGATCAGGCCGGACATGATCAGGAAGGCGGCCATGTACTGCGACACGCGCTTCTGGATCACTTCCCAGCCGGCGATCACCACCAACAGCGTGGTGAAGCTGTTGAGCACCACGAACAGCATCGAGATGCCGTCCACGCCCAGGTGGTAGTTGATGTTGAGCGAAGCGATCCACGGCTTCATCTCTTCGAACTGCATGCCGCCGTTCAGGTTGTTGAACTCGGTGAACAGCGGGATCGACAGCAGGAAGCCCGCCAGGGCTCCCGCCACCGCCAGCCAGCGCGCCAGCGGCGCGCGCTGGTCGCCGCCGGTGGCCAGCACTACCAGGCCGGCCAGTATCGGCGTCCAGATCACCAGACTTAACAGATTTGTGAACATAGTCAAACCTATATTGTTATTTCAATCCCGGAATCCGGACTCAGCGCAGGATCAGCGGCAGGAACCACCAGGTCATCAGACCCAGCACGCCGATGATCATCGCGGTGGCGTAGCTGTAGATGAAGCCGGTCTGCATGCGGCGCACCACGCTGGAGAACCAGCCCACCAGCTTGGCGGTGCCGTTGACCAGCAGGCCGTCGATCAGCAGCGTGTCGCCCACCTTCCAGAACAAGGTGCCCAGCGCGCGCGAGCCCTTGGCGAACACGGCGAAATAGATCTCGTCCAGGTAGTACTTGTTTTCCAGCAGCTTGTGGATCGGGGCGCACTTTTCCTTGATGGCGGCCGGGATGTGCGGCGCCTTCATGTAGAAGTACCAGGCCACGACGACGCCGGCGATGGCCAGCCACAGCGGCAGCGTGGTGAACGAGTGCAGCGTCATGGCGAAGGCGCCGTGGAATTCGTGCGCCAGCTCTTCCATCCCCGGGTGCGCTTCGTGGTTGACCGCGATCACGCCCTTGAAGAAGTCGCCGTAAACCAGCTTGTCGATGGCGAAGTAGCCCACCAGCACCGACGGAATGGCCAGCAGCACCAGCGGCAGCGTCACCACCCACGGCGATTCGTGCGGCTTGTCGTTCGGGCCCAGTCCATGGTGATGGTCATGGGACACTTCCTCCTCATCGCTGTCGCCATGGTGCTCGTGGTGCGAGCCATGGTTCTCCATCCAACGCTCCTTGCCGTGGAAGACCAGGAAGTACATGCGGAAGGAGTAGAAGGCGGTGATGAACACACCGGCCACCACGGCGAAGTAGGCGAAACCGGCCGCGGACAGATGCGAAGCGGCGACCGCCTCGATGATCGAGTCCTTGGAGTAGAAACCGGAGAAGAACGGCGTGCCGATCAGCGCCAGCGAACCCAGCAGCGAGGTCAGCCAGGTGATGGGCATGTACTTGCGCAGGCCGCCCATGTTCCGCATGTCCTGGTCGTGGTGCATGCCGATGATCACGGAGCCGGCCGCCAGGAACAGCAGCGCCTTGAAGAAGGCGTGGGTCATCACGTGGAACATCGCCACCGAGTACGCCGAAGCGCCCAGCGCCACGGTCATGTAGCCCAGCTGCGACAGCGTGGAATAAGCCACCACGCGCTTGATGTCGTTCTGGACGATGCCGAGGAAGCCCATGAACAGCGCGGTGATCGAGCCTGCCACCATCACCACGTTCAGCGCGGTGTCGGACATCTCGAACAGCGGGCTCATGCGCGACACCATGAAGATGCCGGCGGTCACCATGGTGGCCGCGTGGATCAGCGCCGAGATCGGCGTCGGGCCTTCCATCGAGTCCGGCAGCCACACGTGCAGCGGGAACTGGGCGGATTTACCCATCGCGCCGATGAACAGCAGGATGCAGGTGACGGTCAGCAGCGACCATTGCTGGCCGGGGATGATCTCGATGGTCTTCTGCGCCAGCGCCGGCGCGGCGGCGAACACGTCGCTGTAGTTCAGCGAGCCGCCGAAGTAGGCCAGCACCAAGCCGATGCCCAGCAGGAAGCCGAAGTCGCCGACGCGGTTGACCAGGAAGGCCTTCAGGTTGGCGAACACCGCGGTCGGGCGCTTGAACCAGAAGCCGATCAGCAGATAGGACACCAGGCCCACAGCTTCCCAGCCGAAGAACAGCTGGACGAAGTTGTTGCTCATCACCAGCATCAGCATCGAGAAGGTGAACAGCGAGATGTAGCTGAAGAAACGCTGGTAGCCCGGATCGTCCTGCATGTAGCCGATGGTGTAGATATGCACCATCAGCGACACGCTGGTGACCACCACCAGCATCATCGCGGTCAGCGAGTCGACCAGGAAGCCGACCGAGTACTCGTAGCCGCCGACGGTCAGCCAGGTGTAGACCGGTCCGTTGAACACTTCCGCGCTTCCGTTGAGGAAGCCCAGAAGCACCTTGAGCGACAGCGCGGCGGACAGCGCCACGCCGGCTATCGTGACGACGTGCGAGGCGCGCCGTCCGATCGCCCATCCAAACAGGCCCGCAATGATGGAACCCGCCAACGGAGCGAGTGCAATCAGCAGGTATAAGCTCTTCATATCCATGCTTTTGTGCTTTGTAATGGTTCCGGTTTGCCGTTAGCCCTTGAGGCTGCCCAAGTCTTCAACGTTGATGCTCTGCAGGTTGCGGAACAGCACCACCAGGATCGCCAGACCAATGGCGGACTCGGCGGCGGCAACCGTCAGGATGAAGAACACGAAGATCTGGCCTGCCGAATCCGACAGGTAGTGCGAGAACGCGATGAAGTTGAAGTTCACCGCCAGCAGCATCAGCTCGATGGCCATCAGCAGTATGATCAGGTTTTTCCGGTTCAGGAAAATCCCGAGCACGCTGATGGCGAACAGGATGGCGGCCAGCACCAGAAAGTGAGTCAGTGTCAGCACGTTTCCTCCCTTATTGGTTGATTGGCCGTCAGGCCTGTTGCTCACCGGAATCGGCCTGTTCGGCCTCTTCCACTTTTTTCACGGCGTCCATCTTGACGATGCGAACGCGGTCTTCGCGGCGCACCTTCACCTGGACGGCGGGGTCGATCGTCTTGCTGTCCTTGCGCGCGCGCATGGTCAGGCCGATGGCGGCGATCATCGCCAGCAGCAGCACGACCGCCGCGATCTCGAACGGCAGCAGATAGGTGGTGTACAGCTGGCTGCCCAGCATCTTCACGTTGCTGAAGTCGGCGGCCAGCGGCGCGGCGGCCTTGTACTGCGACAGCGCGGCCTGCGGGCTGACCAGGATCAGCGCCATTTCGAACACCATGATGGCGCCGACGGTGGCGGCCACCGGCAGGTTCTTCCAGAAGCCTTCTCGCAGCTTCTCGATGTTGATGTCCAGCATCATCACCACGAACAGGAACAGCACCATCACCGCGCCGACGTAGACCAGCACCAGCGTGATCGCCAGGAACTCCGACTCCATCAGCAGCCAGTGGCCGGCGCTGGTGAAGAAGGCCAGCACCAGGAACAGCGCGGCGTGCACCGGGTTCTTGGCCGTGACCACCCGCACGCCGGCGAAGATCAGGATGGCGGACAGAACGTAGAAAATTACCGTAGTTAGGTTCATGGCCTCCCCTTAGCGATACTTGGCGTCAGCCGCCTTGTTGGCGGCGATTTCGGCCTCGTACTTGTCGCCGATGGCCAGCAGCATCGGCTTGGTGTAGTAGAGGTCGCCACGTTTTTCACCGTGGTATTCGAAGATGTGGGTTTCCACGATGGCGTCCACCGGACAGGCTTCCTCGCAGAAGCCGCAGAAGATGCACTTGGTCAGATCGATGTCGTAGCGCGTGGTGCGGCGGGTGCCGTCGTCGCGCTGCTCGGACTCGATGTTGATGGCCAGCGCCGGACACACCGCCTCGCACAGCTTGCACGCGATGCAGCGCTCTTCGCCGTTGGCGTAGCGGCGCTGCGCGTGCAGGCCGCGGAAGCGCGGCGAAATCGGCGTCTTCTCTTCCGGGAACTGCACAGTGATCTTGCGGGCGAAGAAGTAGCGGCCAGTGACCATCAGGCCCTTGACCAGCTCCACCAGCAGGAAGGTCTTGAAAAAGTTGCGGATCGAATTCATTTTTTCACCTATCCCCTGTCTCAGTGCCAAATGGACAGCGGGGTAAACATCCACACGCCCACCACCAGGATCCACGCCAGGGTCACCGGGATGAACACCTTCCAGCCCAGACGCATGATCTGGTCATAGCGATAGCGCGGGAAGGTGGCGCGGAACCACAGGAAGCAGAACAGCACCATCGACACCTTGATCGCCAGCCAGTGGAAGCCGCCGGCGCCCAGGATGCCCCACGACGCCGGGAACGGCGACAGCCAGCCGCCCAGGAACAGCAGCGCGGTCAGCGCGGCGACCAGGATCATGTTGGCGTACTCGGCCAGG
The DNA here is from genome assembly GCF_000971335.1 of Chromobacterium vaccinii. Lineage (GTDB taxonomy): Bacteria > Pseudomonadota > Gammaproteobacteria > Burkholderiales > Chromobacteriaceae > Chromobacterium > Chromobacterium vaccinii. The sequence continues at coordinate 167,764 of NZ_JZJL01000002.1, forward strand.
AAGAAGATCGCGAACGCCATGCCCGAATATTCAACGTGGAAACCGGCGACGATTTCCGACTCGCCTTCCGCCACGTCGAACGGCGCGCGGTTGGTCTCGGCCACGCCGGAGATCAGGTAGACGATGAACAGCGGGAACAACGGAATCCAGTTCCAGGACAGCAGCGAGCCGCCGCCCATGCCGAAAGACTGCTGCTTGACGATGTCGACCAGGTTCAGGCTGCCGGACACCATCAGCACGCCCACCAGCGCGAAGCCCATCGCCAGCTCGTAGGAAACGATCTGGGCGGCGGAGCGCATCGCGCCGAGGAAGGAGTACTTCGAGTTGCCCGCCCAGCCGGCGATGATCACGCCGTACACGCCCATCGAGGTCAGCGCCAGGATGTACAGCAGCGAAGCGTTGACGTTGGCCACCACCAGGTGTTCGGTGAACGGAATCACCGCCCAGGCCGCCAGAGCCGGTCCGATGGACAGCACCGGCGCCAGCAGGAACAAGCCCTTGCTGGAGTTGGTGGGCAGGATGATTTCCTTCATCAGCAGCTTCACCGCGTCGGCGATGGGCTGCAGCAGACCGAAATAACCGACCCGGTTCGGGCCGATGCGGATCTGCATGTAGCCGATCACCTTGCGCTCGGCCAGCGTCAGATACGCTACGCAGCCCAACATCGGCAGCACGATGGCGATGATCTTCAGCAGGGTCCACACCAGGAGCCCTGCGTCAGTGCCAAGAATACCTTGCAAGAACTCCATCGTTTACCCCTGCTTGATCTCGATTGCGTCGAACATGCCGCCCAGCGCCAGCGTGGAAGCGTGCGCGGCGGCGACCCGTACCACGTCGGCCGGCAGGCTGTCGTCGGCTTCGACCGAAACGCGCGCCTCGCCCTCGCCCTGCTTCAGCAGCGCGGCGGAACCGGCGGCCACGCCCAGCTTGGCCAGCAGGCCGCTGTGCGCGCGGACGGCGGCGGCGCCCTTGGCTTCGTTGGTTTGCTGCAGCGACGCCGCGCGGCGGCAGATGGCGTCGGCCTGGTACATCGGCACTTCGCCTACGCGGACGATGCCGGAGGACACGGCCGGATTAGCGGCGACCTTGGACAGCGCGTTGTTCAGCTTGGCGGCCTGATCGCCGAACTCGGCGCGGACTTCCTCGGCGCTGTTCTGCTCGAAGCCGGACAGGCTCAGCATATTGCCCAGCACGCGCAGCACCTTCCAGGCCGGACGGGTTTCGCCCAGCGGCTTCACCACGCCGTTGAAGGTCTGCAGCTTGCCTTCCATATTGACGAAGGAGCCGGCGGTCTCGGAGAACGGCGCGATCGGCAGCAGCACGTCGGCGTAATCCAGCAGGCCCTGGCCCTTGTAGGCGGTCAGCGCGATCACGGTGGCGGCCTGCTTCATCGCGGCCACGGCGGCCTGCGGGTTGTAGCTGTCGAACTCCACTTCGGTGTTCAGCAGGAAGTAGGCCTTCTTCGGCTTGGCGATCATCGCGGCGGCGTTGTCGCCGGTCTTCGGCAGCGCGCCCACCAGCTCGGCGCCCACGCTGTTGGCGGCTTCGGCCAGGATGCCGAAACGCGCGCCGGACAGGCGGGAGATTTCCTGGGCCAGCGACAGCAGCTGGCCGTAAGCCGGGTGGTGTTGCGCGACGTTGCCCAGCACGATGGACGCGGTCTCGGCGCCGGTCAGGCTTTCAGCGATGACGCGCGCCTGGGCGGACACTTCCACCGACGCCAGGTCGATTTCGCTGGAGCCGGACTTGATCTCGGCCACAGCCTTCAGCACCTGTGACAGCGCGTTCACCAGCGCCAGCGGCGACACGATCAGCTTGCCGTTGATCTTGGTCAGCAGATTGTCGTCGGCGACGTGGATAATGTTGAGCTCGGAACCCTTCTTGACCGATGCGCGCAGGCGGGAGGCCAGCAGCGGCTGTTCCTTGCGCAGCGAGGACCCCACCGCCAGCACCGACTTGGCGTCGGCCAGTTCGGCGATGGTGGAGCCCAGCCATTCGGCGCCCTGCTTGGCGCTGTCGGCGGAGAAGTCGCTGCGGCGCAGGCGGTAGTCGATGGCGTCGACGCCGAAGGCTCGGGCCAGCTTCTGGGCCAGGTGCAGTTCCTCGGTGGTGGAGTGCGGGTTCAGCAGGAAGCCGATGGCGTCCTTGCCGTGATCGGCGGACACGCCGTTCAGGCCCTTCACCACGTAGTTCAGCGCGGTTTCCCAGTCGGTCTCGTGCCACTTGCCGTCGAACTTGATCATCGGCTTGGAGAGACGCTCGGCGCTGTTCAGGCCTTCGTACGAGAAGCGGTCGCGGTCGGCGATCCAGCACTCGTTGATGGCTTCGTTTTCCAGCGGCAGCACGCGCATCACTTCGTTGCTCTTCACCTGGACCACCAGGTTGGAGCCGAGGCCGTCGTGCGGGCTCACCGACTTGCGGCGCGACAGCTCCCAGGCGCGGGTGCTGTAGCGGAACGGCTTGGACGTCAGCGCGCCCACCGGGCACAAGTCGATCACGTTGCCGGAGATTTCCGAGTCCACGGTCTTGCCCAGGAACGGCAGGATCTCGGAGAACTCGCTGCGGTTGGCCATGCCGATTTCCTGGAAGCCGCCCACTTCTTCAGTGAAGCGGACGCAGCGCGTGCAGTGGATGCAGCGCGACATTTCCTCGGCGGAAACCAGCGGGCCCATGTCCTTGCCCACCACCACGCGCTTCTCTTCCTCGTAGCGCGAGGTGGAGTTGCCGTAGCCGACCGCCAGATCCTGCAGCTGGCATTCGCCGCCCTGGTCGCAGATCGGGCAATCCAGCGGGTGGTTGATCAGCAGGAATTCCATCACGCCCTGCTGGGCCTTCTTGGCCAGCGGCGACGCGGTATGGACCTTCATGCCGTCGGTGACGGGGGTGGCACAGGCCGGCAGCGGCTTCGGCGCCTTTTCCACTTCCACCAGGCACATCCGGCAGTTGGCCGCGATGGACAGCTTCTTGTGGTAGCAGAAGTGCGGAATGTAGGTGCCCACCGAGTGGGCCGCCTCGATGACGGTGCTGCCTTGCGGCACCGTCAGTTTCTTACCGTCGATTTCGATTTCAAGCATCGCTCAACACCATTTGTGATCCACCAAGGTCTTTCCGTGTTCGATCGCGTATTCGAACTCCTCGCGGAAATGCTTGGTGAAACTGCGAACCGGGAACACCGCGGCGTCGGCCAGCGCGCAGATGGTGCGGCCGGCCATGTTGTTGCCCACGGAATCCAGGAGCTCCAGATCGCCCTTGCGGCCTTGGCCATTGACGATGCGATGGATCACCTTGTACAGCCAGCCGGTGCCTTCGCGGCACGGCGTGCACTGGCCGCAGGACTCTTCGTGGTAGAAATAGGCCAGACGCTCCAGCGCCTTGACCATGCACACGTCCTCGTTCATCACGATCACGGCGCCCGAACCCAGCATCGAACCGGCTTTGGCGATGCTGTCGTAGTCCATCGTGCACTGCATCATGATGTCGGCCGGCAGCACCGGAGCGGACGAGCCGCCCGGGATCACCGCCTTCAGCTTCTTGCCGTCGCGCATGCCGCCGGCCATTTCCAGCAGCTCGGAGAACGGGGTGCCCAGCGCGATCTCGTAGTTGCCCGGACGGTTGACGTGGCCGGAAACCGAGAACAGCTTGGTGCCGCCGTTGTTCGGCTTGCCCTTCTCGAGGAAGGTCTGCGCGCCGTCGCGGATGATGAAAGGCACCGAAGCGAACGATTCGGTGTTGTTGATCGTGGTCGGCTTGCCGTACAGGCCGAAACTGGCCGGGAACGGCGGCTTGAAGCGCGGCTGGCCCTTTTTGCCTTCCAGCGATTCCAGCAGCGCGGTTTCCTCGCCGCAGATGTAGGCGCCGTAGCCGTGGTGGGCGAACAGGTCGAAGTTGAAGCCCGAGCCCAGGATGTTCTGGCCCAGGAAACCCGCCTTGCGCGCCTCTTCCAGCGCCTCTTCGAACAACACGTAGTCCTCGAAGATTTCGCCGTGGATGTAGTTGTAACCCGCCTTGGTGCCCATCGCGTAACCGGCGATGATCATGCCCTCGATCAGCGAGTGCGGGTTGTAGCGGATGATGTCGCGGTCCTTGAAGGTGCCCGGCTCGCCCTCGTCCGTATTGCAGACGACGTACTTGTCGCCCGGGAACGAGCGCGGCATGAAGCTCCATTTCAGGCCGGTCGGGAAGCCCGCGCCGCCGCGGCCGCGCAGGCCGGAGTTCTTCACTTCCGCGATCACGTCTTCCTGCGTCATCTTGGAGTCGAGGATGCGGCGCAGCGCCTGGTAGCCGCCGCGGGCCACGTAGGCGTCCAGACGCCAGCAGTCGGGCTGCGCGGTGTCGACGCCGTCGAAAATCACGCCATTAGCGAAGACAGCCATTATTTCAACTCCGCCAGTTTTTTATCGATTGCTGCGGGCGTCATGAAGCTGCACATCTTGTGGTTGTTCACCAGCAAGACCGGCGCGTCGCCGCAGGCGCCCATGCATTCACCTTCCAGCAGGGTGTACATGCCGTCGGCGCTGGTTTCGCCGATGGCGATGCCCAGCTTCTTCGAGATGTACTCCGCGGCGTTGACGCCGCCGGACAGCGCACAGGGCAGGTTGGTGCAGACGGTGATCTTGAATTTGCCCACCGGCTTCATGTCGTACATGTTGTAGAAGGTGGCGACTTCGTAGGCGGCCACCGGGGCGATGCCCAGGTAGTTCGCGACGAACTCGATCAGCTCCTGGTTCAGGCAGCGCGCTTCCGGGGTCTCACCGGCGGCGCGCCGCTCGTCCAGCGCGATGCGCAGCGCGCCCATGACGGCGGAGCGTTTCTGGTCGGCCGGATATTTGGCGACCTCGCGGTCGATCAAGGCTAGCGATTGTGCGGACAGCATCAGCGGTCAATCTCCCCAAACACGATATCCTGCGTACCGATGATCGCGACGACGTCGGCGATCATGTGGCCCTTTGCCATCTCGTCCAGCGCGGCCAAGTGGGCATAGCCCGGCGCGCGGATCTTGAGGCGGTACGGTTTGTTGGCGCCGTCGGACACCAGGTAGATGCCGAACTCGCCCTTCGGGTGCTCCACCGCGGCGTAAGCCTCGCCTTCCGGCACGTGCATGCCTTCGGTGAACAGCTTGAAGTGGTGGATCAGGTCTTCCATATTGGACTTCATGCCTTCGCGCGAAGGCGGAGCCACCTTATGGTTGTCGGTGATCACCGGGCCGGGGTTGGCGCGCAGCCAGGCCACGCACTGCTGGATGATGCGGTTGGACTGGCGCATCTCCTCGACGCGGACCAGGTAGCGGTCGTAGCAGTCGCCGCCCACGCCCACCGGCACGTCGAAGTCCATCTTGTCGTACACATCGTACGGCTGGGTCTTGCGCAGGTCCCAGGCGATGCCGGAACCGCGCAGCATCGGGCCGGTCATGCCCAGATTCAGGGCGCGCTCGGCCGTCACCACGCCGATGCCCACGGTCCGCTGCTTCCAGATGCGGTTGTCGGTCAGCAGGGTTTCGTACTCGTCGACGTAGCCCGGGAAACGGTCGGTGAAATCGCTGATGAAGTCCAGCATCGAGCCCTTGCGGCCTTCGTTCAGGCGCGCCAGCTCTTTGGCGTTCTTGATCTTGGACACGGTGTACTGCGGCATGCTGTCCGGCAGGTCGCGGTAGACGCCGCCCGGACGGAAGTAAGCCGCGTGCATGCGCGCGCCCGACACCGCCTCGTAGCAGTCCATCAGGTCTTCGCGCTCGCGGAACGCGTACAGGAACATCGTCATCGCGCCGATGTCCAGCGCGTGGGCGCCGATCCACAGCAGGTGGTTCAGCACGCGGGTGATTTCGGCGAACATCACGCGGATGTATTGCGCGCGCTCCGGCACCTCGATGCCCATCATTTTCTCGATGGCCAGGCAGTAGGCGTGCTCGTTGCACATCATCGACACGTAGTCGAGACGGTCCATGTACGGCAGCGACTGGATGAAGGTCTTGCTCTCGGCCAGCTTCTCGGTGCCGCGGTGCAGCAGGCCGATGTGCGGGTCGGCGCGCTGGACGACTTCGCCGTCCAGTTCCAGCACCAGGCGCAGCACGCCGTGCGCGGCCGGGTGTTGCGGGCCGAAGTTGAGGGTGTAGTTACGGATCTCAGCCACCGTAATTCTCCTCGCGGATGATGCGCGGCGTGATTTCGCGCGGTTCGATGGTGACCGGCTGATAGATCACGCGCTGCTGGGTCGGGTCGTAGCGCATTTCCACGTGGCCGGACAAGGGGAAGTCCTTGCGGAACGGGTGGCCGACGAAACCGTAGTCGGTCAGCAGGCGGCGCAGGTCGGGATGGCCTTCGAACACGATGCCGTACAGATCGAACGCTTCGCGCTCGAACCAGTTGGCGGCGTTCCAGACGTCGTTGACCGATGGGATCACCGGGAAATCGTCGTCTGCGGCGAAGACGCGCAGGCGGATGCGATGGTTCAGCTTGACGGACAGCAGATGGTACACGGCGGCGAAGCGCGGACCGTCCCACGGCTCGTCGCGGTAGGCGCTGTAGTCCATGCCGCAGACGTCGATGCACTGCTCGAAGGCGAGGTCGGCGTGGTCGCGCAGCGTCAGCGCCACGGACGGCAGATCGGACGCCTTGCAGACGATGGTCAGCTCGTCCAAAGCCTGCGTGCTGCTCACGAGCTTGTCGCCCAGCGCCGCGGCAACGACCGAACCCAACGCTTCCATTTTCTTGGAGGCCATAGTTTCTACCTTAGCGGGCGATGGTGTTGGTACGTTTGATCTTGTTCTGCAGCTGGATGATGCCGTACAGCAGCGCTTCCGCGGTCGGCGGACAGCCCGGCACGTAGACATCCACAGGCACGATGCGGTCGCAGCCGCGAACTACAGAATAGGAATAGTGATAGTAGCCGCCGCCGTTGGCACAGGAGCCCATCGAGATCACCCAGCGCGGCTCGGCCATCTGGTCGTAAACCTTGCGCAGGGCCGGCGCCATCTTGTTGCACAGCGTGCCGGCGACGATCATCAGGTCGGACTGGCGGGGGCTGGGACGGAACACGACGCCGAAGCGGTCGAGGTCATAACGCGCCGCGCCGGCGTGCATCATTTCCACCGCACAACAGGCCAGGCCGAAGGTCATCGGCCACAGAGAACCCGTGCGGGTATAGTTGATAAGCTTGTCGGCTGTCGTGGTGACGAAGCCTTTCTCCAGAATCCCTTCTACTCCCATTCCAGAGCTCCCTTCTTCCACATGTAGACGAAGCCGAGCGTCAGCACGGCCAGAAATTCGACCATCACGCCCAAACCATAGACGCCCAGATCCTTCAACACCACCGCCCACGGAAACAGGAAGGCGATTTCCAGGTCGAACAGGATGAAGAGAATGGCGATCAGGTAATAGCGGACGTCAAACTTCATGCGGGCATCTTCGAAGGCCTCGAAGCCGCATTCGTATGGAGAAAGTTTCTCAGCGTCGGGACGGTTTGGTGCCAGCAGTTTGCCCAAGACAATAGGGCCCACGCCGACCAGAAGTCCGACGATGACAAACATCAGAATGGGAAAGTAGTTTTGCAGCATTTCCCGTACACCCCCAAAAAAAGAGGGGTCGCCCCCTCTTGGCTCCAAATAAAACAGGCCACCGGAGTCCCGGTGGCCTGTTTTTGAATGGTGGTGCCGACAGTGAGACTCGAACTCACACAGCTTTCGCCACTACCCCCTCAAGATAGCGTGTCTACCAATTTCACCATGTCGGCACAGCAAAGCTTTAAATTGTTACTCCGGGATTTTGGAAGCCGTTCCCGAAGCATTTTTATTAGGCGCGCCTGCCGGGATTTGCGGCACAGCCTGTTCAATCTTACCGCCCATCACGCCGAGATCGCTCTTTCCACCCCCGGAAAGAAAGACCAGCGCCAAAGAAGTCGAGAAAAACACCGCGGCAGCAACCGCGGTCGTTCTGCTCAAGAAATTCGCAGAACCAGACGCCCCGAACAGACTGCCGGACGAGCCACTACCAAAAGCCGCGCCCATATCCGCACCCTTGCCATGCTGCATCAGAACAAGGACGATGATAGATGCTGCGGACAGCAGATTTACAATCCAAATAAGCGTCTTGAGAAGTTCCATACTATATCATTTTTCCTGCGGCTTGGCAAATCACTCTGAATGAACCGGCGTCCAGAGAGGCCCCTCCGACCAGTGCTCCGCCGACGTTTTCCGTCGCCAGGATCGCCTCGGCATTCTCTGCTTTGACACTGCCGCCGTAGAGGACGCGAATCTTATCGGAGCCGGAAACGTTTTGCAAGCACCAATTTTTGATGAATGCGTGGATTTCGGCGATCTGCTCAAGCGACGCCACCTTGCCGGTGCCGATGGCCCACACCGGCTCGTAGGCGACAACGTATTCACCATCGGCGATATCGGCCAGGATGGCAAGCTGTTCCCGCACCACATCCAGATAAGCGCCGGACTCGCGCTGCTCCAGCGTCTCCCCGACGCACAGCACCGGGACCACGCCGGCGGCGATGGCATTGCGCATCTTGGCCAGCAGCGCGGCGTTGTCTTCGCGGAAATACTGGCGGCGCTCGGAGTGGCCGACCAGCGCGTAGCGGCAGCCCACGTCGGCCAGCATCGCGGCGCTCACCTCTCCGGTGAAGGCGCCGTCGGCGGCGAAGCGGCTGACATCCTGGGAGGACAAGGCAATGTTGCCGCCTTTCAGTTGCTCGGCCAGCGCAGCCAGGTAGACGGCGGGAGCGGCGATGCCGACGCCTTCGCGATTGGTTTTTTCGTCGGCTAGCAAGGCCGCCGCCAGCTGGCGGGCGCTGTCGCCGCGGGTGTTCATCTTCCAGTTGCCAATCACCAGTTTGCCGGACATGCGTTTCTCCACTTCATGTTGCTTGGTTGGCGCCGATTATAGCGCGCCCTGCCCCACCGCTCCAATGGGCCTGGATCAAGCATTTACGACTTGTAATATTACTGAAAGATTCGCCCGATACGATGGCGACCATCACAAACGCAGTCCCATCCTTTCGTTCGGGAGTTAAGCAATGAAACAGTCTGTTCGTCTGGCCGCAGTCCTCGGCTCCACGCTGATCGCAGGCTCGGTCTACGCGGCTGACATCACCGGCGCCGGCGCGACCTTCCCCTACCCGCTGTACGCCAAGTGGGCGGCGACCTACAAGGGCAGCACCGGCAACAACATGAACTACCAGTCCATCGGTTCCGGCGGCGGCATCAAGCAGATCCAGTCCAAGACCGTGGATTTCGGCGCGTCCGACATGCCGCTGAAGCCGGAAGAGCTGGAAAAGTCCGGACTGACTCAGTTCCCGACCGTGATGGGCGGCGTGGTGCCGGTGTACAACATCCCGGGCGTCGCCGCCGGCCAGATCAAATTCACCGGCGCGCTCTTGGCCGACATCTACCTGGGCAAGGTAGCCAAGTGGAACGATCCGGCCATCGCCAAGCTGAACCCGGGCGTCAAGCTGCCCGACCAGCGCATCTCGGTCGTCCGCCGCTCCGACGGCTCCGGCACCACCTTCATCTTCACCAACTATCTGTCCAAGGTATCGCCGGAATGGGCGAAGGACGTCGGCTCCAACACCGCCGTCAGCTGGAAGGGCAGCTCGGTGGGCGGCAAGGGCAACGAGGGCGTGGCCAACTACGTGTCGCGCATCAAGGGCGCCATCGGCTACGTCGAATACGCCTACGCCAAGCAGAACAAGCTGGCCTACGGCCTGCTGCAGAACCAGTCCGGCGCCTTCGTCAAGCCGGATGAAGCCTCGTTCAAGGCCGCAGCCGCCAACGCCGATTGGAAGAAAGCGCCGGGCTTCTACCTGCTGCTGACCAACCAGCCGGGCAAGCAGAGCTGGCCGATCGCCGGCGCCACCTTCATCCTGATGCACAAGAAGCAGGACAAGCCGGCGCAGGCCACCGAAGTGCTGAAGTACTTCGACTGGGCATACAAGAACGGCGACAAAACCGCGCAGGAACTGGATTACATCCCGATGCCCGATAGCGTGAAGGGCGTGATCCGCACCAGCTGGAAACAAATCACCGACGGCAGCGGCAAGGCTGTCTGGAACTGACAGGCGACGCTTATACTGTCGCACCCAGGCCGGGGGGAGTTCGCTCTCTCCGGCCTTGTGTCTGAACCATCAAGAATCGGCGCATGCAAAAACTGAGCTATGAGCAGCAACTGGGACGCCAGCAGCTGCTGGACAAAATCTTCCGGGTGACCACCCGCTGTTTCGCCTTCCTGGTGCTGGCGCTGCTGCTGGGCATCCTCCTTTCGCTGCTGGTCGGCGCCATGCCCAGCATCAAGGGCTTCGGCTGGAGCTTCCTGTTCAATACCGACTGGGATCCGGTGCAGGAAAAATTCGGCGCCGTCGTGCCCATCTTCGGCACCCTGGCCACGTCCTTCATCGCCTTGCTGATCGGCGTGCCGGTCAGCTTCGGCATCGCGCTGTTCCTGACCGAGCTGTGCCCGACCTGGCTCAAGCGCCCGCTGGGCATCGCCGTCGAGTTGCTGGCCGGCATTCCGTCCATCATCTACGGCATGTGGGGCCTGTTCGTGTTCGCCCCGTTCTTCGCCGACCACATCCAGCCATGGCTGATCGACAATCTGGGCGAGCTGCCTCTGCTGGGCTTCCTGTTCCAGGGGGCGCCGATGGGCATCGGCCTGTTCTCCGCCGGCCTGATCCTAGCCATCATGGTGATTCCGTTCATCGCCTCGGTGATGCGCGACGTGTTCGAAGTGGTGCCCACCATGCTGAAGGAGTCGGCCTACGGCCTGGGCTCCACCACCTGGGAGGTGGTGCGCTACGTGGTGCTGCCCTACACCAAGACCGGCGTCGTCGGCGGCATCATGCTGGGCCTGGGACGCGCGCTGGGCGAAACCATGGCGGTCACTTTCGTGATCGGCAACTCCACCCGCTTTTCCACCAGCCTGTTCGAGCCGGGCAACTCCATCGCCTCGTCGCTGGCCAATGAATTCGCCGAAGCCAACGGCGACCTGTACATGGGCTCGCTGATCGAACTGGGCCTGATCCTGTTCTTCATCACCTTCGTGGTGCTGTCCTGCTCCAAACTGCTGCTGCTGCGCCTGAAGAAGCAGGAAGGCAAGCCTTCCTGACATGAAAGACGTCAAAACGATGAGCCAAGCGACAATGAACGACGCCTTGCGCACCGCCCCCGCATCCGGCCTGAAGCAGGATAGCCTCACTTATCGCCGGCGCCGGCTGGTCAACCGGCTGACCATGGCCGCGTCGATGCTGACCATGGTTTTCGGCCTGTTCTGGCTGTTCTGGATCCTGATCACGCTGCTGCAGCACGGCCTGTCCGGCATCAGCTGGCAGGTATTCACCGAAAGTACGCCGCCGCCGGGCTCCGCCGGCGGCCTGGCCAACGCCATATACGGCAGCCTGGTGATGACCGCCTTCGGCACGCTGTTCGGCACGCCGATCGGCATCCTGGCCGGCATCTACCTGGCCGAATTCGGCCAGCGCGGCTGGCTGGCGCCCATCACCCGCTTCATCAACGACATCCTGCTGTCGGCGCCGTCCATCGTGATCGGCCTGTTCGTGTACGAGGTGTACGTGGTGTCGGTCGGCCACTTCTCCGGCTGGGCCGGCTCCTTCGCGCTGGCCATCCTGGTGATCCCAGTGGTGGTGCGCACCACCGAGAACATGCTGCGCCTGGTGCCGAACAGCCTGCGCGAAGCCGCCGCCGCGCTCGGCGCGCCGCAATGGAAGGTGACGCTGACCGTGACGCTGCGCGCGGCGCAGGCCGGCGTGCTGACCGGCATCCTGTTGGCGGTGGCCCGGATTTCCGGCGAAACCGCGCCCTTGCTGTTCACCGCGTTGAACAACCAGTTCTTCAACAGCAATATGAACCAGCCGATGGCCAACCTGCCGATCGTGATCTTCCAGTTCGCGATGAGCCCCTACGAGGACTGGCACACGCTGGCCTGGGCCGGCTCGCTGCTGATCACTTTCAGCGTCCTCGCCCTGAACATCGTCGCCCGCTGGATGGGCGGCCGCAAGAATCAATCGAATTAAGGCATGACAACCATGACCAGCACCGCCTCCAAGCTCGAGGTCCGCGACCTGAACTTCTTCTACGGCAACTTCCACGCGCTGAAGGGCATTCAGCTGGAGATCGCGCCGCGCAAGGTGACCGCCTTCATCGGCCCGTCCGGCTGCGGCAAATCCACGCTGCTGCGCACCTTCAACCGCATGTACGAGCTCTACCCCGGCCTGCGCGCCGAGGGCGAGATCATGCTGGACGGCCAGAACATCCTGGCGCGCGACGTCGACGTCAACCTGCTGCGCGCCAAAGTGGGCATGGTGTTCCAGAAGCCGACGCCGTTCCCGATGTCGATCTACGACAACATCACCTTCGGCGTGAAGCTGTACGAGAAGCTGTCCAAGGGCGAGATGGAAGACCGCGTCGAATGGGCGCTGCGCAAGGCCGCGCTGTGGGACGAGGTGAAGGACAAGCTCAAGCAGTCCGGCAATTCGCTGTCCGGCGGCCAGCAGCAGCGGCTGTGCATCGCCCGCGCGGTGGCCTCCAAGCCGGAAGTGCTGCTGTTGGACGAGCCGACCTCGGCGCTGGACCCGATCTCCACCGCCCACATCGAAGAGCTGATCCACGAACTGAAAGAGGACTACACCATCGCCATCGTGACGCACAATATGCAGCAGGCGGCGCGGGTGTCCGATTACACCGCCTACATGTATCTGGGCGAGATGGTGGAGTTCGGCCATACCGACACCATCTTCACCACGCCGCAGAAGAAGGCGACCGAGGACTACATCACCGGCAAATTCGGCTGATCCCATCCCCAGAGACGGCTGGAGGCTCGATTCCGCCAGCCGTTTTTCATGCCGTCCGGCTAAGCAATAATGATGACGCCATTTTGCAAAATCATGGACTTAGCCGTCTTGCAACCCAGCGCTGTCAAGAAGATTTTGCCGTTTTCGCAGGCAAAACCACACGCTTTATTTTTTTTTATAAAGACTTGACGGCCATGGCGCGGAACACAACAATCCCGCCTTTACGATAAACGCTGACACGCCATGCTGGACCTGTTTTCCGGGCTCGATACCCATGTAGCCATCACTTTGATGCTTTCTCTGGGCTTCGTGCTCGCCTTTGAGTTCATCAACGGTTTTCACGATACCGCCAACGCCGTCGCCACCGTCATCTACACCCAGTCGATGAAGCCGCGCCTGGCCGTGTTCTATTCCGGCGTCTGCAACTTCCTCGGCGTGATGAGCGGCGGCCTGGCCGTCGCCTACGCCATCGTGCACCTGCTGCCGGTGGACCTGCTGATCTCGGTGAACACCAGCCGCGGCATGGCGATGGTGTTCGCCCTGCTCGCCGCCGCCATCCTGTGGAACCTCGGCACCTGGTATCTGGGCCTGCCGGCGTCCAGCAGCCACACGCTGATCGGCGCCATTCTGGGCGTGGGCGTGGCCAACAGCTTCATCAACAACACCTCGCTGTCGCACGGCATCAACTGGGGCAAGGCGATCGACGTCGGCGCCTCGCTATTGGTGTCGCCGATCGCCGGCGCGGTGATGGCGGGCCTGATCGTCATCCTGTTGCGGCGCTTCCGTCCTCGCAGCAACGTCCACAAAACCCCGTACCAGCGCCAGCAGGTGGAGGGCCGCAAGCATCCGCCGTTCTGGACCCGCTTCATGCTGATCGTGTCGGCGATGGGCGTCAGCTTCGCCCACGGCTCCAACGACGGCCAGAAGGGCGTCGGCCTGGTGATGCTGGTGCTGATCGGCATCGTGCCGGCCAAGTTCGTGCTGAACCTGGACAGCACCCCGTACCAGTTGGAGCGCACCCGCGACGCGGCTCAGCATCTGCAGCAGTTCTACCAGCGCCACGAGGCCGATCTGTCCAAGATCATCGTCAAGTCCACCAGCACCAGCCAGTACGAGTGCCACCCGCAGCAGACGGTGGCCACCGCCGACCAGCTGCTGAAGCTGATGGGCGACGGCAACGACTACCATACCCTCAGCGCCTCTCAGCGCTGGGACGTGCGCACCCAGCTCTTGTGCCTGGACGACGCCGCCAAGAAGGCAGCCGATCTGCCCAAGCTGTCCTCAGACGACAAGCAGCTGCTGAGCAATCTGCGCAAGGATCTGACCACCACCACAGAATACGCGCCCACCTGGGTGATCGTGGCCGTGGCCTTGGCGCTGGGCATCGGCACCATGATAGGCTGGCGCCGCGTGGTGAAGACCGTGGGCGAAGGCATCGGCAAGAAAGACATGACCTACGCCCAGGGCGTGGCCGCGCAGACCACCGCCGCCGTGTCCATCGGCCTGGCCAGCTGGTTCGGCTTCCCGGTGTCCACCACCCACGTGCTGTCCAGCGGCGTGGCCGGCACCATGATCGCCGACAAGGCCGGCCTGCAGATGAGCACCGTGCGCTCGATCGCGCTGGCCTGGCTGTTCACGCTGCCTGCCTCGATGGGCCTGGCCGCCGGCCTGTACTACCTGGCGGCGCAGTGGTTCTGACCCAAACCGCGCCCAAACGCAAAAGCCGCTCGATGAGCGGCTTTTTTCATGCTTGATCCAGGTCAACGGAGCGGCTGTCCGCGCTTGAACGAAAAATTCATTGATTGCTAATATACGCCTGCTTCATTAATGGTTTCTTTTGTTTGCAGCAATCCTCCCTCGCCGCCGCGATTTCCCCCAATCGCGGCGGATTTTTTTACGCCTTGAGGAATTGCTCGCGCCCGGCCAGCCAGCGCTCCAGATGCGCCTCGGCCTCCCGCGGCCAGCGTTCCAGCAAGACCGGCGCCAGATCGCGCGCCGCCTCCAGCAGCGCCTGATCCTGCTCCAGGTCGGCAAAGCGCAGCATCGGCAAGCCGCTTTGCCGCGCGCCCAGAAACTCGCCGGGACCGCGGATCTGCAGATCCTGGCGGGCGATCTCGAAACCGTCGGTATTCTCGTAGATCACCTTCAGCCGCGCTTTGGCCAGATCGGACAAGGGGTTCTCGAACAACAGCACGCACACGCTCCTGGCGCTGCCCCGCCCTACCCGGCCGCGCAGCTGGTGCAATTGCGCGAGGCCCATGCGCTCGGCGTGCTCGATCACCATCAGGCTGGCATTGGGCACGTCGACGCCGACCTCGATCACCGTCGTCGCCACCAGCACGTCCAGCTGGCCCGCCCCGAACGCCGCCATCGCCTCGGCCTTCTCCGCCGCCTTCATCCGGCCATGCACCAGGCCGATGCGGCGGCCCGGCAAGTCCTGCAGCAGCTGCTGATGGCAATCCACCGCCGTCTGCAGTTGCAGCGCCTCGGATTCCTCGATCAGCGGGCACACCCAGTAGGCCTGATTGCCCTCGGCGCAGGTCTTCTCGACGAACTGCACCACCTCGGCGCGGCGCGGACTGCCGATCAGCTTGGTGACGATGGGGGTGCGGCCCGGCGGCAGCTCGTCTATCGCCGATACGTCCAGGTCGGCGTAGAAGCTCATCGCCAGCGTGCGCGGGATGGGCGTGGCCGACATCATCAGCTGATGGGGCTCCTCGCCCTTGTCCTGCAGCGCCAGCCGCTGGCCGACGCCGAAGCGGTGCTGCTCGTCGACGATGGCCAGCCCCAGCTTCTGGAAGGCCACGTCGTCCTGGAACAAGGCATGGGTGCCCACCGCCAGCCGGCATTGGCCGGAGGCGATCTCGTCCAGCGCTTGCTGCTTGGCCTTCTTGCGCAGGCTGCCGGACAGCCAGGACACGCCGATGCCCAGCGGCGCCAGCCAGCCGGACAGCTTCAAATAGTGCTGCTCGGCCAGGATTTCGGTCGGCGCCATCAGCGCCACCTGGTAGCCGGCCTCGATCGCCGACAGCGCCGCCAGCGCGGCGACGATGGTCTTGCCGCTGCCGACGTCGCCCTGCAGCAGCCTATGCATCGGATGCGCCTGCCGCATGTCGGCGCGGACCTCGTCCAGCACCCTGCGCTGCGCGCCGGTCAGCTGGAATGGCAGATGGGCCAGCAGTTTCTCGCTCAGGCTGCCGTCGCCGGCGATGCGCGGCGCGTGCCCGAGCCGGCGCGCGCGGTAGGCGAGGCGCATCGATAGCTGCTGCGCCAGCAATTCGTCGAATTTCAGCCGCTGCCAGGCCGGCAGCTGCGGATCGGCCAGTTGCTGCGCCGACCACTCCGGCGGCGGCAGATGCAGCAGGCGGATGGCGTCGGCGAACGGCAGCAGGGCCAGCGGCGCCATCAACGGCGCCGGCAGCAGCTCGTCCAGCCGCTGCGATTTCAGCTCGGCGTGCACCAGCTTGCGCAGCACCGGCTGGGTCAGGCCGTTGACCGTCGGGTAGACCGGGGTCAGGCTGTCGGCCAGCGGCGCGCCCTCGCGCACTTCGCGGGTCTTGGGATGGACCATCTCGTCGCCGGCGAAGCCGCGGCGGATCTCGCCCAGCGCGCGCACGCGGCTGCCCTCGACAAACTGCTTGAGCTGGCTGGGATAGAAATGGATGAAGCGCAGCAGCAGCGTGCCGCTGCCGTCCTCGATCTGCACCCTGAGCTGCTTGCGCGGCTTGTAGCTGACCTCGTGCGCGGTGACGGTACCCTCCACCAGCGCCGGCTGGCCGTAGGGCGCGTCGGCGATCGGGTACAGATGGGTTTCGTCCTCGTAGCGCAGCGGCAGGTGCAGCACCAGGTCGAAGCGGCGGCGTATGCCCAGCTTCTCCAGCTTCTTGACCAGCGCGGCCGGCGCCGCCGGCGGCTGGTTGGCGAGATCGATCGGGGAATTCATGAGTAGCGATTGTACCCAACAATGAGAAAGGCGGAAGCGGCTCGCGCCGGCTTCCATTCAGGCGGCAGGTCAGATATGGATTCGATGTGGCAGGATCCGGCCTAGCCGGGTCTCGCCAAATCAGTGGGCACGCCCGCCGCCTGACCATCGAATCCCAACCCCCCGCCCTTGCCCTGCAAGGGAGCCTCGCTATGCTCGCGGCGTGTTTTCAACACGCAAAAAGCGGAAGCGGCTCGCGCCGGCTTCCGCCTTTCGATGGACCTGGCGTCCGTCGGCTTACTGCTGGCGTTCCCACACCTGAGTGCGGAAGAACGGGCCGATGTAGCCGCGCACGCGCAGTCTCTTGCCGTCGTCCATCAGCTTGGCGCCGGAGGTGTAGATCTTGCCGGACTTCGGATCCAGGATCTGGCCGTCGGACCATTCCTCTCCGCTCTTCTTCAGGCCCCACAGGATCTGCATGCCGTTCACCGACTTGCCCTTGTTGGCGCCGTCGCACTTGTCGCACACCGCGTCCGGGTGCAGGTAGAGCTTGATCACCTTGCCGGTCAGTTCGCCGTTGGGCGCTTCGTTGATCTGCACCAGGGCCTTGGCCTGCTTGGTTTCGTCGTCAATGGTCTTCCACAGGCCGGCGGCGCTGCCGGCCAGCGCCAGTTGGCTGACCAGGCCCAGCGCGGTCGCGAGGCAGGCGGCTTTGGCGATTCGGATCATGATGTTTTTTCCTCGTCTCGTTTGTTATGAAACAACAGTTTGGAGTAGCGGCTCTAGGATGCCAATAGCGGGCAGGCCAGTCAAGCCGGGAGACGGAATCAGCAGCGCAACTCGCCCTCTCCCAAGAACCTCACCCTGCCGCCGACGGCTATCGAGCCGGCCGCATCCACATCCAGATAAAGCACGCAGGAACGCCCCATCGCCTCACCCTGCTCCACCCGCCACGACAGCGGCGCGAGACCATTCAGCGCGCACCAGCCGCCCAGGTTGGCGCAGGCGCTGCCGGTGCCGGGATCCTCCAGGACCGCGCCATCCTGTTTGAAGAACAAGCGCACGGTGGCGACGCCGCCATACTGATGCCAGACGTAGGCTACGCCGTTGCCGGGACACCCCGCCGCATGCCTGGCGAACAATGCGGGATCGGGCTTCGCGCGCAGCACCGCCTCGCGGCTGGAGAGGCCGATCAACAGCTGTTCGCTGCCGGCATCCACCCATTGCGGCGCATGCCGCACATCTCCTTCGGCCAGACCCAGCATCGCCGCGGCCTCGCCGGCGCTGCAGCCGGACCGGACCGACGCAGGCAGCGCCCGCAGCCGGAACACGCCGTCGACATGTCGGATCGGGATCAGGCCGGAGCGGGTCCGCAGCGTGAAATCATCTCCCGACTCCCCGCGCGCATGCAGCACCGCCGCGCAGCCCAGCGTAGGGTGGCCGCCGAAGAGTAGTTCGCTGCCAGGCGTGAAAATACGCAGGCTGGCGACACAATCGGCATCCCCGGGCAGCAGGAACGCGGTTTCCGACAAATTGAACTGCCGCGCGATCAGCTGCATGTCGTCATCCGACAAACCCGCGGCATCGGTGAATACCGCCAACGGATTGCCGCCGAAGCGTTGCTCGGCGAACACGTTGACGATCTGGAATCGGTAAGCGCCCATCAATCCTCCTTGTATAGGTGGCAGGCGCGATCCTGCATTTGATCCTCCACCTTGGCAAGACGAAGTTTCACGCGCTCGGCCTCCTGCAGCGGCTGGCCGCGGCGCAGGTTAGCGTCCAGCGCCGCGCGCTTGGCGTCCAGCCTGCGGCAATGCTCGCGCTCGGCCAGCCATTTCCTGCGCTGCGCGCTCCGTTCGCGCAGCTCCGCCTTGGCATCTGCCTGCCGGCTTTTGTCGCGCAGGTCCGACCACTGCCGCAATTGCTCGCGATAGCGCTTCGCCGTCTGGCCGCCATCGTTCTGCTCTATCACGCTGAACGGATGCCTATCCATTTCCACTGTCTGGCTGCCCGCCGGGCATGGCTGCTGGCCATAGACCACGCTGCCATCGACGTTCCGGCACTTGAATACTTCGGCCTGGCAGTTCATCGCTCCCAACAGCAGGCAACACAGCGCGTATCTCATATCGCTCTTCCTTCGCGGATATCGCCGCAACATGCCAAAGAGCCGACAGTTTGAACACTGGCTGCTCGGCCATCTGCCGGACAGCAAAAAGCCCCGGTTTCCCGGGGCTTCTTCATCGCGGACGCGGCGCGCTTACAGCACCAGCACCGCTTCGGCTTCCACCAGCACGCCCTTGGGCAGGCTGGCCACGCCGACGGCGGCGCGGGCCGGGAACGGCTGGCTGAAGTACTGGCCCATGATTTCGTTGAAGGTGGCGAAGTTGGACAGGTCGGTCAGGTAGGCGTTGAGCTTGACGATCTGGTCCAGGCTGCCGCCGGCGGCCTCGCACACGGCCTTCATGTTCTTGAACACCTGGTGGGTTTCGGCGGCGAAACCGCCTTCCACCACGGCCATGGTGGCCGGATCCAGCGGGATCTGGCCGGACAGGTAGACGGTGTTGCCTGCCTTGACGGCTTGCGAGTAAGCGCCGATGGCGGCCGGAGCCTTGTCGGTGTGGATAATTTCCTTAGCCATTATTCATCTCCTTCTTTGAGGAACAGGGTGAGCAAATCGTTGAGGAAGCGCTGGCCTTTCAGCGTCGGGCGCAGAATGGCGCCATCGCCGTCCAACAGGCCTTGCGCCTGGGCTTCGTCCAGCTGGCGGCGGATCAGCGCCAGCGGCAGGCCGGTGCGCTCCTGGAACAGGCGGCTCTCGAAGCCGCCGGTCAGCCGCAGCAGATTCATCATGAATTCAAACGGCAGATCGGCGCGGGCGACTTTCTGCTGGCTTTGCAGCGGATTGCCGTCCGCCACCGCCTTCAGATAAGCCGCCGGCTGCTTGTGCCGCATCTGGCGTTCGATGCCGGCGTGGCTGCTGATCTTGCCATGGGCGCCGGCGCCGATGCCGACGTAGTCGCCGAACTGCCAGTAGTTGAGGTTGTGGCGGCTGTGGCGGCCGGGTTTGGCGAAGGCGGAGGTTTCGTAGTGATCGAAACCGGCGGCTGCCAGACAGGACTCTATCGCTTCCTGCATGTCGGCCGACACCTCGTCATCCGGCAGGTTCTTCGGCGTTTGCGCCGCGAACATCGTATTCGGTTCTATCGTCAGATGGTAGGCCGACAGATGGGTGATGCCGTAGGACAGCGCGGTGTTCAGGTCGGACAGCGCTTCATCCAGCGTTTGCCCCGGCAGCGCGTACATCAGGTCCAGATTGACGTTGTCGAAGTAGGTCAGCGCGATCTCGACCGCGCGCTTGGCCTCGTCGCCGTCGTGGATGCGGCCCAGCGCCTTCAAATGCCTGGGATCGAAACTCTGGATGCCGATGGACAGCCGATTGATGCCGGCCTCGCGGTAGCCGCGGAAGCGCTCGATCTCGAAGGTGCCGGGATTGGCCTCCATCGTGATTTCAGCATCCGGATGCAGCTTCATGCGCGCGCGCACGCCGGCCAGCAAGACATCCATCGCCTGCGGGCTGAACAGGCTGGGCGTGCCGCCGCCCATGAAGATGCTGGTCAGCGGCCGGCCCCATACTTCAGGCAGGCTGAATTCCAGATCCCGCAGCAGCGCGTCGACATAGGCCATCTCGTCGAAGCCGCTCTTCGGCTCATGCGAGTTGAAGTCGCAATACGGGCACTTGCGGATGCACCACGGGAAATGGACGTACAGCGCCAGGGGCGGCAGCTCGCGCAGGCCGCCCTGTCCGCCTAGCCCGGAAAGCGATATCTTTGTCACCTGCACGTCGCGGCTCCTCGCTGTACCACTTGTACTATCTCGTCGCCGCTCGTTTGGTTTCGCGATCTCGCATCCCGGGCGTTGCGGGCAATAAACCGATTCGCCACGCTCATGCCAGCGCCTTGAGCTTGGCCATCAGCGCGGCCAACGCCTGGCCGCGGTGGCTGACGCGGTTCTTCTCGACGGCGTCCAGTTCGGCCACCGTCACGCCGTGGCTGGGCAGGAAGAAGTAAGGATCGTAGCCGAAGCCGCCGCTGCCTGTGGCCTCGTCGCGCACCTCGCCCAGCCAGATGCCGTCGGCCACCAGCGGCTGCGGATCGTCGGCGTGCCGCACCAGCACCAGCACGCAGTAGTACCAGGCGCGGCGGTTGGCCTCGCCTTGCAGCTTTTCCACCAGCAGCGCGTTGTTGCGCGCGTCGGACTTGGGCTCGCCGGCGAAACGGGCCGAGTACACGCCCGGCGCGCCGCCCAGCGCCTCTACGCAGATGCCGGAATCGTCGGCCAGCGCCGGCAGACCGGTCAGCCGGCTGGCGTGGCGCGCCTTCTCCAGCGCGTTTTCCAGGAAGGTGTGGTACGGCTCCGGGCACTCCGGCACGTCGAAATCGCGCTGCGCTCGCACCGTGACGCCCAATTCGGCGAACAGCGCGCCGAATTCCTTCAGCTTGCCGGCGTTGTTGCTGGCGAGAACCAGTTGGTCGAACATCTTTTCGCTCTTTCTATCTCGTGAATGCGGCCGAACCGGGTCGATGGCGTCCGGCCAGGCCGCCAGCTTAGCGGCTGACCTTCACTTCCGTCCACATCCGCGCCAACGCGCGGCGCTCGGCAGGCGTCAACTCGCGCAATACCGTCCATTTCTTCGCTTGCTCGGCCGTCGGATTGATCACCCGGCTGGTCTTCAGATCGGCGCGGAAATAGGGGCTGGCGGTGGCCACCGGGTTGGTCGCGCCGTTCAGATTGGTCAACTGGGCGGCATTTTCGCCTTCCAGCATGAAATTGATGAACTGGTGGGCGAGGTCCGGCCGCCTGGCGCTGGCGGTGATCGCCATGGTATCCACACCCAGCTCGTTGCCCTCGCGCTGCGGCGCGTTGCCGATATGGAACGGACGCTTGGTCAGGCGGGCATCCTCGCTGGCCTGGAAGAATTCGGTGGAATAGCCGAGCGCCACCCAGATATTGCCGACCGCCAGCTGCTTCAGATAGCTGGCATTGGAGAAGGCGGCCCAGTACGGCTTGGCCTTTTTGATCACGTCGCGCGCGGCGCGCATGTCGGCGTCGCTCGCCTGGTTCGGGTCCTTGCCCAGGTAGAACAGCGCGGCGGCGAACACCTCGCGCGAGCTGTCCAGCACCGTCACCTTGCCCTTGATCTTTCGCAGCACGGCGGGATCGAAGATCACCGACCAGCTGGAGGGATCCACGCCCAGCTGCTTCAGCTTCTCGACGTTGTAGCCGACGGAAGTCAGCGACAGCACGGTGGGGATGGTGTAGCGGTTGGCCGGATCGTAGCTTTGCGACAGATAGGCCGGCGCCACGTTTTTCAGATTCGGAATCTGGCGATGGTCCAATGGTTGCAGCAGCTTCTGCTTGGTCATCGCCTGCACGACGAAACTGGACGGAAACACCATGTCGTAGCCTTTGGCGCCGGCGGCCAGCTTGGCCAGCATTTCCTCGTTGTCGCCGTAATAGTCCTGCACCACCTTGCAGCCGCAGCGCTTCTCGAACTGCCTGACGATGTTGTCGGACAGCGAGCCGCTCCAGTTGTAGATATGCAGCACGTCATTGGGGCCGGCCCAGGCCAGGCCGGAAGACAGCGACAGGGCGAGCATCAGCTTTTGCAACTTTTTCAATTGGGATCCACCTCCAGACAGTCACGCCGGGCATGACAACCATGACAAAAGGCGGCCGGGGCCGCCTGGCGAAGACAGCCGCTCGTCGGCGGCCATCGGATGATCAGGCGCGGCGGCCCGCCAGCGTCGCCTCGTAGGCCTGGCGCAGCAGGCCGGCGTCGGCGCCGTCCAAGAGCTTGGAATCGGACAGCATCCGCCGCCAGTTGCGCGCGCCGGGCAAGCCCTGGAACAGACCCAGGATGTGGCGGGCGATGTGGCGGACATTGCTGCCGTCGCCCAGGCGCTCCGTCACATAGGGCATCATCGCCTCCACCACCGCCGCCCGCTCGGGACCGGCGGCCGCATCGCCGTAGAACAGCGCGTCCCAATCAGCCATCAGCCAGGGATTGTGGTAAGCCTCGCGGCCGACCATCACGCCGTCCACATGCTTCAGGTGCTCGGCGATCTCGGCGTTGGTCTTGACCCCGCCGTTGATCAGGATTTCCAGGTCAGGCCGCTCGCGCTTCAACCGGTAGACGTAGTCGTACTTCAGCGGCGGAATCTCGCGGTTCTCCTTCGGGCTCAGGCCTTTCAGGATGGCGTTGCGCGCGTGGACGATGAAGGTGCCGCAGCCGGCTTCGGCCACGGTGTCGACGAATTCGCGCAAGTAATCGTAATGCTCGATCTGGTCGATGCCGATGCGGTGCTTGACGGTAACGTCGATGTCGACGGCGTCGCGCATCGCCTTGACGCAATCGGACACCAGCTTGGGCTCCGCCATCAGGCAGGCGCCGAACGCCCCCTTCTGCACTCTTTCCGACGGGCAGCCGACGTTAAGGTTCACTTCGTCGTAGCCCCACTCGGCCGCCAGCTTCGCGCACTTGGCCAGCTCGGCCGGCTCGGAGCCGCCCAGTTGCAGCGCGATCGGATGTTCAGCCTCGTCGAAACGCAGATGACGGGCGACATCGCCATTCAGCAGCGCGCCGGTGGTCACCATCTCGGTATACAGCCAGGTATGGCGGGTGATCTGGCGGGCGAAGTAGCGATAGTGGCGGTCGGTCCAGTCCAGCATCGGGGCGATGGACAGGCGGCGCGGCGGCAATCTCACTGAATTTCCTTGATCGGCGCGGCTTTCAGCGCCATTGAGTTCAATCTTGTTACTGTTCATTCCGACCGATTTTCGCCTGTTGTCGTCGATATGCGCTGCGGCGAAAACCTCTCTCCAGAGACTTCGCGGCTGTCGCAATCACTGCGCGGCTTCAAATGGCTGCCGGCTCAACAACGATAACTAAGCAGTTGAAAAAACGGAGAATTATCCTCCTCCGCACGAGTATGGGTCAAGCTCCGGGCGAGATAATCTTCGGAGAAGCTGCAACGCCTTCGAAGCAGCCCAGCCGGAAACGTTGCGGACCGAGACTCAAGGAGGACGGTCCGATCCATACCAGCCCCGGGGCCTGTTCACAAACCCCGGGGCTGATGCGGCCGGAATGGCTAGGAGGACGTTTCCGCTAAAACCGCCGCGCCGGATGCGAACCGCTGCCTGGCCTCGCCATCCAGCGTGTCAGACACAAATCGCCCTCCGGTGAACCGTTCCACCACGTTCAGCCAGAAAGCGGTGGCTACCTGGTTTTCCGGCAGCTGAACAATTTCCCAAGTGCCTTGCAACATCTCGAATACTTGCTCCGCAGCGGCTCTGCCCAAACCGCCACGCCGATGGCCGCGCGCGATGAAAAATTCGCTCATCCGGTAATCGATGCCAGCGCTCATATAGGGAAAAGGCTTAGCCCCCACCAAGGCAAAGCCTATGGGCGTTTCATCCAGCCGGAACAGGAAAGGGCGGACATCCGGGTTGCTGCGGTCCAGCCAGGTCGGCAAGTAGTCAGGTACCCATTCGCCATCGGCATCCAATTGGTAGAAATCGGTGAACTCGCTCAGATCATGCAGATAAAGCGAATACATGGCCCGAAACAGAGCATGCTCTTCCTCTGCGACTGGGCGCGCTGCAAATTTTCTCATTTCCATTCCTTCTCTATCCTTTCGATCAGACCGCACCATGGGTTTCGAACCACAGCCGCAGATGGTCGCTGACAAAACGCGTGCTGGCGTCGATGTCATCGCTCATAACGCGGTCGTCGCCCAGATGGGCGACCACGGTGCGGAACTGTTTGAGCAGATCTTCTGTGACGCCGGACAGCGTCAGTTCCTGGTTCAATTCCGCGGCCTGCGCCGCCGTCATCAACTCAATGGAAAGCACGATCCGGGTATTGTCCAGAATTTCCTGCAACTTGTAGCCGGAAGTGCCGCCCATGCTGACATGGTCTTCCTGCAACTGGCAGGTGGGGATAGTGTCGGCGGAGGCCGGGAAGCAAAGGGCCTTGCTCTGGTTGACTAGGGCGGCAGACGTGTATTGCGGCACCATCATGCCGGAGTTGATGCCCGGTTCGCGTATCAGGAAGCTGGGCAGGCCGCGTTGGCCGGACAATAGTTGATAGGTGCGGCGTTCGGAAATGTTGGAAAGCTCGCTTGCGGCCACGCATAGGAAATCCATCTGCATCGCAGTGGATTCTCCATGCAGATTGCCCCCGAACAGAATTAGGTCCTCCTCGGGGAAGAACAGCGGATTGTCGGATACGCCGTTGATTTCATCTTCGATGATGCGCAGCGCGTTATCGTATACCTGAAGCACCGCGCCATGAACCTGGGGAATGCAGCGAAAGGAGTACGGATCCTGCTTCGACTGGTTGCAGGTGCTCAACTGATGATGATTGCTGCCCTGCAACAAGCTTCGCAGCCTGGCCGCCACGCGGCGGCGCTCCATATGATGCGAGGTTTCATGATAGCGGGCATGGTAAAACGTCTGCGATCCGCTAAACGCCTGGATGCTCAGAGCGGCGATCAAATCGGCTGCAGCCAGCATTTCACCCATGTCCAGCAGACACTCGGAAGCGATGGCATTGATGTACTGCACGCCATTGGTCAGCGCGAGACCTTCTTTTGCCTTCAAGTGGAGCGGCGTCCAGTCGTAACGGTCCATCGCCGCGCGCGCCGGGACGACCTTCCCGTCCATATATACCTGCCCCAGGCCCAGCAACGGCAAGGACATATGGGCAAGCGGCGCAAGATCGCCACTGGCGCCGACTGTCCCCTTCTTGGGAATCGCGGGGATGACGCCATGATTCCAGTAGTCGATCAGGCGTTGCACGGTCTGCAAGGAAACCCCGGTATGGCCGGAGCGGAAAGTCAGTAGCTTGATCAACAGCACCAACCGGGAACAGCGTTCGGAAACCGGCTCGCCTACGCCGCACGCATGCGAAACGATGTGATTGTATTGCAGCGCTTCCACCTGCTCCGGTTTGACCCGGGTTTCGCACAGCGATCCGAATCCGGTATTGACCCCGTAAATGTATTCATCATGGCGGGCCCGGCGCTGAACGAACTCGGCGCCGGCCTCGATGCGGCTGGCGACTTCCGGGGAAAGCTCGAGCCGCTGCCTCTGCTCGACGATGTCGCGCAGCTGGATCAGGGTGTAGCGGTCAAGCGACAGGATGTGGTTTTCCATTGATATATCCCTTTAAATTTAATAACACATATTTCATATGACAATTAAAAGTCACTACAGCCCCGGGGAAAAACGACCTGGTGACACGAATATCAGCTGACGGAATTCGGCTTCACGCCTGAAGCCGATCACGCGAAGCGCGCATCGGAACTTCCGCCCTAGACCTCCACCTGGCGGGGACCTCCGCCTGCCCTCCTATCCTCGGCAATGCATGCTCGCCAAGCAGCGCCTCGATATCCATCAGCATGTCCCCGCTTCGCTCGTTGATGAAAAAGTGGCTCCCGCGGTAAATCCGCTGCACGACGGATGCCGTCGTGACGTCGGCCCAGCCCCGCAGAGACTCGACCTCGACCTGCGGATCGGCATCCCCTCCCATGACCATCAGCGGACAATCCAACTTAGCGCCGCATTGCGGGCGATAAGACTCGTACACGGCAAAGTCGGCCCGCAATATCGGCAGTACGAGCTCCAGCAACTCCTCATGCTGCAGAACCTCCTCCGCCAGGCCGTCATATCGCGTCACTTCCGCGAGAAAAGCCTCGTCCGACAGCGAGGAGATCCGCTCCTCGCGCCCGGCCAGGCTAGGCGGCAGGCAGCCGGAAACGCAAAGCGCCGCCGGCTGCCTGCTCAAACGGCGAGCCGCCTCATAAGCGATCAACGCGCCAAGGCTATGGCCGAAGAATGCGAACTCGCCATCCAGCCGGCTCTCCATCGCCAGCACCAACGCGTCCAGCAGCGCATCGAAATCCGTGAAAAGAGGAGAAGCGAGGCGCCGCATCCGTCCAGGGAGCTCCACCCCGACTACCTGCAGCGTCGGCAATAGCCTTGCCCAGGCGTGGTACATCGCCGCGCTGCCGCCCGCATGGGAAAAGCAGAACAAGGTGGCGTTCGCTTGCGGTGGAGAGCGAAACGCTTCGAACCATTCGCCATGCCCGCTCATTCGGCCGCCTCCGATCCAGAACGCTCACCCGCTCCGAAGCGGGAACGGAACGACGCCAGCACGGCATCCGGAATGCGAAAATGCTCCAGTTGCAATGCCGAAGCCAGGAAACCATGCCTGCGCAATCCGTCCAGATGGGCGTCGACGTCCTCTGCCCGCGGCGTGCCACGCGTAGGCCGGCTGGCGCTGTCCACCGCGCTCAGGGCGCTGGACAACACGCAGGCCGTCATCCGCTCCGGGCTCCGGAAACGCATGTTGTCGAGCGACTCGGCCCGCCGGCTTTCATCGAGAACGACGAAATCAAGCTTGAGCGGATGCGGCGCGCTCAACATGCCCGCATCCGTTATCAACAGGTCCTGCCTATCGCGCATTCGCTGGATGGCTCGCTCGATACTCACGCATTTCGGAAACGAATCGTCGACGAGGATAGTGCCAGGCCGCAACCGGTCGACATCGAGCAGCTCGGGGACGCTAGTTGCGCCGACGATCAGCGTCGAATCGTAAAACGCCTCTGGCACGACCGCCGAGCTGACGATCAGGCGGATCGGGCAGCTAACGCCCAGTCCAAGCAGACTCTCCTTGATCGCCTCCAGATGCTCCATGCGGGCCTGGACGTCGGCCAGCAGGATTTCAGCGGGCTGCGTCGACGCATCGACAAGCAGCCGCAACGCTCCTGCGCCTATCGACCCCAGACCGAGGATGCCCAGGCGCTCGCCGCGGAAACGGCGGCCGGCCGCAGCGAGCGCCGCGTCGACGTTGAGCTTGACCGCCGCGACCGTGGTCGCGTGTCCGGTGCTGATCACCGGCCCGCCGGCAGCGGAATCGCTCTCCATATCCGCGCCGTATCTAGTCGCGGATGGCAGCATGCCGGTCAGGGTGACCACTTGCGCGCCCAGCCTGCCCGCCATCGCCGCCGCGTCTCGAATCAGCGTCTGCAGATGCCCTTTGTCTTCGGCATGAAGCTCGTCCTCATACACGGGCAGCATGATCTGTCCGATCCGGCCCAGCGGCGTCCGGCAAGCGGCGAACAACTGCGGACGATGCCGGAACGCCCGCTCCAGCACGGAGCGGCGCTGCTCGGCGGAAATGGACGGCCCCGCCACCAAGTATGAAATCGACGCGGACACCAGCCGCTCGGACCCCAGGATGGATTGCTCCAAGTCATCCGCGCTGGCCACGCGGGCATGCTGGGTCCAATCGGGATCGCCCTGGGGGATCGCGGAGCCTCCCTGCGCGCCACTCTTGCCGGATGGCTCGTCGGGCGACCCCGTTCTGGATTCGATCAAAGCCTCCAGCGCGGAGACGGTTCCAGCGGCGAGAATCTCCTGCAGCGACAGATCCAAGCCCAGATCCTTGCGGATGCGCACGCGCAGACGGATCACCTCCAGAGAGTCGATGCCGATCTGCACCAGGCTGTTTTCCGGCGCGATGCCGTCCCGACCCAGCAAGCGCCCGATCAGGCCCGCCGCCTTCAGTCCTTCGTTCCGCATTGGAGCCGGTGCTTCGGCCGCCGCCGCTGGGATGCGCCCAGCCAGGGCGGCGCGATCCATCTTCCCATTGGCCGTCAACGGGAACGTCTCGATCAGCTCGATCGTGCGCGGCATCATGTAGGCGGGCAGTTTGGCCGCCAGAAGCGCCCTCAGCTCGCCGGCCGCCGGCAACCTGGCATGCCCCGCCGTCGCGTCGTCGGCATCCAGCCGCACCTCCGCGGACGGACTCGCCGGCAAAGCCGGCCGCCCGCCTATCAGGCTATGCGCCAGGTAGTCGCCGCCATCAAGCTGAAAACGGCCCCGCACCGCGGCAAAATCCAGCCCGCCGATCGGACACAGCCCGATGCGCCCCTCCCTCGCCTGCATCAACAGCCGCTGTCCCATGTAGCCGGCCTCCAGCAAGCAGAACGATGCGCCCAGCTCAGCCCCGTACTTGTCGCGCATCTCGCCAGGCGAGGCGATGAGAAACAGCGAGAATCCCGCCGTCTCCACAAGCGGCTGATTGGCGTCGGAATAGAGCGCGGGATCGAGGCGCAGGGCCGGATCGATCAGCTCCAGCCGGTGCCCGGACGGCAGATAACGATACAAGCCGCCGCGCAGGCCCTCCACCCTGCCGTCCTGCAACAGCGCGTAGGTCTGGATCGGATAGAATCCGCCGGCCGAAGGGTACTGCCTCTTCGGCTTGCCGCCGACCCCGGCAATGGCCAGCGCGCCCAACAGCGCGCTGAATTCGGCGAAGGGAATCGGCTCCTCGCAGAACCCCCTGTGGCTGCGCAGGGTCAGGTAGTCGGACTCGCTGGCGGACTGCGCCAGCGGCCACAGGCTGATTTCATGCCCCTCCCCGCCGATCGGTGCCGCGGCCGCGCAGTCCGCGGCGGTCTGCACGAACACGGCCAGTTCGTCCCGCCCCGGGGCCAGCACCGCCACCGCCTCATGCACGGCGGGATGCTGGCGCAACACCGACTCTATTTCGCCGAGCTCGACCCGGTTCCCCCTGACCTTGACTTGGGTGTCCTCTCGTCCGAGAAACTCGATCAGCCCGCCCGGCGTATGGCGCGCGCGGTCTCCGGTGCGATACAGCCTCATCCCGCTTCGCGGGTGATGGACGAAGCTCTCTCGGGTTCTGTCCGGATTGTTCCAGTATTCCCGGGCAAGCCCGACGCCGCTGATGTACAGATCTCCGACCACCCAATCGGGGCAAGGCTCCAGGCCGGCGTCCAAAACATGCATCCCCTGATTGCTCATCGCCCTCCCATACGGAATGCTGCTCCAGCCCGACTCCACCCTGTCGATCGGATACAGTATCGACCAGATGGATGCCTCAGTCGCCCCACCCAGGCTGATCACGTCCGGCTCGCCTGGCAAACTCTTCAGCCTGGCCGGTAGCGATAGCGGAATCCAGTCTCCGCTGAGCATGATCAAACGCAAGGTCGACAGGCGCTCCACATGCTCCGGCGCCAGGGCGTTCAGGCACATGTCCATCAGCGCCGGCACCGAATTCCAGATCGTCACCCCGTGCTCGCTCGCCATGTCCGCCCAGTGCCAGGGATCCTTCGACCTCTCATGCAGCGGGAGAACGATGCAGGCGCCCGCGCTCAAACTGCCGAAAATGTCCCAGACCGACAGGTCGAATGCCAACGAAGAAACCGACAGCACCCGATCTTGGGCGGCGACCTTGAACCGTAGGTTGATGTCCGCAATCGTATTGACCACGCCATCATGCTGAATGGCCACCCCCTTCGGACGTCCGGTGGAGCCTGAGGTATAGATGACATAGGCCAGATCGGCCTCCTCTCCCCAGGCATAGCCGTCGTCCCGCTCCGGAACGGCCATGTCGGGCTCGACCACGGTCAGCCTGACCGACTCCGGCCAGGAATAGCGGTCGCGCACCCAGGGCTGGCACAACACCTGGTCAACTGAGCCGTCCTCCAGCAAGAGCTCCAGCCGCTCCTGCGGGACATCCGCCATGATCGGCAGGTAGGCGGCCCCCGAGTACAGCACGCCCAGCACGGCGACCACCTGCTCCCAGCCGCGATCCATCACCACGGCGACCAGACGGTTCCTGGACGCGCCGCTGGCGCGCAAAACCGTCCCAACTCCGCGTGCGGCCTCGGACAGTTCGCGGTAGCTCAGGCTCCGTGCCGGGGAAACCAGCGCCGGCGCGCCCGGCTGGATTTCCGCCTGCCTCAGGAAGCCATCCAGCAAGCGGCCGCGCGGCGCGTCCAACAAGGGCGGAGTCTCCCGCGCCGCCAGCTGATCCCGGGGCAGGGCCACCACGTTCCGACAATCCCACAATTCCGGCTCGGCGGACAAGCGCCGCAGCAAGTCCGTATACGCCCCGAACATCGCCTCCAGCATCCCGGCCGGGAACAACTCGGCAACCGCGTCCCAGGTCAGGTGCAAGCTTCCGTCTCGATCGGAAACCTGGTGGTCCAGCCAAACCTGAGGGGTCTGGGTCAGCGTCATCGGCTCGCACGGCAAATCCTGCGGTCTGCTCGCGGCTTCGGGCCGCGCGCCGCGCTCCCTGACGGCCGCCGTTCCGTCGGCCAGTTCGCTGGTAAAAACGATGGGCGTGGACAGCTGCCGCCGGCGGCCTTGCGACTTGCCCAGCTCGCGCAATGCCTGCACCGCGCTGACCTGCTGATGCTCCAGCCCTTCCCACAACTCCTCCTGGTTGCGCTTCGCTCTGTCCGCGAACGACACCGCATCTCCCTGGCGGATCGCCAGCAGCAGCAACGAGGTGAAATCGCCCACCAGGTGCGCCACGTCCGCGTGTACTGGACGCCGGTCGAACACAGTGAGGCACAGCGAGAAATCGGCGCTGCCGCTCCAGGCCCGCAAGACTTCGCAATAAGCGCTCAGCACGATGGACGAGGGAGTCATGCCACGCGCGGTCCCGATTGCCCGCATCCTGCTCCAGTCCTCTCGGTTCAGCCTGGCCTCCAGGCGGGCGAAACGGGGGGACTCGACTTGCCCGGGGGCCTTGGCCAGCGGCAACGCCGGGGTGTCGGGCAAATCGGCGAGCTTGCGCTGCCAATAGGCCAGTGCCTGCCGATAGCCAGCCGTGTCCTTTTGCCGCTCCAGATACAGCACATAGTCCCGGAAAGAAAGCTGCAACGGCGGCAACGGCTCGGCTGGATTTAGGTACAGCGTCCGCAAATCCCGCAACATCAGATTGACGCTGGCTCCGTCGGCGATGATGGTATCTATGCTCAAATGCAGCAGCGTGTAGCCCTGGGGCAGCAGCGACGCGCGGATTTCGAACAGCGGCCAGCTCTCCGTGTCATGTACCTTGTGCGACATGCGCTTGCGCGTATCCAGCAGGCGGGTCCGAAGCGCGTCGCGATCCAGGCCTTCCAGCCTGTCCACGCCGCACTCGTAGGTCGGCACCTCGGGCAAAATGCGCTGGTATCCCTCATCGGTCACGATGGCCCGCAGCATGTCGTGCCGCTCAATCACCTGGTTCAAGGCGAGATTGAAGCGATCGGCGTCGAAAGCGGAGCTGAAATAAAGCTCGCCATAGAAATGGCAGGCGACATTGCCCATTTCATATTCCGCGCGCCGGCCGATCCAGTAGGCCTGCTGCACATCGGTCAACGGGAACGGCTCATGGCGCGCCGCGATGTCCCCGGTCAGCCGGTCGGCTCCGTCTGCGCCGTCTACGCGCTCGGCTGTCTCGATGTACTTCGCCTGGGCGGCGATGCTTGGCGTCGATATGAATTGCTGCAACGGAAAAGCCACCTTGAATTCCGCCCGTATCTGCATCACCAATTGCGCGGCCAGCAGCGAATGGCCGCCCAGGGAGAAGAAATTGTCCTGCAGGCCGATCTTCCTGGTCCGCAGGCATTTTTCCCACAAGCCGAGCAGCCGCCGCTCGGTATCGCCGCCGGCGGACGGCCGCGCCTCCACCGGCTCCGGCCGGTCGAGCTCAAGGCATTGCCTGAGCTTTTTCCGGTCCGCCTTGCCGTTCGGCAGTTGCGGAATGGCTTCAAGCCGCTGCAGATGCGACGGCACCATATAGCCGGGCAGATAGCCGGAGATGAATTGGCGCAGCTTCTCCGGAGGCACCTCGCCGCTTTCGCGGCAGCGGTAGAACACTGCCAGGCGGGAGTCGGCCGCGTCGAACTCGACGACGGCCGCGACGGCCTGCGCCACGCCCGGGCAGCGAACCACCGCCGCTTCGACATCGCCCAATTCGATCCGATGACCGCGCACCTTGACCTGATCGTCGTTGCGGCCGATGAAGGACAGGCTGTCGTCACCGCGCGCGACAGCCAGATCGCCGGTGCGGTACATCCGCGCGCCGGCCTTCCCGCAGAAGGGATCGGGCAGGAAGCGCTCGGCGGTGGTGCCGGCCTGGCCCAGATAGCCTCGCGCCACACCGCTTCCGCCGATATAGATTTCTCCTGCTACTCCCTTCGGCACCGGCCTCAGCCACGGATCCAGCACATAAACGGAATAGCCGGGCAGTACCTGGCCGATTGCGACGGTGCTGCCGCACGATCCATTCTCCCTAGCATCCTTCACATTGGACCAGACCGTAGCCTCGGTTGGACCGTACATATTGGAAATCGCGGCGCGAGTCACGGGCTTCAACTCATCCAGCAGCGGCTGCGGAAACGCCTCCCCGCCGATCAGCAGCTGATCCAGCCCGGCCAGCGCCTCCCTTCCTTCCGGAGACGACAGCAGCAGCGCCGCCATCGTCGGCGTGCACTGCATGTGCGTGACGCCGTGCCGTTTCACCAGTTCGGGCACTTCGTCGAGGTCGCTCGCCGCCGTTTCCTGCCCGAAGGTCTGCCGCAGGGCATTGATCCACTCCAGGCTCTGCAGCGCCTTGGCCCCCTCCACGCCGAAATCGATCAGGCAGGCGATCTCGTTCACGCCCGCCTCCCGCAAGCGCCTCACCCTCTCCCGGCACTCATCCAGGCCGCCGATCAAGCTCTTGGTTTCCATATACCGATCGCAAGCAGCCTCCAGCAGCGCCCGCATATCGGCCGGCGACAGAGAGGCCGGATCGTAGAGCCCGCTTTCGGCCAGCACCTGCCGCGACAGATCAGCCGAGTCCTGCAAGTACTCGATGAAGGCCTCTCTCGCCTGCATTCGGGCCTGTTCCGGATCCGGACCGACGAAGGTATGCACCATCAGCGTCACCGTACCGGTATCCGGGTCATGGCCGGCTTCCTGCCGCGCCTTGCGGTAAATGGCGATCTTGGCCGCCAACTCATCCGTGCCTTGCGACAGCAGATGCGTCAGTAGATTGGCCCCGCTCGCGCCTGCCATCCTGAAGGTTTCCGGATTGCCGGAAGCCGTGATCCAGATTGGAATGCGCTCTTGCTTCGGCAACGGCGATATCCTGACTTCGCGCGCGCGGCCATCCACCCCTGGCAGCGCCAGCGACTCGCCGCGCCACAAGGCCTGGACCGTTTCCAGGTTGGCCTGGGTCAGTTTCACCCGGTCCACATAGTTCTCCGGCGCCAGGACAAAATCGTTCGGATGCCACCCGGTGGCGAACGACACCCCGGCCCGTCCTCCCGACAGCTGGTCGATCACCGCCCAGTCCTCCGCCACCCGCACCGGATTATGCAAGGGCAGCACCACGCTGCCGGCTCGGATCTGCAGGTTCTGGGCAATGCCGCACAGCATGGCGCTGGTCACCGCCGCGTTCGGAAACAGACCGCCGAACTGGTGGAAGTGCCGCTCCGGCGTCCATACCGCCTTGAAGCCGTTTCGATCGGCGTAGCGCACCCCGTCCGTCAGCAAGGCATAGTCGTCGGACAGCTGCCTAGACCGCGCATTGCCGAAGTAGAACAGGCTGAAATCCAGTCGTTCCACCGCGGCCGCCCTCCCCGCGGCCGGCTCGCGCGCCAATACCAATTGGCGGCCGCGCGAAAGCGTCCAGAATATCTCCAGCACCGAGATGTCGAACGAGATGCTGGTCAAGCCCAGTACGCGCGCATCCTCGCCCAGAGGGATGCGCTCATCCATTCCGGCCATGAAATCCACGACGTTGCGGTGCGTGACCATCACGGCCTTGGGCCGGCCCGTGGAGCCTGAAGTGCACATGACATAAGCCAGATCGTCCAAGCTTGCCTGCAGCCAGGGCCCAGCCGGCTCGGCCGGCACGCTGTCCAGCTCGGGCAAGGCCAGCGTGTCGCAATCCGCGCCGCCGAACAGCGGCTCCATCCCGGCCTGAACGACAATCAAGGCAGGCACGGCGCTCGACACCATCTGGGCAAGTCTTTCCGCCGGATATTCCGGGTCCAGCGGCAGGTAGGCGGCGCCCGCCTCCAGCACACCCAGCATCACGCAGATCGCCTCCGGCGAGCGTCCGACGCATACGCCGACCAAGCTGCCGCGCCCGCAGCCGCGCGCGCGCAGATGCTTGGCGACCTGGCGCGAGCGGGTCTTGAGCTCAGAGAACGTCAGCGCGCCGCTGCGGGAAAGGATGGCGACGGCGTCGGGCTGCGCGCCTGCCCTGTCCGCGATCTGCCTGTGCGCGCAGACAGATTCGCTGTCGCCCCCGGCCCCCGCAGGAGCCGAAACGGCAGCGCTCAGGATGGAGAGCTCGGCGCCGTCCGCCATCGGCAGCGCTTCCAGCGGCATGTCCGGCATGGACAGCGCGCCTTCCAACAATCGAGCGAACCAGCCCGCCAGCCTGGACATCGTGCCCGGCAAGAACAGATCGGCGTTGTAGTCGATCGCGCCGGCAATGCCGTGCTCCTGGTCGGGATACAAAGTCAGCGAGAGGTCGACGCGGGCAGACTGGTTGGCGAAGACGCGGCAATCCACCTCCTGGCCTTCGAGCGACGCGGACTTTCCCGGAAAATCCTGGAACGCGAATAAAACCTGCACCAGCGGCGCGTGCGAGACGTCCCGGTCCGGGAACAGGCGCTGCACAATCCGCTCCAGCGGCACCGATTGGCGCTCGTAGGCGTCGAGAGCGAATCCCCGGACATCTTCCAACAGCATGGCGAACGTCATCCCATGGGAAAACCGTGTTCTGAGCGGCAAGGTATTGGCAAAGAAGCCGATCAGCCCCTGAACCGCGTCCTGCTGCCGATTGGCGATCGGTGAACCCACGACGATGTCGTCCTGCCCGGACCAACGATGCAGAGCCAGCTGATACGCGGCCAGCAGCGCCATGAAAGGCGTGCAGCCGTGCGCGGCGGCCACTTCGTCCAGCTTTCGGGCCAGACCGCGGCCCAGCCTCACCGGCAGGCTGACCGCGCGCGGCCTGACGCCGATCCCGCGCGGGAAATCGACCGGTAGATCGAGCAGGCTGGGAGCGCCGTCCAAAACGCCGGTCCACTCGTCGAGCTCGTCTTCGAACGCCCGGCTTTCCGCCCATTCGCCCTCCCACGCGGCGTAGTCGGCGAATTGCAGCGGCAGCGCCGGCAGGCTGGCGTCTTTCCCGCGCAGAGCCGCGCCCAGACACTCAAACAACTCGCGCAGGAACACCCGCCGCGACCATGCGTCGGAAACGATATGATGGTTGACGAAAGTCAGCTGCACGCCCC
This sequence comes from Chromobacterium vaccinii, assembly GCF_000971335.1. Lineage (GTDB taxonomy): Bacteria > Pseudomonadota > Gammaproteobacteria > Burkholderiales > Chromobacteriaceae > Chromobacterium > Chromobacterium vaccinii. Next base: position 203,650 of record NZ_JZJL01000002.1, read on the forward strand.
AATCGCCCAAGACCACGACCGTCGCCGCGGCCAGCGGTCCGCCGTTGAGGTCGAACACCGTCTCCGCCCTCGCCCGGGCGATCTCGTCGCCGAACGCCAGCGCGGCGTCCCGCCCCCCTCCATCGAACGCTAGCCGCTCCACCCGCCACTCGGCGGCCGGCGCAACCATCTGCGACAGTTCTCCATCATCTCCGACATGGATGCTGGCCCGCAGAACCTCGTGCCTGGCAAACAGCGACAGAACCGCGTCCTCCAGCATGTCCGCCGTCACCGGCGCGGCGAAGCGCAGCGTCAGGTTTTCGTTGTACGCTGTGCCGCCGGGATCCAGCTGTCCCAGGAACCACAATCGTTTCTGGGACGACGTCAGCGGCGCCGAATCCAGCTCCCGCCGCCGCAGACCGGTTGCAGGCCTGAAGGAATCGCCCTTATCCGCCAGCCCCTGCAGCTTTCTCTGCAAGGCTTCCATCTCGGCAGCCGTCAGGCCGCTGCGCAGCGCCGCGACCCGATTTTCCTTTTCGATGCTCAAGAGACCTCCCCGGACTTCACGGATTCAATCAACAGCTCCTCGACAAGCAGGCTAAGCCTGGCGACGGTGCGCTCCTCGAACAGGCTGTGCAGCCGTATCCTCACGCCGAAAGCGCCGCGTATCGCCGACGCGAACTGGGCGAACAATAAGGAATGCGCGCCAAGCTCGAGGAAATCGTCTTCCACGCCCAGGCTTCGAATGCCGAACACCTCTTCCGCGATCAGGACGATGCGCTCTTGCAGCGGGTTTTCCGGCGCACGGTAGGAGGAGGACAGCGACGGCCGCTGGCTGAGCGGCTCCCGGCTTTCATCGGCCTGGACCGCCTGCAGGTCGTCAAGATTGGGAATGGCGCGGGCCAGCACTTCGGGATCCAGCGGACTGACGGCCAGTTGCCCGCTCATCGAGCCGGACATGACGCAGTCGAATGCCTGCAGCGCCTCCCGGGTCGCCAGACCCGCCTCCAGGCTTTCTCGATGCCCCGGCAGCCCCGAGGCCGCGCCATCCACCGCCATCCCGGTTTCCTTCCAGGTGAACCAGTTCAGGGCAATCATCCGGCCGCAGTTCGGCAGCCAGCCGGCATGCGCCGTCGCGTCAAGGAACGCATTGGCGGCGCAATAGTCGGTCTGCCCCACTCCGCCGGCCAGCGACGCGATGGAGGAGCAGGCCACGAAAAAGTCGAGCGGCGCATCGCGCAGGGCCTGTCCCAGAACGCGCATGCCCTCCACCTTGGCCCGCAGCATGTCCGCGGCGTCGTCCTCGCTCCACAAGGACAACAGGCGTCCATGCGCCGACCCGGCGGCATGGATCACGCCATTGAGCTGGCCAAAGGCCCTTTTCCCAGCCTCCAGCGCGCGCAGGACATCGGCCGGCGCGGCGACATCTCCGGTTTCCAGCCTGACGTTCGCGCCAAAACGCTCGAGATCCCGGAGCCGTCCCTGCGCCAGCGCGTTCTTTTCCGGCGGGCGCCCGGCGGCGTCGCGCGCCAGTAGCAGCACCCGCGCGCGGGCTTCCAGCAAATGCGCGGCCAAGGCATGCCCGATGCCCCCCAAGCCCCCCGTGATCAAATAGAAACCGCTGTCGCGGATATAGGCCTGCCCGCCTTGCCGGACCGGCAGCGGCTCTATTGTCCTTTCCCACGCATGCCGTCCCCTGATAGCCCAGGCCGCCGGCCCGCTGCGCTGGAACTGCCCGGCGCAGGCGATCGTGCGCAACAGGGACGCCGCATCGACAGGCCCGTCCAGATCGACATGCAGCGTGGAAAAGCTCGGACATTCTCTTGGAATCGTCATCGCCGGCCCAAGGACCATGGCGGCCTCAGGCAGCACGGCTTCGTCGCCGATGACGTCCCAAGCCCGCTTAGTCACCACGGCCAGCCTCACCTTGTGTTTCAGTTCGCTGGCGATAAAGGCCCTGGCCAGATTCGCCAACGACGCATACCCCATCGTTCGCAAAACGGGAGACGCTTCGCCGGCGCGGCCCGCCAGCCACATGTGGACAATGTGGTCGGGCAGCCGGTGAAACGCGCGCAATTCCCTGAGCAGGGCGTCGTAATCGCCCGGACGCGACGGATTGATCCCGTAATGCCCCTTGGCGATCTTGCCGAAGACGTCCGCGGGGCTCGCCAGCGTAACCAGGTGCCCGCGCTCGGCCAGCGCGCTTCTGAGCTGCGCCGAAAGCTCGCCGTCGCCGAAAATCAGCCATGACTCGCGCCCGCCCTGTCCGGCCTCCGGCAACTTCTCTACCGCGCCGAAACGCCGCCATGCCGGCCGATAAAGACTCGCGCCAGCCGCTGGCCTGGAATGCGTCGACCATCCCTTTCCCACCGCCGGCGGATTGATCCAGTGCCGCGCCCCCTCGAACACCGTCATCGGCGCCCGAGTCCGTCGGGGAAACTCCCCGGATGCGCAAGCGCGCCAATCGATGCGCCATCCCCAGGTCCACAGAGCCCCCATCTGAAGCATAAAGCCGCGCTCATAGGAGTCCGGGCTTTCGCTTCCGGCGCCGGCCAGCCGCTCATCGGCGTGGCCCGACAGCCCGGCCAGGCGGCACAGGATCTGGCTTGGACCGATGTCGACCAGGCAGGCGCCTGCTTGCCGCGCCAGCGTTTGCATGGCGGCTGCGAAACATACCGGTACGCGGATCTGGCGGACCCAGTGCATGGGATCGGTCGCCTCCCGCTCCGTAATCCAGTCGCCAGTCACCGTGGAAACGAACGGCATCCGCGGCGGCCGCAGTTCGATGGAACGGAGCAGAGCGGCGAACGGCTCGCATGCCGCATCCATCAGCCGGGTATGGAAAGCGTGCCCCACCGGCAAAAGCTTGTATCCCACGCCTCGCTCGTCCAGCCAGCGGCAATACGCATGCACCGCTTCCGGCTCCCCGGCGACCACGGTCACATCCGGCGCGTTCACCGCCGCGATCTCGACCGCCGCCGGCAAGTCCCGGCTCAACGCTTCGGGGCTGGCGAACACCGCCAGCATGGCGCCGGCCGGGGTCGCGCTCATCAACAAGCCACGCTCCCTCACCAGCAGCAGCGCGGTTTCAAGATCGAACACACCGGCGAGGCAGGCCGCCACGTATTCGCCCAGGCTATGGCCGCAAAACCCCGCGGGGGCCACGCCGGCCGCCATCAATTGCCTGGCCGTCGCATATTCGAAGGCGAACAGTAGCGGCTGTACCAGCTCCGGCGGAATCTCGCCCCCTTCCGCCATTGCCGCGTCGACCGCAGCGGCCTCTTCCGGCGACAGCCAGCCGGACAGAATCCGCCGGCAATGGGCGAAATGCTCGGCGAATGCGGGCAGCCTGGCGCGGGACCATCGGATGGCCTCCGGCAGGCGGGCGGCGATCTGCCCTTCAAACAGGAAATACACCGGCTGCGGCTGAGCCGGAATCGCCGCGTCGAAAGCGCGCCGCCCCAAGGCTCGCGCGCCATGCTCGCCTTCCTCGGCCAACAGGACGGAACGCCAGTTTTGCGCTTTGCGCCCCAACTGCAAAGCATTCGCCAGATCCTGTAGATGTCCGGGCGCCAGGTCGGCCAGGCCCAGCCTCAACCGGTTTTCCATTTCGGCCAGCGCAGCCGGCGACCGGGCGGACAACGGCAGCAGCGCCACGTCCCTCTTGCCTACAGCGGAAGGAGCCCGCACCGGCGCCTCCTCTACGATGACGTGGGCATTGGTGCCACCAACGCCGAACGCGCTGACGCATGCGCGCCGCGGATGGCCGGCCTGTTCAGGCCAGTGCGCGGCTTCGCGGGGAATGAAGAATGGGCTGGCATCGAGGTCGATGCGCGGATTGGCGTTCTCGAAGCGGATCTGGGGAGGAATCGCGCGGTGTTTCAGCATCAGGATCGTCTTGATCAGGCCCGCGATGCCGGCTGCCGCGTCCAGATGGCCGATATTCGCTTTCACCGAACCCAGCGCGCAGCGCTGCCGGCGATCCGCGCCGCCCCCGAAAACGCCCTGGAGCGCGGCGAATTCGATCGGGTCGCCCAATTCCGTGCCGGTCCCGTGCGCCTCGACATAGTCTATCGAATCTACGTGCAGCCCCGCCATGGAAAAGGCCGCCCGTATCACATCCTGCTGCCCGTTGATGCTGGGCGCGGTGAAACCGATCTTGTCGGCGCCGTCATTGTTGACCGCGCTGGCCTTGATGACCGCGTGGATGGGATCGCCATCGCGCAACGCGTCGTCCAGGCGCTTGAGCGCGACCGCGCCCACGCCGTCGCTGAAGACCGTTCCCTGGGCCCGGACATCGAAAGGACGGCATGCTCCATCTGGGGAAAAAACGCCTCCAGGTTGGTATGGATAGCCCGTCCGCTGCGGAAACATCACGCTCGCACCGCCGGCCAGCGCGGCGTCGCACTCTCCCGCAAGCAGGCTGCGGCACGCGAGATGCACCGCGGTCAGCGCGCTGGAGCAGGCTGTCTGGACGCTGAGCGCGGGTCCCCGCAGGTCCAGCTTGTGGGCGGTCCGGGTGGCCAGCTGGTCGGCCTGGTTGCCCAGGTAGGCAAGATAATTGCCGGCCTCGCCCGCCGGCATCAGCGCATTCAACAGATAGGTGCTGAGCGACGAGCCCGCAAAGACCCCGACCCTCTGCCCCGCCTTGTCGAACTCGTAGTTCGCGTCCTCCAGCGCATGCCAGGCCACTTCCAGAAACAGGCGGTGCTGCGGGTCCATCAAGGCGGCCTCCCTGGGGTTGACCCCAAAGAAGAAAGCATCGAAGCGATCCGCGTTCCATAGCGTTCCGCGCGCCCGGACGCGGTGCCCTCCATCGGACAGCGGCGCCTCCGGCGTCAGTTCGTCCTGCTCTTCGCCGGTTTCGGAAAAATATGAAATGCACGCCTTTCCAGCCAGAATATTCGACCAGAATTCATCCACGTCACCGGCCTTGGGAAACCGGCCCGCCATCCCGACAACCGCGATATCGAACTCTCCGGACGCGCCAGCTGTGGACGCTTCTTCAGCCCGAGTCTTCATAGACATACACTTATCCCTTTAAAAGCCAGAAACTCAACGGCGCCATCATCCAAGAGCCGGTTCACGCTCTAGCAAAGCGATGCTCACGCGGTCTGCGCGATTTGCCTGGGCTGACCCCGCTTGACCTGCTGGATCTTCTGGATGGCAGCGATTTCTTCAACGGTCAGATCCGGATGCCAAATATCCCAAATCAGCACGATCCGCTCCTCCTGATCGTGGTTCCAGACTTCATGGACAAAACTATCGTCAAAAACGAGGGCTTCTCCCTCCCGCCAATGCCGCATTTCATCTCCGACCCTGATTCCGCAATCAGGCGGCACGACAAGAGCTAGGTGGCAAGTCAGGAAATAATTGACCGGCCCGGAATGAGGCTGAATATGGGCGCCGGGCCGGACCCGGGAAAACATGCCCTGTCTCGGGCCATGCCCGGCATTTTTCAACGCGGCGACGGTCTTCGGACATCTGGCGCTGCCCTTGGTGTAACCTAGCGGGTCGTACAACGGATAGATCTCCCACCCCGGCCACCCCAGATCTTTCGAGCCCGGATCTTCATATGGAGAAAACCTGGTGTCCTGCGCAGCCAGCTCCGTCAACTCCCGCAGAATCTCCGACGATTGGGCACGCATCGCCGCATTCCATTCGAAATCCTCCGCTTCATACCAGGCCTTTGCGGTCAGCCCGGGAAAATATTCGTTATTTGCTTCCTGCAAGGGATGCACATCCGGCATCGGGCGTTTCAAAGCCAGAATATCAATATACTCCGCGACGCGAGACATCTCCTTCTTGCCATGCAAATCATTCAATTCATCCAGCAAAACAAACAGGCTTTCCATATTGCACTCCTGATAGGGCAAGCGAAGGTTTAATTTTCTCGATGTATTCTGAAAATAAAATTCGATATGGCAATTCAAAAAATAGCGCGTCCACTCTCTGCCGCCCGGCTCTCGATATGGGAGTCTATGATTTCGGCCTGGCGCCGGATGGTGGCATACCGGAAAAAATCAACCACGGGAATATCGATGGCGAATGCATGATTCAATTCAGCCTTCAACCGCATCAGCAGCAATGAATTCCCGCCGACAGAAAAGAATGGATCTTCAACACTCGCCACGCGCGCATTCAAAACATCCTGCCAAATTTCCATCACTCTTTTCTCGGACGAGGATGCCGGCAATATGATTTCCGGCTGCGCAGCCGCCGGGACTCCCTGTTTTGCAAGCTGGGCGCGGTCGATTTTCCCGGTGGAGGTCACGGGAATCTTGTCGACAAAGAAGAATTCCGATGGCGTCATATAGGCTGGCAGTTGCCGCTCGAGATGATCGCGCAATGCCGCCGGAGAGACCTCGGCCCCGGCCACCAGCCACGCGGCCAGTGAGACCGTGCCGTCCGGCTCGGGCAAGGGCATGACGCAGCACTGCGAAACCGCGGGATGCGTCCCCAGCGCGGCGGCCACCTCGTCGCACTCGACGCGGTTGCCCCGAATCTTCACCAGGCCGTCTTCCCTGCCATAAAACTCCAGGCATCCGTCCGGGCGCCACCGTCCGATATCCCGCGTGCGGTACATCGCCCCGGACACCGCGGCGCCTGCCGGAGCCGTGGAAAACCCGCCTTTCTGTCCGGCGTAATCGCGCAGATAGCCGGTGGCCAGATATGGGCTGACGATATAGATCTCGCCCTTGACGCCCATCGGGCAGAACTGCAGATTCCGGTCCAGCACCGCGATCTGGCGTCCGTCTATCGCCGCGCCTATAGGCTGCATCGCCGCCTGCAGGCCATCCCTGGACACTTCATGATGCGTGGCCAGCACCGCCTCGCTCGGACCGTACAAATTGTGGATGCGAGCGGCACCGGACAGTATCTCGAACCATTGTCGGCACAACGCTGAAGACAGCGGCTCTCCTGCGAACAGGATTTGCTTCAGATGCCGAAAAGACCGCGCGGCATCGCCGTGCCTGGACAGCGCGCTTGCCAGCTGCCAGCCATAGCTGGGAACCAGCTGGAGCATGTCGATCCGCGAACGCTCGATCCAGTCCGCGGCTTCCAGCAAACCTTGCCGTTCGCCCTCTTCCGGTATGCACAGCGTGGCGCCGAAACACAGCGTTCCGTAAAGCTCGCACAGCGCGGCGTCGTAATTCGCCGGCGCCCACAACGCCCATCTGACGCCCGGCCCGATGCCGAATCGGCTCCGCTGCCATTGCAGGAACTGGGCGAAACTCCGATGCGACTGGACGATGCCCTTGGGCATGCCGGTCGAGCCGGAGGTGAACACGACATATGCCTCGCCCCCCCCGGCTTCCGGCAAACCGCCTGGTGCCGGCTCCGCGTCCGGCGGACGACAATCGATGGCCTCGTCCACCTCGATCATGATCAGGCGTTTCGATGCCAGAAGGCCGGCGAACCGCTCGATTTCCTTTCCCGGGCCATGCAGGCACCCTCCGGGAGCGGCATCCGCGATCATCTGCTCCAGACGCGCGGCGGGGAGCTTCGCATCCAAGGGAACGATTGAGCAGCCCGCCATCAACGCCGACATCTGCGCCACCACTTCAAGCAGGCCTCGCTCCACAATCACAGCCACCCGCATCGAAGGGCCTATACCGTGGCGGGCCAGCTTCTCGGCCAAAGCCAGGCAACAAAGCCGGAGAGCGGCGTAGCTGACGTCCTGGCCGCGCCAATGCACGGCCACCGCCTCCGGCGTCCGCTGCGCTTGCTGAAGAAACAGCCGGTGGATAGGCTCGTACTGTTCGGCGGCGCGCGCTTCCACTGCCATCCCGCCGAAAAACCGGCGCTCCTCGTCCAGCAGCGCATCCAGTGCTTGCCGTGGAAGGTCGGGCTGCGCGGTTCCGGCATCCAGTATCTGGATGAGCCGCTCCGTCATCAATGCCACGGTCCGGGCATTGAACAGGTTACCGTTGTACTCGAATACCCCCTGGATATCCTGCCCGCGCTGCCAGGCGACCAGGGTCAGGTCCATCAGCGGCGCGCCATTCGGGCTTGCCAGCGCGCGGCTCGCCATGCCCAGCAGTCCGGAGGACGGCGGCGGCGCGTTCTGAAAAACCAGCATGGTCTGGAACACCGGGGTCAGTGCGGCGTCGCGCTCCCCTCCCAGCGCCTCGACGACTTTCTCGAAAGGTGCAGCCTGATGCTCGTACGCCGCAATCGCATCCTGCCGGGTCGCGGCCAGAAGCGAGCGGAACGACTCGCCCTCCTTCAGTTCCGCCCGCATCGCCAGGACATTGACGAAGCAGCCGACGACTCGACTCAGACCATCCGCTTCGCGATTGGCGATCGGGAAACCGATCGCAAACTTCGACTCGCCCGATATCCGGGACAACAACGCCTTGAATGCCGTCATCATTACCATGAACAGCGTCGCCTGCTCCCTGCCGGCGAAGTCGAGCAGCCGGGTGGACAGTTCAGCAGGAAGGGCGATGGGATGGTTGCGGTTCCGCGGCAGTTTTCCCGGCGCGCGCGGGAAATCGAGCGGCAGATCCACGGCCTGCGGCAGATCGCGCAACCGTTCCACCCAATAAGTGATTTTGTCCCTTGCCTGCGGACGGTCCCATGCCGCCCTTTCGCGCAGCGCATGATCGCAGTATTGCAGCCCTTCGCCGGCCGACGGCTCGTCCAGGCCGGCCTCGCCCGTGTAATGCGCCGTGATCTCCCTCAACAGCAAACCCAGCGACCAGGCATCCGCGGCGATGTGATGAATCGTGAGCACGAACAGGCCGACACCCCGTCCCTCCACCAGCTGCACCCTTAACGGATACTCGCTCTCCAGATCGAACGGACGGTTGGAAGCCGCGCGGATCCACGTCTGCGCGCCTATCGTTTCATCGCCGGAAACAAGAGCCGGGTCCTGAGCATGGGAAAACACCTCATCGATCCCGACGTGATCCGAAACCTCCTGCAGCACCCGGCCATCCCGGCTTACGCACCTTGTCCGCAAAATGGAGTGCCTCTGCAACAAGCGGGCAATCGCTCGGCCCAGCCTGCCGGCGTCGACCTCCCCCTGCAGCGCGTAAGAAACCGTCAGATTCAGGCCTGCGGCGTCATTCGTGGTCTGATGAATGAACCACAACCTCTCCTGTGAGAACGACAGCGGATAAAAACCTCGCTCCATGGACGGCAATGGCTCAGCCACAGCGGGTTGCGGCGAAGCCAACTGGTCTTTCTGCTTGTCTGAGAGGGATCTCAGCCTGGCCAACAAGCCCAGGCCGCTCCGGTTTTCATGAGCCATTTTTCACAATCAAGTAGTGGTTAGATGGTCTGAGGAGTCCTGTCCGATTCTTTCCAGCTCCCCATACAGCTGCTGCAGTGGCGCGGTCCCGTGCAGGCGCTCAACTTCGCCGGCGATGCCGGCGATCGTCGGAAACCGGAATGCCAGGAGCAGGCTGATGTTCAGCCCCAGCATGGCGTTTGCCTTGGCCATCACCCTGGTCAGCAATAGCGAATGCCCGCCCAACGCGAAGAAATCGTCATGAATGCCCACCGCCTCGCGCTCCAGCAGCTCGCACCACACCCAAGTGAACAGCTCCTCGTAGGGCGTAGACGCCGTCTCGCCGCCGCCGCCGGCCAGGCGCACGGTCTCCACGCCCGCCAGCGCCCGCCTATCGATTTTCCCGTTGCTATTGAGTGGAAACCGGTCAAGCACCGCCCATGCCGCGGGCACCATATAGGCGGGCAGCAGGCTGTGGGCTTCGTGGCTGATCGCCTGCGCATCGAGAGCGGTGGATGGCTCGCCGACGAGATAGGCAGCCAGCTCCTTTTCTCCGGCCAGGCCCGCCGAGGCCATCACTACCGCAGCTTGCACGCCGGCGCATTGCTGCAATGCGTGCTCGACTTCGCCAAGCTCGATGCGATAGCCGCGCAACTTCACCTGATGGTCCATCCGGCCGAGAAACGCGATCTGGCCATCCCGGCGCATCACTCCCAAATCGCCTGTCCGGTACAGCCGGGCACCCGCCCCGCCGAACGGGTCCGGGATGAATTTCTCCGCCGTCAGCGCCGGCCGATTCAGGTAGCCCCGCGCCAACCCCGCGCCGCCTATGCAGATCTCGCCAGCGATGCCGCAGGGGGCCAGGCCGCCCTCGCTATCCAGGATGGCGATCGCGGAATTGGGCAAGGGCCGGCCCAGAGTCGGCTCCTCTCCGGAGCGGATCCGGTTTGCGCAAGCCCAGATCGTCGCTTCGGTCGGGCCGTATAGATTCCACACCTCCTCTCCCGAGCGCAGCAACCTCTCCGCCAGTTCCCTTCCCAGCGCGTCCCCGCCGACCAGAATGCGCGGCACCCGCAGGGGCGAAACATCGTTCGCCGTCAACAACTGCCAGCCCGCAGGCGTCGCCTGCATCACGGTAACGCCCTCGCGTCGGATCAGCGCGTCCATTTCCGAGCGGTCGCGCGCGGCCAGCGCAGGCACCACGACAATGCGCGCACCCCGTAGCAAAGGCTGGAAGATTTCAAAAGCGGAAATGTCGAACGTCAGCGGCGTGACGGCGGCCCATGCATCGCCGGCATCCAACGAGATGAGGGTCTGGCTCGCCTGCAGATAACTGTTCAAGGCGGATCGGCTGATTTCCACGCCTTTAGGCGAGCCGGTGGAGCCCGAGGTGTAGATGCAGTACGCCAGGTGATCCGGACCGGCCAGCGGCG
>NZ_JZJL01000003.1 GCF_000971335.1 Chromobacterium vaccinii
GCTGCGCACGCCCAAGCGCCCGAACGGCGCCGCGATCACCACCCGATAGTCCATTTCCCTTCCCCCAATAAAAAAAGCGCAAGGCCAGGCCTTGCGCTTTGATGATAGCGGCTGTCGCCGGCAGGATTAACCCTGCTTGCGGGCCGGCAGCTTTTCTTTGATGCGTGCGGACTTGCCGGTACGCCCACGCAGGTAGTACAGCTTGGCGCGACGCACGTCGCCGCGGCGCTTCACTTCAACGGAAGCCACCAGCGGGGAGTAGGTCTGGAAGGTACGCTCAACGCCTTCGCCGGCGGACATCTTGCGCACGGTGAACGCGCTGTTCAGGCCGCGGTTACGCTTGGCGATCACAACGCCTTCGTAAGCCTGCAGACGCTCGCGGTTGCCTTCCTTTACCTTGACTTGAACCACGACGGTATCGCCCGGGGCGAATGCCGGCAGGGTCTTGCCCAGGCGTGCGATTTCTTCTTGCTCGAGTTTCTGGATCAGATCCATGTTTTACTCCGGTTTTTTACGGATATCTTGTTCCTGCTGGTACTCCGCCAGCAGCCGAGATTCCTGTTTTGTCAAAACGCGGTCTTGCAGCAGCTCGGGCCGACGTTTCCACGTCCGCCCCAGCGATTGCTTGAGCCGCCATTTGGCGATCAGGGCATGATTACCGGACAACAGCACGTCCGGCACCCGCATGCCTCGATACTCTTCGGGTCGGGTGTAATGCGGGCAGTCCAGGAGACCGTCCACAAATGAGTCTTCGTACGCCGATTGGGCGTCATTCAATACGCCCGGCAGCAGCCGGACCACCGCGTCGGCCAGCACCATCGCCGGCAATTCGCCGCCCGACAGCACGTAATCGCCGATCGAGATTTCCTCATCGACCTGGGTGGCGATCAGCCGCTCGTCTATGCCTTCGTAGCGGCCGCACAGCAGGATCAGGCCTTGCCGTTGCGACAGCTCCGCCGCCTTGGCGTGGCTAAGCCTGACGCCTTGCGGCGACAGGTAGACCACGTGGCTGGCTTCGACGCCGGCTTCGCGCTGGCGCGCGCGCGCGGCGTCTATCGCCTGCTCCAGCGGCTCGATCTGCATCACCATGCCGGGACCGCCGCCATAAGGCCGGTCGTCCACCCGACGATAATTGTCGTGGGTGAAGTCGCGCGGATTCCAGGCTTTGAAATGCCAGAGCCCCAAGTCAAGCGCCCGCTGGCTGACGCCAAAGCGGGCAATCGAATCGAACATCTCCGGGAACAGCGTCACCGCGTCGATCTGCATCAGTAATCCAGACCCCAGTCCACCAGGATGCGGCCTTCGGCCGGCACCACGTCCAGCACATACTGTTCCACGAACGGAATCAGCCGCTGCTGGCCATCGTCGCCCTTCACCACCAGCACGTCGTTGGCGCCGGTTTCGAGCAGATTGTCCACCTTGCCAAGCGTTTCGCCCTGCTGATTGACCACGGCCAGACCCATCAGGTCGTTCCAGTAGTACTCGTCATCGGCGGGGGCCGGCAGTTCGCTGCGCGGAACCGCGATCTTCGAACCGCGCAACAACTCGGCGGCATCTCTGCCTTCGACGCCTTCCAGCTTGGCGGCGAGCGCCTTGGGCTGGACAGCGCCGTTCTCAAATGTATACGGCTTCCAGCTGCCGTTCTTGCCCAGCCACCAGACCGGGTAATCGAACAGGCCGTCAGCGTATTCGGTATCGGCGTGGATTTTCACCCAGCCCTTGATACCGAAGGCGCCGCGCACAAAGCCCATTACTACGAGATCTTCGTCGCGCATGCGCCCAATTCCGTCTTGATGTCGGATAGCCGGATTAAGCGGCTACGACTTTCTGCTCTTTCAGCAGCTTGGCAACGGAGTCGGACAGCTGTGCGCCAACGCCGACCCAGTAGTTCAGACGGTCCATGGTGAAGCGGACGCGCTCTTGCTTCTCGTTGGCTACCGGGTTGTAGAAGCCAACGCGCTCGATGAAGCGACCGTCACGACGGTTGCGGGAATCGGTCACCACGATGTTGTAGAACGGACGGTTCTTGGCGCCGCCGCGGGCCAGACGAATCACTACCATTGTCGATTGTCCTTGAAAAAAACGGGATATAGAAAAGCCCACGATTTTATGGCAGATTTCCCTTATCTTGCAAGCGCTTAATGCAAGACCGTCCCGAAGCGCCCGCTTACAGCGTCTTCAGCACCAGCGTCAGCGCCCTGTCCTCGGGGTGCGGCTCGACGCTAAATCCCAGTTTATGCATCAGTTTCAGCATGCCCTTGTTGCCGGCCAGGACTTCGCCGCGCATCAGCTTCAGCCCTTGTTCGCGCGCCGCGTCGAACAAGGCCTGCAGCAGCAAGGTGCCGATGCCGCGCCCCTGCCAGTCGTCGGCCACTTCCAGCGCGAACTCGCAGGCCTCGTTGTCCGGATCGGTGATGAAGCGCGCGACCGCCAGCATCTCCTCGCCGCCATCGCCTTCGCGCGTCATCGCCAGCGCCATCTCGCGGTCGTAGTCCAGCTGGGTGAAGCGGACCAGCATGCTTTGCGACAGCTGCTTGATGCTGGAAAGGTAGCGGTTGTAGCGGCTCTCCTCCGACAGGTTGCGGACGAAGGCCTGCTGCATGTCCGCGTCCTCGGGCCGGATCGGCCGTATCATCACCGGCGTGCCGTCGCGCAGCTTGGCGCACACCACCATATGAGTGGGATAAGGCATGATGGCCATGTGGCCGTAGCGTTTCTGGTCCGCGCGCGCCGGGCCGACGAAGATGCGCGCATCCAGCGCGATCACGCCCTGCTCGTCAGCCACCAGCGGATTGATGTCCATCTCCCGCAGTTGCGGCAGCTCGCACACCATCTCCGATACCTGCAGCAGCACGTGGCGCAGCTCGTCCACGTCCACCGGCGGCAGGTTCTTGAACGGCCCCAGCAATTGGCCGATGCGGGTTTGCCCTATCATGCTGTCCACCAGGTAGCCGTTCAGCGGCGGCAGCGACAGCGCCAGGTCGCGCATCACCTCCACCGCGATGCCGCCGGCGCCGAAGGCGATCACCGGACCGAGGCCGGCGTCGCGCGCCACGCCCACCATCAGCTCGCGCGCGAAGCGGCGCTTGCGCATCGGCTGCACCGACACGCCGTCGACGCGGGCATCCGGCCGCGCCTGGCGGGTGCGGGCGATGATGGCGTCGAAGGCGGCGCGCAGCGTCTCCTCATTGCTGATATTGAGCTCAACCCCGCCGACGTCGGACTTGTAGATGATGTCCGGCGAATCGATCTTCAGCACCACCGGATAGCCGATCTTGGCCGCCTGCTTGACCGCCTGGTCGGCGGTGCGGGCCAGCGTGGTCGGATTGACCGGGATATGGAAGGCCGCCAGCACCTGCTTGGATTCCCGCTCCGACAGCACGGTGCGGCCTTCGGCCAGCGCCGCGTCCATCACCTTGCGCGCGGTGTTGACGTCCGGATCGTTCCGCAGCCCCTCCAGCGGCCCCGGCGTCTGCAACAGCAGTTGCTGGTTGCGCTGGTAGTCGGCCAGATGGCGGAACACCTCGATGCCGTATTCCGGCGCGCGGAAGTGGGCGCACTTGGCCTTGGAGAACAGCTCGCGGCTTTCCGACACCTTGGCGTCGCCCAGCCAGGACAGGAACAGCGGTTTGGTGGTCTCGCGCTGCAGGCCTATCATCAGCTGCGCGGTGGTCAGGTGGTCGGTGCCGGCCTGCGGCGTGAAGATCACCATCACGCCGTCCACGCCGGGATCGTCGACGCAGGCCTTGACCGCGGTGCGGAAGCGCATCGGGCTGGCGTCGCCGATGATGTCCAGCGGATTGCCGTGCGACCAATTGCGCGGCAGCACGCTGTCCAGCAGCTTGACCGTGCCGTCGCTCAGCTTGGCCAGTTCCACGCCGTAGTCGACGGCGCTGTCGGCGGCCAGCATGCCGGGGCCGAAGCCGTTGGTGACGATGGCCAGCCGCCGGCCGCCGACGCGGTAATTGGCGGCCAACACCTTGGCGGCGGTGAACAGCTGGGCGATGGACGACACCCGCAGCACGCCGGCGCGCGCCAGCGCGGCGTCGAAGGCGTCGCCGCTGGCCACCAGATTGCTGGCGTGGGTCAGGCCGCTGGCGTCGTTTTCGAAGCGGCCGGACTTGATCACCACCACCGGTTTGGTGCGGGCCGCGGCGCGCAGCGCCGACATGAAGCGGCGGGCGTCGTGGATGTGGTGAACATGCAACAGAATGCCCTGGGTGGCGTTGTCCGCCACCAGGTAATCGAGAATTTCGCCGAAGCCGACGTCCAGCGCCCCGCCCAGCGGCACCACGCTGGAAAAGCCGATCTCCTTGCTGTCGGCCCAGTCCAGCATCGCCGCGCACAAGGCCGACGACTCCGACACCAGCGCCAGATTGCCCGGCCGCACCTTGCCGTTGTAATTGCTGGCGTTGAAGCCGGCCACCGGGCGCATCAGGCCCAACACGTTGGGGCCGAGGATGCGGATGCCGAAATGGCGGGCGATGGACAGGGCCTCGTTGATCAGCTCCTGCTCCAGCTGCTCGCTGTCGGAAAACTCCTTGGCCAGCAGCACCGCCTTGACGCCCTTCTTGCCGCAATCCTTGATCACGGCCGGCAGCGAGCGGATCGCCGTCACCACCACCGCCAGGTCCACCGGCTCCTCGATCTGCCGCACCGAGGCCACCGCCGGCAGGCCGCCCACCACCTTGTGATTGAGATTGACCGGGAACAGCTTGCCCTGGAAGGAGCTGGCCAGCAGATTGGCAAACACCGCCTGGCCGATCGAGCCCGTCCGGTCGCTGGCGCCGACCACGGCCACGGTGCGCGGGGAAAACAGCGGGGTCAGGTAATGCGGCCTCATGGGTGCTTGTCCTCGGAGATGATATCTATCGGTACCGGCTTGCCGGCGGGCGCGGATGCCGGCCATTCCGCCTGCAAGGTTACGTGATCTATGCAAAATTCGCGCGACAGCATCAGCTGGCATGCGGCCAGGATGCGCGGCCAGTCCTGCGGCGCGGCGATGCGCACATGGGCGGACAGCGCCGCCCGCTCGGCCGACATCGTCCACACGTGCAGATCATGGACCGAGCGGACGCCGGCGATGCCCGACAGCGCCTCGCCGATGCGGTTGTAGTCCAGATGCGCCGGCACGCCCTCCATCAACACGATCACCGCCTGGCGGATCAGGCGCCAGGCCGCCGCCAGCAGCAGCAACGCCACCAGGATGGACAGCAAAGGGTCCGCCGCCGTCCAGCCGGTGAGGTAGATGATCACGCCGGACGCGATGGCGGCCACCGAGCCGAACAGGTCGCCCAGCACATGCAATAGCGCCGCCCTGCTGTTCAACGAATGCGCGCCGCGGCTGAGCACCCAGGCCGCCAGCACATTGACCGCCAGGCCGATCGCGGCGATCAGCATCACGCCCATCCCGTTCACCGCATGCGGCCGCAGCAGCCGCTCCGCAGCCTCCGCGACGATGAAGACCGACAGCCCGAACAGCAGCAGGCTGTTCAGCAGCGCGCCCAGCACCTCGGCCCGGCCATGGCCGAACGACAGCCGGTCGGTGGCCGGCCGGCTGCCGATGCGGGCCGCCCACAGCGCCAGCAGCAGCGACAGCGAATCGGTCAACATGTGGCCGGCGTCGGACAACAGCGCCAGCGAGCCGCTCCACCAGCCTCCCAGCGCCTCCACCAGCGCGAAGCCGCAAGTCAACGCCAACACCTTGGCCAGCGCGCGGCTGCTCAGCCGCCGGCCGTCTCCGCCCTCCGGACCGCCGTGGCGGTGCAGATGCGAGTGGTTGGCGTCGTGATCGTCGTCGTGGGCGTGATCCACGCCGTCCTCATCATGCAGATGGAAACCAGGCGTCATTTTGACCTCCGACAAACCACTGACAGATGCATTTCAGCCACGGCACCCGGTGAAATTAACCCAGTGCGATACCCAGCCAGTGGCGCAAGCTTTACAATATTGCTAACCTTTACAGTTTCGCAACAAACGTTTATTGCGCCGCAGCATTCAACCGGCCGGGGCCCTTCTCCCGGTCTGGCAGGAGCCGAAACACCATGACGAAACGCGTCGTCACCCTCGCTCATTATTACACCCAGCCGGAAATCCAGCAGATGGCCGACAAGGTGGGAGACAGCCTGGAACTGTCCTTGTACGCCAAGGAGGCCCAAGCCGACATCATCGTGTTCGCCGGGGTGCGCTTCATGGCCGAGACCGCGAAGATCCTCAACCCCGAAGCCACGGTGATCCTGCCTGACGCAGGCTCCACCTGCTCGCTGGTGACCCAGACCGACGTCGCCGAGCTGACCCTGTGGCGCAAGCGCTATCCGGACCACGTGCACGTGTCCTACATCAATTCCAGCGCCGAACACAAAGCGGTGTCGGACTGGATCGTCACCAGCCGCAACGTCGACGACATCATCGCCCACTTGTACGCCGAGGGTAAGCAGGTGATCTTCTCGCCTGACCGCAATATGGGCGGCTACCTCAACGACCAGTACGGCTACGACATGCCGCTGTGGTCGGCGGTGTGCGAGGTGCACGACAAATTCAACGAGGCGGCGCTGAACGAGGCTTTCGAGGCCGTGCCCGGCGAGAAATACCTGATCGCCCACCCGGAAAGCCCGCTGCCGGTGCTGAAGAAAGCCGATTACGTCGGCTCCACCTCCGGCATGCTGAACTGGGTGAAGGCCTACCAGGGCGGCGCCAAGGCGGTGATCTTCGTCGCCACCGAGGACGGCATCCTGTACAACATGGGCCTGGCCCGTCCCGACCTAGACCTGCGCCAGGCGCCGATTTACGCCGGCTGCCAGTGCAACTCCTGTCCTTACATGAAGATGAACACCATCGAGGCGGTGAAGCGCGCGCAGCAGGGAGAAGGCCTGGCCATCGACTACCTGAGCCCGGAACAGATGGACGCCGCGCGCGTGCCCATCGAACGGATGCTGGAATTCAGCAAACGCTACTACGCCTGAACAGGCTAGACAAACCCGCCTTCCGCGGGTTTTTTTACGCTCCCCGCGCCCACGCCGCGCTATCCGCCGTCATGCTGGCGGCGCTACAATCGGGCGATACACACGGAAAGACAGTATGAAGTTTCTGCTCAGCAACGACGACGGTTATTTCGCGCCTGGACTGGCCATGCTGGCCCAGACGCTGCAGCGCTACGGCGAAGTGGCGGTGGTGGCGCCTGAGCGCGACCGCAGCGGCGCCAGCAACTCGCTGACGCTGGACCGCCCGCTGACGGTGCGCAAGGCTGCCAACGGCTTCCATTACGTCAACGGCACCCCGACCGACTGCGTCCACCTAGCGGTCACCGGCTTCCTCGATTTCAAGCCGGACATGATCTTCACCGGCATCAACCACGGCCCGAACATGGGCGACGATACGCTGTATTCCGGCACCGTCGCCGCCGCCACCGAGGGCTTCATGCTGGGCATTCCCTCCATCGCCGTCTCGATGGCCGGCCACAGCGGCAAGCATTTCGCCAGCGCCGGCAAAGTGGTGGAGCAGTTGGTGGAGCGCTGCCAGGCAGATCCGTTCCAACAGCCGGTCCTGCTCAACGTCAACGTTCCCGACGTGCCGCCGGAGGAACTGGGCTCCATCCAGGTCACCCGCCTGGGCCGCCGCCATGCCGCCCAGCCGGTCATCAAATCACAGAATCCCCGCGGCGAGACGATATACTGGGTAGGACCGGTCGGCGCGGTGCAGGATGCCGGCGCCGGCACCGACTTCGGCTGCGTCGCGTCCAAACAGGTGTCCGTCACGCCGCTGATGCTGGATCTGACCGCCTACGGGCAACTGGACAGGATTTCCACATGGCTGCACCGCTGACCCCGAACGCCCAGGCCTACGGCATGCTGTCCGAGCGCACCCGCCGCCGCATGAGCGACCGCCTGCGCCAGCACGGCATCAGCGACGAGCGGGTGCTGTCGGCGATGCACGAGGTGCCGCGCCATCTGTTCGTCGACCAGGCGCTGGCCACCCGCGCCTACGACGACGTGTCGCTGCCCATCGGCCACGGCCAGACCATCTCCCAGCCGCTGACCGTGGCGCGGATGACCGAGCTGCTGATCCAGGGCCGGCAGCCCGGCAAGATACTGGAGGTCGGCACCGGCTGCGGCTACCAGACGGCGGTGCTGCTGAAGACCGGCGCCGAGGTCTATTCGATTGAACGACTGGGCGCGATTCTTGACCAAGCAAGACGCAATCTGCGCGCCGCCAAGCTGGTCCATGCCCGGCTGGTGCACGGAGACGGCAATGCCGGCCTGCCCGAAGCCGCGCCCTTCGACGGCATCATCATCACCGCGGCCGCGCGGGCGGTGCCGGCGCCGCTGGTGGACCAGCTGGCCGACGGTGGCCGCATGGTGCTGCCGCTGGGCGAGGCCGAGCAGCACCTGTGGCTGCTGGAAAAGACGGCTCAAGGCCTGCAAAAGACCCGGCTCGACCCGGTCAAGTTTGTTCCGCTGCTGAACGGACGCAGTTAAGACTGCAAAAACGCAACACTTGATCTGTCAGACAATCAATCAAAACACTTATTCAACATTTGAACAAAAAAAACATGCTAAAAATGCATTGCAGGTATGCGCATATATTAGTCGCCGCAATAGCGGCCGGTTTGGCCGGTTGCAGCAGCATGGTGCAACAGGCGGCTCCGGTGGAAAGCGCCGCGCCGGCGCGGGTCGCCCAGGCGGCTCCGGCCAAGGTTGAAACGCCGTCCGCCCCGCACGACGCCACCGTGGCCGCCCCCTATCGGGACCAGGGCAGTCTGAAAGTCCAGCCGGTGGCGGATGACGCGGCCGCTGAAAACGGCAACACTTACGTGGTGAAACCCGGCGACAACCTGTTCCGGATTTCCCTGAACCACGGGCTGAAGTACAAGGACGTGGCGGCATGGAACAATCTGCCCGACAACAGCATCAAGGTCGGCCAGGTGCTGCGCTTGTCTCCTCCGGGCGGAGGCGCGGCAAGCCCCGCGGCGGACAAGCCGTCAGCCGCGCCGATCGTGGCGGCGGGCGAGACGGCGAAGAATGCCGGCGGCTCCAGCGTCAAGGCTTATCCGAAGGCGTTGAAGCTGCCGTACAGCAGCGAAGCGGTGAAGAATCTGCCGGCCCAGAGCGAGGGACGCGCAGCCAACAACAACAACAACGCTCAAACATCCGCTCCCGCGGTTGCCACGCCGCCGGCGAAGAAGCCGGAAGCCAGCGCAGTCGTCGCGCAGGCCCCGGTACCGGCCAAGGAAGCCAGCGCACCCAGCGCCAAGCAGGAAGAAGACGCGGTGCCCTGGGCCTGGCCTACCGAAGGCAAGATGACCAAGGGATATTCGGACAGCAACAAGGGCATCGAGATTACTGGCCGGATGGGCCAGCCGGTGCTGGCGGCCGGCGACGGCAAAGTGGTGTACAGCGGCGCCGGGCTGAGGGGTTACGGCAAGCTGATCATCATCAAACATAACAAGACCTTCCTGTCCGCATACGCGCACAACAGCCAGTTGCTGGTCAAGGAAGGACAGTCTGTCAAGAAAGGGCAGAAGATTGCCGAAATGGGCAATTCCGATGCCGACCAAGTCAAGCTGCATTTCGAGATCCGCCGCTTCGGCAAGCCGGTGGACCCGATGCAGTATCTTGAACACAAGTCCTGACCGGGCGTGGCCACCCACCCCCGTCGGGACAAGACAGCGACGGGGGTAGAGAGATGAGCAACGAAATAGACATCCTCGACGAGGATGACATTCTTGACGAAGACAATGGCGAAGAAAACGCAGCCGAAGCCGAGGCAGAGGAAAGCGCCGAAAGCCCAGCAGTCTTCGAGGACGTGGTAGCCGACGTCACCCAGATCTATCTGAACGACATCGGCAACAACGCGCTCTTGACGCCGCAGGAAGAACTGGCGCTGGCCAGGCGGGTGGTGGCCGGCGAGTTCGAAGCCCGGCAGAAGATGATCGAGCACAATCTTCGGCTGGTGGTGAACATCGCCAAGCACTACATCAACCGCGGGCTGGCCCTGCTCGACCTGATAGAGGAAGGCAATATCGGCCTGATGCACGCGCTGGAGAAGTTCGATCCCGAACGCGGCTTCCGCTTCTCCACCTATGCCACCTGGTGGATACGCCAGAGCATAGAGCGTGCGATCATGAACCAGTCCCGCACCATCCGCCTGCCGGTGCACGTGATCAAGGAGCTGAACGTCTACCTGCGCGCCTCGCGCCACCTGGAAAGCCAGATCGGCCGCGAACCCAGCGTGGAGGAGATCGCCCACTTGGTCGGCAAGCCGGTGGAGGACGTGCGCAAGGTGCTGAACCTCAACGAGCGCATGGCCTCGCTGGACGCGCCGCTGGACATCGATCCGATGCTGTCGATCGGCGAGTCCATTCCCGACGAGCAGCACGAGGAGCCTGAGCTGCAGCTGCACAACAGCCAGCTGGAGATGTTCGTCCACGACTGGCTGAGCCAGCTGAACGAGAAGCAGCGGCTGGTGATCGAGCGCCGCTACGGCCTCAACGGCTACGAGATCTGCACGCTGGAGGAGCTGGCCGCCTCGCTGAACCTGACCCGCGAACGCGTGCGCCAGATTCAGATCGAAGGCTTGGAGCAGCTGCGCCGCATCTTGCGCCGCAAAGGCATCTCCCGCGACTTCCTGCTCTGAAGTCCGCCAGACGCAGCCCCGGCCCGGCCTCCCGCCGGGCTTTGTCATTTCCAGCGCCGCGCCCGCCTCAGCCACCGTTTTTCGCGCGCGCCGTCGGCAACGGTTCGCCGATAACGCAGTTCGATATATTCATCGACCAACGCTTTCAGGCGATTGAAATCGTCGCGCGGCAGCCCGCGCGCCGCCTTCAGCCGCTCCAGCGGCCCCTGCGCGCGCGGCGCCGCGATGCCCCTCTTCTCCAGCCGCCTGCGCAATGCCTCCCAGCCTGCGGGCAGCGGCTCCGCCGCCGGCCTCCTGCGCCACCACAGGGCCAGCGGCATCATCGCCAGCGCCATCGCGGCCGCCAGCGCGCGCAACACGCTGGCGGCATCCACCCGTTCGCCCAGTCCCAGCCATCGGAACAGCCCCTGCTGGCGTTCCGCGTCATAGCCGACCACCCACTGCTGCCAGGCGAAGTTGGCCGCAAACCATTGCTGGCGGGCGCGCCTCAGCCACTGGGGCGGCAGTGCCGCCGCCATGCCGCTTTCCGTCCTCAGCGCGGGCAGCGCCTGCTCCACGCCCAGCGCCAGCCGTCCCGGCGATACCGCGGCCGTCGGATCCACCCGCTGCCATGCGCCATCCAGCCAGACCTCCACCCAGGCGTGCGCGTCCGACGAGCGCAACTGCCAGAAACGGCCGACCGGGTTGTATTCTCCCCCCTGATAGCCAACCACCACCCGCGCAGGAAGCCCCGCCGCCCGGGCCAGAAAAGCGAACGAGGACGCGTAGTGCTCGCAGAAGCCCTGGCGGCTGGCGAACAGGAAATGATCCACCGCCTGCTCGCCCAGCAGCGGCGGCTGCAGGGTGTAGCGGAAGCCGCCGCGCCTCAGGAAGTCCAGCGCCGCGCGCAGGAATCCGCGGCCGTCCCCGCCCGCCGCTGCCAATTGGACGGCCAGCGCCCGGCTTTGTGAATTCCCAGGCGGCAAACGCAGATAGAAGGCCCGCCGGGGCGGACTCAACGCTGCCGGGCTGCGCGCGCCCAGCCGGCTTTCCTGCGCATAACCGAGCAGCTCGTCGCTGCGCGAGTCTTGGCGCAACAGCCCGCCGCCCTCCAGATGACTGCCCGGTCCGGCTCCGGACGCCAGCTCCAGCGCCGGCAAGCGCCCGCGGTCGGCCCGCAGCGTCAGGCGGTAGCGCAGAATGCGTCCCGCCGCCGGCTCATCCCGCTCATCCCGCTCGCCTCCCAATCCTTGCCAGCGGCGGCCGTCGAAATCGTCCAGCAGCGCCACCCGCCAGTACAATTGATCCTGCCGCGGCGCGGCGCCGTCGAACGCTGCGGAAAACGCCGGCTCCCGGTTCAGGATCAGCCGGCTGATGCTGCCCGGCTCCATATCGTCGCCCAGGCCGCTGGAAGCGGTTTGCGGCGGAACGCTCAGACTCCACAACGGCTGCGGCAATCGCGGCATCGCCACGAACAGAGCCAGCATCAGCGGCAGCGACAACGCCAAGGCTTGCCAGGCGTGCCGCCAGCTGCCGCGCGGCAGCGCGCCGGCCAGCCTCGCGGCGGCCCAGGTCAGCAACAGCATGGCCAGCGCCAGCCAGGCCGCCATCAGCGGCGACTGGTCGAACAGCAGCGGCGTCGCCGCCAGGAAAAAACCCAAGGCCGTCAGCACACGCCAATCGCGCAGCGTGCGGGTCTCGAAGGCTTTGAAAGCGATCAGCATGGTCAGCAAGGCGACGCCGCCCTCCCGCCCCACCAGCGTGCCCAGATTCATCCACAGCGCCGCGGCCGCCATCGGCAGCGCCGGCAGCAGCAGCCAGCGCGGCGGCAGCGCCGGCCGCCAGCCGCGCCACAGCAGGGCCAGCGCGCTGCCTGCCGGCAGCCAGAACGGCAGATGCCAGGCCAGCGGCGACACGATCCACAGCAGGGCCAGCAGCACCGGCCAGCGGTTCGGCTCCTGCCCGGCCGCCGCCGTCACCGCGCGCTCCCGAACAGCGCCAGCGCGCCCAGGGCCAGCTCGCGCTGGCGCGGTTGCGGCCCGATTTCGCCATCCGGCAGGCACAGCCGGTAGCGCTGGCGGCGGCGCTCGCACTGCTCCACTCGCCAGGCCAGACGGGACAACCTCCGCTCGGGATCGGACTCGCCGGCGTAATCGTCCCAGCCCAGGCGCTGCAGCCCCGCGCCGGCCTCGGCGGAAAAACGCTTGCTGGCCAGCAGATCGCGCCGCGCCATCACCTTCCAGGCGATCTGCCTGGGCGTATCGCCGTAGCGATAGGCGTCCAGATGGGAAAAATCCTCATCCCCGACGCCCTCGCCTCCCCCCTTGCCGGCCTCCGCCTCCCGGCGTCCCCTGGCCGCATCCGGCAGCGGGGCCGGATAAGCCAGCACCCGCGCGCGCAGCTTCAACACCGCCCACGCGCGCACCAGGCCAAACGGCGCGTCGCTTTCCACCACGCAGGCCGGCAAAAGCAGCCAGCCTCGCCTGGGCGAAAGCACCTCCAGCGTCAACCGGGCATCGCCCATGCCCTCCAGCTCGCACGCCTGTGGCCCGCCTCCCTCGGCGGCGACCCGCAAGCGCCTGGCGGCGGGTGTCCGGTTCTCCAGCAGCAGGGAAAACCGCGCGGCCTCGCCGGCGAACACGGCTGGGCCTCCGTCGGCGCTCAGCCTCAGCCCGGCCAACTGCCGGTAGGCCATCAGCACCGCCACCAGCAGCAAGCCCGCGATCCAGAACGCCAGCGCGTAAGCC
The DNA here is from genome assembly GCF_000971335.1 of Chromobacterium vaccinii. GTDB lineage: Bacteria > Pseudomonadota > Gammaproteobacteria > Burkholderiales > Chromobacteriaceae > Chromobacterium > Chromobacterium vaccinii. Next base: position 13,359 of record NZ_JZJL01000003.1, read on the forward strand.
AGGCTGACCTGGTAGTTGAGCGCGCCCAGCCAGACGGCCAGGGCCACCGCCATCAACAGCAGGCCGAAACGGGTGGGCAGCAGATAAATGCGACGCTGCGACAACTCGCAGCGGTCTTCCTGCGGCAGACGCGACCACCACCAGCGCCGCAGACGCTCACGGAATGGCGACATGGGCGAGCAGCTTGTCCAGTTCCGGCTCGACCGGCGCGCCGGACGCCGACTGCAAGCGATGAGCCGCCACCGGCGCGAAAATCGCCTTCACATCCTCCGGCAGCAGATGGTCCCGCCCCGCCAGCAGCGCCCAGCCGCGCGCGGCGGCGGCCAGCGCCTGCCCGGCGCGCGGACTCAGCCCGGTGGCGAACATCCCCGGCCTGCGCGTCGCCTCCAGCAGCGCCAGCAGGTAATCGGCCAGCGCCGGCGACACCGTGACCGCGGCGGCCTTCTGCTGCAGCGCCAGCAGCTCGCCCGGCGCCATCGTCGCCCGGAAACGCTCCAGCAGCGCGCGGCGGTCCTCGCCCATCAGCAGCGCGCGCTCGGCCTCGCGCGGCGGATAGCCGAGCGAGATCCGCATCAGGAAACGGTCCAGCTGGGACTCCGGCAAGGGAAAGGTGCCCATCTGCTCGCCGGGGTTCTGGGTGGCGATCACGAAGAACGGCGCCGGCAACGGGTGGGTGTCGCCGTCTATCGAGGCTTGGCGCTCTTCCATCGCCTCCAGCAGCGCCGACTGCACCTTGGGCGACGCGCGGTTGATCTCGTCAGCCAACAACACCTGGGTGAACACCGGCCCCTTGTGCAGCTCGAAGCGGCCGCTGTCGCGCTGGTAGATGCTGACGCCCAGGATATCGGCCGGCAGCAGGTCGCTGGTGAACTGCACCCGCCGGTATTCCAGCCCCAGCACGGCGGCCAGACCGTGCGCCAGCGTGGTCTTGCCCACGCCGGGCACGTCCTCGATCAGCAGATGGCCCCGCGCGATCAGGCAGGCGAAAGCCAGCCGGATCGCCTGCGGCTTGCCCAATATCAGCGTGTTCAGTTGCCGGTAGGCCTGGGAGAGTGATTGCATTTGACCCCGCTTGCGCGCAGTATTTATCAAATTCACATATCGCAATCCCATTGTAAGCACGCGGGGAGCATTCGTGTTCACTTGGCTGAAAAACCGCCTGCAGCGGAACGGGCTGACCGCCTACGTCACCCATCCCGACTGTCTGCAACACAATATGGGGGTGGGCCACCCAGAGTGCCCGGAACGATTGACCGCCATCCGCGACCAGCTGATGGCCTCGCAGATTTTCGACTCGCTGCAGGAGGTGGAGGCGCCCGAAGTCGGCTACGAGCAGCTGGCTCGCGTGCATCCGCCGCGCTACGTCGAATATCTGGAAGCCTGCGCGCCCAGCGTGGGCACCTTCCGCATGGACCCGGACACCGCGATGTCGCCGGGCACGCTGCAGGCGGCCCGCCGCGCGGCCGGCGCGGTGGTGAAGGCGGTGGAGCTGGTGGCCGAAGACAAGGCGCCCAACGCCTTCTGCGCGATCCGCCCGCCCGGCCATCACGCCGAAAGCGACAAGGCGATGGGCTTCTGCTTCTTCAACAACATCGCCGTCGGCGTCGCCCACGCGCTGGCCCACTACAAGTTCGAGCGGGTGGCGGTGGTGGATTTCGACGTCCACCACGGCAACGGCACCGAAGAAATCCTGCGAGACGATCCGCGGGTATTGATGGTGTCCATCTTCCAGCATCCTTTCTATCCGTACAGCGGCGACGAGCCTATGGGGCCGAACATGCACAATGTGCCGCTGAAGGCAGGCAGCGGCGGACGCGAATTCCGCGAAGCGGTGGAAAACGTCTGGCTGCCGCTGCTGCATGAATTCCAGCCGCAGATGCTGTTCATCTCGGCCGGCTTCGACGCCCACCGCGAGGACGACATGGGTTCGCTTGGATTGATCGAGTCCGACTATGAGTGGGTGACCCGCCACTTGGTGGGAATCGCCGACCAATACTGCGCCGGCCGCATCGTGTCGGTGCTGGAGGGCGGCTACGACCTGTCGGCGCTGGGCCGCAGCGTCGCCGCCCATATCCGCGTGCTGTCCGATGGCTGAACCTCCTGCCTCCGCCCGGTTCCAGCCAGGCTCCGGCGCGGAAGCGACCCGGTTTCGGCCTGCGCCGCCTCACGGTCCGGGACAGTATTTCAAACTTCGACATGACTGGAAAAAAGCATGAGCCGTTGGCTGCGCAATAACCGCGGATTCCTGGTTTTCCTTTTGGTATTTGGCCTGTTCCGCACTGCCGTCGCGGACTGGAACCCCATTCCGACAGGCTCGATGCGCCCCACCGTCCTGGAAGGAGACGTGGTGCTGGTCAACCGGCTGGCCTACGACCTGAAGCTGCCGCTGACCCACGTCATCCTGCATCGCACCGGCGAGCCCCAGCGCGGCGACATCGTCACCTTCTCGTCGCCCAAAGACGGCATGCGGCTGATCAAGCGTCTGGTCGGCCTGCCGGGCGACACGGTGGAAATGCGCGATGAGCGGCTGATCATCAATGGCCAAGCCGCGCGCTACCAGCCGCTGGAGCGGCTGACCGAGACCGTGGCGGACAATGTGGCGCTGCCCGCGCTTCGCCTGCGGGAAAGCGGCGCGCTGCCGCCGCACCGCGTGCAGTGGCTATCCGGCGTCAACGCCCGCAGCAATTTCGGCCCCATCGCCATTCCGGCCGGACAATACCTGATGCTGGGCGACAACCGGGACGACAGCGCCGACTCGCGCTACTTCGGCCTGGTGCCGCGCGAACTGCTGATCGGCCGCGCCGTCGGCGTGATCGCCTCCGCCGACATCACCGCCAGTTGGATGCCGCGCTGGAGCCGTTTCGCCAGCAGCTTTCATTGACAGAGGCGCCGGACAAACAAAAAGCCGTCCAGAAGGACGGCTTATTCATTCCCGACGCGCGGCTCAGCCGGCGTCGCCCTTATTGCCTATCTTGTCTTCCTTGCCGGTCATCAGCTTGATCAGGTTGGACTTGTGCCGATGAACCACCACGATGGCGATGATGATGCAGGTGCCGAAATACACGCTCTGCGGCCCCAGAATGAAAAAGGCGTACACCGGCACCAATACGCAGGCGATGATGGCCGACAGCGAAGAAATCTTCACCACGAAGGCCATGAACAGCCAGGTGGCCAATGCGGCCAGCGCCAGCCAGGGGTTGATGCCGAACAGGATGCCCACCGCGGTGGCCACGCCCTTGCCGCCCTTGAAGCCGAAGAACACCGGCCACATATGGCCGAACAGCACGGCCAGCGCGCACAAGGCGATGCCCTGCTCGCCCAGGCCGTAGCGCGGCCCCAGCCAGGAGGCCAGCGCCACCGCCACCCAGCCCTTGACGCCGTCGCCCAGCAGCGTCAGCGCGGCGGCGAGCTTCTTGCCGGTGCGCAGCACATTGGTGGCACCGGGGTTGCCGGAGCCGTAGCTGCGCGGATCGGCCATGCCCATCGCCTTGCTGACGATCACGGCGAAAGACAGCGATCCGATCAAATAGGCCGCCAGAACAAAAGCGAATGCGGTCGTGGTCATGGTGGAGCGGTATCCGTTGCATTAGAATAGAGAGCTTCGGATTTTACGGTATCGGGCGCCAAAGCCCAACCACCTGACTGACAGATGGACATCATATTCCTGCGCGAAGTGCGCGCCGACACCGTGATCGGCGTGTACGACTGGGAGCGCACAGCCGCCCAGACCATTGAAATAGACCTGGAAATCGGCATTCCCAGCGACACGCCCTGCCACAGCGACGACATCGGCGACACCATACACTACGGCGTGGTGGTGGAGCGGCTGCGCCAGTCGCTGGAGGAGCAGCACTTCCTGCTGCTTGAGGCGCTGGCCGAGCATATCGCGAAGATGGTGCGCGAGGAGTTCGGCGCGCCGTGGGTGAGAGTGGCAGTCACCAAGCTGGGGATATTGCCCGGCGTGAAGCGCGTGGGCGTGCAGATCGAGCGCGGCCATCGGCCAAGCTGAGCCCGGCGTCTAATCGGTATTGAATTTCAGCCTCAGACCGACGTCTTTGTGATGCATGCGCACCGACAGGTGGGTGCGCTTGCCCATATCCAGCGCCGGCGTCAGCCTGAGGCTCTGGCTGCCCGGCTCGCGCTCCAGCCTCAAGGGGCCCAATTGCAAACCTTGCTCGGCCAATTCCGGCCGCTTCACCTCCGGGTCGCGCGGCGACGCGCACATCATCGCCTGCGGCAAACATCCCGCCAGGGCGGACTCTCCGCCCAATCCGATGACGAGCAGCAGCAGCAGCAGCAGACGGCGGCCCATGTCCAGACTCCAAGTATGGATACTTTAATCATGGACAAAGAGACACCGACTTCAAGCATCTCTTTCAACAGCTGCCAGCAATGCAGAAACAATCGCCCAAACGCCGCCCCCGACGCGTGCGGCTCAGCGATTGCGCATGAAATCCGCGGTGTTGTCGAACGCCTCCAGCAACTTGTCCTTCAGCCAATCCTCCGCCACCAGTTCGCTCACCGCCTTGCGCATGCAGAACATCCACTGGTCTCGCGCGGCCTCGTCCACCGCGAACGGCATGTGGCGCATCCTCAGCCGCGGGTGGCCGAAGGCTTCCATATACAGCGAAGGGCCGCCCAGCCAGCCCGACAGAAACATGAACAGTTTCTGGCTTGAGCCGGCGAGATCGGCCGGATGCATGTCGCGCAGCGGCTTCACCGAAGGCTCGCTGTCCATGATGTCGTAGAACCGGTCGCACAGCCAGCGGACCACTCCCTCTCCGCCCAGTAGCTGGTACGGCGTCATTTCCTGCACTTCGCTCATTCACGCTCCAAGCGCCGGCGCAAGACACGCCGGCCAAAACCATTCATCAATCGCTTCGCGGCCTCAGTGCCCGCAAAACGCGAAATCCAGCTGCGGCGTCCTGCCGCTGATGATCTCCGCCAGCGCTTTCCCCGACCCCGCGCCCTCGGTCCAGCCCAAGGTACCGTGGCCGGTGTTCAGGAACAGCCTGCCGATTCCGCTCTGCCCTATCAAGGGCACGTTGCCCGGCGTCGCCGGCCGCAATCCGCTCCAGAAGCGCGCGGCCTCCCAGTCGCAGGCCGAGGGAAACAGCGTCCTGGCCCGCCGCAGCAAGGCCTCGCAGCGCAGCGGATCGAGGCTGGACGAATAACCAGACAGTTCAGCGGTGCCGGCGATGCGCAGTTCGTCGCCCAAGCGGCTGAACACCAGTTTGTGGGATTCGTCGGTCAGGCTGACCATGGGCGCGGCGATCAGGCTCTTCACCGGCACCGTCGCCGAATAGCCCTTGGCCGGATAGACCGGCAGCCGCAACCCCAGCGGCGCGGCCAGCAACGGCGAGTGGCTGCCCAGCGCCAGCACGTAGGCGTCCGCCGCCACGCGCTGATAGCCGCCGTCCGGTCCCGTCACCGATACCGCCGACACGCCGCCATCCGCCGTTTCCAGCGCGTTGATCCGGGTATTGTAACGAAACTCCACGCCCAGGCCCGCGGCGGCCTCGGCCAACCCGCGTGTGAACAGATGCACGTCGCCCGACTCGTCGTCCGGGCACCAGCTGGCGCCGGCCAAGCTAGGCAACGTCGGCTCCAGCGCCGGTTCCAGCGCCAGCGCCTGCATCGGGCTGAGCACCCGCTTGTCCACCCCCAGCGCCTGCAGCCGCTCGGCCGAGCGCCGGGCATGGCGCAGCTGGCAGGCGTCGTAATGCAGACTGAGAATTCCGCGCGACAGGCGGCGGTAGGAAATGCCGGTTTCCTCGCGCAGCTGGCGCATCGCGTCTCGGCTGTACAACCCCAGCGCCACCATCTGCCGCATATTGCGCTGATGGCGGCCAGGCAGGCACTCTGCCAGGAATCCGGCGATCCAGCGCCATTGCGGCGGGTCCATTCTCGGCCGGAACAGCAACGGCGCGTCGTCGCGCCAAAGCCAGCGCAGCACCTGCCACGGCGCGCCCAGGTTCGCCCAAGGTTCGGACTGGCTGACCGACAACTGGCCGCCATTGGCGAAACTGGTCTCCCTCGCCGCGCCGCAGGCGCGCTCCAGCACCACCACCTCGTGTCCCATCCTGGCCAGGAACCAGGCGGTGGACACGCCCACCACGCCGGCCCCGAGAACCACCACTCGCATACCGCCTCCCCGCGCAAAGACAACGGGCAAGACTCGCTTGCCCGTTAGAGACGAAATGGTAATGGCAATCGCGCGGCGCGGCGACTGTTTTGTCGGACAAATGCCTACTTTTTCGCGTGCTCGTACACGGTCTTGCCGCGCAGATGGAAGTAATCGGACGCGAAATAGAAGTTTTCCGAGTGGCCGACAAACAGCAATCCATCCGGCTTCAGCAGCGGCGCGAAGCGCTTGAGCACGGCGAACTGGGTGTCGCGGTCGAAGTAGATCATCACGTTGCGGCAGAAGATCGCGTCGTACTGCTTGCGCACGCTCCAGTTGCTTTCGACCAGGTTCAAGCGCTGGAAAGTGATCATATTGCGCAGCGCCTGCTTGGCCTGGTAGCTGCCGTCGGGCTGCTTGTCGAAATACTTGACCGCATGGCCGGCCGGCAAGCGGGCGATCTTCTCCGCCGGATAGATGCCCTTGCGCCCGGTCTCCAGCACGCTGGTGTCCAGATCGGTGGCGAGCACGGAAATATTGGGCCGCGTGGTGCCCGGAAAGGATTCAAGCGCCGTAATCGCCAGCGAGTAAGGCTCTTCGCCAGTGGACGCCGCCGCGCACCAGATCGCCAGTTCGCCGCTGGCCGCCGCCTTCTTCTTCAGATGCTCCGACAGAATGGGAAAGTGGTGCTCCTCGCGGAAGAAGAAGGTCAGATTGGTGGTCAGCGCGTTGACGAACTGCTCGAATTCGCGCTTGCCGCCAATCGATTCCAGGAAATCGACATAGGCGGCGAAGCCGGGCAGCTTGAGCTCGCGGATGCGCCGCACCAGCCGGCCGTAAACCATGTCCTTCTTGGACGGATTCAGGGAAATCCCCGCCTCCTTGTAGATCAACTTGCGGATGCGCTCGAAGTCGGCATCCGTGAAAGAGAATTCACGATTGAATTCGATCTTGGGCAATACCACCGGCGGCAGCTTGTTCATGTTCTGGATTCCACAGCAAAAAGGCCCGGGGCAAGGGCCCGGGCCTGGTTCTTACCTGCGTTCAGTATCACACCGAGAACGAAGAACCACAACCGCAAGTGGTGGTGGCGTTCGGATTGCGGATCACGAACTGCGAGCCTTCCAGACTTTCCTGGTAATCGATCTCGGCGCCGACCAGGTACTGGTAGCTCATCGGATCCACCAGGAAGGTCACGCCCTGGCGCTCGATCGCGGTATCGTCCTCGTTGGCGATTTCATCGAACGTGAAACCGTACTGGAAGCCGGAACAGCCGCCGCCGGTGACGAACACGCGCAGCTTCAGGTCGGGATTGCCCTCTTCAGCGATCAGATCCTGCACCTTGGCGCAGGCGCTTTCGGTGAAGTTGATCGGGCACGGCATTTCGGTAGCAGCTTCTGTCATGTGTAACCTCGCAATTCAATCGGGCCGGTCGCGGCCATTCACCCACTATTTTAGTCGGATATCAGGGCGAATGGCGAGCCTTCAAGCCCCTGCCCTGCGATCACGGCAACAGCGGCACCACATCGAGGCCATCCGTCTCCGGCAGGCCGAACATCAGGTTCATGTTCTGCACCGCCTGGCCTGCCGCGCCCTTGACCAGGTTGTCTATCACCGACAGCACCACCACGGTGTCGCCGCCTTGCGGCCTGTGCACCGCGATCCGGCACAGATTGGCGCCTCGCACCGAGCGCGTTTCGGGATGGCTGCCCGCCGGCAGCACATCGACGAAGGCTTCCCCGGCATAGCGGCTCTCGAACAACTGCTGCAGATCGGCATCCTTGGAAAGCCTAGCGTACAGCGTGGCATGGATGCCCCGTATCATCGGCGTCAGGTGCGGAACGAAAGTCAGCCCCACCGGCTTGCCGCTGACGCGCGCCAAACCCTGGCGGATTTCCGGCAAGTGGCGGTGGCCGGCCACGCCGTAAGCCTTGAACGAGTCGCCGGCCTCGGCCAGCAGCGCGCCGATCTCGCCCTTGCGGCCGGCCCCGGACACGCCGGACTTGCAGTCGGCGATCAGGCTGGAAGCGTCGATCACGCCGGCTTCGATCAGCGGCAGATAACCCAGCTGCACCGCGGTCGGATAGCAGCCCGGGTTAGCTACCAGCCGCGCGCCGCGGATGGCCTCGCGGTTCACTTCCGGCAGGCCGTAGACGGCGTCGGCCACCAACTGCGGCGCGGCGTGCGGCATGCCGTACCACTTCTCCCACTCGAACACGTCCTTGATGCGGAAGTCCGCCGCCAGGTCCACCACCCGCACGCCGGCATCCAGCAGCGCGGCGGCCTCCTGCATCGCGATGCCGTTGGGCGTGGCGAAGAACACCACGTCGCAGTCCTGCAGCCTGGCCTCGTCCGGCGTGCTGAACGCCAAATCGATGCGGCCGCGCAAGCTGGGAAACATCTCGTCGACGCGGATGCCGGCATCCTTGCGCGAAGTCACCGCCGTCACGCGCGCCTGCGGATGCTTGGCCAGCAAACGCAACAACTCGACGCCGGTGTAACCGGTGCCCCCGACGATCCCAACCTTGATCATGTAGACTGCCCTTTATGTAAAAAAATGTCGCAAAAGCGACAGTTTAGGCAGTAGACGCTGTGGCGGCAAGTGCACAGCAAAAGAAAAAACCGCCGGGCCGAAGCCGGGCGGTTTTTCGAGCAGTAATCCCCGATTAACGCTTGGAGAACTGCTTGGCGCGGCGAGCTTTGCGCAGGCCGACCTTCTTACGTTCAACTTCGCGAGCGTCGCGAGTCACGTAGCCAGCTGCCGACAGAGCGGACTTCAGAGCAGCGTCGAAGTCGATCAGGGCGCGGGTGATGCCGTGGCGGATCGCGCCGGCTTGGCCGGTTTCGCCGCCGCCGACAACGTTCACCTTGATGTCGAAGGATTCGACGTTTTCGGTCAGAACCAGCGGCTGGCGGATAACCATGCGACCGGTTTCACGGGCGAAATACTCGTCAACAGGCTTGCCGTTAACGATGATCTGGCCGGAACCCTTCTGCATGAACACGCGAGCAACGGAGCTCTTGCGACGACCAGTGCCGTAGTAGTATTTACCGTTCATTGTTAAGCCTTAAAATCAGATTTCCAGCACTTTGGGCTGTTGGGCGACGTGCGGGTGCTCAGCGCCGGCGTATACCTTGAGCTTCTTGATCATGGCGTAGCCCAGCGGACCCTTCGGCAGCATGCCTTTCACGGCCTTTTCCAGAACGCGCTCCGGGAACTGGTTTTGCAGTTCGGTGAAGGTGCGTTCGTAGATGCCGCCCGGGTAACCAGAGTGACGGTAGTACTTCTTGTCTTGTGCCTTGGTACCGGTCACGCGCAGCTTGTCGACGTTCACTACGACGATGAAATCGCCAGTGTCAACGTGCGGGGTGAATTCCGGCTTGTGTTTGCCACGCAGACGGCGGGCGATTTCGGCAGCCAGGCGACCCAGCACCTTATCGGCGGCGTCGACCACGTACCATTCGCGCTTTACCTCATGCGCCTTGGCAGAAAAGGTCTTCATGGAACTCTTCCATCGTAATTCTTGAAAGTTACGGATTCTAGTGCAGTGGCCGGGTAGCTGTCAAACCCTTGTGACACAACAGATTTCCAGCAGGCGGGAAACGGTGGAATCCGGGCGAAAAACGGCGGCAAAAAAAAAGCGCAACGCTCAAGCGTGTTGCGCCAAGTTCCACCTAAAGAAGGAGGATGGAGGAGACAACACCAGGAACGCCACAGTGCGCAACGCCCTGATGCAATACCGATTATCGGTATACCATCTGGATTAGGCAAGCATTTTTTGTGCACTGCACGATAAACCGTGTGCGCGCATGCCACACTCCGTTTCGCAATGCGAAAACGGACGCCGGGCGGCGTCCGTTTATTCATGGCGATCAGTGGCTTACAGCTTGATCGCAGCGTCCAGCGCCACTTCCATCATGTCGCGGAAGGAGGTCTGGCGCTCCTCCGCGCTGGTGGCCTCGCCGGTCGGGATAATGTCGGACACGGTCAGAATGCCGACCGCGCGCGCGCCGTACTGAGCGGCCACGCTGTAGATGCCGGCCAGCTCCATCTCGATCACGTTGACCTGCATCTTGGACAGCACATGCAACATGTTCGGCTGCACGCCGTAGAACAGGTCGGCGGAAAACACGTTGCCGACGGTGACCCGCTTGCCCTGCTCGGCCGCGGTGTCCACCACGGTGCGCAGCAGCGTGTAATCGGCGATGGCCGCATAGTCGTGGTCGTTGAAGCGCATGCGGTTGACCTTGCTGTCTGTGGACGCGCCCATGGCGACGAACAGCTCGCGCAGCTTGATGTCAGGCGTCACCGCGCCGCAGGAGCCGATGCGGATGATGTTCTTGACGCCGTAGTCCTTGATCAGCTCGGTGGTATAGATGCTGGCGGACGGAATGCCCATGCCATGGGCCATCACTGACAGGCGCTTGCCCTTGTAGGTGCCGGTGTAGCCAAACACATTGCGCACATTGGTCACCTGCTCAGCGCCTTCCAGGAAGGTCTCGGCGATCATCTGGGCGCGCAGCGGATCGCCCGGCATCAGTACGGTTTCGGCGAAGGCGCCGTCTTTGGCGTTGATATGCGGGGTTGCCATTCAAGGTCTCCTCTAGATGACTCTGTTCCCGCCCGATTCGCTCGGACGGGGAAAAAGACGCCGGGCCGCGCGCGGCGGCCCGGTCTGGCGGCATCAGTCCAGGAAGGACGTGCCGTAGTCCATATTGGGCAGGCCCAGGTGGCTGGCGACGCTCTGGCCGATGTCGGCGAAAGTCGCGCGCTCGCCTATCGGCCCGGCCTTCACCTTCTTGCCGTAGCACAGCACCGGGATGTGCTCGCGGGTGTGGTCTGTGCCGGGCCAAGTGGGGTCGCAGCCGTGGTCGGCGGACAGGATCAGAATATCGTCGTCGCCCATCGCGGCCATCACCTCGGGCAGGCGCGCGTCGAACTCTTCCAGAGCCGCGGCGTAGCCGGCGGTATTGCGGCGATGGCCGTAGCTGGAGTCGAAATCGACGAAGTTGGCCATGATGATGGCCGGCTTGTCCTGATGCTGGTCCATCGCCGTCAGGGTTGCGTCCCACAGCTGGTCAAAGCCGGTGGCCTTGTGCTTGTGGGTGATGCCGACGTGGGCGTAGATGTCGGCGATCTTGCCGATCGACACCACGTCGCCGCCGGCATCGGCCAGCTTCTTCAACACCGTGGCCGCCGGCGGCTCCACCGCCAGGTCCTTGCGGTTGCCGGTGCGGGCGAACTTGCCCTTGCCTTCGCCGACGAAGGGCCGGGCTATCACGCGGCCGATATTGTAAGGCTCCAACAGCTCGCGCGTGATCTTGCACAGTTCGTACAAGCGCTCGAGGCCATAGGTTTCTTCGTGGCAGGCGATCTGGAACACCGAGTCGGCCGAGGTGTAGAAGATCGGCTTGCCGCTCTTCATGTGCTCCTCGCCCAGGCGGTCCAGTATCTCAGTGCCGGAAGCGTGGCAATTGCCCAGGTAGCCCGGCAGGCCTGCCTTCTCGACGATGGCGTCCAGCAGCGCCTGCGGAAAACTGTTGTCGTGGTCGGAGAAATAGCCCCAATCGAACAGCACCGGCACGCCGGCGATCTCCCAGTGGCCGGACGGAGTGTCCTTGCCGCTGGAGATTTCGCGGGCGTAGCCGTAGGCGGCCACCGGATCGGCCGGGTCCATGCCTTCCGGGAAATAGCCGGACGACAGCCGGCAGGCGTGGCCCAGGCCCACCTTGGACAGGTTGGGCAGCTTAAGCGGGCCGCTGCGGCCGACGTTGGCGCGGCCGGCGGCCGCCTCCATCGCGATGTGGCCCAGCGTGTTGCTGCCGGCGTCGCCGAACGCCGGCGCGTCGGCCGCCGCGCCGATGCCCAGCGAGTCCAAGATCAAGATGATTGCGCGTTTCATGATGCCTCCCCGGCCTTATTCGCCGCGGATGATCTGGTAAACCAGCGGCAGCTCGGACGGCGCGGCTTCGTCAACGCGGATGGCGGCCTTGACGCGGCGCGCCGCGTCTTCGAAGCTCGCCTCGTCGGCGGCGTGGATCATCATCAGCGGTGTGTCTTTGCCGATATTCTGGCCCAGTTCGACGAACTGCGACAGTCCTACGCGGAAATCCAGCACGTCGGTGGCCAAGCGGCGTCCGCCGCCCAGCGCGCACACCGCCATGCCGATGCCGCGGGTGTCCATCGCGCCGACATAGCCGGCGCGGTCGGCGTACACCGGGCGCACGATGGGGGCCGGCGCCAGATGGCGGTCGTAGTTTTCCATGAAATCGGCCGGACCGCCCAGCGCGGTCACCATGCGGCCGAAAATCTCGGCGGCGCGGCCGGAATCCAGCGCGGCCTGCAGCTTGGCGCGGGCGTCGGCCTCGTCGGCGGCCAGCTTGCCGCCGATCAGCATCTGCGCGCACAGCGCCATCGTCACTTCGTGCAGGCGCGGGTTGCGCTCGTCGCCTTTCAGGTAACGCACCGCCTCGCGGGTTTCGATGCTGTTGCCGGCGGTGGAGGCCAGCGGCTGGCTCATTTCGGTGATCAGCGCGGTGGTGGCCACGCCGGCGCCGTTGCCCACCTTGACGATGCGCTCGGCCAGTTCGATGGACTTCTGCATGGTCGGCATGAAGGCGCCGCTGCCGGCCTTCACGTCCATCACCAGCACGTCGAGCCCCGCCGCCAGCTTCTTGGACAGGATGGACGCGGTGATCAGCGCGATCGACTCAACCGTGGCGGTGACGTCGCGGGTGGCGTAGAAGCGGCGGTCGGCCGGAGCCAGGTCCGAGGTCTGGCCGATGATGGCCACGCCGACGTCCTTCACCACCTTGCGGAACAGCTCCGGCTCGGGGAACGGGTTATAGCCGGGCACCGCGGACAGCTTGTCCAGCGTGCCGCCGGTGTGGCCCAGGCCGCGGCCGGAAATCATCGGCACGAAGCCGCCGCAGGCGGCGACCATCGGCCCGAGCATCAGCGACACCACGTCGCCGACGCCGCCGGTGGAGTGCTTGTCCACGATGGGGCCCGGCAGGTTCAGGTCTTTCCAGTGCATGCGCCGGCCGGAATCGCGCATCGCCAGCGCCAGGTGGACGTTCTCGTCCAGCTCCATGCCGTTGAAGTAGATGGCCATCGCCAAGGCGGCGATCTGGCTGTCGGCGACGCTGTTGTCGGTGATGCCGGCGACGAATTGCTGGATGTCCTGCTGCGACAGCGTCAGGTTGTCGCGTTTCTTGCGGATGATTTCCTGCGGCAAAAACATGGCATTCTCCTGCCTGAAACCCATTGCGCTGCAGAATGAGACGGCAATGGGCGGTGCGGCCGGGAAATCGCCCGGCCAGAGTGCGGTAACCCCGCGAATTCTTGAATGGATCAGTAGCCGGAAGTCGGCTTGGCCACGCCGCCGGCGATCTCGATCTGCAGATTGGCCAGCAGGCTGGACGCGCCGAAGCGGAAATGGCGGGCGTCCGCCCAGCCCTCGCCCAGCAGGCGCGCGGCCAGGGCCAGGTATTCGGCGGCCTCGGTGGCGCTTTTGACGCCGCCGGCGGCCTTGAAGCCGCATTCGCCGCCCTGCTCCTTGATCACGGCCAGCATAGTTTCGGCCGCCGCCAGCGTAGCGTTGACCGGCACCTTGCCGGTGGAAGTCTTGATGAAGTCGGCGCCGGCGCGGATGGAAATCTCGCTGGCTGCGCGGATCAGCGCCGCGTCCTTCAGCTCGCCGCTCTCGATGATCACCTTCAGCAGCTTGCCGCCGCAGGCTTCCTTGCAGGCCTTGACCAGCTCGAAGCCGATATCGCGGTTGCCGGCCATCAACGCGCGGTACGGGAACACCACGTCCACTTCGTCGGCGCCGTAGGCGATGGCGGCGCGGGTTTCGGCCACCGCGATCGAGATATCGTCATTGCCGTGCGGGAAGTTGATGACAGTGGCCACCCGCACTTCCGGACAACCCGCTTCGCGCAGCGTTTTCTTGGCGATGGGCACGAAGCGCGGGTACACGCATACCGCCGCCACGGTGCCGTCCGGGCTCTTGGCCTTGCAGCACAGTGCGGCCACCTTCTCGTCGGTGTCGTCGTCGTTGAGGGTGGTCAGGTCCATCAGGGACAGCGCGCGGCGCGCGGCTTCAATCAGTGCAGACATATCGATCTCTCTCGTATGCGTCCAAAAGGCGCAAACCGCATGACGGCGGTTTACCCAGGGCAATGCCCACGATTATGAAAATTTCTTCACATGAAAGCAAATTGCGAATCGATGCGACTTGCTTAAACGCAAACCGTCCGGCGCCGGCCACTCGCCCGCGCCAAAAGCGAAACCGGCCGCAACGCCCGTCCCGCGGGCATTCCAGCCGGCTTCTCCGTTACCGCTCAGACCCGGCGCGCCTCCTGCACGCCGGACAATTCCATCAGGCGCGACAGCACACGGCTGATGTCCTGAACCTGGCGCACTTCCACCGTCAGCCGCAAGCGGCTCTTCTGGTCGCGCGACAGGGTGTTGACGCCGATCAGGTTCAGCTTCTCGCGCGACAGCACGTCGGAGATGTCGCGCAGCAGGCCAGGCCGGTCCTGCGACATCACCTCGATGTCGATCGGGAACACGCTGTTCTTCTGCTCGCCCCACTCGGCGGCGATCAGCCGCTCCGGCACTTCCTGCGACAGCTTTTTCAAGGTCAGACAGCTGCTGCGGTGGATGGAGATGCCGCGCCCCTTGGTGACGAAGCCCATCACCTGGTCGGGCGGCGCCGGCTTGCAGCACTTGGCCAGCACCGTCATCAGATTGTCCACGCCCTCGATCAGCACGCCACCGGCGTCGTGGCCACCCTTGCTGGCGCGGATCAGGCTTTCCGGCTGCACCTCCACCGCCGGCGGCGGCGCGAAGCTGGTGATCGCGTTGCTGACCGCGCGTATCGTCAGCTCGCCGTGCCCCAGCGCGCCGTAGACTTCGTCCAGCTTGTCGTAGCCCAGCTTCTCCGCCAGTTGCTGCAGATTGGGCTGGATGTGCGGCCGCCGCGCCAGCTCGCGCTCGAACAGCGCCTTGCCGGTCTCGCGCACGGTGTCGGCGTTCTGCAGGCGGATGTACTGGCGGATCTTGGAGATGGCGCGGTGGCTCTTCACCCAGCCGTCGTGCAGCCAGTTGACCGACGGGCCGCCTTCCTTGGCCACCAGCACTTCCACCCGCTGGCCGTTCTGCAGCGGCGTGGACAGCGGCACGATCTGCCCCTCCACCTTGGCGCCGCGGCAGCGGTTGCCGAGGCCAGAGTGGATGGCGTAGGCGAAGTCGATCGGCGTCGCGCCTTGCGGCAGCGCCAGCACCTTGCCCTGCGGCGTCAGCACGTAGATGGTGTCGGCGAACAGCTCGGTCTTGAACGCCTCGGCCAAGCCTTCGCGGTCGGACATTTCCTCGCGCCAATCGAGCAGCTGGCGCAGCCAGGAAATCTTCTCTTCGTAGGCGGCGTCGCCCTTGCCGCCTTCCTTGTAGCGCCAGTGCGCGGCGACGCCGAATTCGGCGTGCTCGTGCATCTCGAAGGTGCGGATCTGCACCTCCAGCGCCTTGTCCTCGGGGCCGACCACCGCGGTGTGCAGGCTGCGGTAGTTATTGGCCTTGGGATGGGAGATGTAGTCGTCGAACTCGCCGCGGATCGGCTGCCACATGCCGTGGATGATGCCGAGCGCGGTGTAGCAGTCCGGCAGCTTGTCCACCAGGATGCGCACCGCGCGGATATCGTAAAGCTCGGTGAAATCGAGCCTTTTCTTCTTCATCTTCTTCCAGATGGAATAGATGTGCTTGGGCCGGCCGGCCACCTCGGCCCTGACGCCGGCCTTTTTCAATTCCTCGCGCAAGACATCCAGCACCCGCTCGATATAGTCGATGCGCTCCAGCCGGCGCTCGTCCAACAACTTGGCGATCTTCTTGTAGGTGTCCGGCTCGGTATGCCTGAGGCCCAGGTCCTCCAGCTCCCACTTGATCTGCCAGACGCCCAGGCGGTTGGCCAGGGGCGCGAACAACTCCAGCGTCTCGCCGGCGATGCGGCGGCGCACCGCCTCGTCCTGCACGTTGGCCAGGTAGTGCATGGTCTGGGTGCGCCAGGCCAGCTTGATCAGCACCACGCGGATGTCCGCCACCATCGCCAGCAGCATCTTGCGCATGGTCTCGGCCTGGCGCGCGCAGTCTTCGGGCGTGGCCATCCTGTCGATGCGGGCGAACTCGGTGATGCGGCGCACACCGCCGACGCCGTCCACCAGCATCGCCACGGTCGGGTTGAAGGCCTCGGTCAGCCAGGCCTGCCATTCCGGCTGGTAGTCCGGCGCCGAGAACAGCAAGGTGGCGACGATGGCGTCGGGCAGCAGGTTCAGATCGGCGACCACCGCGGCGGCGGCCACCGCGTGGGTGAACAGGTCTTCTCCGGTGGAGGGAACGGCCTTGCCGGCGTACAGCTCCCGTGCGGCGTGGAAGGCGCGCGCCAGCAGCGCGCCTTCCTCATGGGGAAAGACGGCGGACATGCGCTCCAGCCAGCGCGCCGGGTCGGCGGCGTCGGCCAGGGTATCGGCAACGGTGCGGACTACGGAAACCATATCAGTTCTATCTGGACGGACTCGCCGTCTTAAAACCGCGGCCGGGCTCGCCCGGCCAGCGGATTGGCCACGCGGACAGGGCTAGCCTGCCCTCTTTCAATCATGCGCCGCCAGCCTCAGCAGCAATCGGCGCACAGGAGCCGGCACGCCGGCGTCCACCGCCTGATCGATGTCCAGCCACTGGCCATCAGCCTCGGCGACTCCAGCCGCGGCCAGACGGTCGATCCGGACCGGCTGCGGCGTGATGATCAGGCGAAAATGGGTGAATACATGTTCCAGCTCCGGCCAGGCGGGCAGCATGTCGCCATCTCCCCGGCCGCTCAGCCAGCCTTCCATCTCTAGCGTGGTGCCGAACTCCGGCAGCGACAGCAATCCGCCCCAGATGCCGGTGGGCGGCCGGCGCTCAAGCCATACCTTGTTTTCGTGCCGCGCCAGCAGCATCGCCGTGTGGCGCGTCGGCACCGCTTTCTTAGGCCGCGGCGTCGGCAGCTCGCCGGTGCGGCCCTCGCGCGCGGCCACGCAGCCATCCACCATCGGGCAGACGGTACAGGCTGGCTTGCCGCGGCTGCATACCGTGGCGCCCAAGTCCATCAGGCCCTGCACATAGGGGCCGATGTCGGCGGCGTCGGCCGGCAGGATCTGCTCGGCCAGCGCCCACATCCGTTTCTCGATGGCCTTGTCGCCGGGAAAGCCGTCTATGCCGAAACAGCGCGCCAGCACGCGCTTGACATTGCCGTCCAGGATGGTTTCGCGCCGGCCGAAGGCGAAGGCCGAAATCGCGGCGGCGGTGGACCGCCCGACGCCGGGCAAGCGCTCCAGCCGCTCGCGCTCGGGCGGAAACTCGCCGCCGAACGCGTCCATCACCATCCGCGCCGCCTTGTGCAGATTGCGCGCCCGGCTGTAGTAACCCAGGCCGCTCCACTGCGCCAGCACGTCGTCCGCCGGCGCTGCGGACAGCGCCGCCACATCCGGAAAACGGGCCAGGAAGCGCGGATAATAATCGAGCACGCTCTTCACCTGAGTCTGCTGCAGCATGATCTCAGACAGCCAGACGCGGTATGGATCCTTCACCTGCCAGGGCAGGTCGTGGCGGCCGTGCCGCCGTTGCCAGGCCACCAGCCGGGAGGCGAAACTGCTGTGCAACATCGCAATCCAATATCCAATCGAACCGGTTATGGTAGCGGAAAGCCGCAGCGTCACCAAGCAGGCGGCGGCCAAATACGTTAAAATTAAAGGATTACTTATTTTAGCTTGTCCATTCGAGGTCGTTTCATGTCCAGTTTCCGCTCCCGCCAACGCGCCAGCCAGCGCCGCGATCAAACCAGCCGCGAACGCGCGGCCAACTCGCCGGCAGGCGGAAACCCGAGCGCCCCCGATCGGCCGCCTCAGGACGGCAAGCCGCGCGCGCCCTATTCCGGCCAGCGGCCCGGTCCGGGCAAGCCTGACTGGAAGCCCGGCCAGGAGCAGCGCCGCTTCGACAAGCGCCCCGACGACCGCGGCGACGGCCAGCATAAACGCTTCAACCGCGACGGCGACAAGCCGGCCTGGCAGCCGCGCCAGGACGATCGTCGTTTCGACAAGCGCCCTGACGACCGCGGCGAAGGCCAGCAGAAGCGTTTCAGCCGCGACGGCGACAAGCCGGCCTGGCAGCCGCGCCAGGACGATCGTCGTTTCGACAAGCGCCCTGACGACCGCGGCGAAGGCCAGCAGAAGCGTTTCAACCGCGACGGCGACAAGCCGGCCTGGCAGCCGCGCCAGGACGATCGCCGCCTCGACAAGCGCCAGCCGGAAGCCGGCCATGAGCGCCGCTACGACCGCGACCGCGGTCCGTCCAATCGCAAGCCGCTGCCGGAAGGCGTGGAACGCGCTTCCGAATTCCGCCGCGACGGCGCGCCGCAGGACAAGCGCTACAGCCGCGACCGCGGCCCGTCCGGCCGCAAGCCGCTGCATACCGAAGACGCCCCGCCGCGCGAATTCAAGCCGCGCGCCGAAGGCGGCTTCCGCCGCGATGACAAGCCGCAGTGGCAAGCCCGCGAGGACCGCGCCTCCTACGGCGACAACGGTCCGCGCAAGGTGTTCGCCAAGCGCGAGGTTGGCGACAGCCATTCCCGCCGCGACGACAAGCCGCAGTGGCAACCGCGCGAAGAACGCGCTCCGCGCCACGACGGCGACGCGCCGCGCAAGCCCTTCGCCAAGCGTGAGGACGGCGAGCGCGACAACCGCTTCCGCCGCGACGACAAGCCGCAATGGCAGCCGCGCGAAGAACGCGCTCCGCGCCAGGACGGCGACGCGCCGCGCAAGCTGTTCTCCAAGCGCGAGGACGGCGAACGCGACAACCGCTTCCGCCGCGACGACAAGCCGCAATGGCAGCCGCGCGAAGACCGCGAGCCGCGCCAGGACGGCGACGCGCCGCGCAAACTGTTCTCCAAACGCGAGGACGGCGAGCGCGACAACCGCTTCAGCCGCGACGACAAGCCGCAATGGCAACCGCGCGAAGACCGCGGCCCGCGCGGCGACCGGCACGAGCATCGCCCGCGCGGCTTGCAGCCCTTCGGCGACACCCACCGCGTCGACCAGCCGCGCCGCGCTTTCGAACAGCGCCCGCATGACGGCGGCCACGTCCACGCGCCGGCCGCCCGCGCCGAAAACGTGATCACCAATCGCCTGGACAGCCGGCTGTCGCTGTTCGCCCCCTGCCCGCGCGGCCTGGAGCAGATCCTGGCCGACGAATTGCTGGCGCTGGGCGCCGGCGACATCGCGCCGACCGACGGCGGCGTGGCCTTCGCCGGCGACGCGCGGTTGATGATGGCCGTCAACCTGCACAGCCGCACCGCCAGCCGCGTGCTGCTGCGCCTGGCCCACGGCGGCTACCACGCCGACCAGGACATCTACCGGCTGGCGATGGGCGTGGACTGGCCGCGCTGGTTCGACGTGTCGCGCACCATCAAACTGAAGGCCGACGGCATCGCCGCCCGCGTCAAGAGCCTGGACTACATCGGCCTGACGGTGAAGGACGCGATCTGCGACCGCTTCCGCCAGACCCATCAGGGCCGCCCCAGCGTCGACACCCGCCACCCGGACGTGCGCGTCAATGTGTTCCTGACCGCCGACGAGGCGACCATCTATCTGGACACCAGCGGCGAGCCGCTGTTCAAGCGCGGCTGGCGCGAGGAAACCGGCGAAGCGCCGCTGCGCGAAAACCTGGCCGCCGGCATCCTGCTGCTGGCCGGCTATGACGGCAGCCAGCCGCTGCTGGACCCGATGTGCGGCAGCGGCACCTTCCTGGTGGAGGCCGCCGACATCGCGCTGAACCGCGCGCCGGGCCGCGCCCGCCGCTTCGGCTTCGAAGCGCTGTCCAGCTTCGATTCCGCCGCCTGGGAAAAACTGCAACTCGACGCTCGCAAGGCCGAGCAGCCGGCCGCTTCGCTGGCCATCCGCGGCTCGGACCGCTCGCAAGCCATGATCAACATCGCCCGCGCCAACCTGGAGCGCGCCGGCCTGGCCGATCTGATCGAGGTCGCGGCCGCCGACGTGGCCGACACCCGCCCTCACGCCGAGCACGGCCTGATCGTCAGCAACCCGCCCTACGGCGTGCGGCTGGAAGAACAGGACCAGCTGGCGGCCTGGTACCCGGAGCTGGGCGACTGGCTGAAGGCCCACTTCGCCGGCTGGACCGCCTGCCTGTTCAGCGGCGACCTGCGCCTGGGCAAGCTGATCCATCTGGCGCCGAAGCGCCGCACGCCGCTATTCAACGGCTCGCTGCAATGCCGCCTGTTCGTCATCAATATGGTGGAAGGCAGCGCGCGCAAGCAGAAGGACGGGGAAAACGGCGAGACCGAGTCCGAAAACGGCGAGCAGTAAACGCCCGCCCGCTCCGGCGACATGCCGCCCCGCCTATGGCCGGGCGGCATTTTTACGGACGTTCGCCGCCAGGAGCTGCGAGAACGGTTAATTTCCAGTCGCATCCCCGCTCGCCGCCATTCGGCCGGCATGAGATAATCGCAGCCGAACCCACCCAAGCCTCAAACCATGCAAACCTCGTTTCTATCCGCCACCATCCTGCTGATCCTGATCACCGACCCGCTGGGCAATATCCCGCTGTTCATCTCCGCGCTGAAGCAAGTGAAGCCCGAGCGCCGCAAGCGCGTGGTCTACCGCGAGTGCCTGATCGCCTTCCTGGTGCTGACCATCTTCATGCTGTTCGGCCGCAATTTCCTCGAGCTGATGCATCTGACCGACGAGTCGATGCGCATCGCCGGCGGCGTGATCCTGTTCCTGATCGCGATCAAGATGATCTTCCCCGGCGAAGGCAGCGTGTTCGGCGGCGACAAGCTGCACGGCGAGCCTTTCATCGTGCCGATCGCCATTCCGCTGATCGCCGGCCCGTCGGCGATGGCCACCGTGCTCTTGCTGTCCACCCGCGAGCCGGGCCGGATGCTCGAGTGGATGGGCGCGCTGACCATCTGCATGCTGGTCACCACCGTGGTGTTCCTGTTCTCCGGCAAGCTGCAGAAGCTGCTGGGCGAACAGGCCATCACCGCGCTGGAGCGGCTGATGGGGCTGGTGCTGACCGCCATCTCGGTGGAAATGCTGCTCAGCGGATTCGCGTCCTATCTGAAACAGCTGCACTGAATATTCAAAGCAGATACGGCATCAGGGTTATCCCCGATAGGGATATCGACAATGCTCCCGGCCGATGGCTGTTGTTAGCATCGGATGCAAATGGACCATCCAAGAGTCCGCATCCGAAGCAACCAACGCCAGTCGGGAGAACCATGCAAACCAAGACCCCCTTCTTTTCGCGCCTGTACGTCCAGGTGCTGATCGCCATCGCGCTGGGCGTCACGCTCGGCGCCCTCGCGCCTGACTTGGGCGCCAAGATGAAACCGCTGGGCGACGCCTTCATCAAGCTGATCAAGATGATGATCGCGCCCATCATTTTCGCCACCGTCGTGGTCGGCATCGCCAAGATGGGCGACATGAAGGAAGTGGGCCGCGTCGGCGTCAAGGCGCTGTTCTACTTCGAAGCCGTCACCACGCTGGCGTTGGTGATCGGCCTGGTCGTGGTCAACCTGCTGCAGCCCGGCTCCGGCCTCAACATCGACCCGCACACGCTGCACGCCAAGGACATCGCCAAATACACCGCCGGCGCCAAGGAAATGAACACCGTCGATTTCCTGCTGCACATCATCCCGGACACCGTCGTCGGCGCTTTCGCCAGCGGCGAGATCCTGCAGGTGCTGACCTTCTCGGTGCTGCTGGGCCTGGCGCTGACCAAGATGGGAGACAACGGCAAGAACATCGTCCACATCCTGGACGAGTTCTCCCACGCGTTGTTCGGCGTGATCAATATGCTGATGAAGCTGGCCCCGATCGGCGCTTTCGGCGCGATGGCCTTCACCATCGGCAAGTACGGCATCGGCTCCTTGAAGCAGCTGGGCTTTTTGATGGCCTGCGTGTATCTGACCTGCTTCGCCTTCGTCTTCATCGTGCTGGGCACCATCGCCCGCTTCTCCGGCTTCAGCCTGTGGCGCTTCCTGGTCTACATCAAGGAAGAAATCCTGCTGGTGCTGGGCACGTCTTCGTCCGAATCGGCGCTGCCGGGCATCATGAAGAAGCTGGAGAACCTGGGCTGCTCCAAGCCGGTGGTCGGCATGGTGGTGCCCACCGGCTACTCGTTCAACCTGGACGGCACTTCCATCTACCTGACCATGGCGGCGATCTTCATCGCCCAGGCCACCAATGTGAACCTGACGCTGGGCGAGGAGCTGGCCATCATCGGCGTGCTGCTCTTGACCTCCAAGGGCGCGGCGGCGGTGACCGGCGGCGGCTTCATCACGCTGGCGGCCACGCTGGCCACGCTGGGCGGCAAGCTGCCGGTGGAAGGACTGGCGCTGCTGATAGGCATCGACCGCTTCATGTCCGAGGCCCGCGCCATCACCAACCTGATCGGCAATGGCGTCGCCACCGTGGTGATCGCCAAGTGGGAAAAAGCCTTGGATGTCGAACGGATGCGCCAGGTGCTGGAGGGCGCCGAGCCGCCCGCCCCGCCCAGAAGCCGGCAGGAAACCGCGCCGGAGCCGGCGCTGCAGACTTCCTGAGGCGCCCGCGCCCGTTTCCGCCAACCCGCCGCCAGGCGGGTTTTTCGTTTCATTTAGGACGAAATTCTTGATTTCGCTGTCCGCTCGTCCACGATGAAAATGCTAGGAGGAGTGGAAATGGAAGACTTTTGGGTGCAATACGGCGATGAAATGCTGCCCGTCATCGGCGATTTCCCACGCCAAGGCAGCTATTTGCCCAGCTTCATGCTGGTGGACGACCAGAAGCGCGACGCTCCGCTGGAGGGCTTCTCCCACACGCCGAAGCTGATCGTCACCCTGTTGTCGGTCGACGAGGAAGAACACGCCGGCCTGTTGCTGCTGCGGGAAACCCGGCGCTTTCTGGACAGCTGGCCCCATCTGAAGCTGATCGTGATCACCGTCGACTCGCCGTCGTCGCTGGCGCGCGCGCGGCACGAGCACGGCCTGCCCAATATCGCGCTGCTGTCCACGCTGCGCGGCCGCGACTTCCACAAGCGCTACGGCGTGCTGATCACCGAGTACCCGCTCAGCGGCTATACCTCGCCATCCATCATCCTTGCCGACGCCGCCAACGTGGTCCATTACTCGGAGCGGCTGGCGAATACCCGCGACTTCTTCAATTTCGACGCCATCGATGCCCTGCTGCAGGAAGGAGAGCAACAGGCGATGGCCGCCGAGCGCGAAGCCTCGGAGGCGCGGCAGGAGCAGGAGGCGGAGCGGGAAAAAGGCACCGAGCGGCTGCTGGAAAAGGCCAAGCTGATCCAGGATCAGCTGGGCCGGAACGGCGGCGCCGGAAGCTGAGCTCAGCCAGCGGCAGGCAAAGAAAAACCGCCCGTTTTCGGGCGGTTTCTCATTCACCGATGGATTGCCGTCAGCCTCAGCTGTTCAGTTCCTTGGCCAGGTACAGCCAGGTTTCCACCACGGTGTCCGGGTTCAGCGACACGGTCTCGATGCCTTCTTCCACCAGCCACTTGGCGAAATCCGGATGGTCGGACGGGCCCTGGCCGCAGATGCCCACATACTTGCCCAGCTTGCGGCAAGCCTGGATGGACATGTGCAGCATCGCCTTCACCGCCTCGTTGCGCTCGTCGAAGGTGGAGGCGATCGGGCCGCCGGAGTCGCGGTCCACGCCCAGCGTCAGCTGGGTCATGTCGTTGGAGCCGATCGAGAAGCCGTCGAAATGCTGCAGGAACTTCTCGGCCAGCACCGCGTTGGTCGGCAGTTCGCACATCATGATCAGGCGCAGGCCGTTTTCGCCGCGCTTCAGGCCGTTTTCGGCCAGGATCTCGACCACCTTCTCGGCTTCGGCCAGCGTGCGGACGAAGGGGATCATCACTTCCACGTTGGTCAGGCCCATCACGTCGCGCACCTTCTTGATGGCGCGGCATTCCAGCTCGAAACAGTCGCGGAACGATTCGGCCACGTAGCGGGCGGCGCCGCGGAAGCCGATCATCGGGTTTTCTTCGTGCGGTTCGTACAGCTGGCCGCCGATCAGGTTGGCGTACTCGTTGGACTTGAAGTCCGACATGCGCACGATGACCTTCTTCGGGTAGAACGCCGCAGCCAGCGTGGACACGCCTTCGGCGATCTTGTCGACGTAGAAGTCAACCGGGCTGGCGTAGCCGGAGATGCGGTCGGAAATGGTTTCCTTCAGCTCCGGGCTCAGCTTGTCGAATTCCAGCAGCGCCTTCGGGTGGATGCCGATCTGGCGGTTGATGACGAACTCCATCCGCGCCAGGCCCACGCCTTCGTTCGGCAGTTGGGCGAAATCGAACGCCAGTTCCGGGTTGCCGACGTTCATCATGATCTTGACCGGCGCCTTGGGCATCTTGTCCAGTTCCAGATCGATGATTTCCACGTCCAGCAGTCCGTCGTAAATGTTGCCGGTGTCGCCCTCGGCGCAAGACACGGTCACCTGCATGCCTGCCTTCAACACGCGGGTGGCGTCGCCGCAGCCGACCACGGCCGGAATGCCCAATTCGCGCGCGATGATCGCCGCGTGGCAGGTGCGGCCGCCGCGGTTGGTGACGATGGCGGCTGCGCGCTTCATCACCGGTTCCCAATCCGGGTCGGTCATGTCGGTCACCAGCACGTCGCCCGGCTTGACCTGATCCATCTCGGACGCGTCGCGGATGGTGCGCACGGTGCCTTGGCCGATCTTCTGGCCGATGGCGCGGCCTTCGCACAGGATTTCGGACTTGCTGTTCAGGCGGTAGCGGCGCAGGGTGTCCTTGCGGTCTTCCTGCGACTTAACGGTTTCCGGACGCGCCTGCAGGATGTACAGCTTGCCGTCCACGCCGTCGCGGCCCCACTCGATGTCCATCGGACGGCCGTAATGCTTTTCGATGATCAGCGCGTACTCGGCCAGTTCGGCCACTTCTGCGTCGTTGATCGAGAATTCTTTGCGCAGCGCCGGCTCCACATCCACGGTTTTGACCGAACGACCGGCTTGCGAGGCGTCGGTGAACTCCATCTTGATCAGCTTGGAGCCCATGGTCTTGCGCAGCACCGCCGGACGGCCGGCTTTCAGCGTCGGCTTGTGCACGTAGAACTCGTCCGGGTTCACGGCGCCCTGCACCACGGTCTCGCCCAGGCCATAGGAAGCGGTGATGAACACCACGTCTTCAAAACCGGATTCGGTGTCGATGGTGAACATCACGCCAGCCGCGCCCATGTCGGAACGCACCATGCGCTGCACGCCGGCGGACAAGGCCACCACGTCGTGGGCGAAGCCCTTGTGCACGCGGTAGGAGATGGCGCGGTCGTTGTAGAGGGAGGCGAAAACGTGCTTCATCGCATCCTTGACATTGTCAAGGCCGCGGATATTCAGGAAGGTTTCTTGCTGACCTGCGAACGAGGCATCGGGAAGGTCCTCGGCGGTGGCGGAAGAGCGGACCGCTACGGAGATGTCGGCGCCGCCGGCGTCGGCCACCATCTTGTCCCAGGCTTCCTTGATGTCTGCATCCAGTTTGGCCGGGAACGGGGTGTCGATGATCCACTGGCGGATTTCCTTGCCCACCCGGGCCAGTTCGCTGACGTCGTCGATATCGAGTTTGGCCAGCGCGGCGCTGATCTTGTCGGCCAGGCCATTGTGCTGCAGGAAATCCCGGTACGCCTGGGCGGTGGTGGCAAAGCCGCCGGGAACACGAACGCCGGAACCCGCCAGCTGACTGATCATTTCGCCGAGGGAGGCGTTCTTGCCGCCGACCTCTTCCACGTCGGTCATACGCAGCTTCTCGAACCAGATGACGTAGTTGTCTGCCATCACTTCACTTCCTGTGTTGGGATTGGGACGATGGGCCGCATTCTAGCCGAATTACGTGCGAATTGCGTAGCATCTTTTGCGCTGCACAAGACTTTTTGCGACAGGCCCATCGACAAAATCAATACAATCAAACAGTTGTTTTGAGGATGACAGTCCTGAATAAGCAAACGTCATGTAATTTTATGATTACATGAAGAAAACGAACCGGCCCTCGCCATATCGCCGCCGCCCGCGCCGGTATACACTTTGCAGCAGGCAAATCCACCATCCGCAAGGTCATCCATGTCGCACCACCGTTCAGCCTTCTTCATCTCAGACCGCACCGGCATCACCGCCGAATCCCTGGGCCACACGCTGCTGACCCAATTCGACGCGCTGGATTTCCACCGCGAAACCGTGCCCTTCGTCGACACCGTGGAAAAGGCGCGGGCGCTGGCCGAGCGCATCAGCGAGGTGGCCGAGCGCGACCATCTGCGCCCGATGGTCTTCACCAGCATCGTCAATCCCGAAGTGCGCGAAGCGCTGCGGCTCAACAACGTGGTGCTGATCGACTTCTTCGAAACCTTCATCGGCCACCTGGAGGGCGAGCTCGGCCAGAAGGCGACGTTGACGGTGGGCAAGGCCCACGGCATGGTCAACGAGGAGAAATACGACCACCGGATCGAAGCGGTGAACTTCTCGCTGAACCACGACGACGGCGTCAAGCTGAAGGATCTGGACGAAGCCGATGTGATTCTGGTTGGCGTGTCCCGCTCCGGCAAGACCCCGACCTGCCTCTACCTGGCGCTGCAATACGGCATCCGCGCCGCCAACTATCCGCTGACGCCGGAAGACCTGGGCAGCCCGACCCTGCCCAAAATCCTGCTGCCGTTCAAGGACAAGATGTTCGGCCTCACCATCGATCCCAACCGGCTGCACCACATCCGCTCGGAGCGCCGGCCGGACTCCAAGTACGCCAGCATGGACAACTGCCGGCGCGAGGTGAATGAGGCGGAATCGATGTTCCGCCATCACGGCGTGCCCTTCATCAGCACCACGCACAAGTCGATCGAGGAGATCGCGTCCACCATCATGCACAAGGCGGCGCTGGGCCGGAAATTCTGATCCGGCGCGGGCGGCGCCTAGCCGCCCGCCCGCTTGGCCTTGAAGCCCAGCCTGGCCAGCTCCGCGACCACGATCTCGACGTGGTCGCCCTGGATTTCCAACGTCCAGTCTTTCACCGTGCCGCCGCTGCCGCAACGCGCGCGCAGCTGCTTCCCCACCTTGGTCAGTTCGTCGGCCGCCAGTTGCAGCCCCTTCACCACCGTGACCGCCTTGCCGCCGCGGCCCTTGGTTTCCCTGGACACCCGGACCACGCCGTCCCCGGCAGGCGCGGCCGGCGCCTTGCAGCGACATTGCGTCTCGGGCTGCCGGCATTCCGGGCACATCCGGCCATGCTCGGTGGAATACACCAGCCCGCCCGTTTTCTCTCTTCCCATTCCTGTTTCGCTCCCGGCATGGCCAACCATGCCATCATGGCAAGGCTAGGATTTGCGCTATGCCATTGTTTATTTGTAAATTTCCTGCAAACCGAAGAACAATAGCAACTATTCGCTCTCAAATAATGTGAATATTACCCAAAGAGAGCGTCATGAATCTGCCCGATCCCCATCTGCCGCCCATCGCGGCGCTGCGGCAGCCCTCCCCGCAACGGGTCGACGGCATCGCCGCCGCCAGCCAGGGACAAACGCCGGCCCAACGCGAACTGGCGGAAATGCTGTTCCGCCGGCTGCTGAACAGCCAGCAGACCGCGCCCAGTCCGGCGCGATCCCGCTCCGCCCCGTTGGACTCAAGCGCGGGCCTGAGCACGCTGGAATTCGCCCGGCGCCATACCCAAATGACGACGGAACGCCGCGCCAAACGCGCTCAGGGACTGATAGCCTACCTGTAACGCGGTCTCCCCCACCGCCGCGCCGCCGCTGAGCAGGCGCACCGCCTCCAGCAGCCTGGCTTGTCCCAGCCAATTGCCGAACGACACCCCGGTTTCCCTGGCGAACGCCCGCGTCAGGCTGGCGCGGGAAAACCCATGCGCCGCCGCCAGCTCGTCCAGCAGCCATCCTCGCCCCAAATCCGCCAGCACTCGCCGACACAGCGCGCGCAAGCGGCGCTCGGCCGGCAAAGGCAGTTGCTGCGGCAAGGGCGCCAGTTGCAGCAGCTCGTCGACGATCACCCCGGCCAGCCGTTGCCGGCGGCCGCGCCACGGCTCCGCCTCGTAGCTCAGCTGCCTCTCCAGCAGCATGCCCATCATGCCGCCGGCCGGCACCACTCTCGCCTCGGCAGGGAGATCCGGGTAGGCGGCGCTGTCGGCATAGGCCGTCACGCCAGCCAGCTCCGCCAGCGGTTCGGCGCTGTGCGCCATGCCGGCGGGAATCCAGCCTACCTGCCCCGCCGCCATCAGCCAGCGCATGGTTTCGCTCTGGCACAGCATCGCGCCGCGGCGCAGATAAATCAGCTGGCCGACCTCATGGGCATGGCTGGCGACCCCGCCGCGCGACACCCCTTGCACCGCCAGACAGCGAAACGGCAGATTAACGGTATCCATGATTGATCCGATTGAGACAATAATTGATACTTTGCCGCTAACGCATCAAACCGTAAAGCTCCTACAGTGTCGTCATCCACCATCGGCGCGGCGCGCCACCTCAGGAGACTGCACCATGAGCTCTTCCCTCCGAGCCCCCGACAACCTCGCCATCGTCCGCGGCATGTTCGCCGAGCTGATCGAAGCCGGCCGCATCGACGACGACAGCATCGCCCGCTACATGGCGCCCGGCTACCGCCAGCGCGTCGACGGCCGCGAACTGGACCTCGCCGGCTTCAAGCGCCATCTGCGCATGCAACGTGAAGTTGTGGAAAAAATGGCGGTGCATTTCCTGGCCGTAGCCCAAGATCACGACTGCGTGCTGACCCACCATCAGGTGCATGTCGCCAAGAAAGACGGCAGCGCCGCCCGCTTCCAGGTGCAGGCCCACATTACGCTGCGCGACGGCAAAATCGTCGCCTGCGACGAGCTGACCCGCCTGCTGGCAGGCCCGGCCGCCGACCGCGACCTCGGCTCGCGCCACTGAAGCGCAAGGGGCTTGACGCGGCGCGCGGCGCCGTGTTTTGATGAAAGAATGAAAATCGCACCCGCATTCGCAATCCGATTTTGGTGGTGGCGCCTCTCCTAGGCGGCGCCGGCGAACGCATATGCAATAAAACCCGGAGGCTGCCGACAAGGCGCACCGGGTTTAGTTTTTTGGCGGTCCTTCCCAGTCCACCTTGTCGGCCTCCTCTCCAACCCGATGGAGATCGACATGAATCTGGACACTATCAGCTCGCAAGACATCATCCTCACCGGCGACCGGACCACCGGCCAGCTGCATCTGGGCCATTATGTCGGTTCGCTGCGCAACCGCGTGATCCTGCAGAACCGCTGCGTGCAGTTCCTGCTGCTGGCCGACGCCCAGGCGCTGACCGACAATATGGGCAACTACCTGAAGGTGCGCGACAATGTGCTGCAGGTGGCGCTGGACTACCTGGCCGTCGGCATTGATCCGGCCAAGAGCACCATCTTCATCCAGAGCCTGGTGCCGGAACTGACCGAGCTGGCGTCCTACTATCTGAATCTGGTGACGGTGGCGCGGCTGGAGCGCAACCCGACCATCAAGGACGAGATCAAGCAGCGCGGCTACGAGCGCGACATCCCGGCCGGCTTCCTCACCTATCCAGCCGCCCAGGCCGCCGACATCACCGCTTTCAAGGCCACCATCGTGCCGGTCGGCGACGACCAGATCCCGATGATCGAGCAAACCAACGAGATCGTCCGCCGCTTCAACGCCAGCGTCGAGCGGCCGGTGCTGGTGGAAACCCGGGCCGTGGTGCCGGAGGTGGGCTCCCGCCTGCCCGGCATAGACGGCAAGGCCAAAATGTCCAAATCGCTGGGCAACACCATCACCTTGTCCGCCACGCCGGATGACATCCGCCAGGCCGTGAAGATGATGTACACCGACCCGAACCACCTGCGGGTGGCCGACCCCGGCCAGGTGGAAGGCAATGTGGTGTTCACCTATCTGGATGCCTTCCACCCAGACCAGGAACTGGTGCGGGGCCTGAAGGAGCACTACCGCAGCGGCGGCCTGGGCGACACCGTGATCAAGAAACACCTGGAAGACTGCCTGCAGGAGATGCTGGCGCCGATCCGCGAGCGCCGCGAGCGCTACGCCCAGGATCCCGCAGCCGTGCTGGAAATGCTGAAGACCGGCACCCGCCGCGCCCGCGACGTGGCCGCCCGCACGCTGGCCGAAGTGAAGGCTGCGATGGGACTTAACTACTACTGACGCGCCGCGGGCTGGCGCGCTTCAGGGCTTCGCCAGCCGCTCATGCGCAGGAGACGATTCCGCGCTTTCAAGGAGACCATGAATGGACAGCGTTTTTCAATGCCAAGACCTGGCTGAAGTCAGGGAACAGATAGACCGCGTCGACCGCTCGCTGGTGGCGCTGATCGCCGAGCGCGGCATCTACGTGCGCCAGGCGGCCGCGTTCAAGCACAGCCGGGAAGAAGTGGAAGGCGGCAAGCGGGTGGACCAGGTGATGCGCCGCGTGGAGCGGCTGGCCGGCGAATTGGGCGCCGATCCGGCGCTGACCGCGGCGGTCTATCGCACCATGATAGAGTACTTCGTCGCCGACGAGATGGCCGCTTTCCGCGGCCGGGCCGCCGGAGATTGAGGCGGCGGGCGGCTTTGCCTACAATCGTCCCGTCCTGTGACCCTGTCCGGCCGCTCCAGGCGGCCGTCCCACGCCGGAGAAAACCGATGAAACAAGCCGCCCTGCTGCTGCTCGCCTGCCTGTCCCTGCCGGCCCTGGCCGAAGAGGTGGGCGAAGTGTCCACCACCTTCAAGCTGCTCAGCCCCAACGACAAGGTGGTGGTGGAAGCCTTTGACGATCCCTCGGTGCAAGGCGTCGCCTGCTACGTGTCGCGCGCCAAGACCGGCGGCTACAAGGGCGCGATGGGATTGGCCAAGGATCCGTCCCGCTTCTCCGTCGCCTGCCGCCAGGTGGGCGCGATCCGCTTCAACAAGCCGATCCCGCCGCAAGAACAGGTATTCAAGGAGGGCGCATCCTTCGTGTTCAAGCACGTGCGCGTGGTGCGCATCGTCGACCCCAAGCGCAATGTGCTGACCTACCTCACCTACTCGGACAAGCTGGTGGACGGCAGTCCGGACAACGCGATCACCGCGGTGGCGGTGCTGGACCAAAAGATCCCGCTCAAGAAGTAAACATCACAAGCCATTGAAAAAGATCATGTTTCTTAACATGACAACCATCATTCCATGGCCACTTCGGCGCGCCAGCCATCGAAACCGACCTCCACGCCGGGCGGGCAGCGCTCGCTGAGATCGAGGTATTCCAGCTTGTGGGTCATGTGGATCAGCACCGTGCGGCGCGCGGCGATGCGTCCCGCCCATTCGAAAGCCTGGTCTACGCACAGGTGGGATGGATAGGGATCCTGGTTCAGGCAATCGAGGAACAACAGCTCCAGCCCTTCCAGCAAAGGCTGGCTGCTGTCGGGAATATGGGACAGATCGGTCAGCCAGGCCACGTCGCCGATGCGCCAGCCCAGACAGGGCCAGCTGCCGTGCAGCAAGGGAATGGGCGTCAACTCCACGCCCTGGTGCCGGAACGGGCCGCTGACCACTTCCGGCAACAGCACCGGCTTGTCCCACATTTTGGACGGCGGCTGCAGCGCGTAGCCGAAGCGCTCGCGGATGTTGGAAATGGTGAAGTCGTTGCCGTACAGCGAGATCGGTCCCTTGTTCAGGTAACAGAAGGCGCGCAGGTCGTCGATGCCGTTCAGGTGGTCGGCGTGCGGATGGGTGTACAGCACCGCGTCCAGCCGGCTCACGCCCTCGCGCAGCGCCTGCTGGCGCAGATCCGGCCCGGTATCGATCAGGAAGCCCAGCTCTCCCACCCGCACGTAGGCGCTGGCGCGGGTGCGCTGGTTGCGGACATCGTCCGAGCGGCAGGTTGGACAGCCGCAGCCTATCGCCGGCGTGCCGGAGCTGGAGCCGCAGCCCAGGATGGTGACTTCTAGCGTATTCACGACTCTCCTTGCTTGATCACTGGCACAGCTGCGCCCGTGCCGCGGGCACGGCGACGGAGCCGCCTTCGCAAACCGGCTGGCCGCCCGGGCCGATCGCGCAGCTGCCGCCCGGCTGCGCCGCGCAGTTCGGCGCGCCGTCCGGCCCCAGCAAGCACAGGCCGGGCCCGGCGAAAAAGCCGCCCCGGGCGCGGACCACGCCGCCGCCGGGATACGGCGAGCAGAACAGATTGCCGAATTCGTCGGACACGCAGGCGCCGGCGCCGCAGTAGGGCTGGCCCTGGTGCAGCACCGCCTGGCCGCCCGGCGGCGCGCAGTAGCTGCGTCCGCCCAGGCTGACGCAATTGGCCAGCGCCGGCAGCGCGATCAACCATCCGATCAAACCCAATGCGGGCAGCCGCATATCCCTCTCCGTCTCAGCCCGCCGCCTTGGCGAACAGGCGGAAGAAGTTTTCCGTGGTGGCCTGCGCCACCTCCTCGAACGGGATGCCGCGCAGCTGGGCGATGAACTCCGCCACGTGGCGCACATAGGCCGGCTCGTTGGTCTTGCCGCGGAACGGCACCGGCGCTAGATAAGGCGAGTCGGTTTCGATCAGCATCCGCTCCAGCGGCACCTTCTGCGCCACTTCCTGCACCTGCTTGGCGTTCTTGAAGGTGACCACGCCGGAGAAGGAGATGTAGAAGCCCAGCGCCAGCGCGGCCTCGGCCACTTCCCAGGTTTCGGTGAAGCAATGCATCACGCCGCCGCATTGCTCGGCATGCTCTTCCCGCATGATGCGGATGGTGTCGGCTGCCGATTCGCGGGTATGAATCACCAGCGGCAGGCCGACGCGCCGGGCGGCGCGGATATGGGTGCGGAAACGCTCATGCTGCCAGTCCAGCTCGCCCTTGCACCAGTGGTAGTCGAGGCCGGTCTCGCCGATGCCGACCACGCGCGGGTGCGCGGCCAGCTCGACCAGTTCGTCCTCGCTGTATTCCTCTGCCTC
The DNA here is from genome assembly GCF_000971335.1 of Chromobacterium vaccinii. GTDB lineage: Bacteria > Pseudomonadota > Gammaproteobacteria > Burkholderiales > Chromobacteriaceae > Chromobacterium > Chromobacterium vaccinii. The sequence continues at coordinate 46,483 of NZ_JZJL01000003.1, forward strand.
CGGGTCATCCGGATGCACGCCCACGGTGGCGTACAGATTGGGATGCTCCTCGGCCAGAGCCAGCACTTGCGGGTACTTGGGGCGGCTGACGCCGATCACCAGCGCGTGCGTCACCTGGTTCTGGCGCATATTGGCCAGCACATCGGGCATGCGCTCGGCGAGGTCGGGAAAATTGATGTGGCAGTGGGAGTCGATCAACATGGTCGGTGGGCAGAAAAACGTGAATCCGGTCCACAGGATATCACGTCCTCTACCCGGACCTCACATGGTATGGGTGGGGCGGCTGGAGTTGAGCACCCCGCCCAGCAGCGTCTCTATCTTGTCCTTGGCCTGCTTGCCGGCCTCGCCGGAAACGAACTCCACGCCGACACCCTGCACGCGGCTGTTGTTGGCGCCCCCCGGCGTGATCCACACCACCTTGGCCTGCACCGCGATGCGCTGGGGATCCTCCATCAGCGTCAGCAGCAGGAACACCTCTTCGCCCAGCTGCATTTCCTTGTTGGTGGGAATGAAAATGCCGCCGTTGCGCAGAAAAGGCATGTAGGCGGCGAACAGCGCGCTGCGCTCCTTGATATGCAGCGACAGCACGCCGGGGCGATTGGGATTGTTCAGATCCGGCTTGGCGGCATCCATTCAGGCCCCTTTTGCTTAGCCGGCCCTGCCGCCGGCGAAGATCTTCAGGTAATCCATCAACACCGCCTCCAGTTGCAGGCGGATGTTCAAGGTATGCTGGGAGAACGGCGCCAGCGCGGTCAACGCCTGCTGGCAAGCCATCAGCAGAACGACGTCGCAGCGCGGCGCCAGCGCGGCGAGCGCCCTCTCCTGATCTGGATAATAGCGGACCCGGCCGGCCAGGCACAGCGCGGCCAGATCGTGCAGCCATTTCTGCAGCCAGGCCAGCGGCTGCGCCAAAGACAGCTGCTTGTTCTTGTCGATCAACTCCGCCAGTTGCAGCATGCCGGCGAAACTGGGCTGGCCCAGGCCGCGGACGAACTGGGCGCGCAAGGCGGCGAGATCGGGATCGTGGTCGAACAACGGCGCGCCGCCGTTGTGCGCCAGCTCAGCCTCGGCATCGGCGACGCCCTGCTCCTTCAACCAGGCCAGCGCGGCCGGCTCCGACGGACGGGTCAGCGCGAACTGGCGGCAGCGGCTGCGGATGGTGGGCAGCAAGCGCTGCGGCGCGTGCGACACCAGCAGGAACAGCACGGCCTCCGGCGGCTCCTCCAGTATCTTCAGCAAGGCGTTGGCGGCGGCCAGGTTCAGGTTCTCGGCCGGCTCCACCAGGATCACGCGGCGGCCGGCGCGGTGCGCGGTCAGATGGGCGAAATCGATCACCTCGCGCACCGCTTCGATCTTGATCTGCGGCAGCTTGCGCGTGGTCTTGGCTTCCTTGCCCTCCTCCTCCTCGTCGGCGAACGGCGACAGGCGGCGGAAGTCCGGATGGGTGCCGCTGGCGAACCAGCGGCAGCCCTGGCATTGGCCGCAGGGCTGATGGTGGGCCGCGGGGCTCTCGCACAGCAGCGACAGCGACAGGTGTTCGGCGAAGGCCAGCTTGCCGATGCCGGCGCCGCCGGTGAACAGCCAGGCGCCCGGCATCCGCTCGCGTTCGGCGGACAGCCGCGCCCAGTCATCGCTCTGCCACGGATACAGCATCAGCCGCGCTCCAGCAGGCGCTGCAGATGGACGGCGATGTCGGCCTGGATGTCGGCGATGCCGCGGCCGGCGTCCAGCACCACGATGCGCTGCGGCGCTTCCTCGGCCCGGCGCAGGTAGGCCGCTCGCACGCGGCGGTGGAAATCGGCGGCCTCTTGCTCGAAACGGTCCAGTACCCGGGTGCCGGCCATGCGCCCGGCGGCCACTTCTGTAGGCAGGTCGAACAGCAAGGTCAGGTCCGGCTGCAGGCCGCGCTGCACCCAGTCTTCCAGCGCGCGGATGCGTTCGAACGGCACGCCGCGGCCGCCGCCCTGGAAGGCGTAGGTGGAGTCGGTGAAGCGGTCGGACACCAGCCAGCGGCCGGCGGCCAGCGCCGGCTCTATCACTTCGGCGATGTGCTGCTGGCGCGCGGCGAAGGCCAGCAGCGCCTCGGCGTCCAGCGAAGCCACCGTGCCGGGATCCAGCAGCAGGTCGCGTATCTTTTCCGACAGCGGGGTGCCGCCGGGCTCGCGGGTGAACGCGGCGTCGACATCGCGTCCGGACAGCCAGTCGCGGATGAAGGAGAGGTGGGTGCTCTTGCCCGCGCCGTCTATGCCTTCCAGCGTGATGAAACGGCCGCGTCGGACCTGCTGCGTGCTCATTGCTGGCCTTTCTTCAGGATATATTTGCGCACCGCCTGGTTGTGCTCCTCCAGGGTGCTGGAAAACTCGGAACTGCCGTCGCCGCGGGCGACGAAGTACAGCGCGTCGGTTTCGGCCGGCTGGGCCGCCGCGTACAGCGCGGCCTTGCCCGGCATCGAGATCGGCGTCGGCGTCAGGCCGGCGCGGGTATAGGTATTGTAAGGCGTATCGCGCCGCAGGTCGGCCTTGCCGATATTGCCTTGGTAGCTGGCGCCCATGCCGTAGATCACCGAGGGATCGGTCTGCAGCCGCATGCCCTTCTTCAAGCGATTGACGAACACCGCCGCCACCATAGACCGATCCGCCTCGCTGGAGGTTTCCTTCTCGATCAGGCTGGCCATGGTCAACAGCTCGTACGGCGAGGCGTAGGGCAAGCCGGGCTTGCGCGCCGCCCAAGCGGCGTCAAGCTGCTGCCGCATCGTGGCGTAGGCCTGGCGGTACAAGTCCAGATCGGACGTGCCCGGCGTGAACAGATAGGTGCTGGGGAAGAACAGGCCCTCGGGGCTGGCGTCTCCCAGACCGATGCGCGCCACCAGATCCACATCACTCAGCTTCCGCGCGTCGTGGCGGATGTCCGGATTTCGCTCCACCGCCTGGCGCACCTGGCGAAAGGTCCAGCCCTCGATCATGGTCAGGCTGGCCTCGTCCGGATGCCCCTGCACCAACCGATCGAGCACGTCCAGCATCGACTGGCTACCGTCCAGACGGTACAGGCCAGCCTTCACCTTGCGGTCCGAGCCGGTGATCCTGGCCAGCGCGACCATCAGCTGGCCGTCGCGTATCGCGCCGTCCTTCGCCAGCGAATGGGCGATCTGCTTCATCGTGCGGTTGGGGCCGACCAGCAGCTTGTAGCCGCCCGCCGGCATCTCGACCGGCAGCAGCAGCGCCCAGGCCAGCCACCCCGCCGCGCACAGCAGCAGCAACAACAGAACGCGGGAAATTTTCTTCATTTAAACGCTTCGCAAATCCAGATGTGACGGCCGCCACGGCGACGAAGGCGGAATCATACCAGCAAGCGAGGCTGTCCGACATGACAGCTTGCACTGGCCACAAGCCCGGTAGTTTGCGCCAAATCAATGGTCATTTGCCGGTTTTTGCCTATTTTTCAGCCTAGACAACCGGTCTCGCGCCGGGCGCTCCTTCACTTTATTCAACAAGATACGGCCAGGGTAGAACAAACGATGAAACCCTTCTTCAATCTCGGATGCGCGCTGGTCGCCTGGAACGAACTGTGCCGGGTGGCCCGCGGCGGCGACAGCGACCCGCAAACCATCCGCCCCGGCTTCTGCCAGGGCAGGCACAACCGCCAGTTCGTCTACGCCGAGTCCCCCCGGCTGCTCACTCCCTACCACGGCCTGCTGCTGGAGCCGCTGTGGCTGCTCGACACCCGCCGCGACGGGCGCTGGCAACTGGTGGCCACCGCGCTTGGACACAGCCTCAACCTTCGCTTGCAAACGCTGTTGCGCGCCTGGATGCCGGCCATTCCCCAGGTGGCGGAGCCGGCGCCCGGCATCGTCAGGCTGCGGCTGGTGGTCCCCGGAATCGATGCCGGTCCGACCCCCGGCCGGCCGATAGACGGCCAGTCGCCGCTGGTCCGCGGCATCGCGCCTTACCTGGAGCAGGTAGCCAGCGTCGCGCAGTTCGAGGACTCGCGCGACGGCCATCTGCTCGGTGGAGTGGTCAATCTGCAAAGCGCGGCCTCCCACCCCGCCGGCGTCCGCGGCGAAGGCTGGCAGGACCTGCTAGGCTGTGACTGGCAACAGTTGCTCCAGTTCAAGATCGCCGGCCGGGCGGCTGGCTAGCCGCCGGCCTTTGGCAGCATAATGGGCGGATGATCCAGTCCCCGGAGTCCGCCATGCCGCGCCTGCGCCTTGCCCTGCTGTGCCTGATCCTCTCCCCCCTCGCCCTAGCCGACACCGTCAATGTCGCCGTCGCCAGCAATTTCCAGCAGACCCTGGACAAGATCGCCAAATCCTTCAAGGCCGCCACCGGACACGACGTCAAGGCCAGCGCCGGCGCGTCCGGCAAGCTGGCCGCGCAAATCCGCCAGGGCGCGCCGTTCGAGGTGTTCCTGTCCGCCGACGACGAACGCCCGACCGAGTTGGCCAAGGCCGGCGTAGGCCAGGCCTCCAGCCAGTTCACCTATGCTTACGGCCAACTGGCGCTGTGGAGCAAGCAGCGCGACGACGCCGGCGAAGCGGCGCTGCGCCAGGGCAATTTCGCCAAGCTTGCCGTCGCCAACCCGGCCACCGCGCCCTACGGCCGCGCCGCGATGGAAACGCTGGCCGCGCTGAAGCTGGAAGCGGCGGTGAAATCCAGGCTGCTGACCGGCGACAATATCGGCCAGACCATGCAGTTCGCCGATGTCGGCGGCGCCGACTTCGCCTTCGTCGCCTATTCCCAATTGCTGGAGCAAGGCATACACAGCCGCTACTGGCTGGTGCCTGAAAAACTGCATCAGCCGATCCGCCAGGACGCGCTGCTGATCAAGCCCACCCCGGCCGCGACCGCGCTGATGGCCTTCCTCAAAGGCGAGCAGGCGCGCGCGCTGATGGCCCAGGCCGGCTATCGCTTCAAGCCGTGAGTCCCCAGGACTGGAGCGCGATCGCGCTGACATTGCGCCTGGCCGGCATCAGCACCCTGCTGCTGCTGGCCCTGTGCATTCCCTGCGCCTGGTGGCTGGCGCATAGCCGCTCCCGGCTGCGCCCATTCATGGAGGCCGGCGCCATGCTGCCGCTGGTGCTGCCGCCGACGGTGCTGGGCTTCTACCTGCTGCTGGCTTTCGGACCGCACGGGCCGGTCGGGAAGCTAACCTCCTCGCTGGGCCTGTCCGGCCTCGCCTTCACCTTTCCCGGCGTGGTGCTCGCCTCCATCCTGTACTCGCTGCCCTTCGTGCTGCAGCCCTTGCTGGCCAGTTTCCGCGCGGTGCGGCAGGAAGAGCTGGAAAGCGCCCTGCTGCTGGGAGCGGGGCGCTGGCAGCGGATGCGCCACGTGATCCTGCCATCCTGCCGCAGCGGCCTGTTGAGCGCGGCCTGCCTGGGTTTCGCGCATACGGTCGGCGAATTCGGCGTGGTGCTGATGATAGGCGGCAACATCGACGGCGAAACGCGCGTGATATCGATCGCGCTGTACAATCAAGTGGAGCAGGCCAACTATGGCGCGGCCCACCAGCTGGCGCTGATGTTGCTGCTGTTTTCACTGGCGGCGTTGAGCGCCGTTTATTGGCTGAACGCCAGACAAAAACAATCGGAATGACATCCGCCCGCGCCGCGGGCCTTCAATGGAGACCAACCATCATGCGCAAATCCGTGCTGATCGCCGTACTCGCCCTGTTCAGCGCCAATCTGGCGCTGGCCGACGCCGCCTGCGACGCCAAGGCCGCCGAAAAGAAACTGGCCGGCGCCGCCAAGCAAAGCTTCCTGAAAAAATGCGAAAAAGACACCGTCGCCGCCCAGACCAGCTGTGACGCCAAGGCTGCGGAAAAGAAACTGGCCGGCGCCGCCAAGCAGAGCTTCGCCAAGAAATGCGTGAAGGACGCGATGGCCAAGTAAGCGCCCTCCCCCGCATACGGCATGCCGCCTCGCGCCATGCCGTTTTTTTGTGTCTCGCTTACGCCAAACCCCACATGCGGACACACGGCCAAAATCGACAAAAATACTGAATAAGCAATGACTTGATCGATTTGATCTACACTTGAACAAGATGTGGCTTGTGAGTGTTGGCAATGAACTCCCTGTCCGGATACAACTCCTCTTTCTCGTCTTTCGACAGCCTGCTGCCAAACTTGAGCAGTTTGTTGTCGAGCGGGCTACTGCTGGGTTCGTCCAGCGCCGCCAGCCAGAGCAGCGCCAGCAGCAGCGCAACCGATCCGATCCAGATCGAGTTGTCCACGCTGGGCCAGCTGATGTCGATTCTCGGCACTTTCCAAAGCAGTCTGCAGCAGATTTACGCGCCGTCGATACAATTCGGCGGCGGCACCGCCAGCAGCAGCAATCCCGCCGTGGCCAGCGTCAGCACCTCCACCGGCGCGCAGAACGCCAGCTACCTGCTCAATGTTTCCCAACTGGCTCAAGCGCACAGCGCGACCACAAGCTTCTCGCTGTCCGACAGCGGCACCACCGTGGTGGGCAGCGGCAGCCTGACCATCGCCACCGGCAGCTATGCCTACACCAGCTCGACCTCGGCCACCAGCTTCACCGCCAACGACACGCCGGTGACCATCAGCATCAGCAACGGCACCCTGTCCAGCATCGCCAGCTCGATCAACGGCGCCAACGCCGGGGTGGTGGCCAACGTGGTGCAGAACGCGTCCGGCGCCTATCAATTGCAGATCAGCCAGGCCAGCACCGGCGCCAGCAACAATTTCAAGATCACGGTCAGCGACAACGACGGCAACAACACCGACCAGAGCGGCCTGTCGCGGCTGGCCTTCGACCAGACCCTGGCCGTGGGCAGCGGCCAAAACCTGACCCAGACCCAGGCCGCGCTGAACGCCAGCTACACCATCAACGGGGCATCCGGCTCCAACGGCAGCAATTTCGGCATTCAGCTGGGCAGCGGCGTTTCGGCCAACCTGCTGGCGACCGGCAGCAGCAACATCTCGGTCAACGTCGACTTCGGCCAGCTCAATACCAACGCCCAGTCGCTGGCCAGCGCCTTCAATACCGCCCAGGGCTCCATCAACAGCCTGCTGGGCAACCAGGTGCTGCCGAGCAACGATCCGATCGCCGCCATGCTGCCGCGGATGCTGAATCAGCAGGTACAGAACAGCTACAGCAACGGCAGCTCGCTGCTTACCATGCTGAGCCAGGTCGGCCTCAGCTACCAGAGCCCGGCGCAATACGGACTGGGCGGCACGCTGAACCTCAACGTCAATTCGCTGCAGGCGGCGTACAACAGCGACTCCAGCGGCGCCGCCAACCTGCTGTACACGGCGGCGCAATCTCTGAACGCGCTCGCCAACAGCTACACCTCGCAGGGCAGCGGCTCGCTGGTCAATGAAACCCGCGCGCTGCAAGCCCAGCAACGCAACCGGCAACTGGTGATCCACACCCCGCAAACGCCCAATACCTTTCCGTTCAACTTGCAGAACCTGCTCAGTTACCCGTCCGGCAACAGCATGCTGTCCGCCCAGCAGATCAGCGGCCTCGCAATGTACGCGCTGGTGTATTCGATCGGCGCGCCCTACACGCTGAACGCGCTGCTGGTGGGCCAGGGACTGGGCCTGTCCAGCAGCGGTTTCTCCGCCACCGCCTGAACCGCGTTCCCCTTAGCTTTGCCCTTCTCGGCGTTTGCCGGTAAAATTCATCGGATGATTGGATGTTTAAGCCAGGATCTATGAATATTTCCGCCGCGAAACGCTCGCTGGTCGACATCGCCGTCGACAACCTTGGCCGCCAGCTGGAACAAGGCCGCTGGCCGGTGGGGAGCCGCATTCCCACCGAACCCGAACTGGCCGACGAGCTGGGCATCAGCCGCAACACCGTGCGCGAGGCGGTGCGGGTGCTGCTGTACGCCGGTCTGCTGGAAGTGCGCCAGGGCGATGGCACCTATGTGCGGGCCATCGTCAATCCGGGCGAGGCGATGCGCGCGATCAGCCGCGCCAGCCTGCGCGAACACCTGGAAGTGCGCTGCCTGCTGGAAGAAAGCGCCGCGCGGCTGGCCGCCGAGCGCGCCGGCGGCGCCGACATCGCCCGCATCGCCGCCACGCTGGAAGGGCTGCGGCCGCAGGACGGCGAAACGCCGGAAAGCTACGCCGAGCGGGACCTCGCCTTCCATGTCGCCATCGCCGACGCCAGCGGCAACCAGGCGCTGGCCGGCCTCTACCACTTTTTCTCGCGCGCGGTGCGGCAAAGCGTTCAGGACTCGATCCGCGACGAAGCGCTGCCCGACCCGGACTTGGCCGCCCACGCCGCCATCTTCGACGCGATCCGGCAAGGCCGGCCAGACGAAGCCGGCCAAGCTGCCGCCGCCATCACCCGCCCGCTGCTGGCCACGCTGGACCGGCTGCTGGACAAGCAACAATAAGAAGGAAGCACGATGCAAGAAAATACGGGTCGGCCCCAAGCCATCGCCGACGAACTGTTGATCGATGACGACACCCCCTCCGCCATGCCGCAAACCGGCAGCCGCAAGCGCGCGCTGCTGTTGCTGCTGGGACTGGTGCTGGTGGGGCTCAATCTGCGGCCGGCGCTGTCCAGCCTGGCGCCGGTGCTGGCCATGGTCAGCGCCGATACCGGCCTCAGCCCAGCCATGGCCGGCCTGCTGACCACCCTGCCGGTGGCCTGCCTGGGCATCTTCGGTCCGTTGGCGCCGCATCTGGCCCGCCGCCTGGGCAGCGAGAAAACCATCGCCGTCGTCCTGCTGGCCCTGGCCGCCGGCATCCTGCTGCGCACCCAGCTGGGCCTGTTCGGCCTGTTCGCCGGCTCGGCGCTGGCCGGCGCCGCCATCGGCGTGATCGGCGTGCTGTTGCCCGGCATCGTCAAACGCGACTTCGCCAGCCGGGCCGGCCTGATGACCGGCGTCTACACCATGGCGCTGTGCCTGGGCGCGGCGCTGGCCGCGGGCTTCACCGTTCCGGTGGCCGAGCACTTCAGCCACGACTGGCGGCCCGCGCTGGCCTTGTGGGCCTTGCCGGCGGCGCTGGCGCTGGCCGTCTGGTGGCCGCAGATGAACACCCGCCACGCCGCCGGCCGCGGCCAGTGGCGGGTCAGCGGCCTGCTTCGCGACCCGCTGGCCTGGCAGGTGACGCTGTTCATGGGCCTGCAATCGTCGCTGGCCTACATCGTGTTCGGCTGGCTGCCCTCCATCCTGATGGACCGCGGCCTGACCGCGATGCAGGGCGGACTGATGCTGTCGCTGTCCACCATGGTGCAGGTGCCGGCGTCGCTGCTGGTGCCGATCCTGGCCCACCGCTGCCGCAACCAGCGCCCGCCGATCGCCATCACGCTGCTGGCGGTGATCGCCGGCTTGCTGGGCATGCTGTACGCGCCCACCGGCAGCCTGATGCTGTGGGCGGCGCTGCTGGGCTTCGGCCAGGGCGGCCTGTTCAGCACCGCGCTGAGCCTGCTGGCGCACCGCTCTCCCGACCAGCACGTGGCGGCCAGCCTGTCCGGCATGGCCCAGGGCATAGGCTATATGCTGGCCTCGATGGGCCCGTTCGCCGTCGGCCTGATCCGCGGCCACAGCCACGAAGCCTGGCCGCTGGCGCTGCTGTTCAGCCTGATCGCCGCCGCGGCCTTCTCCGTCGGCATGCTGGCAGGCCGCAAGCGGCTGGTCGGCGTCAAGGCCGAACCGGTCTGATCCTGCCGCGCCATGACAAAGCCCCGCCGTTTCGGCGGGGCTTTTTCTCATCCAGACAAACGACTTACCTGGGCCGGGCGACAATGCCGTAACGCGCCTGCAACGCCGGCAAGGTCTCGGCCGCCAGCGGCAGGCCGGCGTCGCCGACCTTCAGCACGGCGGGCAGCGACGCCGCGTCGCCGTCCCAGTCCGGCAGCGCCTCCTCCAGCACCGCGGCCAAGTCGCGGTCGTCCACCGCGGCCAGCTCGCCGCCTATCTCCAGCAGCAGCATCCCCTCCGGCGTCAGCCAGGCCGCGCGCGCCGGCACGTCGTCGTCGTAAGGCACGGTGCTCCAGCCCTTGGGCGTGCGCCGCGCCGCCAAGGGCGCGGCGTCCAGCTGCACATACACTTTCTGCGGGCCGTTCTGCACATAGCAGCGGCCCTGGCCGTCGCGGCTGTAATTGCGGTTGAAGAACTCCACCATCCCCTCATGCTGCAGCCTGGCGTCCTTGATCCACCACTGGCCCCGGGCATCCAGCCGCAGCCAGCCGAACACCGCCGGCACGTTCGGCCACTTGGCCAGCGCCGCCAACACCATTTCGTCCATCGCTTCTCCTTCCGCGGGTTCGTCCCGCTTGTTCCGCCGCTAGCCTATCGCGCGCAGCACCGTCAGCGGCGGCGTTCTCGTCACCTTGCCCACCAGCGGCCAGCCAGCGAGCGTCACCACCAGCACCCCGCCGGCCATCCCCAGCGGCAGCAGCCACCAGTTGAGCAGCAGGGGCAGGGAAAACAGTTTCACCGCCGCCAGCACGCCGATTCCCATCGCCCCCAGCGCCGCCAGCAGGCCGGACACCGCGCCCAGCCACACCAGCTCGGCCAGCACCACGCTGCGCACCTGCCTGCGCGACGCGCCCAGCGCCCGCATCAAACCCACGTCGGCCAGCCGCTCGTCGCGGGTGGCGGTCAGCGACGCCCACAACACCAGCACCCCGGCCGCCAGCGCCAACAGGAACATCGCCTCGATCGCGCGCGTCAGCTTGTCCACCATCGCCCTGACCTCGGCCAGGATGCTGCCCACGTCGATCACCGTCAGATTGGGAAAGCGCTCCACCAATTGATTGGCGAAGGCCTCGTCCGCCGGCTCCAGGCGGAAGCTGGTGATCCAGCTGGCCGGCTGCCGGCTGAACTGGCCCGGCGTGCCGATCACGAAGAAATTGACGCGGAAGCTGTCCCAGGGCACTTCGCGCAGGCTGGTCACCTTGGCGCGGTAGGCGGTGCCGGCCAAGTCGAAAGCCAGCGTGTCGCCCAGCCGGATGCCCAGGAGATTGGCCAGGCCCTTCTCCACCGAGAATTGCGGCTTCACCCGCTTGCCCTCGTCCCACCACTTGCCGGACACCACCTGGTTGCCCGGCGGCGGCTCGGCGCGCCAGGACAGATTGAACTCGCGTTCCGCCAGCCGCCGCGCCTGCTCGTTGTCGTAAGCAGCCGGGCGCACCGGCTGCTCGTTGATGGCGATCAGCCGGGCGCGCGCCATGGGCGCGAGCTCGGGCTGCGGCCGCCCGGCCGCGGCGAACGCGTCGCGCACGCCGTCCAGCTGGTTGCCCTGGATGTTGATCACGAACTTGTTCGGCGCGTCTGCCGGCACGCTGCGCTGCCAGGCCCCGATCAGGTCGTCGCGCACCACGGTAAGCGTCAGCAGCGCCATCAGCCCCACCGACAGCGAGGCGATCTGCAGCACCGCCAGCCAGCGCCTCCGGGCCAAATTGGCGATGCCGAAGCGCCAGCCCACCTTGCCGCCGCGCGGCAGCCGGCGCAACAGCAGCACCAGGCCCAGCGCCAGCGCGCCGGACACGCCGAGAAAACCCAGCATCGCCGCCAGCAGCCAGCCGGCCAGCGACCACTCGCCCACCTGCCACGAAGCCAGGCCCAGCAGCGTGGCCAGCGCCAGCACCGGCGAGATCACGCCCTGGCGCGTCGGCGGCAGCTCGTTGCGCAGCACCGCCGCCGGCGACACGTCGCGTATGCCCATCAGGGGCGGCAGCGCCAGGCCAGCCAGCAGCAGCTGCGCCGCCAGCGGGCCGATCAGCCACGGCTGCCAGCCCGGATCGGGCAGGATCTCGCCGACGTAGCCGCTGAACAGCCGCATCAGCCCCAGTTGCACGCCGAAGCCGGCCAGCGTGCCCAGCAGACCGGCCAACAGGCCCACCAGCGCGAACAGGCCGACGAACAGCCCCCATACCTCGCCGGAGCCCAGGCCCAGGCAGCGCAGCACCGCCACCTGCTGCCAATGGCGCTGCAGGTAGCGGCGCACCACCAGCGCCACCGCGGAAGCGGCCAGCGCCACGGTCAGCATCGCGGTCAAGCCGAGGAAGCGCCGCGCGCGCTCCAGGCCGGTGCGGATTTCCGGCCGCATCTCTTCCACGTTTTCCAGCCTGGCGCCCTTGGGCTTGTGCGCGAGCAGCCAGGCGCGGAAATCGGCGACCTGGCGGTCTTCGCCGGCGAACAGCAAGCGCCAGCGGATGCGGCTGCCCTCCTGCACCAGGCCGGTGGCCGGCAGATCGGAGCTGTTGAACATCAGCCGCGGCACGAAATTGTAGATGTCCATACTGCCGTCCGGCTCGCGGACGATGACGCCGGCCAGCTTCAACTGGGCGTTGCCGACGCCGATCTCGTCGCCCAGCTTCAGCTTGAGCCGGCTGATCAGCCTGGCGTCGGCCCAGGCGGTGCCGGGCGTAGGCTGCAGCCGGCCGCTTTTCTCGCCGCCGCCGATCAGCCGCACCGTAGTCTCGCCGCGCAGCGGGTAGCCCGAGCTCACCGCCTTGTACTGCGCCAGCGTCGCCTGTCCGCCGGCGAACACCATGGACGGGAAGGTGATGTTGTCGGCGGTCTGCAGGCCGCGGCGCTTCGCCTCGGCCCGCACCGCGTCCGGAGCCGTCTCGTTGCCGGAGAGCACCAGGTCTGCCGCCAGCAGCTGGGTGGCCTGAGTGGTCAGCGCCTTTTCCACCCGGTCGGAGAAGAAAGCGACGCTGCTCATCGCCGCCACCGCCACCAGCAGCGCCAGGCCGAGGATGGTCAGCTCCCCCGCCGCCAGCTCGCGGCGGATGAAGCGGGAAACGAAACGGAAACGTCCAAACGGAGTCATTCAGCGCGCGCTCCGTTCAGCTTGCCGTCCACCAGCCGGTAGATGGCGTCGCAGCGGCTGGCCAGCTCGTTGTCGTGGGTGACCAGCACCAGCGCCGTGCCCTGTTCGGCGTTCAGCTGGAACAGCAGGTCTATGATCTGGCGGCCGGTATGCGGATCGAGATTGCCAGTGGGCTCGTCGGCGAACAACAGGCCGGGATGGATGACGAAGGCGCGCGCCAGCGCCACCCGCTGCTGTTCGCCGCCGGACAGGTGGCGCGGGTAATGGCCAAGCCGCGCCGCCAGGCCGACGCGCTCCAGCATCCGCTGCGCCGCCTCTCGCGCGTCGTTGCGCCCGGCCAGCTCCAGTGGCAGCATGACGTTCTCCAGCGCGGTCAATTGCGGCAGCAGCTGGAAGTTCTGGAACACGAAGCCCACCTTGTCGCGCCTGAGCAGCGCGCGGGCGTCTTCGTTCAGCCGCGACAGCGGCTTGCCGAACAGCGCCACCTCGCCGTCGCTGGGGTGGTCGAGGCCGGCCAGCAGCGACAGCAGCGTGGACTTGCCCGAGCCCGAGGTGCCGACGATGGCCACGCTCTCGCCGGAATACAGGGTCAACGACGCGCTGCGCAGGATGTGCAGCACGTCGCCGCGGAAATGCACTTGTTTCGCCAACTCGCTGGCGGCCAATACCGCCTTCTTTTTCTCAGGATGATTCATGCGTTCTATCGTCTGCAAAATGCTGTTCCCCTTGTTGCTGCTGTGGCAGTTGCCCGCCTTGGCCGCCACGGTGCTGGTGTTCGGCGACAGCCTGTCGGCCGGCTACGGCCTGGCGCCGGGCCAGGGCTGGGCGGCGCTGCTGGCGCGCGACCTCGCGCCCAGGCATCTGGTCGTCAACGCCAGCGTCTCCGGCGAAACCAGCGCCGGCGGCCTGTCCAGGCTGCCCGACGCGCTCGCCCGCCACCGGCCCGACGTGCTGGTGCTGGAGCTGGGCGCCAACGACGGCCTGCGCGGCCTGCCGATGGCCGAGATGCGCCGCAACCTGCAGCGGATGATAGACCTGGCCCAGGCCCGCCAGGCCAAGGTGCTGCTGGTGGGCATGGCGCTGCCACCCAACTATGGCCCCCGCTACGGCGCCGAGTTCCGCGGCGTTTATGACGATTTGGCCCGGCGCAATCGCCTGGCCTACGTGCCGCTGCTGATCGAGGGCTTCGCCGGCGATCTGAGCGCCTTCCAGCCCGACGGCCTGCATCCCCGCGCGGAGAAGCAGGCCACCATGATGCGCACGGTCAAGGCAAAACTGCCAGTGAAATAATGCAACAGGGCCATTGACTGGTTATTGTTTTAAATAGAAGAATAAGCATATCGCATAATCATGCAGCGATCCGCCAATCTGCTTCCGCCGCGTAGCCGGAACCAGGCCGAACGGCCGTTGCCCCGCCATGCCCCGAACCGCTTTGCTTGACCGCCTCGCCCGCCCCTACCGCGGCCTGCCGCCCAGCGTCTACATCCAGGTCGTCTGCAGCTTCATCAATAATGTGGGCGGCATCTCCAAGCTGTTCCTGCCGCTTTACCTGCGCGAAAACTACCACCTGCCCTACAGCCAGATCGGCATGTTGATGGCCTTCTACGGCGCCGGCATGCTGGCCGGATCGCTGAAAGGCGGCAGCCTGACCGACCGCTTCGACAGCCGCGCGCTGGCGGTGCTGGCCCTAGCCGTATCCGGCCTGTGCATGGCCTTGCTGGCACTGCAGATTCCGGTGTGGATGTTCATGCCGCTGCTGGTGCTGTCCGGCATGGCCGACGGCGGTTTCCGGCCGATCAATCAGCGACTGGCGCTGGAGCCTTGCACGCCGCAGCAGCGGCCGGTGGCCCAAGGCATGATGCGGGTGGCCTTCAATCTAGGCGTGGCCATCGCCGGGGTCACCAGCGGTTTTCTCGCCGCCTACGGCTACCAATGGGTGTACGCGGCCAACGCCGCCGGCACGCTGCTGGGCGCGTCCTGGATGGCCTGGTCCTACGCCCGCCACGTGGAAAGCACCCGTCCGCAGCAGCGCCAGGCCGGCGACGACGGCTCGCTGGCCGGCCCCTGGCGCGACGCCAGCTTTCTGCGCAGCATCCTGGCCCTGGTGCTGGTCACGCTGGCTTTCGACCAGATGTACGTGACGCTGGCGCTGTTCCTGCGCGAGCACTACCAGCTGGGGCCGCAATGGGTGGGCTATCTGTTCACCATCAACGGCCTGATGGTGGTGGCGCTGCAGATCCCGGTCAGCAGCCGCATCCTGCGCTGGGGGCTGGCGCGCAGCACCCAGCTGGGCGTGCTGCTGACCGGCTGTTCCTTCCTGTGGCTGAACGCCGGCCACGGCGCGCAATGGGCGGTGCTGATGATGGTGACGCTGACTTTCGGCGAGCTGTTGCTATCGCCCAGCTACGCGCAACTGGTGATGCACCGCTCGGAGGGCAGGCTGCGCGGCAGCTACCTGGGACTTTACAACGCCGCCTGGAACGGCCGGACGCTGGTGGCGCCGGCGCTGGGCACCGCGCTGTACGGCCAGCTGGGCGGCTCGGCGCTGTGGTGGCTGTGCGCGCTGGCCGCCTGCCTGAGCGTGGCCGTCCAGCACGGCGCGCTGAAAACCATGCTCGATCCCGCGGCGGAAACCCGCTAGACGGCTCGCGCTTCGGCCTTGCGGGAGCCTCGCAGCCATCGCGGGCCGGGACAGCCGATAAAACAACACCCCGCCGGCTTGCGCGGGCGGGGTGCGGAACAGAATCCGGATCAGTCGCGGATTACAGGTCCTTGGCGTTCTCGGCCAGGTAGGAAGCCACGCCTTCGGCGGACGGCTTCATGCCCTTCTTGCCCTTGTTCCAGCCAGCCGGGCACACTTCGCCGTGCTCTTCGGTGAATTGCAGCGCGTCGACCATGCGCAGCATTTCGTCGACGTTGCGGCCCAGCGGCAGGTTGTTCACCACTTGGTGCTGCACCACGCCGGACTTGTCGATCAGGAAGGAGCCGCGGAACGCGACGCCGCCGTCGGCTTCAACGTCATAGGCCTTGCACAGCTCGTGCTGGATGTCGGCCACCAGGGTGTAGCCGACTTGGCCGATGCCGCCCTTGTCGACCGGGGTGTTGCGCCATGCGGCGTGGGTGAACTGGCTGTCGATGGACACGCCGATCACTTCCACGTTCTTGGCCTTGAACTCAGCCAGGCGGTGATCGAAGGCGATCAGTTCGGACGGGCAGACGAAGGTGAAGTCCAGCGGGTAGAAGAACACCACGGCGTACTTGCCGGCGGTGGCTTGCTTGAAGGAGTAGTTGTCTACGATCTCGCCATTGCCCAGCACGGCGGAGAAAGTCTTTTCACCAGCGAAGAACGGGGCTTGCTTGCCAACGAGTACGGCCATTTTGATCTCCTTAAGGGTCTTGATATGACGGCGCGTTCCTGATCGGGCATCGGAAAACGCCGTGGATTGCGGAGCTTTATAAAACACTGCGTCCGGACCCGGCAAATTGTAAATCGATATCGTTGCGATAAAGTTTTGCAATTGCCGGCCGCGGGACCGCCCCGGCTGAGCGGGGACTATCCAGTCAGATGGGGATGGCCGGCCGAAGTTTCAAGCCGACGACCGTCGGCAGGGACGGCGCGAAAAAAAAAAACGGACAGCTAGCTGTCCGTTTTTCTACGCGACCCCAAAGGATCAGGCGCTCGGCTCGGCCTTCTGGCGCAGGCGCAGGTTCAGCTCGCGCAGCTGCTTGTCGTCCACAGCGTTCGGCGCGTTGGTCAGCAGGCACTGGGCGCGCTGGGTCTTGGGGAAGGCGATCACATCGCGGATGGACTCCGCGCCGCACATCAGCGTCACCAGACGGTCCAGGCCGAAAGCCAGGCCGCCGTGCGGCGGCGCGCCGAACTTCAGGTTGTCCAGCAGGAAGCCGAACTTGTTCTGCTGCTCTTCCGGGCTGATCTTCAGCGCGCCGAACACCTTCTCCTGGATCTCGGCGCGGTGGATACGGATGGAGCCGCCGCCGATTTCCCAGCCGTTCAGCACCATGTCGTAGGCGCGGGCCAGGCAGGCGCCCGGATCGGTGGCCATCAGGTCCTCGTGGCCCGGCTTCGGGCTGGTGAACGGATGGTGGCAGGCGGTCCAGCGGTCGGCTTCCTCGTCGTGCTCGAACATCGGGAAGTCCACCACCCACAGCGGGCGCCATTCCTTGACGAAGTAGCCGTTCTCCAGGCCGTGCTCGTGGCCGATCTTGATGCGCAGCGCGCCGATCGCCTCGTTCACCACCTTGGCCTTGTCCGCGCCGAAGAAGACGATGTCGCCGTTTTGCGCGCCGGTGCGCTCGATGATTTCCTTCAGGCCGTTGGCGGACAGGAACTTCACGATCGGGGACTGCAGGCCCTCTTCGTTCAGCTTGGTGACGTCATTGACCTTGATGTAGGCCAGGCCCTTGGCGCCGTAGATGGCGACGAACTGGGTGTAGTCGTCGATTTCCTTACGGCTGAAAGACGCGCCGTTCGGCACGCGCAGGGCCACCACGCGGCCGTTCGCCATGTCGGCGGCGCCGCGGAACACCTTGAACTCTTCCGACTTCATCACGTCGGTCAGTTCGGTGAATTTCAGCGAAACGCGCATGTCCGGCTTGTCGGAGCCGTAGTAGAACATGGCGTCGCCGTAGGTCATGCGCGGGAAGGTCGGCAGCGTCACGCCCAGCACGTCGCTGAAGATCTCACGGGTCATGGTCTCGGTGATGTCCATGATCTGGTCCTCGTTCAGGAACGAGGTCTCGATATCGATCTGGGTGAATTCAGGCTGGCGATCGGCGCGCAGGTCTTCGTCGCGGAAGCACTTGGTGATCTGGTAGTAGCGGTCGAAGCCGGCCACCATCAGCAGCTGCTTGAACAGCTGCGGCGATTGCGGCAGCGCGAAGAACTCGCCCGGATGCACGCGGGACGGCACCAGGTAGTCGCGGGCGCCTTCCGGGGTGGAGCGGGTCAGCATCGGGGTTTCGATGTCGATGAAGCCCTGCTTGTCCAGGTGGTTGCGCACGCCCATCGCCACCTTGTAGCGCAGGCGCAGGTTCTTCTGCATCGCCGGGCGGCGCAGGTCGATCACGCGGTTGGTCAGGCGGACGTTTTCCGACAGGTTCTCGTCGTCGATCTGGAACGGCGGCGTGGCCGCGGCGTTCAGGATTTCGATTTCCTTGGCCAGGATTTCGATCTCGCCGGAGATCATCTTGCTGTTGGCGGTGCCGGCCGGGCGCTCGCGCACGATGCCGCTGATGGACAGCACGTACTCGCCGCGGCTGCTGTCAGCCAGACGGAACGCTTCCGGGGTGTCCGGATCGATCACCACCTGCACCAGGCCTTCGCGATCGCGCAGGTCGATGAAGATCACGCCGCCATGGTCGCGGCGGCGGTGGGCCCAGCCTTTGACGGTCACGGTTTGACCGAGGTATTTCTTGTCGATGAGTCCGCAATAATCGGTGCGCATTGGGTAAACCTTTTTGATTGAATTCTTCGAAGTTCCCGCTGGGGGACGACATGCTTAGGGGCTAGACAGGGTGACGGCCTAGCCCTGCCGATTATGTTCATCATTCAGCCGCGGGCGTTGAGCCTGCGGCGGCGGGGTCGGAACCACCACGCCCATGGAAATGACGTACTTGAGCGCCTCGTCGACGCTCATGTTCAGCTCGCGGGTGTCGCTGCGCGGCACCACGATGAAATAGCCCGAGGTCGGGTTCGGCGTGGTCGGCACGTAGACGCTGACCAGTTCCTCGCCGTTCTCCGCGTGGCGCAGGATTTCCTGAGCCGGCGTGCCGGTCTGGAAAGCCACGGTCCAGGCATTTTGATGCGGCCAGCGCACCAAAAGCGCGTTCTTGAACGCGTTGCCCGAATCGGACAGCAGCGTGTCGCTGACCTGCTTGACGCTGTTGTAGATGGAATTGACCACCGGCGTGCGCGACAGCAGGCCGTGCCAGAACTCCACCAGGCGGCGGCCCAGCACGTTGGCGGCCAGCATGCCGGTGCCCATCACCACCAATACCGCGAACACCACCCCCAGGCCGGGGATGTGCATGCCGAACAGCTGCTCGGGGCGCCACTCGGCCGGCAGCAGCGTCAGCGTCTGGTCCAGCGAACCGATGATCAGGTTCAACACCCAAAGGGTGATCGCCAGCGGCAGCCAGATCAGCAGGCCGGCGATCAGATAGCCCTTCAGGGTCATTTTTATCTGCGGGGAAACCGACATCAGTCGCAACCGCAGCCAGCGCCGCAGCTATGGCCTCCGGAAGAATCGGAGCCGCTGGAGGAGGACGCGGAGGCTCCGCCCTTGAAGTCGGTGGCGTACCAGCCCGAGCCCTTCAGCTGGAAACCGGCGGCGGACAGCTGCTTGCGGTAGTCGGCGCTGCCGCATTCCGGACAGGCGGCCACCGGCGCGTCGCTCAGTTTCTGCAGGTGTTCCTTGGCGACGCCACAGGCGCCGCAACGATATTCATAGATCGGCATAGCTTTACTTTCCCGCCAATTGACCACAATGGCATAATACGCATGATTGCTGCACTGCACCACATCCGGAACTAAACTCAGGACAGGTCTGACTGTACAGATGCGGCCGCCAGCTTTCAAACACAAGTGCGCCGCCTGCAAACCAACCATTATATCCGACTGAAACGGCAATACAAAAACCACTTTTAATCATTCTGCTGCAACACCGCCCTGCAACGCTATCCCGGAGGTCCAAATGGTTTACCAAGAAGGTCAGATGGAAAGCATACGCAACATCCTCGCCGGCAAGAGAGGGCTCATCGTCGGCATCGCCAACGAAGACAGCATCGCCTACGGCTGCGCCAGCGTGCTGCATCAACTGGGCGCGGAATGCGCGGTCACCTACCTCAACGCCAAGGCCGAGAAATACGTGCGGCCGCTGGCCGAACAGCTGCAGGCCAAGCTGGTGCTGCCGCTGGACGTGGAGCAAGCCGGCCAGTTGGAGCGCGTGTTCGCCGAGATAGAAAAGCACTGGGGCGGGCTGGACTTCATCATCCACTCCATCGCCTATTGCCCGATGGAAGACTTGCACGGCCGCGTCACCGACTGTTCGCTGGCGGGCTTCCAGCAGGCTATGCGGGTATCGTGCTACTCGTTCATCGAGATGGCGCGGCTGGCCGAGCCGCTGATGAAGCGCGGCGGCAGTCTGATCACGATGAGCTATTACGGCGCCGACAAGGTGGTGGAAAACTACAACATCATGGGCCCGGTCAAGGCGGCGCTGGAAAGCGTGTCCCGCTACCTGGCCAACGAGCTCGGCCCCAAGCGCATCCGCGTGCACGCGGTGTCGCCCGGCCCGCTGAAAACCCGCGCCGCCTCCGGCATCGCGCACTTCGACCAGTTGATCGAGGACGCCATCTCCCGCGCGCCGCAGAATCGCCTGGTGGAGATAGAAGAAGTGGGCATGACCTGCGCCTTCCTGATTTCCGACGCCGCCAGCGGCCTGACCGGCCAGACCATCTACGTCGACGGCGGACACCACATCAAGGCTTGAGGAGAACGGCATGATTCACGATACCCACGCATTCGACGACATCCTGCAACAGGCGCGCCAACTGGGCGCGCTGCCGATGGCGGTGGCCCACCCCTGCAGCAGGGATGCGCTGCTGGGCGCGGTCGAAGCGGCCGACAACGGCATCGCCACCCCGATCCTGGTGGCGCCGCTGGCCAAGCTGAAGAAGCTGGCGGACGAACTTGAAGTAGACCTCAAACGCTTCGAGTGCATAGACGTGGAACACAGCCACGCCGCCGCCGAACGCGCGGTGCAGCTGGCCCGCGACGGCTACGCCGACATCCTGATGAAGGGCAGCCTGCACACCGACGAGTTCATGAGCGCCGCGCTGGCCCGCGACACCGGCATCCGCACCGACCGCCGCATCAGCCACGTCTGGATCATGAAGGTGGAAAGCTATCCGCGCTACCTGTTCATCACCGACGCGGCGGTCAATATCGAGCCGGATCTGATCACCAAGCGCGACATCTGCCAGAACGCCATCGACCTCACTCACGCGCTGGGCATCGCCTGCCCCAAGGTAGCCATCCTGGCCGCGGTGGAAACCATCAACCCCGACATGCAGGCCACGCTGGACGCCGCCGCGCTGTGCAAAATGGCGGACCGCGGCCAGATCACCGGCGCCATCCTCGACGGCCCGCTGGCCTTCGACAACGCCATCTCCAAGGAAGCGGCCGACAGCAAGGGCATCGTCTCGACAGTGGCCGGCGATCCGGACATTCTGCTGGTTCCCAACCTGGAAGCCGGCAATATGCTGGGCAAACAGCTGACGTATCTGGCGCAGGCCGCCTCCGCCGGCATCGTGATGGGCGCCCGCGTGCCGATGGTGCTGACCAGCCGCTCCGACGACGCCAGCGGCCGCCTGGCCTCCAGCGCCATCGCCAGCCTGCTGGCCCACCAGAAACGCCGCCAGGGAGGACGTCCATGAACCGTTGCCTGCTGGCGATCAACGCTGGTTCCGCCACCCTGAAGTTCCGCGCGTTCTCGCTGGACGGCCAGACGCTGCTGGCGCGCGGCATGGTAGACCGCTTCGGCAGCCGCGAAGCCCTGTTCTCGCTGGCCGACGCCAACGGCCAGAAGCTGGCCGAGCGCGGCCTGGCCGACGCCGCCCACGACACCGCGCTGGCGGCGGTGCTGAACGGCCTGGCCGATCAGGGGTTGGAGGCGCGGGCGGTGGCGCACCGGGTGGTGCATGGCGGCAACCGCTTCCGCCAGCCGGCGCGGGTGGATGCCGACACTCGGGCGGCGCTGGACGACTACATCGCGCTGGCGCCGCTGCACCAGCCGGTCAGCCTGGCGGTGATAGACGCCTTCAGCCGGATAGATCCGCAACTGCCGCAAATCGCCTGCTTCGACACCGCCTTCCACGCCACCCAGCCGACGGTGGCCACCCGCTTCGGCATCGCCCGCCACTGGCACGACGAGGGCGTGCGCCGCTACGGCTTCCACGGCCTGTCCTACGCCGCCATCGCGCGGCGGTTGCCGGAAATCGGCCTGGCCCACGGCAAGGTGGTGGTCTGCCATCTGGGCAGCGGCGCCAGCGCCTGCGCGATCGAATCCGGCAAGAGCGTGGCGTCCAGCATGGGGTTTTCGGCGGTGGACGGCCTGATGATGGGCAGCCGGCCCGGCTATATCGACCCGGAAGTGATCCTGTATTGGCAGGAACATGAAGGCATGGGAGTGAAGGACGTGCGGCGCGAGCTGTACAAAAACTCCGGCCTGCTGGGCGTGTCCGGCGTGTCGGCCGACATGCGCGAACTGCTGGACAGCGAACTGCCGGAGGCGCGCGAGGCGGTGGAGCTGTTCTGCTACCGGGCGGCGCGCGAGGCGGCCAGCCTGGCCGGGGCGATGCGCGGCCTGGACGGACTGATCTTCACCGCCGGCATAGGCGAACACTCTGCCGAGGTGAGGGCCAGGATATTGCAGCAGCTGTCCTGGCTGGGATTCGAGCTGGACCACGCGGCCAACCTCGCCCACGCGCGGCGGCTCACCGCCGCCGGCAGCCGTCTGCCGGCCTATATGCTGCCCACCGACGAGGAAGGCGAGATGGCCCGCCAGGCGGCACGGCTGCTGTAGGCCCCCCTGGTCAGATGCTGACGCCGCTCAGCCAGCGGCTGAGCATCTGGGCGGCCAGCGCGGGCAAGGCCTCGCCGTGCCGCCGGTTCTGCTCGCGCAGCTCGCGCGGATCGATGCCCGCCGCCGCCAGCTCGCCGCTGTGGCCGATCAGCCAGCGTTCCAGCTGCGCCGGCTCCACCTCCGGATGGAATTGCAAGCCAAGCGCGTAATCCTCGACGGCGAAAGCCTGGTGCGGACACAGCTCGCTGCCCGCCAGACACTGCGCGCCGTCGGGAATGGCGAACTGGTCGCCATGCCAGTGCAGCACCGGCGCGTCGGCCAGCGGCGCCAGCGGCGACGCCCGCCCGGCATCGGTCAGACGCAGCGACGCGTAGCCGATTTCCTTATGCCCCATCGGCGCCACCCGCGCGCCCAGCGCGCTCGCCATCAATTGCGCCCCCAGACAGATGCCCAGCGTCGGCCGGCGCCGCCTCAGCCGCTGCTCCAACAGCAACCGCTCCTGCTGGAGAAACGGATACAGATCGTCGTCACCGACGCCTATCGGGCCGCCCAGCACCACCAGCAGGTCGGCCTGCTCCAGCGCCGGACTGTCCAGCCGGTCCACGCCGGCCTCGCGGTATTCGATGCGGTAGCCGCGCATTTCCAGCTGGCGGCGCAAGGACCCGAGATCCTCGAACGCGACATGGCGAATCGCAATGGCGGTTTTCATCGGCGGCGCTCCCGTTTCACCGTGCGGATTCATCGAGTATGCATAAGCCCCTTTCCCTTGTCGACGCAGGAAAGGACAACGCCCCCGCCGCATCGCTGCGACGGGGGCGCGGATACACAAAAGGCCCCGCGATGCGGAGCCTTTGCGTATTCTTGCAGCCTGGGCTGTCGATCGATTAGGCCATGGCCTTGATCTGGGCGGACAGACGGCTCTTGTGACGAGCAGCCTTGTTCTTGTGGAACACGCCCTTGTCAGCGATGCGGTCGATGACTTTTTCGGAAGTCTGGAACACCACGCGAGCGGCGGCCTTGTCACCGGCTTCGATAGCCTTGAGCACTTTCTTCACTGCGGTACGGAACGCAGTACGCAGGCTGGCGTTGTGCGCGCGCTGCTTAAGGGCTGTGCGTGCACGCTTGCGAGCTTGTGCGCTGTTAGCCATGAATTTCTCCTGATAGCGGAATCTGAAACCCGCGATTCTAAGCCCTAAACTCAGGTTTTGCAACAATAAACCCGCCAGCGTAAACTAGCGGGCTTGCTCAATCCGCCTAGTATCGGCTGTCAAACCAAAATGAACCTGCTCAAGGCCCTGGCTGCAGTCAGCAGCATGACCATGGTGTCCCGCGTCCTCGGCCTGGTGCGCGACACCCTGGTCGCCCGCATCTTCGGCGCCGGCATGGCCGCCGACGCCTTCAACGCCGCCTTCAAGATTCCCAACATGCTGCGCCGGCTGTTCGCCGAAGGCGCGTTCTCGCAGGCTTTCGTGCCCATCCTCGGCGAATACAAGCAGAACAAGACCCACGAGGAAACGCGCGAGTTCGTCGCCAAGGTCACTGGCGTGCTGGGCTCGGTGCTGCTGCTGGTGACGGCGATAGGCATGCTGGCCGCGCCGGCCATCATGTGGATCTCTGCCCCCGGCTTCTACCGCGAGCCGGCCAAGGCCGCGCTGTTCGCCGACATCCTGCGGGTGTCTTTCCCCTATATATTCTTCATCTCGCTGTCGTCGATGACCGGCAGCATCCTGAACAGCTGGGGCAAGTTTTCGATTCCGGCGTTCACCCCCACCTTTCTGAACCTCAGCTTCATCGTGTTCGCGCTGTGCTTCACCCACTATTTCCATCCGCCCATCATGGCAATGGCGTGGGCGGTGTTCGTCGGCGGCCTGATCCAGCTGGTGTGGCAGCTGCCCTTCCTGAAGCAGGTCGGCATGCTGGCCCGGCCCATCCTCGCCTTCCGCGACCCGGAGGTGTGGCGGGTGATCAGGCAGATGGGGCCGGCGATCTTCGGCGTGTCGGTGGCGCAGATCTCGCTGCTGATCAACTCCACCTTCGCCTCCTTCCTGCCCACCGGCAGCGTGTCGTGGATGTATTACGCCGACCGGCTGATGGAATTCCCGTCCGGCGTGTTGGGCGTGGCGCTCGGCACCATCCTGCTGCCGTCCTTGTCCAAGCACGCGGCCAGCAAGTCCGACGCCGAGTTCAGCGTGCTGCTGGACTGGGGCATCCGGCTGTCGCTGCTGCTGGCGGTGCCGGCCACCGTCGGCCTGGGCCTGCTGTCCGGCCCGCTGCTGTACACCATGTTCATGTACGGCAAGTTCAGCGCCCACGACGCGCTGATGTCGCAGCAGGCGGTGATCGCCTATTCCTTCGGCCTGCTCGGACTGATTCTGGTCAAGGTGCTGGCGCCGGGCTTTTACGCGCGCCAGGACATCAAGACGCCGGTCCGCATCGCGGTGACCACCTTGATCATCACCCAAGTCATGAACCTGGCCTTCGTGTTTCCGCTGAAGCACGCCGGCCTGGCGCTGTCGATCGGCCTCGCTTCCTGCATCAACGCCGGCCTGTTGATGTACACGCTGCAAAAGCGCGGCATCTACCGGCCCGAGGCGGGCTGGAAAGCCTTCCTCGCCAAGCTCAGCGTCGCCATCGCGGCGATGGCGGCCGCGCTGCTGGCCTGCCTGCAGTGGCTGCCGATAGACTGGCACGGCCACGCTTGGCAGCGCGCGCTGTGGCTGCTGCTGCTGGTCGGCGTCGGCGCGGCGGTCTACTTCGCCGCCTTGTTCGCGCAGGGCTTCCGCCCGCGCCAGTTCATGCGCCGCGAGCATTGAGCCGTCGGCCTATGATTCATCAGCATTCGGTTAGAAAGTCGCAACCATGAGCCATCTCACCCCCGAACATTCGCCGCTGGGCAAGACCGTCAGCTATCAGGACCAGTACGATCCTTCCCTGCTGTTCCCGATCGCGCGCAAAACCAAGCGCGACGAGATAGGCGTGGATGAAGCCGCGCTGCCCTTCGCCGGCATCGACATCTGGACCGGCTTCGAGCTGTCCTGGCTCAACGCCCGCGGCAAGCCGCAGGTCGGCATCGCCACCTTCCGCATCCCGGCGGCCAGCCCCAGGCTGATCGAGTCCAAATCGTTCAAGCTCTACCTGAACAGCTACAACCAGACGCGGATGGACGGCGTCGACGCCCTCTCAGCCCAACTGGCGCGCGATCTGTCCGCAGCCGCCGGCGCCGAGGTTTCGGTCTCCATCGCGCTGCCGCAGGCCTTCGCCGCCGAACAGGTACGCGAACTGGCAGGCGAGTACATCGACGAGCTGGACATCGAGGTCGACCACTACTCGCCCTGCCCTGAGATTCTCAAGGCCGACGCCGCCAACATCGTCAGCGAAACCCTGTGCAGCAATCTGTTGAAATCCAACTGCCTGGTCACCGGCCAGCCGGACTGGGGCAGCGTGTCCATCCGCTACACCGGGCCGAAGATCGACCGCGAGGCGCTGTTGCGCTACCTGATCGGCTTCCGCCGGCACAACGAATTCCACGAGCAATGCGTGGAGCGCATCTTCGTCGACGTGCTGCGCGCCTGCGCGCCGGAGAAGCTCACCGTCTACGCCCGCTACACCCGCCGCGGCGGCCTGGACATCAACCCGTGGCGCAGCAATGCGGACGCCGCGCCGACGGACAACGTCCGCGCCGCGCGGCAGTAAGCGGCCCGGCCGGCCAAAACAAAAGGGATGCCAAAGAGCATCCCTTTTTTGCGGACCAGGCCCGGCCTCAGAACGGCGCCGGTGCCTCGAATTCCATCTCCTCGAAAGTCACCGGGTGGCGCAACACCAGCCGCGACGCGTGCAGCAGCAGGCGATCGGCCTTGGCCAGCGCCTCCGGCGGCGCGTAGATGTCGTCGCCGAGGATGGGGTGGCCGGACTCCAGGTGCAGCATGTGCATGCGCAGCTGGTGGGCGCGGCCGGTTTGCGGATCCAGCTCCATCCGGCTGAGGTTGCGGCCGGTGTCGCGCAGAATCACCCGGTAATGGGTGATGGCTTCCTTGCCCTCGTCGAAATCCACCTTCTGCCGCGGCCGGTTCGGCCAATCGATGATCAGCGGCAGGTCCACGGTGCCGCTATTGCTTTCCACGATGCCGTCCACCACCGCGATGTAGCGCTTCTTCACCTTGCGGTCCATGAAGGCGATGGACAGCGCGCGCTGCATCTCCGGGCCGCGGCCCATCACCACCAGGCCGGAGGTGTCCATGTCCAGACGGTGCACGGTCAGCGCGTCCGGGTAAACCTTCTGCGCGCGGCTGATCAGGCAGTCGGCCTTGTCCTCGCCCCGCCCCGGCACCGACAACAGGCCGCTGGGCTTGTCCAGCACCAGGAGGCAGCTGTCGGCGTAGATCACGGAAAGGCCGGTGTCCGGCGGCGGGTTGTAGTGTTCCAGGTTGTGTCTTTGCATTGAAAACGGCTTTTAAGAAAAACGATTTGGCGGCGATTATCGGCGTTAAAGCCTTGCGCCACAAGCTGTTACCGTCTTTTCTCCGCGGCGCTGTCACTTGAAATCCCGCTCGGCAGCCATCACCCTGTCCAGACAAGACGACAAAGGACGCATCATGACGGAACGATTCTATCAAGACCCCTACCAGACCCGCCTGGCCACCCGCGTGCTAAGCCACGACGACGCCGGCCTCGCGCTGGAAGACACGCTGTGCTACCCGCTGGGCGGCGGCCAGCCCGGCGACAGCGCCACGCTTACGCTGGCCGACGGCGCGACGCTGCGCATCGCCGATACCCGCCGCGACCGCGAGACCCGCGCCATCCTGCACCAGACCGAGAGCGATGCCCGCCTCGCGCCGGGAACCGAGGTGACGCTGGAGCTGGACTGGGATCGCCGCTACCGCCACATGCGCATCCACACCTGTCTGCATTTGCTGGGCGTGGTGATCAAGGCCGGCGTCACCGGCGGCAACATGACCGCGGAATCCGGCCGGCTGGACTTCGCGCTGCCGGAAGGCATGGAGCTGGACAAGGAGCGTATCGAGGCCGAGCTGAACCGGCTGGTGGAGGCCGACCTGCCCCTCGCGGTGAAAATGACCAGCGGCGAAGCGCTGAAGGCGCAGCCCGAGCTGATCCGCACCATGTCGGTGACGCCGCCCTTGCACCTGCCGGAGATCCGGCTGATCGAGGTGGAGGGCGTGGATCTGCAGCCCTGCGGCGGCACCCATGTCGCGCGCACCGGCGAAGTGGGCCGGGTGCGGGTGAAAAAGATAGAAAGCAAGGGCGCGCGCAACAAGCGAGTGGTGGTGGAGTTGGCGGAATGAGCCGGGAAACCGTCATCGGCTGCGTGCTGGCGGTATTGACCGGCAAAGCCGTCCCCTTCGTCCGCCCCGACGCGCTCAGCGCCATCGCCAAGCAGCCGCTGGCTGGACGCGCATCCCTGGGCGCGCTGGGCCTGGCTGGCGACGAGCAAGGCGATCCCCGCTACCACGGCGGCCCGCACAAGGCGGTGCATCTGTACGCCTTCGAGCATTACACCCGCTGGCGCGACGAAATCGGCCCGCGTCCGGCGCTGGAGCACCCCGGCGGATTCGGCGAAAACCTGAGCACTCTGGGCATGGACGAGACCACGCTGTGCCTGGGCGACCAGCTGGCTATCGGCTCCGCGGTGCTGGAGATCTCCCAGGGCCGCCAGCCTTGCTGGAAGCTCAATCACCGTTTCGACCAGCGCGACATGGCCAAACGCTTGCAGGACAGCGGCCGCACCGGCTGGTACTGCCGGGTGCTGCGCGAGGGCGATGTCGGCGCCGGCGACGACATCCGCCTGCTAGCGCGCCCGCATCCCGAATGGACGCTGGCGCGGCTGGCCGACGTCTTCTACCGCCGCGGCCTGGAACGGGAGCTGCTGCTGGAGATCGCCCGGCTGCCGCTGGTGGAGTCCTGGCGGCAGCTGATCGAGAAAAGGCTGGAAAGCGGCCAGCTGGAAGACTGGAGCCGCCGGCTGGACGGCTAGGCAAGCAAAACGGGGACCGAACCGGTCCCCGTTGCTATTTGGCGGATGCCGCGCTCAGCGGGCGTCCAACGCCATTTCATGTTCCGGATGCTCCGGCTTCTCGTCCAGCGTCATCCGGTGCAGCCACGGCGCGATGATGATGGTCACGATCGCGATCGCGCCGGTCACCACGCCGATCTGGGTGAACACGCGGCTATAGATCTCCAGCGTGGCCAGCGGGCTGGTGACGTTGTCCGGCGCGGCGGTCAGGCCCGCCACCCAGCCAGCGATCACCGACGACGCGGCCGAGGTCAGGAACCATGCGCCCATGATGAAGCCCATCAGGCGCTGCGGCACCAATTGCGCCACCATCGCCAGGCCCAGGCCGGAGATCAACAGCTCGCCCACGCTCTGCAGCAGATAGCTCAGCACCATCCAGTTGGACGACACCAGGCCCTGAGCGTTGGCGTACTTGGCGCCCAGCGGCAGCACCAGGAAGGCGCCGGCGCACAACACCATGCCGATCGCGAACTTGTGCGGCATCGGCAGGCGGTTGCCCAGCGTGTTGTAGCAGAGGGCGAGCAGCGGGCTGGCCAGCATGATCCAGAATGGATTCAGCGACTGGAACTGCTCCGGCTGCACCGGGATGCCGAATAGCGTGTGCTCGGTGTTGTGGATGGCGAAGAAGTTCAGCGACAGCGGCATCTGGTTGTACAGCACGAAGAATACCGTCGCCTGCAGCATCAGGATGGCGGCCACGATCATCTTCTTGCGCTCGGCGCCCTTCAGCAGCAGCGTTTCCTTGACGTACAGGCCCACCACGCCGATGGACAGCGCGGCCAGCACCACGTTGGCGATGATCTCGTGCTTCAACAGCAGCGCGGCGGCGGCGCAGGCGACCACCACGCCGGCCAGCACCGCCAGCCAGATGGACAGCTTGGGCGTGCGGAAGTCGGCGTCGGAACCGTATTCCTTCACCCAGCCTTGCATCAGGATGAAGTTGGCGACGGTGATCAGCATGCCCACCACCGACAGCGCGAAAGCGTGGGCGTAGCCGAACTTGTCGGCCAGCCAGGGCGTGGCCAGCATCGACAGCAGAGAACCGATATTGATCGCCATGTAGTACATGGTGAACGCGCCGTCCAGGCGAGGATCGTTCTCCTCGTAGCACTTGGACAGCAGCGACGACGGGTTGGCCTTGAACAGGCCGTTGCCCACCGCGATGGTGCCCATGCCCAGGTACAGCAGGCTGATGTGGTCGGCCGACGCGGTGACCATCGCGTAACCGGCGGTCAGCACCAGCGCGCCCAGCAGAATGGTGCGCTTGGTGCCCAGCACCTTGTCGCCCAGCCAGCCGCCGACGGCGATCAGGCCGTACACCAGCGCGATGAAAGACGAAAACAGCGTGAAGGAGTCAGCCTCGCGCAGGCCCAGGGCCTTCACCAGGTAGACGGCCAGGATGCCCTGCAAGCCGTAGAAGCCGAAACGCTCCCAGAATTCGATCGAGAAGATCAGGTAGAACGGCTTGGGCTGGCGCAAGGGATTGAGCGCAGACGACGTCATTATGGGTTCCTTGTAATCAGAACTGCCGCGGACCCGGGAAAAAATCCTGCATGGCGGAATGACGGTAAGACAGGCACCCGCGGTGCCGGCCGTTGCCAGTCACGCCAGGGTGAGACAGACAGTGGTCACTACTGAAAAATAAGGCAAACTCATGCCATCATTCAAAAAAGCATGGCAAATAGCGCTTTTGCTCTATGAAAGATAGCGTCCAGGAACTATTGATGAACGAAGTAGTCGGACCTGTCAATGCGGGGAGAAGAAATCAGGCGCGAATACCCGCATGGCAAGGACGGGATTCGAGAATGCGACAGTATTTTACAAATCAGAATGCTGCCAAACTGGTTAATGCAAGAACAAATGCAGTTCATTGACATATTTAAGCAATATAATTGCTTTTATATCAAGACAACATCCATTCCCCGCCAATTCCCGTCCTCACCCGCGCAAAGCCGCCAGCCTGCTGTCCAGCTCGCTCCCCCGCCGGCGCAAAGCATCCACGAAACGCAGCGGCAACGGCGACACCGGACGGAACTGCGGCAACACCAGCTGCACCGAAAACGGAATGGCTTCGGCCAGCGGCCTTACCGCCACCCCTCTGCCCGCCTCGGCCAGCGCCGTCAAAGGATTGACGATGGCCACCCCCAGGCCCAGCCTCACCATCTCGCAAACCGAAGCCGCGCTATGGCTGGACAGCTGCAGCCGCCGCGCCACGCCTTCGCGCGCGAACCAGGCGTCCACCTGCTGCCGGTAGCTGTCGCTGGCCGCCAGGCTGATGAAGGACAGGCCGTCGAAATCGCGCGCGTCCAACCTGCGCTTTTCCGCCAGCGGATGCGTCGCCGGAAGCACGCACAGCTCGTCCCCCTGCCATAAAGGCTGCGCCAGGCAACCAGCCGGAGCCTGCTGCTGCTCGGTCAGGCCCAGGTCGAAACGCTGCGCGGCCAGCCATTCCTCCAGCCACGGCGACTCCTGCGGACAGATGTCCACGCCGACATCGGGAAAATCGGCGGCGAAATCGGCGCAAGCCGCCGGCAACAAGGCCTGCGCAAACACTGGCAGGCAGGCGATGGCCAATTGGCCGCCGGCGAACCGGCGGATGGCATCCGCGCTGGCGACGATGCGCTCCAGGCCGACGAAGCTGCGCTCTACCTCGGCGAACAGCTGCAATGCCTGCTGGGTGGGCCGCAACCGGCCGTGGCCGCGCTCGAACAGGGCCAAACCCACCAGCTGCTCGCAGCGCGCCAGCTCGCGGCTGACCGTCGGTTGCGAGGTATGCAGCAAGCGCGCGGCGCCGCTGACGCTGCCGCTGGTCATCACCGCCCGGAATACCTCGACGTGACGCAGATTGATCGACACGGCCACTCCCGTTTCCTGAATTCAATCCATATCATAAATGAAAGGACTGGCAACAAATTGCTATTTTATTTTTGCATCCTGTAGGCGGATCATAGCTTGAAACCCCAACCGGAATAGCCGCCATGCACGCTTTCGACCACCGCCAGCTCGCCGACATCGCCCGCCGGCACGGCACCCCGCTATGGGTCTACGATGCCGGGGCCATCCGCCAGCGCATCGCTCAGC
Organism: Chromobacterium vaccinii; assembly: GCF_000971335.1. GTDB lineage: Bacteria > Pseudomonadota > Gammaproteobacteria > Burkholderiales > Chromobacteriaceae > Chromobacterium > Chromobacterium vaccinii. The sequence continues at coordinate 77,953 of NZ_JZJL01000003.1, forward strand.
TTAAGGCGTTCGATACCATACGCTACGCGCAGAAGGCCAACTCCAACACCCACATCCTGCGGCTGATGCGCGCCGAGGGCGTGAAGGTGGACGCGGTGTCGCTGGGCGAGATCGAACGCGCGCTGGCCGCCGGCTACCGCGCCGGCGGCGAGGACGCCGACATCGTGTTCACCGCCGACGTGCTGGACCGGCCGACGCTGGCCAGGGTGGTGGCCGAGAACATTCCGGTCAACGCCGGCTCCATCGACATGCTGCGCCAGCTGGGCGAAGCCGCGCCCGGCCATCCGGTATGGCTGCGCATCAATCCCGGCTTCGGCCACGGCCACAGCCAGAAAACCAACACCGGCGGCGAAAACAGCAAACACGGCATCTGGCACGGCGACCTGGACGAAGCACTGCAGGCCATCCGCCAGTTCAAGCTGCGGCTGGTGGGCGTGCACATGCACATCGGCTCCGGCGTCGACTACGGCCACCTGGAGCAGGTGTGCGGCGCCATGGTGGACCTGGTGGCGAAGCTGGACTGCGACATCGAGGCCATCTCCGCCGGCGGCGGCCTGTCCATCCCCTATCGCGACGGCGAGCCGCGCATCGACACCGGGCATTATTTCCAATTATGGGACGCCGCCCGCCGGCGGATCGCCGAGCGCCTCGGCCATCCGGTGCGGCTGGAAATCGAGCCCGGCCGCTTCCTGGTGGCAGAATCCGGCGCGCTGCTCGCCGAAGTGCGCGCGGTGAAGAATATGGGGAGCCGCCGCTTCGCGCTGGTGGACGCCGGCTTCAACGACCTGATGCGGCCCTCGCTGTACGGCAGCTACCACCACATCACCGTGCTGGACGCCGACGGCCATGAAAAAACCGGCGCGGAGGATACCGTGGTGGCCGGGCCGCTGTGCGAATCCGGCGACGTGTTCACCCAACAGGAAGGCGGCACCGTGGAAACCCGGCCGCTGCCGCCGGCGGCGGTCGGCGACCTGATGGTGTTCCATGACGCCGGCGCCTATGGCGCATCGATGTCGTCCAATTACAACAGCCGGCCGCTGCTGGCCGAGGTGCTGGTGGATGGCGGCGAGCCCAGGCTGATCCGCCGCCGCCAGACCATGGCCGAGCTGCTGGCGCTCGAAGCCTGAGCGGCCCAACGCAGGACGCAAAAAAGCCGGACGTCGTCCGGCTTTTTCGCACATTCCGTCAAACCCGGGCCGGAATCAGCCCTTCTGTTCCATCTTGTTGATGACGAACTTGACGCCCGGCACCTTCTCGGCGGCCTGGCCGGCCTTGAACATCTGCTGATCGTCGGTCATCACGCCTTCGATCGTCACTTCGCCCTTCTTGCTGGACACCTTCAGGTCCAGCGGCTTCAGGTCCGGCTCGGCGTCCAAAACCTGTTTGACGCTGACGGCCAACTGTTCGTCGGTCGGCGCGGCCACCGCCGCGTCGTCGGCATAGACTGCATGGGCGGCGAAAGCGCCGGAGCAGGCCAGAGCGGCCAACAGCAGGGTGCGGCTTGCGATTCGTTTCATCGTTTTCTCCAAATTTCTCGCGACGATGGCCGTTCGGCACCCGCGCCGACGGCCATATCCATGGGACCCGTCCATGTTAACGATGAAACTTTTCGGTTTTGTTTCAGCTCCATGACTTCACATCTGCCCGGCATCACGTCGGGCCGTCCATCAGGTTACAATCCAGACCATCTACCACGGGAAGGCCATCCGGCCCCAAGCATGAAGCAGACACTGTTCAAGAAAAGCTGGCCGCTATGGCTGGCCTTGCTGGCGCTGGCCGGCTGCACCACCACCCCTTCCGTCGTCCCCGGCCTCCCGGCTCCCGGCATCCCTGCCGGAGCCGACAGCGCCAGCCCGGCCGCCCTTCCCGCCTGGAACGATCAGGCCGTCGGCGACACGATCCAAGGCCTGCGCCAAAGCTGCCGGACCCTGCAGAAGAAACCAGCCTGGAGCGGCGTCTGCCGCGAGGCCGGCGCGCTGGCGGACAACGACGCCGACGCCGCGCGCCGCTTCTTCGAAAACCGCTTCACCGCCTGGAAGCTGCGCGACGGCGGCCGCGACAGCGGCCTGATCACCGGTTACTACGAGCCGCTGCTCAACGGCAGCCTCAACCGCTCCGAACGCACGCCGTGGCCGGTCTACGGCGCGCCGCGCGACATGGTCAGCGTCGACGTGCCGATGAACCAGCGCAATCGCGGCGTGCTGCGCGCCAAACAGACCGGTCCCGGCCGGCTGGCGCTGGCAGCAGGCGGCAATATCGAAATCAACCCGGCCGACTTCCCCGCCGATCCGCGCGGCATCCGCATGAAGGGCAGACTGTCCGGCTCCCGCCTGCTGCCCTACTTCACCCGCGGCCAGATCAACCAGGGCAGCATCGCCGGCAGCGCGCCGGTGATCGCCTGGGTCGAGGATCCGGTGGAGCTGTTCTTCCTGCAGGTGCAGGGCTCCGGCCGCATCCAGCTGGACGACGGCAGCTTCCTGCACGTCGGCTTCGCCGACCAGAACGGCTATCCCTACCAGTCGATAGGAAAATGGCTGGTGGACAAGGGCGAAATGACGCTGGGGCAGGCGTCGATGCAGGGGATCAAGGATTGGCTGGCGAAAAACCCGCAGCGCCGCGACGAACTGCTGGCGGTCAACCAGAGCTATATCTTCTTCAAGCAATTGCCAGGCGACAACGGCGGGCCGATCGGCGCGCTGGGCGTGCCGCTGACCGGCGGCTACAGCATCGCGGTGGACCCGCGCTACATCCCGCTGGGCGCGCCGGTCTACCTGTCCACCACCTGGCCCCACTCCAGCGAGCCGCTGACCCGGCTGGTGCATGCCCAGGATACCGGCAGCGCGATCAAGGGCGCGCTGCGCGCCGACCTGTTCTGGGGCTACGGCACCGAGGCCGGCATGTATGCCGGCCGGATGAAGCAGCAAGGCAGCCTGTGGCTGCTGCTGCCCAAGGGCTTGTCGCCCGGCGCCGCGCTGTAACGCGCATCCCGGCAAACGGAGTCCACGGGCTCCGTTTTGGTTTTAAAGCCGGCTCAGGCCGCCAGCGCGCGCGGCCGGCGGCGGGCGACGATAATGGGCGGAACAAGCGCGGCCGGCGCGGCCTCGCCGCCTTCCCGCTCCTCGTCGCGGCTCAAGGCGGTCTCCAACGCCCGGCTGGCCAGGAACAGCGCGCGCACCACTTCCGGCTGCCGGAGAACGGCGTGTTGCGACAACAGCTCGCCACTGAGCGGATCCACTCCAATGGCGAGGGCTTCCACTATGCTGCGGGCTTCGGCTGGCGACATCATGCAGGCTCCTCGGACTGATGGAACGACAATCCATGCCGCGAATATCGTGGCTGGACCCCGCATAGGATCGGCATTCCCGGCGAAAAACGCACCTGTCTGTTCAGCCACCTGCGCAATGCGCGGCCAGCGCCTGGCGCACCCGCCCCCGCTCGTCCTCCAGCCAGACCGCCGCGCCGCTGGCGCCCGGCCTCTGGCCAACGGCGAAGCGCAAGTGCAATTTCAGCGTCGTTTTGGCGCCGCTCAGCGGAAAAGGACCGGCCAGGGTCCGCGCCACCGCGTCGTGCTTCAACAGCCTGCCCTCGTTCTCTCCCGCGCTCACCCGGCTTTGCAGGCCGTCCTCGAACAGCGCCAGCATCAGACGCAGCGGCGGCTCGCCGGGCCCGAGAACGGCCTCTGCCTCGATGTCCAGGCCATCCCCCGCTTGCCGCCCCCTCACCCGCAGCGCGGCACCCGCCTGCCCGCTGGGAAGGCTAGCCCGCAGGCCATCGTAGCCAGAGAAACGCCAATCATGTCCATTGACCAGCATCTGCGGGGTGTAAATCAGCGACGATCCGGCCAGCGCCGCGCGCCAGCGTTGGCGCTGCGAATAATCGGGGCTGGCGAAACGGTCGCGCCAGCCCAGTCCATCCCAGTAATCGACATGGAAAGCCAGCGGCACCACCCGCTTCGCGTCCAGCCCCGCCATGGCAAGCCCGGACAGCCAGTTTTCGGCCGGCGGGCAACTGCTGCATCCCTCCGAGGTGTACAGCTCCAGCAGCGACGCCTGCCGGCCGGCCTCCTGCGCCCCGCTCAGGACGCAAGCTCCGGCCGCCTGCGCCGGCTGCGCGAAGATCAACAGCATCCCAGACCAGCAAATCGTTTTCCAGCACTCCATAGCGCTCTCCCCCTGCCGTTTGCAGATTAGTCGCAAACGCCGCGGGTTTCTTGCATGGGAAGGGTGGATCGTCACCAGGCGGGATACGCCATTCGCTCAAGAAAACGGCGAACGGCCAGCTAGTTTCGGAGAAACAGGAAAAGGGGTTGCGCTTGCGCGCAACCCCTTGTATCTGGTGGGCCCCCCGAGAGTCGAACTCGGCACCAACGGATTATGAGTCCGCTGCTCTAACCAAGCATGAGCTAGAGGCCCTGAAGAGTGGGCGATTATAGCAGGGGAAAAGAAAAATCCCCAAGCCCTTTATTCAAGGAGCTTGGGGATTTCCGACAATTCAAGCGGTGCGCTTATTGGCCGCCCGGCTCGCTGTCCAGGAAGCTGCGCAGACGCTCGGAACGGGTCGGATGACGCAGCTTGCGCAGCGCCTTGGCCTCGATCTGGCGGATCCGCTCACGGGTCACGTCGAACTGCTTGCCCACCTCTTCCAGCGTGTGGTCGGTGTTCATGTCGATGCCGAAACGCATGCGCAGAACCTTGGCCTCGCGCGGGGTCAGCGTGTCCAGCACTTCCTTGGTCGCGTCCTTCAGGCTGGAATACATCGCCGCGTCGGACGGGGCCAGGTTGTTCTGGTCCTCGATGAAGTCGCCGAGATGGGAATCGTCGTCGTCGCCGATCGGGGTTTCCATGGAGATGGGCTCCTTGGAAATCTTCATGATCTTGCGAATCTTCTCTTCCGGCATCTCCATCTTTTCGGCCAGTTCCGCCGGATCCGGCTCGCGGCCGCTTTCCTGCAGGATCTGACGCGAGATGCGATTCATCTTGTTGATGGTCTCGATCATGTGCACCGGGATGCGGATGGTGCGCGCCTGGTCCGCGATGGAGCGGGTGATCGCCTGGCGAATCCACCAGGTGGCGTAAGTCGAGAACTTGTAGCCGCGGCGGTATTCGAACTTGTCCACCGCCTTCATCAGGCCGATGTTGCCTTCCTGGATCAGATCCAGGAACTGCAGGCCGCGGTTGGTGTACTTCTTGGCGATGGAAATCACCAGACGCAGGTTGGCCTCGATCATTTCCTTCTTGGCGCGACGCGCCTTGGACTCGCCGGCCGACATCTGGCGGTTGATTTCCTTCAGCGCCTTGATCGACAGCATCGCCCGGTCCTGCAGATCGGACAGACGGGTCTGCTTCTCGATGATCGCGTGCTTGAAGCGGGTCAGCGCCTCGCTCCAGGCCTTGCCGGAATCGATCTCGCTTTCCACCCAGTCGGTATTGATCTCGTTGCCCGGGAACACCTTGATGAAGTGGGCGCGGTCCATGCGCACGCGGCTGACGCAGATGTCCTGGATATCGCGCTCGTAAGTGCGGATCTCGTTGACGCGCCCGCGCAGCGACTCACAGAGGCTTTCCACCTGGCGGGTTGCGAAGCGCACCAGCATGAACTCGGTGGTGATCGCGTCCTGCAACTCCTGGTATTCCTTGCTCTGCGGACCCTTGGAGCCCAGCGCCTTGACCATCTTGTCGAACAGCATGCGCACGCCGGCGAAGTGCTCCAGCGCGTGCTGCTTCAGTTCTTCCAGATTGGCCGCGGCGTCGGCGTCGGCGTCGACCTCGCCTTCCTCGTCCTCTTCCTCTTCCTCTTCCTCGTCCAGCAGATCATCGCTGTCCTCGGCTTCGGCGAATTGGGCTTCGTCTTCGGTCGGGGCGTTGAGGTCGATGAAACCGTCCACGACTTCGTCGACGCGGATTTCATCGCGCGACACGCGCTCCATCAGCTCCAGCACCTCGGCGATGGTGCCGGGGCAGGCGGAGATGGCCTGGATCATGTATTTGAGACCGTCTTCGATGCGCTTGGCGATCTCGATCTCACCCTCGCGGGTCAACAGCTCGACCGAGCCCATTTCGCGCATGTACATGCGCACCGGGTCGGTGGTGCGGCCGAATTCGGAATCAACCGAGGACAAGGCCGCCTCGGCCTCTTCCACGGCGTCTTCATCCGCCACCGACGGGGTGGCGTCAGACATCAGCAAGGTTTCGGCGTCAGGCGCTTCCTCGCATACCTGAATGCCCAGACCGGCGATCATCGTGACGATGTTTTCGATCTGCTCAGCGTCGGATACGTCTTCCGGCAGGTGGTCGTTGATTTCGGCGTAGGTCAGATACCCACGCTCTTTGCCCAGGGCGATCAGCTGGCGCAAGCGTTTCCGCTGCTCTTCCAGGCTCATCACCTCTTGTTGGCTGTCCTGCACATCTTTCTGGTTTTCGGGAGAGGCCGCCATTTCGCTTCCTGCTTGAAAAAAAGCCGAAAAAAACAGTTGATTATAACACAACCACTTGAACTTTTCCGTCGAACCCGTTAGTTCGACGGCGAGAACATTTCCCGCAACAACTGGCCCATCAGAACCTTCTCCTCCAGAGTCAGTCCCTCGTGCCGGTCCTTCAGTTTTAGCCGTTCCAGTTGCTCCGCATGCAGCATTTTGAGCAGCCTGGCATTGCCGTCCTGGAACAGCTGCCGGTCATCGTCGCTGGGGTCGGCGAACTCGTCCGGATCCTGCATCGCCTGTTGCAGCACGCCGTCGATCAAACCCTCGTACGGCGTGCCGCGCAGCCCTTCGATCAATTGCGCGGTGTTCGGCGCGTCGCCGTGCTCCAGCACCCGCTCGGCCAGCATCGCGAAGCAGCCCAACTCATCCGACAGCGCCAGGCTGTCCGGCAATTTGACGTCGCCCGCCCATTGCGGATTCATCAGCAGCCACTTGATCAATTTCTTGACCATGGTGGTGTTGACCACCCGCTGCGACTCCGCCGGCAGCCTGTACTCGCGCTTGCCGCCGCCGCGACTGCCGCGCTCGGACCGCTGCGGCTTGCCGCCTCCGGTGAGCATGTCCAGCTCGTCGACATCCACGCCGGCCATTTCAGCCAGCCGCTTGCGTATCATGTAGCCCAGCGCCGGCGCGGCGATCTGGGCCAGCAGCGGCGACGCCTGGCGGATCAGATCCGCCTTGCCTTCCGGCGTGCCGAGATTGACGCCGCGGCACAGCTCGCGGGTGAAATACACCGACAGCGGCAGGCTTTCCTGAACCAACAACTGCTCAAACGCATCGGCGCCGAATTCGCGCACATAGCTGTCCGGATCATGCTCGGTCGGCAGGAACAGGAAGTTCAGCGCCTTGCCGTCCACCAGCTGCGGCAGGCTGTTCTCCAGCGCGCGCCAGGCGGCCTTCTGTCCGGCGGCGTCGCCGTCGAAGCAGAAATACACCTGCTCGGCGTGCTTGAGCAGCTTGCGCACGTGCTCGCCGGTGGTGGCGGTGCCCAATGTGGCCACCGCGTAGCCGATGCCGTACTGCGCCAGCGCCACCACGTCCATATACCCTTCGACCACCAGAACCCGGTTCTTATCCCGTATCGCCTGGCGCCCCTCGTACAGGCCGTACAGCTCGCGGCCCTTCTCGAACAGCGGCGTTTCCGGCGAGTTCAGATACTTCGGCTCGCCCTTGCCCAGCACCCGCCCGCCGAAGCCGACGATGGCGCCGCGCTGGTTGCGGATCGGAAACATCAGCCGGTCGCGGAAACGGTCGTAGCGGCGCCCGCTATCCTCGGCCACGATCACCAGGCCGGCCTCCACCAGCTTGTCGTCCTGGTAGTTGTCGACCGCGGCTTCCAGGTTCTGCCAGCCGTCCGGCGAGTAGCCCAGGCCGAAGCGGGCCGCGACTTCGCCTGACAGCCCCCGCCCCTTGCAATAGGCGACGGCGTTGGCCGCGCCTTTCAGCTCGCGGCGGTAGAAATCGCTGGCCTGCTGCATCAGTTGCTCCAGCGAGACCTGCTTCTCGCGCGCCTTGCGGCTGGCCTCCGGATTGAGGTTGCGCTCGTTCGGCACCTGCATGCCGATGCCCTCGGCCAGCATCTTGACCGCGTCGATGAAGCCGATGCCCTGGTACTCCATCACGAAGCCGATGGCCGAACCGTGCGCGCCGCAGCCGAAGCAGTGGTAGAACTGCTTGCTGGGACTCACCGTAAATGAGGGCGACTTTTCCTTGTGAAAGGGGCAGCAGGCCATATAGTTCTGCCCGCCCCGCTTCAGCGGAACGTAGCGGTCCACCACGTCGACGATGTCGACGCGGGACAGCAGCTGGTCGATGAAATCCTGCGGAATCAAGTCCTGGCGCCTCGGCCTCAGGCGCTCAGCTTGGCTTTGATCAGCGCGGACACCTGCGCCATGTCGGCGCGGCCGGCCAATTGCGGGCGCAGCGCGCCCATCACCTTGCCCATGTCCTGCATGCCGGCGGCGCCGGTATCGGCCACCGCCTTGGCGATCAGCGCCTCGATCTCGGCCTGGGACAGCTGCTGCGGCATATAGCCCATCAGCACGTCCATCTCGGCCTGCTCCTTGTCGACCAGATCCTGGCGCTGGGCGGCCTGGTACTGGGAGATCGAGTCACGACGCTGCTTGATCATCTTGTCGACGACGGCGATGACGCCGGCGTCGTCCAGTTCGATGCGCTCGTCCACCTCTTTCTGCTTGACGGCGGCCAACAGCAGGCGGATCGCGCCCAGCTTGTCGGCTTCCTTGGCTTTCATGGCGGACTTCATGTCGTCGGTGATGCGAACTCTGAGGCTCATGTCGTGCTCACTTGGAAATCAGGCGCTGCGCGGGCAGCGGGGGAAATTCGGGAGTACAAATGGCAAAACCGCAGGCATGGCCTGCGGTCCTGCTTGATGCCGGAAAAACTCTTAGTAGAGTTTCGGCGGCAGCATTTGGCTGCGGATGCGCTTGTAGTGGCGCTTAACCGCGGCAGCGTGCTTGCGCTTGCGCTCGGTGGTCGGCTTCTCGTAGAACTCGCGAGCGCGCAGTTCGGTCAGCAGGCCAGTTTTTTCCACGGAGCGCTTGAAGCGACGCAGGGCAACTTCAAACGGTTCGTTCTCTTTAACGCGAATAGTCGGCATTTACTTAAGGGTCCTTAGATTTCTTAGGGCGTGGCTAAAGCCGCCGCCTGTAAAAACAGCATTTTAGCAATGTTACTGCATTTGTAAAAGTCTGAAACGACAACGTCAGGTCATCTTGTGGTGTTTTGCGCGGTTTGGCGCGGCCAGCCTGGGCCATGAACATCACGACTTGACGGAAGAAATCACCCCCTCACTAGGAGAACTTGGCACTGCACTATAAAAACGTTTCGGCATCCGGCCGGCGAGATAGGCGGCGCGGCCAGCTTCCACGGCCAATTTCATGGCGTGCGCCATTTGAACCGGATTGCGCGCAGCGGCAATCGCGGTATTCATCAGCACGCCGTCGCAGCCCAATTCCATCGCTATCGCCGCGTCGGACGCGGTGCCGACGCCGGCATCCACGATCACGGGGACATTGGACTGCTCGATGATCAATTGCAGGTTCCACGGATTCAAGATCCCCATGCCCGAGCCGATCAGGCTGGCCAGCGGCATGATCGCGCAGCAGCCGATCTGCTCCAGCTCGCGCGCGACGATGGGGTCGTCCGAGGTATAAACCAAGACATCGAATCCCTCCGCCACCAGCACCTCGGCGGCCTTGAGGGTTTCCTTCACATTGGGGTACAGATTGTTCGGATCCCCCAGCACTTCCAGCTTCACGAAACGATGGTCGTCGAGAAGCTCCCGCGCCAGCCGCAAGGTGCGCACGGCGTCTTCGGCGGAATAGCATCCCGCCGTGTTGGGCAGGAGGTTATACCGGTTTTGCGGCAAAAAGTCCAGCAAATTCGGCTCGTTAGCGTTCTGACCCAGGTTCACGCGCCGTATCGCCGCGGTGACGATTTCGGTGCCGGAGGCATCCAGCGCCGCCGCGGTCTGCTCGAAATCCTTGTATTTGCCGGTCCCCACCAGCAAGCGAGAACCGTACTCTCGGCCGGCTATCACCAGTTTATCGTCCACCTGCATTCCCTTTTCTTCCATTGACGTCAGAACGGCAGGAGAGCGGACTCAGCCGCCACCGACCGCCACCACGATTTCCAGTTCGTCGCCGTCGGCCAGCCTCGCCTCGGCGAAGCTGCCGCGGGGCACGATCTCGCCGTTGCGCTCGATCGCGATGCGCTTGCCGGCCAGATCCAGCGCGGCGACCAGCTCCGCGAACGTGGCGATGCCGGCGAAGCTTCTGTCTTCGCCGTTGATGCGTAGATTCATTTGGCTCACTTTCTCTCCACGCGCTGCACCACCGCCAGCTGGCGGACGGCCGCGAGCACGCGCTCCAGGTGCTCCACGCCCTCCACCTGCAGGCGGAAGTGGATATTGAACAGGCTGTCGCCGTCGCGGCTGCTGTCCTGGGTGTCGGCGCTTTCGATATTGGCCGAGGCCTGCGAGATCGCGGTGGCGATGTCGGCCAGCGCGCCGCGCTCGTTGCGCGACAACACGCCGACGGTGACGCCGAACATCCGGTCGCGCTGCGCCTCCCAGTTGACCTCCAGCAGCTTGTCCGGATCGGCGCGGCGCGCGTTCGGACAGCTGACCCGGTGTATCACCAGGCCCTGGCCCTTGGTGATCACGCCCAGGATGTCGTCGCCGGGCAGCGGATTGCAGCAGCTGGACAGCTGCACCATGCCGGCTTCGTTGCCGCGAATGGTGATCGGACCGACGCGCACGCCCTCGCCCAGCCGCTCGCCGGCCAGCTCCAGCATCCTTCGCGCCACCACGATGGGCAGCAGCTTGCCGGCGCCGATCTCGGCCAGCGCGTCGTCGAAACCGTGCATCTTTTCGCCGTAGGCGGCGAGATACTCGGCGCGCAGCTCGTCGCTGACCGCCAGCGGCGTCGACGCCAGCGCGCCCACCGCCTGCCTGAGCAGCTTCTCGCCCAGCGCCACCGCCTCCTCGCGCTGCAGGCTCTTCAGATAGTTGCGGATGCCGGAGCGGGCGCGGCCGCTCTGCACGAAGGCCAGCCAGGACGGATTGGGCTTGGCCTGGGTGGAGGTGATGATCTCGACGGTGTCGCCGTTGCGCAAGGCGGAGCGCAGCGGCACCAGCGCGTGGTTGACGCGGGCGGCGATGCAGCGGTGGCCGACGTCGGTGTGCACCGCGTAGGCGAAGTCCACCGGGGTGGAGCCCTGCGGCAGCACCATGATCTTGCCCTTGGGCGTGAACACGTAGACTTCGTCCGGGAACAGGTCGATCTTGATGTGCTCGAGGAATTCGACGGCGTCGTCGCTCTCCTCCTGCATGTCCAACAGCTTCTGCAGCCACTGGTGGGTGCGCTGCTGGGCCGTGTTGACGCCCTCGCCGCTCTTGTACATCCAGTGCGAGGCCACGCCGGCCTCGGCCACGTTGTGCATCTCGCGGGTGCGGATCTGCATCTCCACCGGGGTGCCGTAAGGGCCGAACAGCGTGGTGTGCAGGCTCTGGTAGCCATTGCCCTTGGGAATGGCGATGTAATCCTTGAATTTGCCGGGAATCGGCTTGTACAGGCTGTGCAGCGCGCCCAGCGCCAGATAGCAGGCCGGGATGTCGTTGACGACGACGCGGAAGCCGTAGATGTCCAGCACCTCGGAGAAGGACAGGTGCTTCTCCTGCATCTTCTTGTAGATGCTGTAGAGGTTTTTCTCGCGGCCCTTGATCGTAGCCTCGATATTGCTTTGCACCAGCCGCTGGCTGACGGCCAGCAGTATCTTGTTGACCACTTCGCGGCGGTTGCCGCGCGCCGCGCGCACCGCCTTGGACAGCACGCTGTAGCGGTGCGGGTGCAGATGCTTGAACGCCAAGTCCTGCAGCTCGCGGTAGACCTTGTTCAGGCCGATGCGGTTGGCGATCGGCGCGTAGATTTCCAGCGTTTCCAGCGCGATGCGGCGGCGCTTGTCCTCGCGCATCGAGTCCAGCGTGCGCATATTGTGCAGCCGGTCGGCCAGCTTGACGATGATGACGCGGATGTCGCGCGCCATCGCCAGCACCATCTTGCGGAAGCTTTCGGCCTGGGCGTCTTCCTTGGTCTGGTATTCCAGCCTTTCCAGCTTGGACAGGCCGTCCACCAGATCGGCGACGATCTTGCCGAACTTCTCGATCAGCGTCGGCTTGGTGACGCCGGTGTCTTCCAGCACGTCGTGAAGCAGCGCGGCGGCCAGGCCCTGCACGTCCAGCCGCCAGTCGGTGAGCATGGTGGCCACCGCCAGCGGATGGGTGATGTAGGGCTCGCCGCTCTTGCGGGTCTGCCCCTCGTGCGCCTCGCGGCTGACCTGAAAGGCCAGCCTGAGCATCTCGACGTCTTCCGGCTTGAGATAGCGCGCGGCGCTCTCCAGGAACGCCGCGGCTTCGGAGTCGATCAGGGCGTTGTAGTCGATGCCTGTCTCAATGCCGGTGCCCATCTTCACGCTCCGCGCTGCGTCAATCAGGCCTTGCCGCGGTTCAGGAGTTCTTTGCCTACGTGGCCGGCGGCGATTTCACGCAGGGCGATCACGGTCGGCTTGTGGCGGCCCGGCTCCACGAAGGAGCTGGCGCCGGAAGCCACTTGGCGGGCGCGGTAGGCGGCGGCCAGGGTCAGGTCAAAACGGTTCTGGATGCGGTCCAGGCAGTCGTCAACAGTAATACGGGCCATGATCTCTCTCAGCTAAATGACGGTTACAGGGTTCACTATATCGATTTTCGTCCCGTCCGACACAGCGGGACGGAACTATTTTCATTTCGCGCCGGCGGTGCCCATGCGGCGGAACATGTCGGCCAGGCGGCGGCGCTGCGGGCCGCTCTTCAGGCGCTGCGCGCGGACGATGCTGATCAGGTCCAGCTTGGCGCGCTCGAAATCGTCGTTGACCACGATGTAGTCGTATTCATCGATCTTGTCGATCTCGGCGCGGGCCGAGGCGAGTCGGCGCAGAATCACCTCTTCGGTGTCGGTGTCGCGGCCGCGCAGGCGGCGCTCCAGCTCCTCGATCGACGGCGGCGCGATGAAAATGCCGATGGCGTCGGGGAACACTGCGCGCACTTGTTCGGCGCCCTGCCAGTCGATTTCCAGCAGGATGTCCTGGCCGGCTTCCAGACGGCTGCGTATCCACGGCGCGCTGGTGCCGTAGCAGTTGCCATACACCTCGGCGTGCTCGAGGAAGTCTCCGCGCTCCACCATGGCGTCGAACGCCGAGCGGTCGACGAAGTGATAGTGCTTGCCATCGACCTCGCCCTTGCGCGCCGCGCGGGTGCTGTAGGACACCGACAGCTCGACGCTGGGCTCGGCCTGCAGCAAGGCGGCCACCAGCGAAGTCTTGCCGGCGCCGGACGGAGCGACCACGATGTAAATGTTCCCGATAAGCTGGCTCATAAATACAAACGTTTGCCGAAGAGTAATTTTTCAGGATATCACAGCGGGGCAGCCATTGTTAAGCGATGACATATTTTCACGTCAAGATTTAGGTGTTTGAGCGCCTAGAGGCCGATAATGCCGCGTTTTCCGAACTCTCGCGATCCGCCCGGAGTCATTCTTCATGCAACTGCTGGAAAGCTTTTTCAAGCTCAAGGAGCACGGCACCACGGTCAAAACCGAGGTGATCGCCGGCTTCACCACCTTCCTGACCATGGCCTACATCATCCTGGTCAACCCGCTGATCCTGTCGTCCACCGGCATGGACCTGAACGCGGTCTTCGTCGCCACCTGCCTGGCCGCAGCCCTCGGCACCGCCATCATGGGCCTGGTGGCCAACTACCCGATCGCGCTGGCGCCCGGCATGGGCCTGAACGCCTACTTCACCTTCAGCGTGGTCAAGGGCATGGGCCTGTCGTGGGAAACCGCGCTGGGCGCGGTGTTCATTTCCGGCATCGTGTTCCTGGCGGTCAGCCTGTTCAAGGTGCGGGAGGCCATCGTCAACGCGATTCCGCAGTCGTTGAAATTCGCCATCTCGGCCGGCGTCGGCATGTTCCTCGCCATCATCGCGCTGAAGAACGCCGGCGTGATCGCGCCGCATCCGGAAACCTATCTGACGCTGGGCGACATCCACAAGCCCACCGCGCTGCTGGCCATTTTCGGCTTCTTCCTGATCGTGGCGCTGGAATACCGCAAGGTGCCCGGCTCCATCATCATCGGCATCCTGGTGGTGACCGTGCTGTCGATCGCGCTCGGCCTGTCGCCGTTCAAGGGCATCGTCGCCCCGGTGCCGAGCATGGCGCCCACCTTCATGGCCATGGACATCCAGGGCGCGCTGCATGCAGGCCTGATAGGCGTGATCTTCGTGTTCTTCTTCGTCGACCTGTTCGACACCACCGGCACCCTGGTCGGCGTGTCGCACCGCGCTGGCCTTTTGGACAAGGACGGCAAGCTGCCGCGCCTGAAGCGCGCGTTGATGGCCGACTCCATCGCCATCACCGCCGGCGCGGCGATGGGCACCTCGTCCACCACCGCCTACATCGAATCCGCCGCGGGCACCGCCGTCGGCGGCCGCACCGGCCTGACCGCCGTGGTGGTGGCGCTGCTGTTCCTGGCCGCGCTGTGGCTGTCGCCGCTGGCCGCCACCGTGCCGGCCTACGCCACCGCGCCGGCGCTGTGCTACGTCGCCGTGCTGATGGCGCGGGGCCTGGCCGAGATCGAATGGAACGACCTGACCGAATCCGCCCCGGCGGTGATGACCGCGCTCGCGATGCCGTTCACCTTCTCGATCGCCGACGGCATCGCCTTCGGCTTCATCAGCTACGCGGTGATCAAGATCCTGGCCGGCCGCTTCTCCGACCTGCGCCCGGCGGTGGTGATCATCGCCGCGCTGTGGATCTTCAAGCTGGCTTTCTTCCACTGAACGCACAATAATCGGCTCATCCGACGGCCTGCCGCTCGCGGCGGGCCGTTTTTTCTGAACGACGCCAGCCGGCACAGTCTTTTGATTTCGAAGTACAATAGGCCCATGGAAAACCTCAGCAATCTCGACTACTCCAGCTATCTGAAGGGCTGGATCCGCACCGTGCCCAACTGGCCGCAACAGGGCGTGATGTTCCGCGACATCACCCCGCTGCTGCAGAATCCGAAAACCTTCCGCATGCTGATCGACATCTACGTCCATCGCTACATGATGGAAAAGGTGGATCTGGTGGCGGGCCTGGACGCGCGCGGCTTCATCATCGGCTCGGTGCTGGCCTACGAGCTGAATGTCGGCTTCGTGCCGATCCGCAAGAAGGGCAAGCTGCCATTCACCACGGTGGAAGAAGAGTACGAGCTGGAATACGGCAACGCCGCGGTGGAAATGCACACCGACGCCTGCAAGCCCGGCGACCGCGTGATCCTGATCGACGACCTGGTGGCCACCGGCGGCACCATGATGGCCGGCTACAAGCTGCTCAAGCGCATGGGCGCCGACGTGCTGGAAGCCGCGGCCATCATCGAGCTGCCCGAACTGGGCGGCGGCCAGCTGGTGCGCGACGGCGGCCTGGACCTGTTCACCGTCTGCAGCTACGAAGGCCATTGAGCGCGGCGAGCGCGATTCCCGCCTGCGCATGCTGAAAACGGAGCCGATGGCTCCGTTTTTCATGGCGAAACGAAAAAAGCCCGGCGGGCTTGCCGGGCAAAGGGACACGGAGCCATACCGTAATCAGTTGCGTTCCAGCGACACCTTCACCGCCGAACCGCCCACCCTCAGCTTCAGCGGCGCGCCGGGCGTGCTGACCCAGTCGCCGCTGACCTTGCTGGCCTGCCCGCTCACCTGGTAATCCAGCTTGGCCTGCCGATCGGCATGGAAATCCAGATTCACCATCTGGCCTTTGACGTCGACGCTGGCAGCCGGCTGCGCGCCGCGCAGCTTGAGGTCGGCCTTCACCGCCTGCCCTTCCAGCGCCACGCCGCGGGTCGCGCCGTCGAATTCCAGGTTCACCGCCTGGCCCTTGGCCTTCAGATCATCGACGCTGGCGTCCACCTCGGCCTTCACCGCGTCGCCACTCAGCGCCACCGCGCCGTAAGCGCCCTTCAGATCCACTTTCAACGCCTGTCCGCGCATCTGCACCGAGGAGAATCGCCCGTTCAGGTCGCCGTCGAACGCGCGCATATCCACGCCCACCTGCTTGCCGGGCTTAACGTTCCCGCGGACCGTCAGCTTGCAGCGGTCGCCGACCGGCTTGTTCAGCTTGACCTGGAAGGTCAGGTCTCCCCCCATCCGGGTCACCGTCAGCTTGCAGTCGGCGTCCGACCAGTTGCGCTTCTCCACATCCAGCTTGTAGGGCCTGGCGGCGTCGGCGCTCAGCTCCAGCTTCAGCGCGTCGCCGTTGAAATTCAGCCTGTCGATGCCGGCGGCGTCCTCCGCCCGCGCGGCCGCGCTGCCCAGCAGCAACAGCCCGCAGCCAATCTTGACGATGTTCATCTAGGTTTTCCTCAGCAAGCGTTTCAATTCAGGAACAGCCAGTAGCCGGTCAGCGTGGCCGCCAGCGCGGCGGCCAGCGCCAGGCCATGGATGGCCAGCCTCTCCCGGCCGGATCGGCGGGAAAGGCCCGCGGCCAGTTGGCGGGTATCGGCCAGCACGGCCAGCAAGCGGCTTTCGCTGGCGCGGTCGGCCACCGCGCCGCGGATATAGCCGCGATAATCGCGGAGGATTTTGCGCAATTCGGCTTCCGGCAATTCGACCAGGGTCAGTTGCAACTGTTGCAGGCAGGCATCGTTCTTCATGATCCATACTCCCATCGCAAGTTTAAGGTTCAGGCCGCGGCGTTTTCGCCGCCCTTGCCGGACACCAGTTCAATCTGATACTTCACGTAAGCCACCAGCGCGCGCCAGGTCAGCCGGGTCAGCCACACGCAGAACACCAGCCCCAGCGAGCCGCCGAGCAGCAGCATCAGCCCCACCGCCAACGCGCTCATGCCTACCGACAGGCCCGGCAGCGCATCGATCTGGATGTGGTCCATCCCGTCCTTCAATTCGATGCTGCGCTCGGAAATCTCCAGCGTGCTGTCGCCATCCTTCAGCGAGATGCTGCCGTTCGGCCCGCTGTCCACCAGTTTCAGCACAGTTCCGCCGGCGGACGCATCCAGCGTCTCCAGGCGTTTGCCGTCGTCGACCCGGGCGGTGAATACGTCCCCGCTGTCCTCGCGCAGCTTCAATTCGCGGATCGCGCCGCCGTCGATGCTGACCTGGCCGTCATCGATCCGGGCCAGCTCGCGCACCGCCGGCTGGCTGGCGTCGACCGCCAGCTTGCCGCCAGACTTGGACACCAGCAGCAGCGCGCCCTGGCTGGTCTTGAGTTCGAAGCGGTCGCCATCGTCCGGCTCCAGCATCAGCAAGCCCTTGTCGATCCAGACCTGCCCGGAGTGGTCGTCCATCTCGCTGCGCCAGGCCATTTCGGCGCCGCTGTCGCCATAGCGGCCGATATACCAGCCGGAGCCGTCGCTGGTGAACTGCGGCCAGCCGAACAGGCTGTGGCTGCCCCAGGCCAGCACCACCGCCAACCCCGACAGCAGGAAGCCGACCGACGCGATGTAGCCCATGGTCAGAAACAGCAGATAGACCAGCAAGGGGATGGCCAGAATGAAATTCAGCACGCCCAGTCCCGCGATCGACGCCACCACCCGAGTCAGGTTGGCGAAGGAGCGATGCTCCTGCCATTGCCGGTAATGGGTTTGCGCCTTCAGCTCCCGCGCCAGCTTCTGCGGACTGCCCAGCGCCTCCACCACCTCGGCCTCGTCGCGGCCATCGGCCTGCGCGTCGCTGAAATACTCGTCGTAATCGGCGAGGATCTCGCGCACCGCTTCCGGCTTCAGGCCGGACAGCGCTTGCTCCAGCTGCCTCAGGAATTCCTTGCGTGTCATTGTTGCGCTCCCTCTGTCGCTGCCGCCGGGCCGCCCCGCAGCACGTTTTCCACTTCGGCCACAAACTCCTGCCATTCCCGCCGCATCGTCTCCAGCTCGCGCCTGCCCGCCTCGGTCAGCTTGTAGTACTTGCGCGATGGGCCCGACGACGACTCCACCAGATAGGTGCTCACCCACGATTCGTTCTGCAGCCTGCGCATCAAGGGGTAGATGGTGCCTTCGCTGATGTCCATGCCCTGCGACAGCTTGCTGACCAGCTCGTAGGCATAGCTGTCGGCCTGGGACAGCGCCGCCAGCACGCACATGTCCAGCGTGCCTTTTTTCAATTGCGTCTTCATTGTTGCCTTCCTCACCGACTGGCAATACACGATACCTTGCATTACAAGGAACATCGGTAAACTGCTGCACCCGGATGTCTGACTGAACTGTATGGCAAGATACCTTGTATCGCAAGGTATCTTTCATTGTTCTGCGCCATGACATCAGGGATGCGTCTTTTCCGCCACAGCGGCGCGGCTGCATGCTGCGTTGCAAAACGCGGTTTTCCGGCCATACTTCAGCCATGCATTTGTATTTTCCAGCGGCATTTCCCTATGGCAATCCACGATGGAGAAGCATGCGATGGCACAATTCAAACGTCCCTCGATCGCGCTGGTGCTGGGCGGCGGCGCGCCCAACGCCACGCTGATGGCCGGCGCCCTGGTCGCGCTGACCGAAGCCGGCGTCAAGTTCGACATCATTTCCGCCTCCGGCGCCGGCGCCATCGTCGGCCTGCTGTACGCGGCCCCGCGCCAGGGCGATGCCCTGGCGGCGCTGTCCCGGCTGGCCGACATGGGCGTGTCCGACCGGATCTATAGCCTGTTCCCGGTCAACTACAAGGTATTCAACAAGCCCGGCCCGCTGGCCGACGCCTGGCGCTCGCTGCTGTCGAATAACCCCTTTCTGCAGGCGATACAGCAGCAGGCCGACAGCAGCCCGGCCCACCGCCTGTTCGCCGACTGGACCTCGCTCGCCCTGGCCGCGCTGTGCCCCAGCGGCCTCACCTCAGATAGCCAGGGCCTGTGCGCGCACGTGCCCTTCATCGATCAGGTGGTGGATTTCTCCAAGCTGCAGTCGCTGCCGGGCGAGTTCTACCTGAACGCCTACAACGTCAGCCGGGGGGAAATGCGCTGCTGGGACAAGAGCGAAGTCACCCACGAGCATTTCCTCGCGGCGCTGTCCTTTCCCTTCATCTACCCGCCGTACAAGCTGGGAGACGACTATTACATCGAAGGCGCGGCGATAGACACGCTGAACTTCAAGCGGCTGTTCGAGCTGCACCCCCATATCGACTACACCATCGTGTTCGACGTGCTGGGCAGCAGCAAACTGCTGCATCCGCCGCGCAATCTGTACGACGCCTGGGTGCAGTCCATCATCGCGCCGCTGACGGAAATCGCCCGCGACGACCTGCGCCTGTTCGAGGCGCTGCACAACCGCGACGAGCAGGGCCACCCGCGCACCGAGGTGCTGAAGATCAATTTCGACGCCCACATCCGCCGGGAGGGATTCAACGAGGAGCTGGACTGGTCTTACTCCAACCTGTCGCGGCTGTACGATGCCGGCTATCACGCCGGCCAGGACCTGGCGCGGCGCCACGCGCGCGAACTGGGCCTGACGGAGGCATTGCAAATGACTGCGTAGTTGCAACGATTCCAGTCCGCCGGACAGACGGCTAATCTGGACTTCCGCCCACCACTTGAACCAAGGAGACCGGCCATGGCGCATCCCACAGCAGTGAACGACCAGATCACCGACGCCGTCGCGCAGGGCAATGCCAAAGCGCCAGGCGCCGATCCCGAGCCGGAGCGCGACGGCCTGCCGCCCGATCCGGCCGAGCTGGAGGATCTGATCCGTCAGTTGAAGTCGGAATAAGCCGGCCTGCCGCCGGCATGAAAAAGGGCTGCCGTCGGCAGCCCTTTCGCTTGGCGCGGAATCTCTATCCGCTCAGTACCACTCGATGCCAGGCTTGCCGGTGGAGATCACGGTGCCGGCCTCGCCCTTGACGATCTTCTCGATGTCTTCCAGCGCGCCGATCACCGCCTTCTTGCCGGTCAGGCGGGCAAACTCGCAAGCGGCCTCCACTTTCGGCCCCATCGAACCGGCGGCGAAGCCCAGCTTATCCATCTCGTCCGGGTGCGCCTGGCGGATGGCCTTGGCCTCCGGCGTGCCCCAGCCGACGAACACGCTCTTCACGTCGGTGGCGATCACGAAGTAATCGGCATCGATCTCGCGCGCCAGCAGCGCGGACGCCAGATCCTTGTCGATCACCGCCTCCACGCCCACCAGCTTGTCGCCCTGATACATGGTGGGAATGCCGCCGCCGCCGGCCGCGATCACCACCGCGCCCTTTTCGATCAGCCACTTGATCGGCCGCATTTCGAAAATGCGCTTCGGTTTCGGGCTCGGCACCACCCGGCGGTAGTACTGGCCGTCGGCCTTCACCGCCCAGCCCTTGTCGGCGGCCAGCTTCTCGGCCTCTTCCTTGGAGTAAACCGGGCCGACGAATTTGGTCGGGTTCTGGAAGGCCGGATCGTTGGCGTCCACTTCGGTCTGGGTCAGGATGGTAGCGATCGGCACCTCGAACGGCAGCACATTGCCCAGCTCCTGCTCTACCATGTAGCCGATCATGCCCTCGGTCTGCGCGCCCAGCACGTCCAGCGGATACGGGGTGACTTTCTCGTCCACGTGGCGGGCGTAGGCATCGTTCTGCAGACCCAGCAGGCCCACTTGCGGGCCGTTGCCGTGGCACATCACCAGGTTGTGGCCCAGCCGGGTCACGGCGGCCAGTTGCTCGGCGGCCACCTTGACGTTGGCGCGCTGATTGTCGGCGGTCATGGCCTCGCCACGACGCTGCAGGGCATTGCCGCCCAAAGCTACGACGACTCGCATAATTCTTCCTTCCTCATTCTTTCAACGACGCCGGCCAAGGCTCCCGGTCAGGAGGCCTTGGCCGGTTGATGTGTGATCGGGCCGGACTGCGCCGGCCCAAGCCCAGGCTTAATCGCCCAGCGTAGCCACCAGGATGGCCTTGATGGTGTGCATGCGGTTCTCGGCCTGCTCGAAGGCGATGCAAGCTTCGGACTCGAACACGTCCTCGGTCACTTCGATGCCGTTGGCCAATTCCGGATACTGCGCGGCGATTTCCTTGCCCACCTTGGTTTCGCTGTTGTGGTAGGCCGGCAGGCAGTGCATGAATTTCACCTGCGGATTTTCCGCGGCGGCCATCAGCGCGCTGTTGACCTGGAACGGCTTCAGCAGACGGATGCGCTCGGCCCACACTTCGGCCGGCTCGCCCATCGACACCCAGACGTCGGTGTGGATGAAGTCGGTGCCCTTGACCGCTACCTTGGCGTCTTCTGTCAGCGTGATGCGCGCGCCGGTCTTGACGGCGATCTCGCGGCACTCGGCCACCAGCTCGTCGGTCGGCCACAGGTGCTTGGGCGCGCCGATGCGCACGTCCATGCCCAGCTTGGCGCCGATCACCAGCAGCGAGTTGCCCATATTGTTGCGGGCGTCGCCCAGGTAGGTGTAGCTGATCTGCGAGATCGGCTTGTCGCTGTTTTCCCACATGGTCAACACGTCGGCCAGCATCTGGGTCGGGTGCCATTCGTCGGTCAGGCCGTTGTACACCGGCACGCCGGCGAACTTGGCCAGCTCGGTTTCCACCATGTGCTGGTCGAAGCCGCGGTATTCGATGGCGTCGTACATGCGGCCCAGCACGCGGGCGGTGTCCTTCATCGATTCCTTGATGCCGATCTGCGAGCCGGACGGTCCGAGGTAGGTGACGTTGGCGCCCTGGTCGTAGCAAGCCACTTCGAAGGCGCAGCGGGTGCGGGTGGAAGTCTTTTCAAAGATCAGGGCGATGTTCTTGCCCTTCAGGTGCTGCTGTTCGGTGCCGGAATACTTGGCGCGCTTCAGGTCGCGGGCCAGGTCGAGCATGTAGCGGATTTCGCGCGGGGTGAAGTCCAGCATGCGGAGGAAGTTACGGTTGCGCAGATTGAAAGCCATGATGTTGCTCCTGATTAGAGTCTGGGCAAGCGGGCCGCCGTCCCCGTGGAGGCAGCGGTCAACCTGTCTTTTTGCAAACAAACTAGATGAGTATTTTCAGCTCCCGGCCGGACTCGCCGGCCGGGTCAAACAGCCTTACACCTTCACTTCGTCGCGGATGATCGGGCAGGTCATGCAGTGGCCGCCGCCGCGGCCGCGGCCCAGTTCGGAGGCCGGGATCTCGATCACTTCCACGCCGTGCTCGCGCATCAGGCGGTTGGTATAGGTGTTGCGGTCGTAGGCCACCACCACGCGGCGGTCCAGCGCCACCACGTTGTTGCCGTCGTCCCATTGCTCGCGTTCGCGCTGGTAGGCGTCGCCGCCGGTCTGGATCACGCGGATTTCCTTCAGGTTCAGCGCCTCGCGCACCACGTCCACCAGCTTCACGCCCTCGTGGCGTTCGAAGACGACCTCGCCTTCGCGGTCGCCGGCGTACATGCTGGTGCAAGTGATTTCATCCACCACGTCCGGGAATACCGACAGCAGGTCGATGTCGAGGAAGCTGAAGACGGTGTCCAGGTGCATCGCGGCGCGGGACTTGGGCATCTGGCAGGCGATCACGCGTTTGGCGCCGCCCTCGCGGTGCAGCACGCGCTTGGCAACCTGCACCACCGCCTGCGGGCTGGTGCGCTCGCCCATGCCGATCAGCACCACGCCGTTGCCGATGGGCATCACGTCGCCGCCTTCCAGTGTGGCCGCGCCGTGATCGCTGTCGCAGCCGCCCCACCAGATATTGACCTTGCCCGCGAAGTACGGGTGGAACTGGTAGATCGATTGCAGGATCAGCGTTTCCTGCCGGCGGGCCGGCCAGTACATCGGGTTCAGCGTCACGCCTTCATAGATCCAGCAAGACGGGTCGCGCTGGAACAGGCTGTTCGGCACCGGAGGCAGCACGAAGTCGGAGCGGTCCAGGTAGCCGCCGAACAGGCCTTTCGGGTCGAACGGCAGCTCGAACTTGGCGATGCCGCCCACCAGGTGGTCGGCCAGCTGCGACGACGGCATTTCGTTCAGCCAGCTGCGCAGGTCGGACAGCATGCCGATGCCCACGTTGTCGGCCTTGACCTTGCGGTCCAGGACCCAGTTGCGGGCGGCCTTGTCGTCCAGAACCTTGGCCAGCGCGTCGTGCACCTCGATCACTTCGATGCCGCGGGCGCGCATCTGCTCGACCATGTAGGCATGGTCCTTCTGCGCGCGCTCCACCCAGATCACGTCGTCGAACAGCAGGTCATGGCAATTGTCGGGGGTCAGGCGCTTGTGGGCGAGGCCGGGACGGCACACCATCACGGTGCGCAACTTGCCGCATTCAGAATGAACACCAAACTTGGTCATAACGCTACTCCTTGAGTCTTGTCTGACTTCGGGGGCAGGCATCCGCCCCCACTGGTTTCAAAATCTTTCGCTTACAGGCCGATCTGACCGGTCGCCAGCATGTAGACCGCGATCAGGGCCATCACCACCACGATGGCGGCCAGCACGGCTTCGATCAGGTTGAACGGCTTGCGGCCTTGCTCTTTCTTGGCCCACAGGTAGAACAGCAGGCCCGGCGCGTACAGCACCATGGACAGGAACAGATACTTGGGACCCGCGGCGTAGATCAGCCAGGCGCCATACAGTGTGGCCAGCGCGGCGGTCCAAAATTCCTTGGCGGTGCTTTCGCCCTGGGCGTAGCCCTCGCCGCGCTTGGCCACCAGCAAGGAGTAGCCGGCGCACAACAGGTAGGGAATCAGAATCATCGAGGTGGCCAGCGACAGCAGCGCCAGGTAGCCGGCCGAGCTCTTCAGCGTGATCAGCAGGAACAGCTGGATCAGGCCATTGGTCAGCCACAGCGAGGCGGCCGGGGTGTCGTTGCCGTTGACGGTGCCGAACACCTTGGGCATCACGCCGTCCTTGCCGGCGAGGTAAGGCGCTTCGGCGGCCAGCAAGGTCCAGGCCAAGAGCGCGCCGCCGACGGAGATCACCAGGCCCGCGTTCATCAGGTTGGCGCCGAAGGTGCCGAAGGCTTTCTGCAGCACGTAGGCGGTGGACGGATTCTTCAGCGCGGCCAGTTCAGCCTGGGTCATCACGCCCAGCGACAGCACCGATACGGCGACCAAGAGCGCGATGGTCAGCAGGAAGCCGATCACGGTGGCCTTGCCCACATCCTTCATGCTCTCGGCGCGGCCGGAGAACATCGACGCGCCCTCGATGCCGATGAACACCCACACCGTCACCAGCATGGTGCTCTTCACCTGGTCGACGATGGAGCCGAGCTTGGCGCTGCCCCAGAAGTCCAGGTTGAAGGTATCGACCTTGAATGCGAACACGATCAATAGAATGAACAGGGCCAGCGGCACCAGCTTGGCGATGGTGGTGACGGTATTGATGAAGGCCGCGCCGTGCACGCCGCGCAGCACCAGGAAGTGCAGGCCCCACAGCACCACAGACGCGCAAGCGATGGCGATGGGCGTATTGCCGTCGCCAAAGGCCGGCACCCAGAAGCCCAGCGCCGAGAACATCACCACGAAATAGGAGACGTTGCCGATCCAGGCCGAGATCCAGTAACCCCAGGCCGAGTTGAAGCCCATGTAGTCGCCGAAACCGGCCTTGGCGTAGCCGTACACGCCGCCGGACACTTCCGGCTTGCGCGAGGCGAGCATCTGGAACACGAAGGCCAGCGCCAGCATGCCGACAAAGGTGATCGCCCAGCCGATCAGGATGGCGCCGGCGCCGGCTCCAGCCGCCATGTTCTGCGGCAAGGAAAAGATGCCGCCGCCTATCATGGAGCCGACGACCAGCGCCGTCAGCGCGCCCAGCTTCAGCCTGGGCGACGCGCCCTCGGCCAAGCCGGCTTGGGTTGCAGTTTCAGTGGACATTTTCGTTCTCCGATCTGGTATGTAAACCGAGCATTACATTATTAAATTCTTATCATCTGAAATTATGGTATACCCCGAAAAACAAGGCTTTCCAGCGGTGTCGGTTGTTAGGTTGATTTGCATCAAGCAGGCCCAGCCATCAATCCGGCGACTTCCGGGGAATGCGACCAAGGCTTGCATTAAGGCGTCATGGACAGCTGAATCCGGAACGGCGGAAATGCGCGCTCAGCGCCTGTTCAAAGTCTCTACCGGCAGAAAGCGGCAGCCTGGCCAACCGGCTATCTGCCGCGTTGCCGGATGGACAGGGTCTGCCCTTCGTCGTGCGCCTCGCCTGTCGACAGCGCCCAGCGGTTCGCAACAAGGCTTTGAACAGGAGCCATGCGTGACAGAACGCCTGGCCCCGCATCGCGCCCTCTTGCCGCGCGACTGGCGCCGTCTGCGCGAACGCGCCTTGGTTCAGATCCGTTGCGGGCTTGCGCCAGCGACTCTTAAGCATAGAAAGGGAATGCCGGGCGAAAAGCCCGAAACGGAAATAGTCTGATACAGAACAAATTCGCGACGCGGCGGACAAAAAAAACGGATACGGCCCACCACCGTATCCGCCAACACACACATCAAGAGGAAATACTGAAAACGACAGGGGTAATCCTTACTTGCCCGGCTTGTTCATGTTCCGGAAAATCACCCACAAAGCCCCGAAAGCCACCACGGTGGCGACCACGATAGTCAACAGGCTCAAACGGCCGACATCGTCGGCCAACAATAGGGTCAGCAACTCCATGGTTCCCTCCTACCGGCATGCGGTTTCAATTGACTTGCCAGCGACATAATAACCACTCGACAAACCATGGAATTGACCCAGGTCAAACCGGCCATCCCGGCGATTTGATGCAGGACAAATAAAAAGCCCCCGGCGCGAGCCGAGGGCTTTTTATATACAGATCAAAGGCTTGTGCTGCTTATTTGCCTCCGCCCATATCCTTGGCCAGGAAGAAGGCGTCGGAGAAGAACTCGTTTTCCGGCAGGTCGCGCTCGCGGGTGAAGGTGCCGTGGGCCGCCTCCACCATCACCGGCGCGCCGCAGGCGTAGACCTGGTAATCCGACAGATCGGCGAAATCTTCCAGCACCGCCTGGTGCACGAATCCGGCACGGCCGGTCCAATTGTCTTCCGGCAACGCCTCGGACAGCACCGGGACATAGCTGATGTGCGGATACGCGGCGGCCCAGCCTTCGGCCAGCTCCGCCATGTACAGGTCGGCCTTGGTACGGGCGCCCCAGTAGAACTTCATCGGCCGGGTGATGCCATGATGGATCGCATGCTCGATGATGCCCTTGACCGGCGCGAAGCCGGTGCCGCTGGCGATCAGCACGATGGGTTTGTCCGACTCCTCGCGCAGGAAGAAGGAACCCATCGGGCCCTTGAAGCGCATGATCTCGCGCTCCTTCATCTGATGGAACACATACTCGGAGAACGAGCCGCCCGGCTGATGGCGGATGTGCAGTTCCAGGAAGGAATCGTCATGCGGCGCGTTGGCGATCGAGAAGCTGCGCTTTTTGCCGTCCTTCATCAGGATGTCGATATACTGGCCGGCGCGGAACTGCAAACGCTCGGACACCGGGAGCTTCAGCTTCAGCACAGCCACGTCGTGGATCTTTTCTATCGTTTCGACCCGGCACGGCAGCGTCTTGATCTGGATGTCGCCGATGCCGGTCACTTCGCGCGCCTCGATGCTGATGTCGCCTTGCGGCTTCGCACAGCAGAACAAGGCCATGCCCTGCGCGCGCTCGGCGGCGGACAACGCCTTTTCCTGGAAGCCGTCCTGGCTCACCTCGCCCTCCAGCACCTTGCCCTTGCAGGCGCCGCAAGCGCCGTCGCGGCAGCCGTAGGGCAGGCCCACGCCCTGGCGCAGCGCCGCTTCAAGAATGGTTTCGTGCGCTTCAACACTGAATGCATGCCCGCTGGGGAGCACTTTCACCTGGCAAGTCATAATCGTTTCTCAATCCCGAATTCTGGCTAAAATGCACACCATGCGTACTTTACTTGTCATCGGCGCCGGCGATGTCGCCCGGCGCGCCCTGCCGCAGCTTCGCCGGAGTTGGCGGATATTGACCCTGTGTCGCACCGAAGAGGCCGCCGCCCGCTGGCGCGCGCTGGGCGCCTTGCCGCTGATAGGCGATCTGGACCATGCCCCCAGTCTGGCGCGCCTCGCCGGGCTGGCCGACGCCGCGCTGCTGACCGCGCCGCCGCCGGCCCATGGCCGGACAGACTCGAGAATGCGCAAGTTGTTGTACGCGCTGGCAAAAGCGAACAGCATACCACAGCAATTGATCTACATCAGCACAAGCGGCGTGTATGGCGACGCAGGCGGCGCCGTGCTGGACGAAGCCGCGGCGGTCCGCCCGCGCAACGATCGCGCGCAGCGCCGCGCCGACGCCGAATCCCAGCTGCGCCGCTTCGCCATCGCCCGCGGCTGCGCGTTGACCATCCTGCGCGCGCCGGGCATCTATGCCGATGAACGGCTGCCGCTGTCGCGCTTCGCCGCCGCCGCTCCCTTGATCATCGATGCCGAAGACAGCTGGAGCAACCACATCCACGCCGACGACCTGGCGCAGCTGTGCGCGGCGGCCTTGCGCCGCAGAAGCGGCATCCGCGTCTACAACGCCTGCGACGACCAACCGCTGCCGGTCGGCATGTGGTATCGGCGACTGGGAGAAACCCTTGGCCTGCCGGTGCCGCCGCAATTGCCGCGCGACGAGGTGAAGGCCCGCGTCACGCCGCAGCAATGGTCATTCCTGGCCGAATCGCGCCGCCTGGACAACGGCCGGATACGACGCGAACTGGCCGTCCGTCTGCGCTGGCCCAGCGTGCTCGATTATCTGGACGCGCTGCGGCGGGACGAGCCGCGGCGGGCGGCAATACTCGCAAGCTACGCCGAGATTCGGTAACATCGCGGTTTTTTTGAGTTTTCAGCAGGCCAGCAAAATGGAAAATCCGGCTTTCAAACGCGCGATCCGCAGCTTTGTGCTGCGCCAGGGCCATCTGTCCGCAGGCCAGCAGCGGGCGATGGACGAAGGCATGCCCAAGTGGGGCATAGAGTACCGTCCGGAAACGATAGACCTGGAACAGGCTTTCGGCCGCGCCGCGCCCAAGATCCTGGAAATCGGCTTCGGCATGGGCGGCGCCACCGCCGAGATCGCCGCCGCCAATCCGGGCAATGATTACCTCGGCATCGAAGTGCACAGCCCCGGCGTCGGCAATCTGTGCAAGCTGATCGCCGAGAAGGAACTGAGCAATCTGCGGCTGATGCGCCACGACGCGGTGGAAGTGCTGGACAACATGCTGGCCGACGGCAGCCTGGACGGCGTGCACATTTTCTTCCCGGACCCGTGGCACAAGAAACGCCACAACAAGCGCCGCCTGATCCAGGCGCCGCTGGTGGAGAAACTGGCCAAAAAGCTCAAGCCAGGCGGCTATTTCCACGCCGCCACCGACTGGGAAGACTACGCGGTCCAGATTCTGGAAGTGCTGAGCGGCAACGCCGATCTGGAGAATACCGCGGACGGCTACGCGCCGCGCCCGGACTACCGGCCGCTGACCAAGTTCGAAGCCCGCGGCATCAAGCTCGGCCACGGCGTATGGGATCTGGTCTTCCGCCGCAAGTAAGCCATCCACGGCTCCCTCCACGGCCCGCCTGCGCGGGCCGTTCGCTTTTCACCTCGCCAGCAGCGCCTTGACGTCGTCGACCAGTTCGTGCGGCTCCACCGCGGGCTCGTAGCGCTTCACCACCCTCCCCCGGCCGTCGACCAGAAACTTGGTGAAATTCCACTTGATGGGATGCGGACGCTCGGAATCGGCCTGGGTCAGCCAACGCCACAACGGATGCGCGCCGTCGCCGTTCACCTGCAGCTTGGCGAACAAAGGAAAGGTCACGCCGAAACGGCCCTGGCAAAAGGCGACGATCTCATCTTCGCCGCCCGGTTCCTGCCCCCCGAACTGGTTGCAGGGAAACCCGAGCACGACGAAATCCTGCCCGGCGAAATAGTCCTGCAGCTCCTGCAGGCCGGCGTACTGCCGGGTATAGCCGCATTCGCTGGCGGTGTTCACCAGCAGCGCCACCCTGCCCTCGTAGGCCGAGAGCGCCTGTTCGGCGCCGTCGGTCCGCTTCGCGCTAAAATCGTAGAGCGTGGTCATGGCTAGCTCCCTCCCGTATAATGCCGCAGCCCGGAATGGCAGCCGCCTGCGACCCAGATACCCTGTTGCGTTCAAGCGGCGCGCCCGCGCCGAGCCCCGCCAGCAATCGCCCGAGGTCTTTATCGATGTTGTTCAGCCCCAGCCGCCAGGATGCCCGCCGCTTCTTCTTCGACACCTGGCACAAATCCAAATCCGGCGAGACCTTGTCCGACCTGGAACAGATCGTCCTCTCCATTCTTATAGACCACCCTGAGTATCATCCCATCCTGGAAAACCCGGAGGCGTTCATGGAGCAGGAGTGGACCCCGGACATGGGCGAGACCAACCCCTTCCTGCATCTGGGCCTGCATGTGGCCATCGCCGAGCAGCGCTCCATCGACCAGCCCTTCGGCATCCGCGCGCTTTACGCGCAGCTGGCGCTGCGCCACGGCGACGAGCATCGCGCCCAGCACGAGATCATGGAATGCCTGGGCGAGATGATCTGGCATGCCCAGCGCTACGGCGGCGGCCCCGACGTCAACCGCTACATCACCTGCGTGCGCGGCAAGCTGGGCATGGGCGAGGAGGACGCGCCGCGCGTCAATCCCAACGATATCGGCGACTGATTCCGGCCGATGGACAAAAAAACACCGTGGCAGGCGTACTGTCCACGGTGCAACAAGCGGGGTAGCTCAAGCCGGCGAGCCGGCAGAGCCCTTGAAAAATAGTCAACTTTATAAGCACAATCCAATTCTTTTTAAACAAAAACAACAAAATCTATCGCGGCATGACAGGAGAAGCCGGCTATCCGGTAAAGAATGCCAAGCGACATCATAAAATTTCTTCGCGCTGATTAAATCAACCGGTTCATTTTTTCGCCGCGCGCAAACGCCTCGATATTGGCGACCAACTGCGCGGCCAAGCGGCACATCGCCTCGCCGCTGGCCCACCCCACATGCGGGGTGACGATCAGATTGGGCAAGCGCACCTTCAGCAGCGGATTGTCCGGCGACGGCGGCTCGCTGCTCAGCACATCGAAACCCGCGCCCCCCAGCTGCCCATATTTCAGCGCCGCCACCAGATCGGCCTCGTCGACCAGGCCGCCGCGCGCGGTATTGATCAGGATGGCGCCCGGCTTCATCGCCATC
Source organism: Chromobacterium vaccinii (assembly GCF_000971335.1). Classification (GTDB taxonomy): domain Bacteria; phylum Pseudomonadota; class Gammaproteobacteria; order Burkholderiales; family Chromobacteriaceae; genus Chromobacterium; species Chromobacterium vaccinii. The sequence goes on from NZ_JZJL01000003.1 coordinate 108,071, forward strand.
AGCTCCGGCTGGGCGATCATGCCGCGGGTCTCGTCGGTCAGCGGGCAATGCAGCGACACCACGTCGGCCCGCGCCAGCGCCTCGGCGAACTGCATCCGCCCCTCCCTGGCCTCCTCCGCGCCCTTGCGCTCGGCGAACACCACCTCCATGCCGAAGGCGCGCGCCATCTCGGCCAGCCGGCCGCCGATGCCGCCGCTGCCGACGATGGCCAGCACCGCGCCGCGCACCTCGCGTATCGGCGCGCCGAAATGGCAAAACTGCCGGGACTGGCTCCAGACGCCGGCGGCGACGTCGCGCTGATAGGCCGGCAGATTTTTCATCAGCGCCATCATCAACATGAACGCGTGCTCGGCGACGGTGTGATCGCCGTAATGGCGGATATTGCACACCGCGACGCCGCGCTCGCGGCAGGCCTCCAGATCGACATGGTTGTAGCCGGTGGCGGCGATGGCGATCAGCTTGAGGTTCGGCAGCCCTGCGATCGTGTCGCGCGACAGGGGCACCTTGTTGCTGATCACCACGTCGGCCTCGGCGGCATGGGCCGCGACCTCATGAGCGGCGGTCGCCGGATATTCGCGGTAATGGACGGGAAAGCCAAAAACGGGAACCGGGACAGGCAAGCTGTCCCGGTCAAGGAATACGACGTTATGAGTCATTGCTTGGCGGTCATCTCTCGAAGGTGATCAAATCCCGATAGGCATGCCAGCTGGCCAGCGCCAGCACCGGCATGATGATGATCAGGCCCAGGTAATAGGTGACGAAGCCCACCACCGTCATCACGACTATGATAGCGGCCCAGATGCCCATCGTCAGCAGATTGCGGTACACCGCCTGCACGCTGGCGATCATCGCGGTGATGGTGTCCACTTCCTTGTCCAGCAGCAACGGAATGGCGACGACGCTGACCGAGAACACGAGTTGGGCGAACAGGAAGCCGACGGCGAAGTAGGCGATCAGGAATTCCAGATTGTCCGGATTGAACGCGTCGGCGACAATTTCATTCAGATTGGGCAGCGCCGCGGTATCGTAAAACAGCGCGAACATCAGCAGCGACACGCGGAACCAGCCGAACACCAGCACCGCCAACAGCACCGCGTACAGGCTGAAGCCCGGCATATTGACGCGCCAGGCGGCCATGCTGTGCAACAGCTTGACCCGGCCGTGGCCATCGAAGGCCTCCATCTGCTTGGCGATGTCGTAAAGGCCGATCGCCAGGAAGGGGCCGGCCAGCAGGAAGATGGTGGCGAAGGTGATCACCAGCTCCGGCGCCTGCTCGACATAAGCGCCCAGCAGATAACCCATCAGCACGAAAACCGCGCCGTAGAACAGGCAGTCGGCCGGCGCTTTCTGAAAGTCCCGAAAGCCCCTTTTCAGCCATTGCAGCGGCTGTCGCAACTCCACCTTGCGCGCCACCGGGCGCACGGGCGGAACATCGTGGTGAGTGACATCCATGGCACACCCCCTTGCATCGCGTGGAAAATAGAGACGAACGCTCTGTTTTTCGTTATATGCCACACAGGGGAAAACACAAATCGGCCGGCCGGCTGCTACAATCGCGCGGTCAACACCATACTCCCGGAAGGAAATAGCATGAGCGAACTGATCATCGAGGAATTGCTGGTCGGCGAAGGCGCCGAAGCCGCCGCGGGCCAGGAAGTCACCGTTCACTACACCGGCTGGCTGACCGACGGCACCAAATTCGACTCCAGCAAGGACCGCATGCAGCCGTTCAGCTTCGAGCTGGGCGCCGGCTACGTGATCAAGGGCTGGGATCAAGGCGTGCAAGGCATGAAGGTGGGCGGCAAGCGCAAGCTGACCATTCCGTCCGAACTGGGCTACGGCGCACGCGGCGCCGGCGGCGTGATCCCGCCGCATGCGACGCTGGTATTCGAAGTGGAGCTGCTGCAGGTGGGCTGATCATTCCGCCATCCAGCAAAAAGGCCATCCTGAGGATGGCCTTTTTCATGCGTCCGCGCGCTTATTTTTTCGCGCAGGACAGGCGGCGGCGCTTGAACCATACGAAGCCGACCACCAACAACAGCACCGCCACCACGGTGAGGATGCCCGCCTGGCCGCGATGCACCATCATCATCAGCCAGTCGCGGTTGGCCGCGCCGTAATAGCCGAGATACACCCAGACCGGCACCGAGATCAGCGCGGCGAAGCCGTCCATCATCAGGAAGCGCCAGTAGGACACGCGCCGGGTCATGCCGGCGGTGATGAAGATCGGAGAGCGCAGCCCTGGCAGGAAGCGGGCGACGAACAGCACCCAGTTGCCGTATTTCTCGAACTTCTCCTGCACCGCCTCGAAGCGCTCTTTGGTCAGGATGCGGGCGATGGGCTTGAAGCGCAGCACCTTGTGACCGAAGATGCGTCCGGCCAGGAACATGATGCCGTCGCCGACCAGCACGCCCGCCATGCCGACCACGAACATGTAGTGCACATTGGCGTAGCCCAGGCCGGAAATCACGCCGCCGGCCACCAAAGTGATGTCCTCCGGAATCGGCACGCCGAAACCGCAAATCAACAGCACCGCAAACACGGCCACGTAGCCGTAACCAGCGAAAAAGTCGAGAAGTATCTGCAGAGTATCCATCTAGTATTCCGTCCGCCGGCTTTATTCCAAATCGTCGCAATCAAGCGGCTGGGCGGCTAATGTCCATGCACGGAGGTGTATAATAGCACACCTCTCGTACACGCTTTCTTGACATGACACGCCCTATCCGGCTGGAGATTTCCCTCCCGGCCATCCGCCACAATTTCCTGCTTACCCGCCAGCACTCCCAGGCCCGCAGCCTGTTCGCCGTGATCAAGGCCAATGCCTACGGCCACGGCGTATTGGACACTGCAAAGGCGTTGGCCGATCTGGCCGACGGTTTTGCCCTGCTCAATATCGAAGACGCGGTGCTGCTGCGCGAGGCGGGCATCGATCGCCCGATCGCGCTGCTGGAAGGTCCGTTCGACGCGGCCGAGGCCGCCGCGATGGCCGACTACCGCCTCGGCGGCGCCGTCCACTCACAACAACAGATGGACTGGCTGGCCAAAGGTTCCGCCGACCGGCCGGTGGAGGTCTGGCTGAAGGTCAACAGCGGCATGAACCGGCTGGGCTTCCGCCCGGAAGACGCCGCCGCCGCCCAAGCCCGGCTGCAAACGCTGCCGGGCGCGCGGCTGACCGCCATCATGACCCATTTCGCCACCGCCGACGAAGACTACGGCGTGGCCGAGCAATGGAGCCGCTTCGAACCGACGGCCGCCGCCAGCGGCCTGAAGGTCTGCGCCGCCAACTCCGCGGCGCTGCTGCGCCACCCGCACACCCATGGCGACATCGGCCGGCCCGGCATCGTGCTGTACGGCGCGTCGCCGTTCGAGAACGAAACCGGCGCCGACCTCGGCCTGCAACCCTCGATGACGCTGTCGGCCGACATCATCGCCGTGCAGCAGCTGCAGCCCGGCGATGCCATCGGCTACGGCCGCCGCTTCGTCGCCGACCGCCCGATGCGCATCGGCGTGGTTGCCTGCGGCTACGCCGACGGCTATCCGCGGGTGGCCGCCAACGGCGCGCCGGCAGCGATAGACGGCCGACCGTGCCAACTGGCTGGCCGGGTGTCGATGGACATGCTGACCGTGGACATCAGCCATCTGCCCCAGGCCGGCGTCGGCAGCCGAGTGGAGCTGTGGGGACCGAACGCGCCGATCGAAAGGGTGGCCGCCGCCGCCGGCACCATCAGCTATGAGCTGATGAGCGCGGTCATGCCGCGGGTGCCGCGCGTCGCGCTCGGCTGAAGCCGGCCAGCAGCAGCGGCGCCAGCAAGGCGCCGCCGACATGGGCGGACCAGAGCACCGGTTCGCCGCCCGGCCCCAGGTTAGGCCACAGCCCCTGCCACGCCAGGCGCAGCAGCAGCGCTGCCGCCAGCCAAAGTCCAGCGGTCTCGCGCCGCTTCAGCCAAGCGACCGCCGCCCACCAGCCGTAGACTACGCCCGACGCGCCGAGAAACGGCTGAGGCTCGGGCAAGGCCAGCTGCTGCAGCGCGATCAGCCAGGGCAGCAACAGCGCCAGCGCGCACAGCGGCCAGGCCGCGCGCCGGCCGCCCAGGCCTGCCAGCAACAGCAGGCTGGCGCTGTTCAACGCCGCGTGCCGCCAGTCGGCGTGCACCCAGCTGGCGGTGAAGGCCCGCCACCACTCGCCGCCGGCAACGGGATCGAACAACCAGCGCCGCGCCGCTTCGCCCCAAGGCGTCAGCAGTGGCAGCAGCGCAGGCAGCAGGCTGGCCGGCGGCAGCCTCACTTGCGGCGTCGCCAGGCCAGCAGGCTCGCCAATCCCAGCATGCCCAGCGCCAGCGCATCCGCGCCGGCGATCGGCACCAGTTGCAGGTCGACATACAAGGGGTCGTGATCGGACGAGCGGTAGGCGTCGGGCGCGTAGTAATTCTGCCGCTGGGCGGCGGACTTGAACTCGCTGCTGTATTCCAGCGCGGTCGGCTCGTCGGCGTTGATGTGCCATTCGCCGGCGGCGGCCACCCACTTCGTCAGCGCGGCGTCGGCCAGCGCGTGATCGAGGTTGCCGGACTCGCCCTGGTACACATAGGAATAAGCATCCTTCTGGAAGCGCGCCAGCAGGTTGGACAAGCCGCCATCCTCGAAGACGCGGATCGGATCTTCCTTGGCGTAGGCGTTCATGTCGCCCATCACCAGCAAGCCATCCTTGGCGGATGCGCCACGCTGCTTCGCCCACCGCACGAGGTCCTGCGCCGCCTGCACGCGGGTCAGATTGCAATTGCCCTGGCCATCCCCGGTATCCGCGTCGGGCGCGCCGTTCACCTTGACCTGCTCGCAGCTGCTGCCCTTGGACTTCAAATGATTGACCACCAGCGTCAACTTCTTGCCGTCGGCGGCGAAAGTCTGCGCCAGGCTGAGGCGGTTCTTGGCCGGATCGCCCACCGTCAGCGCCTTGGCGGCGCCATCGGGCCTCACCCGCGACGGGCGGTAGAGCATGCCGGTGGTGATGGCGTCGGTGCCGATCCTGGGCAGGCCGGGATCGACGAAGCGGTACTGCTTGTCCGCGTCCTGTCCCGCGTTCAGCGCGTCGACCAGTTCCTTGACCGCCGATTGCGGCCCGAAACCGTCGTTTTCCAACTCCATCAGGCCCAGCACGTCGGCATCCAGCCGGCGGATGGCGCTGACTATCTTGGCCTTCTGCCGCAGGAAGTCGTCGCGGGTCTTGGCGCCGCGCTCGGTCGGAAAGCCGCCGCCCAGGCCGTCGCCGTTGAAGAAATTGAGCACGTTGAAGCTGGCCACCCGCAGCTGGCCGGCCTTGCGTGCCGGGGCCCCCGCGCGGGGATTGGCGGCGGAAACCTGCGGCAGATACAACGGCTGGACGCGGTAGGCGCCGTTGCTGAACGACACCACGCCGGTCAGGCCGTCCAGGCGGTCCCCCACCCGCAGGGTGTTGGCGGCGGACAGGCCGCCCGGCCCCGGCAGCCAGGCGTCGGCGTTCTGCCAGGTCTTGCCGTCGTCCAGCAGCAGGCGGTCGCGCGGATTGGCCGCGCGCAGCGCCTGAGCCTCAGCGCTGCCGGGGCGGTATAGCTGGGTCGGCACCCACTGGCGCGCCTGGCTGGACAGCGCCAGCTCGCCGTAGCGGCCGTAGTTGTAGCTGTCGACGACGAACAGCGGCTGCTTGAACTTGACGACCATGCCGGCCAGCGACTCCAGCTGGGCCGCGCCGCCGCTCAAGGGCAGCCGCAGGCTCACCGGAGCCAGCTCTCCCTGGTAGCCGCACAGCTGCACATCGGCCGCGGCCGACGGCTGCAGCTGGGTCTCGGTGCGCGCGTCGCCCTTGCGGCCGAACTCCAGCACCTTGCCGCGCACGCCGACCGCGTCGCCGGCCCTCAACGCCGGCAACGCCAGCTTGCCGGTGTAAACATAGATGCCCTCGGAAGTAGCCGGATCAGCGTCCTGATTCTGCGGCGCTTCCTGGATGAAGAAGCCCACCGGGCCGTCCTTGCCGTACAGCAGGCTGCTGACCACGCCCTGCACGGCGACGGTCTTGCCCTGCATCGGGCTCTGCGGACCGTTGCCCTGAACCTGGTGGATGCGCGCGTCGGGCAAGCTGCAGGCTGCCTGCGCCTGCAGGCCGGCCAGCGCCAGCGAAGCGGCGATGGCGGCGATGGCGGCGCGGGAAAGGGGGAATGCGGGTATTGTTCTCATCCTTTTGTCATCCTGAGTAGAGGTGCGGCAATTTTATCCACAGATTGATGACATTCAAGTTTATTATTATCGGATAGCAAATTTTTGACACAAAAAATGCCAACCTGTACAGGTTGGCATTTTTGTCGGTCCGCTGCGCGGAACGATCAGGAAGCGATCTTCTCGATCGCCGAGGCGATGGCTTTGGCCCAGGTGTCGGCCAGCGCCTTGTCGTCGGCCTCCACCATCACCCTCACCACCGGCTCGGTGCCGGACGGACGCAGCACCACGCGGCCGCGGCCGCTCAGCGCGACTTCAGCCTCGGCCAGCGGCGCGGCGGAAGCGCCTTTCCAGTCGCAACCGTTGTGACGGACATTGATCAGCGTCTGCGGGAAAGGCTGCCAGTCGGCGCAGATGTCGGCCAGGCCCGTGCCCAGCTGCTGCACCGCAGCCAACACCTGCAGGCTGGAGATGATGCCGTCGCCAGTGCTGTGCTTGTCCAGGCACAGGATGTGGCCGGAGGCTTCGCCGCCCACCTGCCAGCCATCGGCATGCAGCATTTCCAGCACGTAGCGATCGCCGACCTTGGCGCGGCCGAAGGGCACATCCTGCTTTTGCAGCGCCAGCTCCATCGCCATATTGGTCATCACGGTGCCGACCACGCCGCCCTTCAGCTCGCCGCGCGCCGCGCGCGCCTTGGCGATCACGTAGATCAGCTGGTCGCCATCGTAGATGCGGCCGGCAGCGTCCACCATGATCAGGCGGTCGCCGTCGCCGTCCAGCGCGATGCCGAAGTCGGCCTGGTGTTCCAGCACCGCCACCTGCAGCGTCTTGGGATAGGTGGCGCCCACCTTGTCGTTGATGTTGTAGCCATTGGGCTCGCAGCCGATTTCCACCAACTCGGCGCCCAGCTCGTGAAACACCTTGGGCGCGATATGGTAAGTGGCACCGTTGGCGCAATCGACCACCAGCTTCAGCCCCTTCAGGCTGAGCTCGTTGGGGAAAGTGCTCTTGCAGAATTCGATGTAGCGCTCGGCCGCGCCGTCGATGCGGCGGGCCCGGCCCAGCTCCAGCGACGGGTTGGTGGCCATAGGCTGTTCCAGCATAGCCTCGATCTCCAGCTCCAGCCCGTCGTCCAGCTTGTTGCCGCCTTCGGCGAAGAACTTGATGCCGTTATCCTGGAACGGATTGTGGGAAGCGGAAATCATCACCCCGGCTTCCAGCCGCAGCGCGCGGGTCAGATAGGCGATGCCCGGCGTCGGCAGCGGGCCGGTCAGCAGCACGTTGACGCCGGCGGCGGTGAAGCCCGCCTGCAGCGCCGCTTCCAGCATATAGCCGGAAATGCGCGTGTCCTTGCCGATCAGCACCGTGGGGCGGCTGTCCTTGTCATGGTTGACCAGCACGCGGCCGGCCGCGTAACCCAGCTTCATCACGAATTCCGGCGTGATCGGAAATTTGCCGACCTCGCCGCGCACGCCATCGGTGCCGAAATATTTGCGACTCATTCAGTATTCTCTGTATCGGTTCAGGGCCTTGGCAGGCGCGATGCCCGCCATTTTGCCACTACCGCCGGGGGGAAAACCAGCGTCAAATCAACAATCCCGCAGCGCCTGCCACAGCTGCAGCGCCTGGCGCGTCGCCTTGACGTCGTGCACGCGTATCACCGCCGCGCCGCGCCGCGCCGACTCCAGCGCCGCGGCGACGCTGGCGCCCAGCCTTTCCGACGGCGCGTCCTCGCCGGTGATCGCGCCCAGCATCGACTTGCGCGACAAGCCCACCAGCAGCGGCGCCCCGGCGATGCGCTCGATCTCGTCCAGCCGCTTGAGCAAAGCCAGATTGTGCTCCAACGTCTTGCCGAAACCAAAGCCGGGATCGACCAGCAGCCGCTCGCGGGCGATGCCGGCGTCCAGGCACAGCTGGAGACGGCGTTTCAGGTAATCGGCCACCTCGGCCACCACGTCGGCGTACTCGGGCCGATTCTGCATCGTGTCCGGATTGCCCTGCTTGTGCATCAGGCAGACCGCGGCGCGGCTGGCGGCGGCCAGCGGCAGCGCGCCCTCGTCCTCCAGCGCCGACACGTCGTTGATCAGATCCACCGCACCAAGCCGCAGCGCTTCCCGCATCACCTCGGCGCGGCGGGTATCCAGCGACAGCGGCGCGCCGATGCCGCGCAGTTTCTCCAGCACCGGCATCACCCGCGCCATCTCTTCCTCCGGGCTGACGAAGGGCGCGCCGGGCCGCGTCGATTCGCCGCCGATGTCGAGGATATCCGCGCCCTCGGCCAGCATCGCCTCGGCGCGCGCGAGCGCATCGTCGACGCGGTTGAAGCGGCCGCCATCGGAGAAGGAATCCGGCGTGACGTTGAGAATGCCCATCACCAAGGGGCGGGACAGATCGAGCGAGAAACGCCCGCAAAGCAAGGTTTTCATCATGATTCTCGTTCCTGACGCTCCTGGCCAACACAACGAGGAGCGGAAAGAAAACCGGGCAAGCCCGCGAAGGCTTGCCCGGTTATGGCGGATGCGGCGATCAGACTTCCTGGGCCGGATCGGAAGTCGCCTCGACAGGAGCGGTCGGCTCGGCCGGCTTGTCTTCCGGCTTGGCGGCGAAACTGCTGCCCGGCTTGGGCGGACGCGGCGGCTTGCCTTCCATGATGTCGTTGATCTGGTCGGCGTCTATGGTTTCCAGCTCCAGAAGCGCGGCGGTCATCGCCTCCACCTTGTCGCGGTTCTCTTCCAGCAGACGGCGCGCCAGCGCGTATTGCTCGTCGATGATGCGGCGGATTTCCTGGTCCACTTGCTGCATCGTCGCTTCCGACAGGTTCTTGTGCGTGGTGATCGAGCGGCCGAGGAACACTTCGCCCTCGTTCTCGCCGTACACCATCGGACCCAGCTTGTCGGACATGCCGTAGCGGGTGACCATGTCGCGCGCCATTTGCGTCGCGCGCTCGAAGTCGTTGCTGGCGCCGGTGGTCATCTGGTTCATGAACAGCTCTTCGGCGATGCGGCCGCCGAACAGGATGGCCAGCCTATCCATCAGGTAACCGCGGTCATAGGCGAAGCGGTCCTGCTCCGGCAGCTGCATGGTGACGCCCAGTGCGCGGCCGCGCGGAATGATGGTGACCTTGTGCACCGGGTCGGACTTCGGCAGCAGCTTGGCGACGACGGCGTGGCCGGACTCATGGTAGGCGGTGTTGCGCTTCTCCTCCTCGGTCATCACCATGCTGCGGCGCTCGGCGCCCATCATGATCTTGTCCTTGGCGGATTCCAGGTCTTCCATGTCCACCAGGCGCTTGTTGCGGCGGGCGGCGAACAGGGCGGCCTCGTTGATCAGGTTGGCGAGGTCGGCGCCGGAGAAGCCCGGCGTGCCGCGCGCGATCACCTCGGCGTTGACGTCGGCGGCGATCGGCACCTTGCGCATGTGCACGTTCAGGATCTGCTCGCGGCCGCGGATGTCCGGCAACGGCACCACCACCTGGCGGTCGAAGCGGCCCGGACGCTGCAGCGCCGGGTCCAGCACGTCCGGACGGTTGGTCGCGGCGATCACAATCACGGTGGAATTGGTGTCGAAGCCGTCCATCTCAACCAGAAGCTGGTTCAGCGTCTGCTCGCGCTCATCGTTGCCGCCGCCGAGACCGGCGCCGCGCTGACGGCCGACCGCGTCGATCTCATCGATGAAGATGATGCAGGGCGAGTTCTTCTTCGCCTGCTCGAACATGTCGCGCACGCGGGCCGCGCCCACGCCGACGAACATTTCGACGAAGTCGGAGCCGGAGATGCTGAAGAACGGCACCTTGGCCTCGCCGGCGATGGCCTTGGCCAGCAGCGTCTTGCCGGTGCCGGGAGAGCCGGCCAGCAGGATGCCGCGCGGGATGCGGCCGCCCAGGCTCTGGTAGCGGGAAGGATCGCGCAGGTAATCGACGATCTCCTTCACCTCCTCCTTGGCCTCGTCGCAGCCCGCCACGTCGGCGAACACCACGGTGTTGGCGTCCTGGTCCAGCATGCGCGCCTTGCTCTTGCCGAACGAGAACGCGCCGCCCTTGCCACCGCCCTGCATCTGGCGCATGAAGAACACCCACACGCCGATCAAGAGCAGCATCGGGAACCAGCTGATGAAGATGCTCATCAGCATCGACGGCTCTTCCTCCGGCTTGGCGGAGAAGCGCACGTTGTTCTTGATCAGGTCGTCGACCAGCTGCGGGTCATACGGCGCGAAAGTGGAGAACGCGGTGCCGTCGGTCAGTTTGCCCTTCAACCACTGGCCGCGCAAAGGATGCCCCTCGATGGTCAGGGATTGCACCTTGCCCGACTCGACATCGCTGACGAACTGCGAGTACTCGAGCTGGTTCTGGGTGTCCTGGCGCTTATTGAACTGATTGAAGACGGTCATCAGAACCAAGCCGATGATCACCCAGATGGCGATGTTTTTGCCGATATTGTTCACGAGTGGCGGACTCCTCTGTGCCCTGACTTTTTGGTTGCTTGTATTGAATGGCTACGATTGTACGCTGCGCGCCCTTTTATGTCAGCGGCGCCCCTTGCCCAGCAGATAGATTTCACTGGAACGGTCCCGCGACGCCTTGGGCTTGCGCGTCACCACCTCGTCGAACAGCTCTCGCATGGCCTTGAGATAGGACTGGAAATCGCTTCCCTGGAACACTTTGACGAGAAAATGTCCGCCGGGTTTCAAATGATCGCGCGCAAATTCCAACGCCAGCTCGCATAGCAGGAAACTCCTGGCCTGGTCGATGGCGCTCATGCCTGACATATTGGGCGCCATATCTGAAATTACAAGATCAAGCTCGCGTCCGCCCAACAATTGCTCGAATTCGCGCAAAACCTCTTCCTCGCGGAAGTCGCCCTGGATGAAATCGACGCCGGGCACAGGATCCATCTCCAGGATGTCCAGCGCGAACACCTTGCCCGAATCGCCGACGATGCGCGCCGCCACCTGCGACCAGCTGCCCGGCGTGGAGCCCAGATCGGCCAGCACGGTGCCGGGACGGATCAGCTTGTCCTTGTCGTTGATTTCCAGCAGCTTGTAGGCTGCGCGGGCGCGGTAGCCGTCCTTTTGCGCCATGTTCACATAGGGATCGTTGACGTGCTCCTGCAACCAGCTGTTGCTGCTCTTGCTTCTTGCCATACGCGGCGGTGCTTTCTGTCGGTTCAATCGTCAGGATAGCCGATGCGCGCCGGGCGGCGCGCTATCCTGTTGTTTTTCGGTTATTTCAGCCCCAAACTTTGGGCCTGGAGCCAAATTCTAGTAGAATCGCGTTTTGCTTTGAATTCCATGTTTCCATGAAAATTGACATCAAGCCGTTTCAGCGCAAGTACCTGCAGGGTCTGGCGCACGGCATCGACCCGGTGGTGATGGTAGGCAACAACGGCCTGACCGAGTCCGTGGTGCGCGAAATCGCCATCAGCCTGGACGCCCACGAACTGATCAAGGTGCGCGTGCAAGGCGACGACCGCGAAGCCCGCATCGCCATGTTCGAGCAGATCTGCGAAGAACTGGGTTGCGCCCCGGTGCAGCACATCGGCAAGCTGCTGGTGCTGTGGCGCCCCAGCGACAAGGCTCGCATCGCGCTGCCGAAGAACAAGCAGGCGATGAAGGGCTGAGCCCTCCCGCCTGGCGGATGAAAAAAAGCGGTGGCCCAGCCACCGCTTTTTTATTGCGCCGTCACTCGCTGCGCCAGATATAGGCGAGACCGAGCACGCTCTGCACCAGGTAAATCAGGCTGGAAATCGCATGCCAGGTGGCGAAGCCGCCGCCGAACAGCCCTTCGGCCGCGTGGTTCATCTGCTGCTTCAAGGTGACGATGATGGGCGCGACGCCGAACTGGTTGATCAACGTGCACGCCAGCATCCCTACGATCAGCCAGAACGCGCCCTGCTTCAGGCCCGCCACCCCGTTGCGCCATACCTGGTCGACCAGCAGGAACACCCCGCACACCAGTCCAACCCAGGCGATGGCCGCGAACAGGCGCCCCGCCACCATGCCGGCGGTCGCCGCGTCCAGAGACTTGAACAGCACCGGCGCCACGATCAGGCCGATCACCCACAAACCGCCAATCCATAAGGTCTTGGCCACTGCACGCAAGCCGTCCATTTTCACCCCCATGCTCGGCAACAGACGCGGCCGATGAAAAACGCGCGGTCAAGGCCGCGCGGTCCGGATCAGATGTATTTGACGTCGAGCACTTCGTACTCGCGGATGCCGCCCGGGGCCACTACTTCGGCCACGTCGCCCGCTTCCTTGCCGATCAGCGCGCGCGAGATCGGAGAATTGACCGACACCTTGCACACCTTGATGTCGGCCTCGTCGTCGCCGACGATCTGGTAGGTGACGCTCTCTTCGGTTTCCAGGTCCATCAGATCGACCGTGGCGCCGAATACCACGCGGCCGTCGGCGTCCAGCTCGGACGGATCGATGATCACGGCATTGGACAGCTTGCCTTCCAGCTCGGCGATGCGGCCTTCCACGAAGGCCTGGCGTTCCTTGGCCGCGTCGTACTCGGCATTTTCCGACAGGTCGCCATGCGAGCGAGCCTCGGCGATCGCCTCGATCACCGACGGGCGCTCCACGCTCTTCAAGCGTTGCAGCTCTTCCTTCAGAAGCTCGGCGCCGCGTACAGTCAACGGGACTTTGATCATTACAGTATTCTCCACAGGCGGTTGTCCGCCTTCATCAAAAGCACAAGCCGCCGTACGGGACGGCGGCTTGCGCGAGCGGGTTTGAGCGGAATTGTAACGGCAAATCGCTTCCGCATCAAAGCCTACCGGCGGCCACTCCCTTTCAGCCGGCGATCTGCGCGTGCAGCTGCTGCACGCTGTACACATCGAAGGATTCGGCGTGCTTCAGGCCCACGCACACCGCCTTGGCGGCGGACAGCGTGGTGTACTGCGGCACGCGCGCCTGCAGCGCGGAGCGGCGGATCGAATGGCTGTCCTGGATCGCTGTGCGCTGCTCGTCCACGGTATTGATCACCAGATCCACCTCGCCGTTCTTGATCATGTCGACGATGTGCGGACGGCCCTCGTTCACCTTGTTGACCACTTGCACGATCAGGCCGGCATCGGTCAGGTGCTTGGCGGTGCCCCGCGTCGCGCAGACGCCGAAGCCCAGCCGCTGCAGCTCGCGCGCCACGTCGACGACGCCATTCTTGTCGGAGTCGCGCACCGACAGGAACACCTTGCCGGTTTTGGGCAGGCGGTCGCCCGCGCCCAGCTGCGCCTTGACGTAGGCTTCGGCGAAAGTCTTGCCGACACCCATCACCTCGCCGGTGGACTTCATTTCCGGTCCCAGGATGGTGTCCACGCCGGGGAACTTGATGAAGGGGAACACGGCTTCCTTCACCGCGTAGAACGGCGGGATCACCTCCTTGGTGAAACCCTGCTCGACCAGGCTGATGCCGGCCATCGCGCGGGCGGCGATCTTGGCCAGCGGCGCGGAGGTCACCTTGGAGACGAAGGGCACGGTGCGCGAAGCGCGCGGGTTCACTTCCAGCACGTAGATGGTGTCGCCCTGAATGGCGAACTGCACGTTCATCAGGCCGACCACGTTCAGCGCGCGGGCCATCGCCTCGGTCTGGCGGCGGATTTCGTCCTGCAGCGCCGGGAACAGACTGTAGGCCGGCAGCGAGCAGGCGGAGTCGCCGGAGTGGACGCCGGCCTGCTCCACGTGCTGCATGATGCCGCCGATCACCACGGTCTCGCCGTCGGACACGCAGTCGACGTCCACTTCGATGGCGTCGTTGAGGAAGCGGTCCAGCAGCACCGGGCTGTCGTTCGACACCTTCACCGCCTCGCGCATGTAGCGTTCCAGGTCGGCCGGCTCATGGACGATCTCCATCGCGCGGCCGCCCAATACGTAAGACGGGCGCACCACCAGCGGGTAGCCGATTTCGTCAGCCAGCTTCATCGCTTCGGCCGGCGCGCGCGCGGTGCGGTTCGGCGGCTGCTTCAGGCCCAGCTCGTTCAACAGCTTCTGGAAGCGCTCGCGGTCCTCGGCGGCATCGATCATGTCAGGCGTGGTGCCGATGATGGGCACACCGTTGGCTTCCAGCGCGCGCGCCAGTTTCAGCGGGGTCTGGCCGCCGTACTGGACGATGACGCCGAACGGCTTCTCGATGCGGCAGATCTCCAGCACGTCTTCCAGCGTCAGCGGCTCGAAATACAGGCGGTCGGAGGTGTCGTAGTCGGTGGACACGGTTTCCGGGTTGCAGTTGACCATGATGGTCTCGAAGCCGGATTCGCGCAGGCTCAATGCCGCATGCACGCAGCAGTAGTCGAACTCGATGCCCTGGCCGATGCGGTTGGGCCCGCCGCCCAGCACCATCACCTTCTTGCGGTCGGACGGATTGGACTCGCACTCTTCCTCGTAGCTGGAGTACATGTAGGCGGTGTTGGTGGCGAACTCGGCGGCGCAGGTGTCTACGCGCTTGTACACCGGGTGCAGGTTCAGCGCCCAGCGCTTGGCGCGCACCGCGGCCTGGTCGGAGCCCAACAGCTCGCCCAAACGGCGGTCGGAGAAGCCCTTGCGCTTCAGGCGACGCAGCTCGGCGTAGTCCATGTCCTCGATCTGGCGGCCGGCCAGCGCCTGTTCCTCGCCGATGATGTCCTCGATCTGGGCCAGGAACCACGGATCGATCTTGCTGACCGCGTGGATGTCGTCGCGGCTCATGCCGATGCGGAAGCCGTCGGCCACGTACAGGATGCGCTCCGGTCCCGGCGCGCCCAGCTCGTGGCGGATGGCGGCTTCGTCGGAGGTCACCGAGTCGAAGCCGGCCAGGCCGGTTTCCAAACCGCGCAGGGCTTTTTGCATCGATTCCTGCAGCGTGCGGCCCATGGCCATCACCTCGCCCACCGACTTCATCTGGGTGGTCAGGCGGTCGTCGGCCTGCGGGAATTTCTCGAAGGCGAAGCGCGGAATCTTGGTGACCACGTAGTCGATCGACGGTTCGAACGAAGCCGGGGTGGCGCCGCCGGTGATGTCGTTCTTCAGTTCGTCCAGCGTGAAGCCCACCGCCAGCTTGGCGGCGATCTTGGCGATCGGGAAGCCGGTGGCCTTGGACGCCAGCGCGGAGGAACGGCTGACGCGCGGGTTCATCTCGATGACGATCATCTCGCCGGTGGCCGGATTGGTGGCGAACTGCACGTTGGAGCCGCCGGTGTCCACGCCGATCTCGCGCAGCACCGCCAAGGAGGCGTTGCGCATGATCTGGTATTCCTTGTCGGTCAGCGTCTGCGCCGGCGCCACGGTGATGGAGTCGCCGGTGTGCACGCCCATCGGGTCGAAGTTTTCGATCGAACAGATGATGATGCAGTTGTCGTTCTTGTCGCGAACGACTTCCATCTCGTATTCCTTCCAGCCCAGCACCGACTGCTCGATCAGCAACTCATGAGTGGGGGAAGCTTCGAACCCGCGCTCGCAGATCGCCAGGAACTCTTCCTTGTTGTAGGCGATGCCGCCGCCGGAGCCGCCCATGGTGAAGGACGGGCGGATCAGCGTGGGGAAACCCACCTTGGCCTGCGCCTCCAGCGACTCTTCCATGGTGTGGCAGACGAAGGACAGCGGGCAGGACAGGCCGATCTTGGCCATCGCTTCCTTGAAACGGCCGCGGTCCTCCGCCTTGTCGATGGCGTCTTCGGTGGCGCCGATCAGCTCCACTTTATATTTTTCGAGCACGCCGTGCTTGGCCAGGTCCAGCGCGCAATTCAGCGCGGTCTGGCCGCCCATGGTCGGCAGGATGGCGTCCGGACGCTCCTTGGCGATGATCTTTTCCACCACAGCCCAGCTGATGGGCTCGATGTAGGTGACATCGGCCATGTCCGGGTCGGTCATGATGGTAGCCGGGTTGGAGTTGACCAGGATGACTTTGTAGCCCTCCTCGCGCAGCGCCTTGCAAGCCTGGGCGCCGGAATAGTCGAACTCGCAGGCCTGGCCGATGACGATCGGGCCGGCGCCAATGATCAGAATGCTTTTGATGTCGGTACGCTTTGGCATGGCTTCTACTCTTTGATGACTTGTATTTTTCCGGCCGCGCCCCCTCCCCGGCGGCGCGGCATGTTTACTTTCGACCTTACAGGCTGGCCGCCGCCAGCTTGGCGCCGAACCCGACGAACACCGCGCCCACCGAGCCGCCCAGCGCCGCCGTCAGCTTGCGGCGGCGGCGGAAGGCCGCGGCCAGCTTGTCGCCCAGCAGGATCAGCATCGACAGGTTGGCGATGCTGCAGCACTGGACGATGGCGCCCAGCGCGGCGAAGGTGACCGCCGGGTGCGGGTAGGCCGGATCGACAAACTGCACGAAGAAGGACACGAAGAACAAGATGGCCTTCGGGTTCATCAGGCTGATCAGCAGCGCCTTGCGGTACGGGTGGCCGCCGGACAGCGCCGACGCCTTGGCCGGCGACTCGTCGCCGCGGCGCGCGCGGCGCCAGGCCAGGATGCCGGACTTCAGCATATTGACGCCCAGCCAGGCCAGATAGCCGCCACCGATGTACTTGACCACCGCGAACAGCGCCGGGTTGGCCTGCAGCAGGCCGGCCGCGCCGGTGGCCGCCAGCGTCATCAGGATGAAGTCGCCGCTGACCACACCGCCCGCCGCGGCGAAACCGGCGCGCTTGCCGCGTTGCGCCGCCACAGACAGCACATACATGGCGTTCGGCCCCGGCAACAGGATGACGATCAGCGTGCCGATCAGGTAGGTGGTAAGGTCGGTAATGCCCAACATGATTCGACTCCGCCCTTACTGCCGCGCGGCCATCGCGTCGATGAAACGGTCGAACAGATAAGCCACGTCCTCCGGCCCCGGGCTGGCTTCCGGGTGGCCCTGGAACGAGAAGGCCGGGCGGTCGGTCAGCGCGATGCCCTGCACCGTGCCGTCGAACAGCGAGCGGTGGGTGACGCGGACATTGGCCGGCAGGCTGGTCTCATCCACCTGGAAGCCGTGGTTCTGGCTGGTGATCATCACGCGGCCGCTGTCCAGATCCTGCACCGGATGGTTGGCGCCGTGGTGGCCGAATTTCATCTTGGAAGTGGCGGCGCCGGTGGCCAGGCCCAAGAGCTGGTGGCCCAGACAGATGCCGAACACCGGCAGTTTGGTCTCCAGGATGTCGCGGATCGCGGCAATCGCGTAGTCGCACGGCTCCGGATCACCGGGGCCGTTGGACAGGAATACGCCATGCGGATTCATCGCCAGCACATCGGCGGCCGGCGTTTGCGCCGGCACGATGGTCAGCTGGCAACCGCGCTCGGCCAGCATGCGCAGGATGTTGTGCTTGACGCCGAAGTCGTAGGCCACGACGTGGTAGCGGGTGGACGACTGCACTTGGTAGCCCGCGCCCAGCTTCCATTGCTTCTCGGTCCAGGCGTACGGTTTCTGGCAGCTGACGACCTTGGCCAGATCCTGGCCGGCCATGCTGCCGAAGCCGCGCGCCAGTTCCAGGGCCTTGGCCTCGTCGATGTCCCCGGCCATGATGCAGCCAGCCTGGGCGCCCTTCTCGCGCAGGATGCGCGTCAGCTTGCGGGTGTCGATGTCGGCGATCGCCACCAGCTTGTGCTTCTTCAGGTAATCGGACAGCGAATCTTCGGCGCGGAAGTTGCTGTGCAAGAGCGGCAGATCGCGAATGATCAGCCCTGATGCAAAAACGGCGCGGGATTCGGTGTCTTCCGAATTCGCGCCGACATTGCCGATGTGCGGATAAGTGAGTGTGACGATCTGCCTGGTATAGGAGGGATCCGTCAGGATCTCCTGGTAACCGGTGATGGCGGTATTGAATACCACCTCGCCGACCGTGTGGCCGGCGGCACCGATAGCACTACCTCTGAAAAGCGTGCCGTCAGCCAAGACAAGGATTGCGGGGAGGTTTGACACTGGCTGGCTCCTGTTGCATTGCTCGGGCGCTTACACAAAAACCGGCTGAGCCGGTTTCGTTTGCACACCCTGGGATTTTCAAAATTCTTATGTGAATAACGGGACTCGGCGCCTGCGCCTGTCCCGTTTGGTTAAACCTTTCTATAATACCGCGCATTTTGCACTTGCACAATACGACAGGCGCCATTTTTCAAAAAAACGTCACATACCCGGCTTCACCTGCCAGCTGACGCTGGTCGGGCCGGCCGGTTGGCCCAGCATCAGCATCAAGGGCTTCAACGCATCGTACTTGTCCTGCGGGCTGTCGGCTGTGCCTGCCATGTGGAAAGTGCCGCCGGCCGGCAACGCGCCCTGGCCGCTGAGCATCAGCGGCCCTTCCAGCGTCGACAGATTCAGGTTCAGCCCCTGGCCCGTGCCGGCGACATCCAGCTGGTAGCTGCCGAAGGGCAGCACCGTGGTCAACGGCGACGACGCGCCGCGCCAAGCGATCTGCACGGCGCCGCTGACGTCCTTGCCCTGGCGCGCCAGCTGCGGAATGTTCAGCTGCAGCTCGCCGCCCAGCCGCGCCGCCTGCCAAGTCTTGGACAGATCGGCCAGCGCCGCCACCGGCAGCGACAGCGCGAGCCCCCTGACCTCCTGCTTGCCGAAGCCCAGCTGCAGCATGCCCGGCTGGCCGGCGCTGTCCAGATGCCAGACCAGCAGGCCGGACAGCAAGGCCTTGGGCTGCCATTTCCACGCCAGCGGACTCATGTTGCGCACCTCGCCGGCCTGCCCTAGGTAGACCAGCTTCGCGCCGCCGTCCCAGACCGTGCCCCTGGCTTCGCTGACGCCCCAACGCCCATCGCTGTAGCGCGACACCGGCCAGGACAGCCAGCTGGCCGGCAGCGACGACAACAAGCCGGCCAACAGCAGCGCGGCCACGCCCAGCCATTTCAAGATCCGCTGTCTCATGCCGCCGCCCCCGCGTGCGCCAGCAGCGCCTTGATCTTCACCTGCCCCGGCACCGGCTGCGCCTCCGCCTTGACGTTGACCACCCGCACCTGCTGCTGCGCGGCCAGGATGCCGACGAAGCGCACCCAGTCGTCGAAGCCGACCACGCCCTCCATCGACACGCCGGAATCGCCGTCGGCGTTGAATTGCAGCCCGGCCACCGACAGGCCCTGGCTCTTGGCCGTCTGCTGCAGCAGCGGGATCAGCTCCTTGGCCGGCAGCGGCGTCTGCGCCGGTTGGCGCTTGAGCTTGGCGGCCTCATCGGCCAATGCGCTCACCGCGCCCAATTCGGCCTGCAGCCGCGCGACCGAGGCCCGGTTGCGCTGCAGGGAAGAGCTGGCCGGCTCCCATACCGCCAGATACAGCAGCGTCGCGCCCAGCACCGCGGCCATCGCCGCCAGCAGCCGCTGCTCCCGCGGGCTGCGCTGGCTCCAGTATTCGAGAAATTGTTGCTTGTAGGCTTTCATCGTCACGGCTCCCGCGCCACCACCAGTTGCTTGCTGCCGGGCTGGCTGCTCGTCGCGTCCAGCATGATCTGCCGCGCCGCCAGCAGCTTGCGCCAGCGCGCCAGGCTTTCCGCCGGCACCTCGCCCACCTGCAGCTTGAGCCTGCCGGCTTCGTACTCCAGCGTCCGCACTTGCAGCTCGCGCCCGCTGACAGCCGCCAGCGCGCCCATCAGCTCCACCAGATCGTCGCGCGCCGGCTGGCCGTGACTGAGCCTGAGCTTGTCCACCGCCCGCGTCATCGCCAGCGCGCTGCTGCCGGGCTGCGCCTGGCCGCCTATCCACGGCGTGGCCGCCGCGCGGATCTGCTGCGACAGGCTGTGCTTCCGCCACGCGTACCAACCGGACTGGCCCAGCGTCAGCGCGATCTGCGCGATCAGCAGCCCGCCCAGCAGCCAGCCGGTCTTCTTCAGCGACGGCGCCCAGTCGCGCCAGTAGCGGTTGGCGGCCAGATCGCCCTGGGCGAAGTCGTAACCCGCCTGGCGGCGGCCGCTGCGCCAGTCGTGCGCGTCGCCGCGCGCGGCCTCGCCTTGCCAGCCGGGCAGATGGGCCAGCACCTCGTCGGCGCTGTCCACCCCGTGCAAGCGCAGCCGCGCCGGCTGCCTCGCCGCCAGCAGCGAGGCGAACAGGGCGTGCTCCATTTGCCCCCCCGCCCGCGGCAGGCTGGCCGCGTACGGCGCGGCGGCGCGCACCAGCCAGCGGTCGGCCAGGCGGGTCACGCTCCAGCCGTCGGCCGGCGGCGGCGAGAGCAGGCACTCCTCGGGCACGATGCGGTCGCACAGCCGGCCCAGATTCTTGAGCATGGCCACCGCGCGCCGCAGGCCGGCCGCCTCGGTGACCGCCACCGCGCGCCGGCCGCCGGCCAGCGCCTCGCCCAGCGCGTAAAGATTGGCGCCGGGATCGTTGGCCAGCCCCTCCTCCAGCGCGAAACCCATCACGGCCGGCGTCGGCTGCTTGACCGCGTCAGGCAGCTTCACGTCGGTGAACAGCGTGCGGCCCGCCGGCAGCACCAGCTCGCACTGCTCGGCCTTGGGCCAGCCGCCGGGCGCGCTGTCTCCCTGGGCGGAGAGCTCGCCGCGGGCGTTCAGCAGGGCCCAGGGCAGGCCGGGCTCGCTATCGGGCCAGCCCGGACGCAGATAGAGTCGCAGCGTCGTCATGTTTGTCTCCACCTGGCCGCGCCTGCTGGCTGCGGCCATTGTTGCCTTCTTGTCGCCAAACCAGTTTGACGATGTTCTGATTGCTGTAAATCATCGCCCGCATCGACAGCCTGGCCTTGCCGTAGCCCGCCCGGCTGTTCAACAGGAAATAAGAGGATCCGGCGCCGATGTCCACGTCCGGAAAGACGAAGCCGCCGCCCGGCAGCCTCGCCTTGAAATCATTGGCGTCCTTGAAATAATTGGTCTGCCGCTGCTTCATCAGCACCATCAGATTGCCGTCGCCCATGCCGGGCAGCATCGCCTTCAGCACCTCGCCGGTCGCGGTGTTGACGTTGATCTGCGTCACCGACGGCGGCAGCGCCGCGATATGCGGCAAAAGCTTTTCCATCACCTCGGTCGTGTAGCCCGGCAGCCAGCGCAGCATCTCCACCCGCGTCAGCGGGCGATTGGGCTGCGGCGCCGCGGCCGCGCCGTCCCCGCTCGGCTTCTCGTCTTCGTCCTTGCCGCCGCGTAGCTCCTTCAGCAGCGGTTCCGACAGTTTGCCCGGCAAGCCCAGCGAACTGAGAAGCCTCTTGTAGAATTTCAGCTGCTTGGCGTTGGTCTGGCCATTGAGCACCAGCGAATTGATGTTGAAGCGGCCCTGCAGGTCTTCCAGCGCGCCGCTCACCTTCACGCCCTGCGCCTCGGTCTGCGGCAAGGGCTGCGCCCACAGCTGGGACAGCGCCACCACGCCGTTGCCGGCCGGACCATTGTTGAAGCGCAGGATTTCCATCGCCCAGCCCAGGCCGGCGTCGGCCACCAGCCGCAGCTGGGCTCGGCTCTTGTCGTTCTCCAGCTGGTGCCACCACAAGCCCTGCTGCCACAGCACCAGGCTGGCCGCGGTGGTGGCCAGCGCGACGATCAGCAGCGCCATGATCACCGCCATGCCGGATTGCCGCCGCCTCATGGCAACACCCATATC
This sequence comes from Chromobacterium vaccinii, assembly GCF_000971335.1. Lineage (GTDB taxonomy): Bacteria > Pseudomonadota > Gammaproteobacteria > Burkholderiales > Chromobacteriaceae > Chromobacterium > Chromobacterium vaccinii. Next base: position 129,740 of record NZ_JZJL01000003.1, read on the forward strand.
CGCCGCGCCTGCTGCTTGCCCGGCATTCTCACCCGCATTTCCAGCGCCCGGGGCACGCGTCCCTGGGCCGCGTCGCCCATGGGCCACGCCTCCTGCCAGCTGCCGTCGTTGAGCAGCACCCGCCAATCGACGCGCATGTCGCGCCCCAGCAGCGCGTAAACGATGGGCGACGCGCCGCCGGCGTCTCCAGCCGACCAGCTGACGCCGCCCTCGCCGCTCTGGTAGACGATGCGCTCCCGTCCGCTGGGGTAGCGGGTGGACACCGCCTCCAGCATCAGCGCCTGGCCCTTGCCGTCCGGCTGCAGAACCAGGCTGCTGACGCCCAGCGTCAGCCCCTGCTGCTGCTCGGCCGCGTTGGCCGCCGGCTGCAGGCCTCCCAGATCGCTCTCCAGCCGGCGGAAGGCGCGCGCCACGTCCACCCACTGCTCGCCGGTCTGCATCAGCCGCTCGCGGGCGATCAGCAGCGAGCCGAAAGCCTTGTAGCCCATCACCGACAGGATGGCCAACAGGCTCATCGCCACCAGGATTTCCAGCAGCGTCATGCCGCCCTGCCGCCGCGCGCTCAACCGCCGCCTCCCGCCTGCTGCCGCAGGTAGCCGGTCATCTCGGCCAGCACGTAATGCCCGGCGCCGGGCGCCAGGATGCGCACCGTCACCTTGCGGAAATTGGGATTGGGCGTCGGCGAGATTTCGCGCTCCCAGCGCCATTCGACGCCATCTTCCTTGCTTTCTCCGGCCTGCTGGCCCGGCTCCGGAAACTGCCGCAGCGCCTGCAGCATCGCGATCTGGTTCTGCGCCTCCCAGTTGGCCTGCATCCGGCGCTCCATGCCTTCCGCGTTGTCGGCGGCGAGGCCGGTGGCGCGCAGCAGCGCGCCCAGCGCCACCGCGATGATGGCCAGCGCGACCAATACTTCGAACAGGGTGAAGCCTTGCTGCCGCCTCATGAGCCGTCCGCCACCGTCACCCGGCCCAGCGGCGACTGCAGCACGCTCAGCCGCCGGCCGGCGCCGTCCAGCCTGAGCGCCAGCGCCGCCGCCCGGCCGTCCTGCCACAGCAGCAGCGGCCGATCGCCCTTCCAGGGCTTGCCGTCCTGCAGCGCGCCCTCGCCCGATATGCCGTCCGGCCACTCGTGCGCGGCCAGCAGCTCCTCGGTCACCGGCTGCCATTCGCCGTCGTCGTCCAGCCGGCTGAAGGCGTAGCCCTTGCCGTTCCAGCTGAGCGCCAGCGTGTCGCCCATCTCGGCCAGATCGCCGGCCTGCTCCAGCACGCGCGCGAAGCGGTAGCCCTCGTCATTCAGCTGGCGATGGGTGTCCGGCCTCAGGCTGAGCGTAACGGTGGTGGCGAGCACGCCGATGATCAGCATCACCACCATCACCTCGATCAGCGTGAAGCCGCGCGCGCGCGCGGCGGAAGTCACGTTGCCTCTCTCCGGACCCGGCCTTACTTGCCGCTGTCCCAGTTGCCGATGTCGGCGTCGTTGCCCTCGCCGCCCGGCTCGCCGTCGGCGCCGAAGCTCCAGATGTCGATCTCGCCGTGAGTGCCCGGATTGGCGTACTGGTAGGCGTTGCCCCACGGATCCTTGGGCAGGCGCTCCAAGTAGCCGCCTGGCTTCCAGTTCTTGGGCTCCGGCGCGGCGGTCGGCTTCTGCACCAGCGCCGACAGGCCCTGGTCGGTGCTGGGGTAGCGGCCGTTGTCCAGCCGGTACAGCTTCAGCGCCTGGCTGATGGCGCCGATGTCCTGCTTGGCGGCGACGATGCGCGCCTCGTCCGGGCGGCTCATCACCTTGGGCACCACCAGCGCGGCCAGCACGCCGAGGATGACGATCACGACCATGATCTCGATCAGGGTGAAACCGCGTTGAGCGGCGCGACGAACTGCTTTCATGTTTTCTCCCGAATGCATGCCGGGAATGCTTCCCGGCGTCTCTTCCAAATCATTGCGCCCGCCGCGGCGGGCCCATTCTCTATCCATGCGAACGCTCAATGCACCATCTGGTTCATGTCGATGATGGGCATCATGATGGCCAGCACGATCAACAGCACCATGCCGCCCATCACCAGGATCAGCAGCGGCTCCATCAGCGTGGTGAAGGTGGCCAGCTTGCGCTCCACCTCCTGCTCCTGCTGCTGGGCGGCGCGGTCCAGCATGTGGGACAGCGTGCCGCTGGCCTCGCCGCTGGAAATCAGGTGGATCAATACCGGCGGAAACTGGCGGGTGGCGTTCAGCGCGCGCGACAGCGACACGCCCTCGCGCACCTTGGCCATCGCGTCGGCCACCGCGTCCTGCATCGGCAGCATCGTCATCAGGCCGCGCGCGGTTTCCAGCGCGGTCAGCAACGGCACGCCGGACCCGACCAGAATCGACAAGGTGCTGGCCATCCGCGCGGTGTTCAGCGCGCGGAACAACCGGCCGAACACCGGCAGCTTCAGCACCCGGGCGTGGAAACGGCGCTTCAGCGCCGGCGCGCGCAAGGCGCGGACGATCAGGAAAGCCGCCGCGACAATGCCGATCAGCATGACCACGCCCCACTGGCGCAGGAAATCGCTGCAGGCCACCAGCGCGCGGGTCAGGAAAGGCAAGGTCTGCTTGGTCTGGGCGAACACGCTGACCACCTGCGGCACCACGTAGCTCATCAGGCCGCCCACCACCAGAATGGCGACCAGCGTCACCACCGCCGGGTAGGCCAGCGCCAGCGTCACTTTCTGCTGGGTGTTCTGCCGTTTGTCCAGGTATTCCGCCAGCCGCGACATCACCATGTCCAGGTGGCCGGACTGCTCGCCGGCCTGCACCAGCGAGCGGTACAGCGGCGAGAACACCCCTGGCGCCGACGACAGCGCCTGGGCAAAGCCCTTGCCCTCCAGGATGTCGCTGCGCAGGGCCGCCAGCACGGTGCGGCTGCGGGCGTTTTCCGATTGCTCGGTGACGGCGGTCAGCGCCTTCTCCAGCGTCAGGCCGGCGTTGAGCAGCGTCGACAGCTGCTCGGTGATCATCACCAATTCGGCGCGCGGCAGGCCGCGGCGCAGCACATTGCTGCCGGCGCCGCCGGTCTTGGCGTTGACGCTGTCCACCGTCACCGGCAGCAGGCCGCGCTCCCTGAGCTGCCCGCGCGCCGCGCGGGCGGAATCCGCCTCCAGCAGGCCGCTCTGCTCCTTGCCCGCCGCGTCGTAGGCGGTGTACTTGAAGGCCGCCATCAGCTCCTCGTCACCCGCAGGATTTCTTCCAGGCTGGTCTCGCCGGCCTTGACCCAGCGCATGCCGTCATCGCGCAGGCTGCGCATGCCATGGCGGCCGGCGTGGTCGCGCAGCCGGTGTTCGGAGGCGCGATCGTGGATCAGCCGCTGCATGGTGTCGTCGATCAGCATCAGCTCATAGATGCCGTAACGGCCCTTGTAGCCGGACTGGCTGCAGGCCGGGCAACCGACCGGACGGTAATGCACCGTCTCCGGCGCGTCGTCCAGCGGCACCGGATGCGGCGCCTTGCATTGCGGGCAGACGCGCCGCACCAGCCGCTGCGCCATCACGCCCAGCAAGCTGGAGGCCAGCAGGAAGGGCTCGACGCCCATGTCGGTGAGCCGGGTCACCGCGCTGGCGGCGTCGTTGGTGTGCAGCGTGGCCAGCACCAGGTGGCCGGTCAACGATGCCTGCACCGCGATCTGCGCGGTTTCCAGGTCGCGGATCTCGCCTATCATCACCACATCCGGGTCCTGCCGCAGGATCGCGCGCAGCGCCTTGGCGAAAGTCATGTCGATGCGGGCGTTGACCTGGGTCTGGCCGACGCCGTCCAGGTGGTACTCCACCGGGTCTTCCACCGTCATGATGTTGGTGTGGGCCGAGTCCAGCCGCGACAGCGCCGCGTACAGCGTGGTGGTCTTGCCGGAGCCGGTGGGGCCGGTGACCAGCAGGATGCCGTGCGGCTGGCGGATCAAGGTATCCACCGAGGCCAGCGTGTCGGCGGCCATGCCCAGCGTGGCCAGGTCCAGCTTGGCGTTTTCCTTGTCCAGAAGACGCAGCACCACCCGCTCGCCGTGGCTGGTGGGCAGCGTCGACACCCGCACGTCCACCGGCCGGCCGCCCAGGCGCAGCGAGATGCGGCCGTCCTGCGGAATGCGCTTCTCGGCGATGTCGAGATTGGCCATGATCTTGATCCGCGACACCATCGCCGCGTGCAGCGCGCGATGCGGGCTGACCACGTCGCGCAGCGTGCCGTCCAGGCGGAAGCGAACGGTGGAGCGATCCTCGAAGGCCTCGATGTGGATGTCGGACGCGCCGTCGCGCAGCGCCTGGGTGAGCAGCGCGTTGATCATGCGGATGATGGGCGCGTCGCCCTCGCTTTCCAGCAGGTCCTCCACCGTCGGCAAGGACTCGACCATCTGGTTCAGGTCCATGTCCTGGCCGATGTCGTCCACCATCTCCGCCGCCGCGCCGTCGCGGCTGGCGTAGTGCTCGGACAGGCGCTTCTCGAATTGGGAGGCCGTCAGCGTCTCCACGCCCGACAGCTCGCCGCCGTGCACCCGCAGCGCCTCGGCCCAGGCCGCCGGCCTGGCGTCCTCGCGCAGCAGCAGCACCCGGCCGACTTCGCCGTCCAGCAGGATGACCCCGTTGGCGCGGGCGAAGGGAAAGGGCAGCAGCGTCGCGAACTTGGCTTGCATCATTGCTTGGCCTTGGCGTTGTCTTCCGACTTGTTCAGCGTATCCAGCGCATTCAGCGCGCCGTGTATGCTGCCGGCCGCCGGCGCCTTCAACTGGTCGTTCAGGCTTAGCGGCAACTTGCGGTCTGCATTCCGCATCGCGTCTTCCATCACATAGCCGTAGCGCTCGCCGGCCACGGCGCGATTGCCGATCTCGTCGCGAATGATGGTGGGGCGGATGAAGATCATCAGATTGCTCTTCTTGCGCTCCTTGCCCTGATACTTGAACAGATTGCCGATGACGGGGATATCGCCCAGCAGCGGCACCTTGTCCTCGGCGTTGGTCGTGGTTTCCTGGGTCAAGCCGCCCAGCGCCACCAGCCCGCCGTCGCCGACCGTCACCACCGTGTCCAGCGTGCGGCGGTTGAAGGTCGGGCCGGCGGCCGCGTTCAGCGTGGTGGCGTCGATGGAGTCGGCCGCTTGGCTGATCTTCATGCGGATGGTGCCGCCCTCGGATATCTGCGGGGTGATCTTCAGGCCGAAACCCACCGTCTTGCGGTCATAAGTATTGTAAGGCGCGTTGGAGGTGCCGCTGGAACCCGCCGGGTAAGAGGCGCTGAGCACCCCGATCTCCTGGCCGATCACGATCTTGGCTTCCTCGTTGTCCATCGTCACCAACTGCGGGCTGGCCACCAGATTGCCTTGCGCCTCCTGCTCCAATGCCTGGGCCAGCAGGCCCAGCGTCGGGATCTGCACGCCGCCCACGGTGATGGTGTTGACGATGGCGGCGGTCAGGCCGCCTCCGGTCAGGCTGCTGACCAGCGAGCTCAGCGGCGTGCTAGGCGTACCGGAGGCGGCGCCGCTGCCGCTCGGCAGCAGGGAAGGCGAAGCCGGGCCGGGCAGGCTGTTGCCGATCAGTCCGTTGCCATGCACATTGGCCGCCCACTGCACCCCAATCTTGGTGGCGCGGCTGGCCGTCACTTCCATCACCAGCGCTTCGACGTAAACCTGGGCGCGGCGCTTGTCCAGCAGGTCGATCACGTTGCGCAGGTTCTGATACATCGGGTCCGGCACGTTGAGGATCAGCGCGTTGCTGTTGCTGTCGGCCTGGATCATCGTGCCGATGCCGGCGCCCGACGGCGCGGAGGACGAAGACGCGGCAGAGGCCGCGGCACCCGCGCCGGCGTCGGGCGAGGACACCGGGTTCTGCGCCGAGGCGCCGTTCCCCGTGCCGGCGCTGGTGGCGGAAGACATCAGGCTCGCGCCGCCGCCAGTGGTGGTCGCGGTATTGATCGTGCTGCGCGCCTGAACCGGACTGCCCTCGCTGGCCAGCAGCAGGCGCAGCGTCTTGGCCACCTCGGACGCCTGGGCGTTTTTCAAGTACACCACGCGGACATTCGAGCCGGCCTGGCTGGGCTGGTCCAGCACCTTGAGCAGGCTCTTGACCTTGCCGATCTTGCCCGGGGTGTCGGCGCGCACCATCAGCACGTTGGCGCGGGCGTCGGCCAGGATGGTGGTCTTGCCGCCGTCGGCGCCGCCCTCCTGCATCAGCTTGTTCAGCGAATTGGCCAGCTCCACCGCGGAGCCGAACAGCACCGGGATCACCACGGTGTCGCCCGCCGCCGCCGATTCCACCGATTCGATGATGGATTCGATGCGCTGGATGTTGTCGGCGTAGTCGGTGACGATCAGCGCGTTGGACTGCGGATAGGCGGCCACCGTGTTGTTGGGCGACACCAGCGGCCGTATCACCGGCACCAGCTGGTTGGCGTTGCTGTTTTTCAGCGCAAACACCTTGGTGATCAGACGGTCGCCGTCGCCGCGCGGAATGTTCTTGCTGGCCTTGGCGTGCAGTTTGGCGTCCGCTTCCGGCACGATCTTGATCACGCCGTTGCCCTCCACCGCGGAGAAGCCCTGCAGACGCAGGGACGACAACAGCACCTGGTAGGACAGCGCGCGCGGCACCGGCCGGCTGGAAACGATGTTGACCGTGCCCTTGACGCGCGGATCGATGATGAAGTTCTTGCCGCTGATCTCGCCTATCGCCTTGACCACGGTCTCGATGTCGGCATTGACGAAGTTGAGCATGACCGTATCGTTTTGCGGCGCGGCGAGCAGATTGCAACTGTAAACCAGGGCCAGGGCGGCGACGAGCTTGGAAATTCGCATTGCACTCTCTTATTGGCGAATCATCGCGGCGGGATCCACCGCGGGTTGAGGCTGGGCATCGGGTACGGCGTTCTGGCCCGGAATCGGAATGGGTACGGCGCCGGGCATGGGCTGGGCCGGCTGCACCGCGGGAGGCTGCGACGGCGCGGATTGCGGCATGTCGCCGCCGCCTGCGCCGCTCTGCCGCTGCAGCGGAACGAACTGCTCGTTGCCGCCTGAGCGCAAGGTGACGCCATTGGGCGCGACCTTGACCAGCTCCCAGCCGTCAGGCGTCTGCTTGCCCTGCAACAGCGGCTCGGGGTGGCCGTTGCTGTCGATGATGGCGAAGCCCTGCACGCCGTCGCGGCTGGGCGCGTACACGCCCAACAGCCGGACCGGCGGCAAAGCCGCCACCGGCTGCTGCGGCGCCTCGCCGAACCAATGTCCCTGCGCCGCCGCGGCCGCGGCGGCCTGCGGCTGGGCCGGAGCCAGATCACGGTAGTTTGGCGCGGAAGGCGCGAGCAGCGCGCTCAACTGCTGGCCCAGCCAGAAAGCGGCCAGTCCCAGCGCCGCGGCGGGCAGGGCCTTGTGCCACTGCCGGCCCGGCAGCCGCCAGCGGCTGAAGTCCAGCTTGCGGCGCATGATTGTCTTGTCCCCTGAAACCATCGGCCTTCCGTATCGTAAATTTGCTGAGCGACTGTCACAGCAGGCACGCTAGATTAAGCAGCAAGAGCACGATTTTGCAATAGGCTGCCTGAATATTTGATGACAGATGAAAATTTAGTCATCGTTAATATTTACAGCCGATTCCCTTGCCGCTTGATTCTCATCGCATCCGAACAAGAAATTCACATCGGGAAAAAGCAAACTTTCGGCATTTTCGCATAAAAAAACGCCGCGGCGAGGCCGCGGCGTCCGCATGTCGGCTCTAGCCGGTCAAAACTGGCTGTCATCCAGAGCAAGCGCGCTGTCGGCGCCATTCAGGATCGCCGCCGTCAGGCCGGAAACCTGCGGCAGCAAGTGATCGGCGAAGAAACGCGCGGTGATGATCTTGGCGTTCAGGAAATCGCTGTCCGCATCGGCGTCCTGCAGCTTCTCCTTGGCGATCAGCGCGGCGCGGCCCAGCTGCCAGCCGCCCAGCACGATGCCCATCAGCTTCAGGAACGGCACCGAACCGGCGGCGGCCAGCTGCGGCTGGGCGCCGAAGGTTTCCAGGATGAAGGCGACGCAGCGCTCGGCGTCGGCGATCGCTGCGGAGAGGTTGCCGGCGGCGGAATCGAACCCCGCGGCCTGCAGCTTGTTCGCCGTAGACTGCGCCTCGGCCAGCAGCGCGCGGGCGACCGCGCCTTGATCCATCGCCGTCTTGCGGCCGATAAGGTCCAGCGCCTGGATGCCTGTGGTGCCTTCGTAGATGGCGGTGATGCGGGCGTCGCGGTAGTACTGGGCGACGCCGGTCTCCTCGATGTAGCCCATGCCGCCGTGCACCTGGACGGCCAGGCTGGTGATCTCGTTGGCCTGCTCGGTGTTCCAGCCCTTGACGATGGGAATCAGGAAATTCAGCAGCGCCTGGTTGCGGGCGGCTTCGTCCGCCACCGGATGGCGCGCGGCGCGGTCCAGCGCGGCCGCGGCGTAGAAGGTCAGCGCGCGCTGCGCTTCGATCTGGGCGCGCATCGTCATCAACATGCGGCGCACGTCCGGGTGCCGGATGATGGCCACCCCGGCTGGATCGGGCGAACCGACCGCGCGGCTCTGCACCCGATCGCGCGCGTACTCCACCGCTTTCTGGTAGGCGCGCTCGGACACCGCCACGCCCTCGATGCCCACGCCCAGGCGGGCGTGGTTCATCATGGTGAACATGTAGTTCAGGCCCTTGTTCGGCTCGCCGACCAGGTAGCCGACCGCGCCGTCGTTGTCGCCGAAGCTCATCACCGCTGTCGGGCTGCCGTGAATGCCCAGCTTGTGCTCCAGCGACACGCAGCGCACGTCGTTGCGCGCGCCGAGCGAGCCGTCGGCTTTCACCAGGAACTTGGGCACGATGAACAGCGAGATGCCCTTCACCCCGGCCGGCGCGTCCGGCAGGCGCGCCAGCACCAGATGGACGATGTTCTCGGCCATGTCGTGCTCGCCCCAGGTGATGAAGATCTTCTGGCCGCTGACGCGATAGCTGCCGTCGGCGGCCGGCGTCGCCTTGGAGCGCACTTGGGCCAGGTCGGAGCCGGCCTGCGGCTCGGTCAGGTTCATGGTGCCGGTCCACTGGCCGCTGGCCATCATCGGCAGATAGACGCTCTTCAGCTCATCCGATGCGTGATGATGGATAGCCTCAACCGCGCCCAGCGTCAGCAGCGGCGCCAGCGAGAACGCCAGATTGGACGAACACCACATTTCCTCCACCGCCGCCGCCACCAGCGCCGGCATGCCCTGGCCGCCATATTCCTCCGGCGCGCGCAGGCCCACCCAGCCCGATTCGACGTACTGCTGCCAGGCATCCTTGAAGCCCGGCGCGGCAGTCACTTCGCCGTCCTTCCACTTGGCGCCCTGGTCGCCCTGCTTGTTGATCGGCGCCAGCACGCCCTCGGCGAACTTGGCGCCCTCTTCCAGCACCGCGTCGGTGAGCTCCACCGAGCACTCGCCGTAGCCCGGCAGCCCGCAGATCGCCGCCAGATCGGCCAGCTCGTTCAATGCAAATCGGATGTCTTTGATTGGGGCGTGATAAATCATCGCGCTTCTCCTCTGCTTCTCTCGCGTCGGCCCGCGCCGCGGGCCATAAAAAAAACCGGCGCTCCCTGATAGGGCGCCGGCTGCTGTTGTTGGTTCCGGCGGCTATGCTGCCTGCTCGGTCGGGGGCGCTTGCGGCCGCCCCCGGCTGTCGCTTACTTCGACAGTTCGGCGATCAGTTCCGGCACCACGGCGAACAGGTCGCCGACGATGCCGTAGTCGGCCACCTGGAAGATCGGGGCCTCCTCGTCCTTGTTGATCGCGACGATCACCTTGGAATCCTTCATGCCCGCCAGGTGCTGGATCGCGCCGGAGATGCCGACGGCGAAGTACAGCTGCGGCGCCACCACCTTGCCGGTCTGGCCGACCTGATAGTCGTTCGGCGCGTAGCCGGCGTCCACCGCGGCGCGCGAGGCGCCGACGGCGGCGGACAGCTTGTCGGCCAGCGGGCCGATCACGGCCTTGAACTGCTCTTCCGAACCCAGCGCGCGGCCGCCGGACACGATGACCTTGGCCGAGCCCAGCTCCGGACGGTCGGACTTGGTCAGTTCCTGGCCTACGAAGGCGGACAACTGGCTGTCGGCGCCGGCGGCGATGGTTTCCACCGCGGCCGAACCGCCCTGGCCTGCCGGGTCGAAAGCGGTGGTGCGCACGGTGATCACCTTGATCGCGTCAGCCGACTGCACGGTGGCCAGCACGTTGCCGGCGTAGACCGGCCGCACGAAGGTGTCGGCCGATTCGATGGCGACGATTTCGGAAATCTGGGCGACGTCCAGCAGCGCGGCGACGCGCGGCAGCAGGTTCTTGCCGAAGGACGAGGCCGGAGCCAGCACGTGGCTGTAGTCCTTGGCCAGGCCGACAACCAGCGCTGACAGGCTTTCGGCCAGGCCATGCGCGTAGTGGGCGGCGTCGGCCAGCAGCACCTTGGCCACGCCGGCCACGCACTTGGCGGCATCGGCTGCGGCGGCGGCGTTGTGGCCGGCCACCAGCACGTGCACTTCGCCCAGCTTGGCCGCGGCGGTGATGGTGTTCAGGGTGCCTGTCTTCAGGCTCTGGTTGTCGTGTTCAGCGATAACGAGAATAGCCATGTCTTACAGCACCTTTGCTTCGTTCTTGAGTTTGGCGACCAGTTCGGCGGCGTTGGCCACCTTGATGCCGGCGGAACGCTTGGCCGGCTCGGCCACTTTCAGCGTCTTCAGGCGCGGAGCGGCGTCAACGCCCAGATCGGCCGGCGTGGTCTTGTCCAGCGGCTTTTTCTTGGCGGCCATGATGTTGGGCAACTTGATGAAGCGCGGCTCGTTCAGGCGCAGGTCGGCGGTGACCACGGCCGGCAGGCGCAGCTTGACGGTCTCCAGGCCGCCGTCGATCTCGCGGATCACGTCCACGGTCTCGGCCGCCAGGTCCACCTTGGAGGCGAAAGTGCCCTGGGACCAGCCCAGCAGCGCGGAAGTCATCTGGCCGGTCTGGTTGGCGTCGTCGTCGATCGCCTGCTTGCCCAGGATCACCAGTTGCGGCTGCTCCTTGTCGGCGACGGCCTTCAGCAGCTTGGCCACCGCCAGCGGCTGCAGCTCGACATCGGTTTCCACCAGGATGGCGCGGTCGGCTCCCATCGCCAGCGCGGTGCGCAGTGTTTCCTCGCACTGCTTGACGCCCATGGACACGGCGATGATCTCGCTCACTTTGCCGGCTTCCTTCAGACGCACCGCCTCTTCCACGGCGATCTCGTCGAAAGGGTTCATCGACATCTTGACGTTGGCGATATCAACGTCGCTGCCGTCGGCTTTGACGCGGACTTTCACGTTGTAATCGACAACGCGTTTCACTGCGACTAGAACTTTCATATTCCTCCAGCAAACTTCTGTGGGTTAATCGAACGCGGAAGGCAACGACGGCCAGCAGAGCCTGATTATGCCCCAAGCAAAATTCAAACGAGCGTTTGGTTTGTACGCGCCGGCGCGGCGCGTGGTGAAAATGCAACTCGGCGTCGATAGTACGTCATTTCCCTGCGGTTTGCATTTCAGGCCAAAGCTGTCACAATGCACTGCAACATTTCCCCGTCATAAATCTCACAGGGAGTTGTCATGACCGTCTATTTCGAGGATCTGGCCGTCGGCGCCAGCGCCGAAACCGGCAAAACCATCACCGAGGCCGACGTATTGCTGTTCTCCGCCGTCAGCGGCGACAACAATCCAGTGCATCTGGACCAGACCTACGCAGCCACCACGCCTTTCGAGACCCGCATCGCCCACGGCATGCTGACCGCCAGCCTGATCTCCGGCGTGATCGGCACCCGCCTCCCCGGCTACGGCACCGTCTACCTGTCGCAGTCCACCCGCTTCAAGGCGCCGGTGCGCATCGGCGAAACCGTCACCACCCGCGTCACCGTCGAAGAGCTGATCCCGGAAAAGAAACGGGTGCGCCTCTCCACGCAATGCCGCGTCGGCGACAAGGTGGTGCTGGAAGGAGAATCGCTGGTGATCGCGCCGTCCCGCAGCTGAAATCAACAGGACTGGCCGTGCCGGGCCAGCGCCCAGCGCACCGGCTCGGCCACCAGCTCGTCGGGAAAGTCCAGCCGCCTGCGCAGCGCGGCCACCACTTCCGGCGTGGTCGGCGCGTTGCCCAGGCCCACCGCCAGATTGGACAGCCACTTGTGATAGCCGATGCGGTAGATCGGGCTGCCCGCCATCCGCTCGCGGAACTCGTCCTCGCTCCAGTCGAACAGTTCTACCAGACTGGCGCCATCCAGACCATGACGCACCGCAAAATCAGCTTCCGCTGTTAAAGCGCCGAAACGGTTCCATGGACAAAACAGCTGGCAATCGTCGCAGCCGTACACCCGGTTGCCGATCAAGGGCCGCAGCGGCTCCGGAATCGCCCCCTTCAATTCGATGGTCAGATAGGAAATGCAGCGGCGCGCGTCCACCGTGTAGGGTTCGATGATGGCGCCGGTGGGACAGACATCCAGACAGCGCGTGCAGCGGCCGCAATGGCCATCTTCGGCCTCGTCCGGCGGCAGCGGCAGGTCGGTCAATATCTCGCCCAGGAAAAACAGCGAGCCCTGGCGCTTGGTCAGCAGCAGCGTGTGCTTGCCGCGCCAGCCCAGGCCGGCCTGGGACGCCAGCGCCACCTCGGCCAGCGGCGCGCTGTCGGTGAACACCCGGTGGCCGAACGATCCGACCGCGCCTTCTATGCGCTCGGCCAGCTTCTGCAGCCGGTTGCGCAGCACCTTGTGATAGTCGCGCCCCAGCGCGTACCGCGACAGGTAGGCGCGCGACGGGTCGGCCAGCACCTGCTCAGCCGGCTCGCCCCCCGGCCAGTAGTTCATCCGCAGCGAAATCACCGACAGCGTGCCGGGCACCAGTTCGGCCGGCCGCACCCGCATCGCGCCATGCCGGGCCATATAGTCCATCTCGCCGTGATGCCCGGCCGCCAGCCAGGCTTCCAGCCGTTGTTCCGCCTCCGGCGGCAGCGCCGCGCGCGTGACACGGGCGTCGGCGAAACCGGCTTCGCGCGCCCAGGCTTTGATTTGGCGCGACAATTCGGGATAATCCGGTTTTTGAGGAGGATTCTCAGTCATGGCGATGGATGATACCAGCGTTCAAAGCGGCGGCCTGCCCGACGAGAGCGCGACCCTGGCGCTGGGCGCAGCCTTCGCCGCCGCCGCGGAACCCGGCCTGACCGTCCACCTGCTGGGCGATCTGGGCGCGGGCAAGACCACGTTCACCCGCGGCCTGCTGGCGGCGCTGGGCCACCGCGGCAAGGTGAAAAGTCCCACCTACACCCTGGTGGAAAGCTACGCCTTACCTGAATATAGTGTCCATCACTTCGACCTGTACCGCTTCGCCGATCCCGAGGAATGGAACGACGCCGGCTTCAGCGAATATTTCGGCCCGGACAGCCTATGCTTGGTGGAGTGGCCGGACAAGGCCCGCGGACTCGCGCCCGCGCCCGACATCGCGCTGGAACTTGCCGTCGACGGAGATGGTCGCACCTATCACTTTCAAGCCCTGAGCCAAACCGGACAGTCATGCCTGATTCGACTTTCGACCCAAAACGCCGCGCGCTGCTAGGCGCAGCGGCCGCCACCTTTCTGATCGCCGTCAGCCGAAAAGGCTGGGCGGCCGGCAGCCAGATCGTCGCCTTGCGCATCTGGCCGTCGTCCACGTACACCCGCATCACGCTGGAGTCCAGCGCCGCGATCCAATACAAGCAGTTCACGCTGGCCAATCCGAACCGGCTGGTGATCGATCTGCAAGGCGTGCAGCTGAACGGCGTGCTGAAGGACATCAGCGGCCAGATCGCCGCCGCGGATCCTTATATCCGCACCGCCCGCGCCGGCCAGTTCGACCCGGACACGGTGCGCCTGGTGCTGGACCTGAAGACCGACGTCAAACCGCAAGCCTTCGCGCTGGCGCCGGTGGCCGAATACCAGCACCGGCTGGTGGTGGACCTGTATCCGGCCAGCGGCCAGCAAGACGATCCGCTGCTCGCGCTGCTACAGGACTACAACAAGGGCAAGATGGAGCAGCCCCCAGCCCAGATCAAGCCCAAGGCCAAGAACAGCGACCGCCCCATCGTGGTGATGCTGGATCCCGGCCATGGCGGCGAGGACCCGGGCGCCATCGGCTTGCAGGGCAATCGCGAGAAGGACGTGGTGCTGAAGATAGGCCACCAGTTGAAACAGCTGATCGACGCCGAGTCCAATATGCGCGCCTACATGACGCGCAGCGACGACGTGTTCATCCCGCTGGGCGTGCGCGTGGCCAAGGCGCGCAAGCTGAATGCAGACTTGTTCGTCTCCATCCACGCCGACGCCGCGCCCAACCGCGCCGCGCGCGGCTCCTCGGTGTTCGCGCTGTCCGAGAAAGGCGCCACCAGCGCCTTCGCCAAGGCGCTGGCGCAGACCGAGAACAATTCCGACCTGGTCGGCGGCGTCAAGATCGGCAGCAAGGACAAGTATCTGGCGCACACGCTGCTGGATCTGACCCAGACCGCCACCATCAACGACAGCCTGAAGCTGGGCAAGACCGTGCTGGGCCAGCTGGGCGGCTTGAACAAGCTGCACAAGAACGCGGTGGAGCAAGCCGGCTTCGCGGTGCTGAAAGCGCCGGACATCCCATCCATCCTGGTGGAAACCGCCTTCATCTCCAACCCGGAAGAAGAGCAGCGCCTGATCACCGCCGAGTTCCAGCAGCAGATGGCCAACGCCATCTTCAGCGGCGTCAAACGCTATTTCGCCTCCGGCGCCGCGCTGGCCGCGCGCGCCTGAACGGCCAGCCGCCAAAACAAAACCGCCGGGCAGCTTGGCCTGGCGGTTTTTCGTTTGCCTGCGCGCTTCAGTGCGTCGACGGCGTTTCTCCGGGCGGAGAGTCCTCCTCCGCCGGCACCCGGTAGGTCTCGCTGGCCCACTGCCCCAGATCGATCAGGCGGCAGCGCTCGCTGCAGAACGGACGGTAACGGCTCTGCGGCTCCCAGCGGACTTCGGCTTTGCAGGTGGGACAGGCGACTATGCGTACGGATTCGGACATGATGCTCAAAACTTGCAATTGGTCAGTTGGAACTCCACATCCTGCTCGGTCTGGCGCGGCCGGGTCTCGCCGGTCACCGCGTTGACGAAGCGG
Source organism: Chromobacterium vaccinii (assembly GCF_000971335.1). Lineage (GTDB taxonomy): Bacteria > Pseudomonadota > Gammaproteobacteria > Burkholderiales > Chromobacteriaceae > Chromobacterium > Chromobacterium vaccinii. The sequence goes on from NZ_JZJL01000003.1 coordinate 144,849, forward strand.
ATGTTGAGCGCGTACTTGTTGGCGGACAGCTCGGGCAGCAGTTCCAGATTATCGTCGTAGGCGACCTGGATCAACTGCACCACCTTGCCGCCGGACATCTGCTGGAACGCGCCCTTGCGGGCAACGTAATGATAGGTCTTGCCGCTGTCGCGCAGCAGATGCAGCAGGATTTCGGCGGCGTCGGCGGTAGGCATCAGCGGCGCGGCCCAGCGGCGCAGATCCTGGCGCCGGACCTCGGCGGAGCGCTGCTGCCACAAATGGTAGGACGGCAAGTCGAACTGGCAGGTGCCGCCGGGAATGCCGGCGCGCTGCTTGATCGCCATCAGCCACTCGTTCTCGCGCAGGTTCTGCCCGAACTTGCCGGTCAGCGCCAGCAACTGCGACGACGCGCGTTCGATCTCCTCCAGCACGCCTTCCAGCGTTTCCTCCGCCACATTGGGATTGTCGCGCAAGGCCTCCAACATCTGCTTCTGCCGCTCCAGCTCCTGCAGCAGATCGGCCTTCAGGTCGGCGCGGGACGCCGTCTCCATCAGCTCGAACAGAACCTGCAGCGCGGCGTGATGATCATGCGGGTGATCCTTGCCGATAAAGTAGGCCAACCGCCCGTACAGATACTCCAGACGGAGCAGAATACGGGTGCGCTCGGTGACAGGAAATTCGAAACTGATCACGGCAGATCTGCCCTTCTCCACGGCTTGCAGCAAGCCTTATAACAATGCTTTGACAAGATTTGCCAGATAATAACTGTGTTTGGCATCAACTTGAAGCCTCAATTCTGCCAAGCCGCCGCTATTGTCGATGACATCGTCGGCGCGGCTCAGCCTCTGCTCGCGCGGCAGTTGCGCGGCCATGATCGCACGCACCGCCTCCGCGCTCAATCCGTTGCGCCGCATCACCCGTTCCACCTGGACCTCTTCGCGGCAATCCACCGCCAGCGTCCGCGCCAGCAAGGGCAGATAACGATTGCTTTCAAACAGCAGCGGCACCACCAGCACCGCGTAATCCCCGGCAGCGGCCTCCAGCCGGCTCAAGCTTTCCGCGTGGATGGCCGGATGCAGGATGGCCTCCAGCCGATGCCGCTCCTCCGGATCCGCGAACACTCTCGCCCGCATCGCCGCGCGGTCCAGCGAACCATCGCCGGCCAGCGCCGACGGGCCAAACGCGCGCTCGATCGCCGCCATCGCGGCGCCGCCCGGCCCGGTCAACAGATGGGCGATGCTGTCGGTGTCCACCACCGGCACGCCCAATTCGGCGAAGCGATCCGCCGCCGCGCTCTTGCCGGAGCCTATGCCCCCGGTCAATCCCACTACCGGGATAGCCATGCCAAATATCCATTCATGATCTGCGGCCCCCACACCAGCGCGATCCAGCCTGCCGTCGCCAGATAGGGGCCAAAGGGAATCTGCTGCCCGCCCCGGACTTTGGAAACCGCCATCAGCGCGACGCCGAACAACGCGCCCACCAGCGACGACAACAGGATGATCAGCGGCAACATGCTCCAGCCCAGCCACGCGCCCAGCGCCGCCAGCAACTTGAAATCGCCATAGCCGAAACCTTCTTTGCCGGTCAGCAGCCGGAATCCGTGGAACACCAGCCACAGCGACAGATAACCGAATACCGCGCCCCACACCGCGTCGCTCAGTGGCACCAGGCCTGTCTGCAGGTTGAACAGCAGGCCGCCCCACAGCAACGGCAAGGTCAGGCTGTCCGGCAACAGCTTGGTGTCGAAGTCGATGAAGGCCAATGCCAGCAGACACGCCGTCAACGCCAAAGCGCCGGCCAGCGGCCAGCCCCAGCCCAGCTTCCAGGCCAGAAAGCCGAACAATGCGCCGCTCAGCAGCTCCACCAGCGGGTAGCGCCAGGCGATGCCCGCGTCGCATTCGCCGCAACGGCCGCGCAACAACAGAAAACTCAGCAGCGGCACATTGCGCCAGGGCCGCACTGGCGCATGGCAAGCCGGGCAATGCGAGGCGGGCCGCCACAAATTGTAGCCCTTCCCGTCGTCAAGCTCATTCCTGGCCTGCTGGGCGGCCAGCCGCAGCGCGGACGATGCGCCGTCTTCTGCAAGGTATTCGACGCTATCCGCCAAAAACTCCCGCTCCAGCATCTTGGGCAGGCGATGGATCACCACATTCAGAAAACTGCCCACCATCAAGCCCAACAGCAGCGCCGCGCCGGTCAACCAGGCAGGATGGGTGGCCAACAGCCATGTCATGTCGTCCAGCATCAACCCACCACCTGGCCCATCTTGAAAATCGGCATGTACATTGCGATCACCAACCCGCCTATCAATATACCCAGTATCACCATGATCGCCGGCTCCAGCAGACTGGACAACGCGGCCACCGCATTATCCACTTCTTCCTCGTAAAAGTCGGCCACCTTGTCCAGCATCTGGTCCAGCGAGCCCGACTCCTCGCCGATCGAGGTCATCTGCAGCACCATATTGGGAAACAGATCGGTGCGCTGCATCGAATAGCTGAGGCTGGAGCCGGTGCTGACGTCGGACTGGATGCGCCGCGTCGCCTCGGCGTAAACCTGGTTGCCCGCGGCGCCGCCGACCGAGTCCAGCGCCTCCACCAGCGGCACCCCGGCGGAGAACAGCGTCGACAACGTGCGCGCCCAGCGCGCGATGGTGGCCTTGCGTATGATGTCGCCGATCACCGGCAGCCGCAGCAGAATGCGGTCCATCTGCTCCTGCATCTTGGGCGTGCGCTTGAACGCGTAGAAAAAGGCGAAAATCGCGCCGAACAGGGTGCCGAAGATCAGCCACCAGAAATGGACGAATTGATCGGACAGCCAAATCACGAACAGCGTCGGCGCCGGCAGGTTGGCGCCGAAGCTGGAAAACAGGTCCTTGAACGCCGGGATCACGTAAATCATGATCACCGCGGTGATGATGAAGGCGGTGCCGACGATGGCCGAAGGATAGATCATCGCCGATTTGATCTTGGACTTGATGGCCATCACCTTTTCCTTGTAGGTGGCCAGTTTGTCCAGCAAGGTGTCCAGCACGCCGCCCGCCTCGCCGGCGGCGATGATGTTGCAGAACAGCTTGTCGAAATACAGCGGACGCTTGCGGAACGACTCCGCCAGCGACAGGCCGGTTTCGACATCCGCCCTCACTTCCAGCAGCATCCGCGTCACCGCCGGATTGCTGTGCCCTTTGGCCGCGATGTCGAAAGCCTGCAGCAGCGGCACGCCAGCCCGCATCATCGTCGACAACTGGCGGGTGAACAGCGTGATGTCCTTCTCGGTGATTCTCTTGCCGAAACCGCTGCGACGGCGACGGATCTTGGCGACATTGATGCCCTGCCGCCGCAGTTGGGTCTTGGCGACAGTCTCGGACTCGGCGCGCAGTTCGCCCCGTATCATCTTGCCGGACTTGTCCTTGCCTTCCCATTCCCAGATGTAGCCTGGATTCGCTTTCTTGGCCGCCGTGGTCGCCATCGCCCCATTTCCTCTAATTAACGCCGTGGGTCGCCGTTCAATCGTTGGTCACCGCCTCGACCTCGGCCAGCGAGGTCATGCCGGCAATCACCTTCAGCAGGCCGGCGCGGCGCAGATCGACCATGCCCTCCTCCCTGGCCAGATCGGAGATGTCCACCGCAGTGCCGTTCTTCATGATCAGCCGCATCATCGCATCGCTGATCGGCATCACTTCGAAAATCCCGACGCGCCCCCTGTAGCCGGTGTTCCGGCACTCCTCGCAGCCGACGGGCCCGTAGGGGTGCCAGCCGCCGGCCAAGTCCTCCTTCAAGAAACCTGCGCGCAGCAGTGCCTCCTCGGGAATCTCCACCGGCTGCTTGCAATGGCTGCATAGTTTGCGCGCCAAGCGCTGCGCCATGATCAGCAACACCGAACTGGCGATGTTGAACGGCGCCACGCCCATGTTCAGCATCCGCGTCAAGGTGGACGGCGCGTCGTTGGTATGCAGCGTCGAGAACACCATGTGGCCGGTCTGCGCGGCCTTGATCGCGATGTCGGCGGTCTCGAAATCGCGAATCTCGCCCACCATGATCACGTCAGGATCTTGCCGCAGAAAAGCCTTCAACGCCGAGGCGAAGGTCAACCCCGCCTTTTCGTTGACGTTGACCTGATTGATGCCGGGCAGGTTGATTTCCACCGGATCCTCCGCAGTGGAGATATTAGTGTCCGGCTTGTTCAAAATGTTCAGACAAGTGTAAAGCGATACGGTCTTGCCGCTGCCGGTAGGCCCGGTCACCAGCACCATGCCGTAAGGCCGGGCTATCGCCCTCAACAGATGCGCTTTTTGCTCCGGCTCGAAGCCCAGCTGCTCGATGTCCAGCGAGGCCGCCGACGAATCCAGGATACGCATCACGATTTTCTCGCCGAACAAGGTGGGCAAGGTACTGACGCGGAAATCTATCGCCCGGGTCTTGGAAATCACCAGCTTCAGCCGGCCATCCTGAGGCAGCCGCTTTTCCGAAATATCCAGCCTGGAAATCACCTTGATGCGGGAAGCGATCTTTTCCTTCAGCAGCAAGGGCGGCTGCGCCACCTCCTTCAATACGCCATCCACCCGGTAGCGGATGCGGTAGTACTTCTCGTATGGCTCGAAGTGGATGTCGGACGCGCCGAGGCCTATCGCATCCAGCAACATCTTGTGGATGAACTTGACCACTGGAGCATCGTCGACCTCGGTCTGCGGGCCGTTGTCCAGCTGCGCCTCGGGATCGGCGAATTCCAGATCGCCGAAATCCTCGCTTTCCAGCTCTTTCAGCGCCGAAGTCGAATTGTCCTGATATCGCCCGATCAGCTTGGACAGCTTGTCTTCTTCCACCACGACCACTTCTACCGTCAGGCCGGTCTTGAAAGTGATCGCATGGTAGGCGGAGGTCTGGGTGGGATCGGAAGTGCCGATGTAAAGCTTGTTGCCGCGCTTGAGCAGCGGCAGCAGCCGGCGGCTGGCGATCACCTCGTCGTCCACCAGCCCCTTGGGTAGTTGGTCGGTATCCAGCGAAGCCAGATCCAGCAGCGGATAGCCGAACACTCTGGATGAAAACATCGCGATGTCGCGCGCGGCCATCTTCTTGCTCTGGATCAGCTGCTCGACAAAGCTGAGATGGGAAATCATCGCCTGTTTCGAAATGGCGTCCGCATCCTGCTGCAACAGCATATTGTGCTGGACCAGGGCCCTGCCCAGGCCGGAAATCCCTGCCGTAGCTTCCATAAGCGAAATCGATCCGGTTCGGACCTTGCGGTCGTGATCAGGTATAGGCTGTGACGCTATTATATGTGAATCGCACCGGCAAATCCCTGTCGATCAGGCTTTTCAAGCCTAGCGGACAAAAAAAGAGCTGCCGAAGCAGCTCTTTTTCGAAATGAAACGAATCTCGGCTTAGAAGCGGTGAATCAGACCCAGACCGAAGGAGCTTTCGTTATCCGTACCAGGATACTTCCACTTCACGTGGCCATAGGAGGTATACACATCGGTACGCTTCGACAACGCGTAATCCAGGCTCAGCACGAACTGGTCATAACCGGAATCGTTGATGGTGGAGCCGCCCAGAGTCGCGTTATAACCCTTGGCATAGGACAGATAAGGCGTGAACGCACCAAAGGTATAGCCCCCGGTCAATGCCAATTCTTTGGTCTTCAACTTCGAAGTATTGACTGCCAGCTGCGAGGCTGCAGCGCTATTACCCGCGGCAACAAGCCCAGCGACAGCAGCATTATTAGCCAAAGTCCCCAAAGTGCCATTATAGAACGAGCCAAAACCATAACCTTGGATTTGCTGGTAGCCAAACGCCAAATAAATATTATTGGCGTTATAACCCGCCTCCAGACGATGCCAGTCTTTGTTGCTACCCGCGACATTGGACGCATCGCCCCAACTAGCAAAGCTGTATTTGCCGAAGTAGCCCGCGTTTTCATAGCTGAGGCCGATGTTGACGAACTGCTGGTTGGCGCGCGACCCATCCAAGCCCGTTACCCGAGCCTCATCGAAGCCCCACAAAGCCATGTAGCTAAAGCCATACCAGTTCGGGCTGTCATAGCGAATAGCGTTGTTCACGCGGCCATCCAGACGAGTGAACATGCCGAGGCCGCCTACGCTTTGGGTGCTGTAATAGCCGGGATCGACTTGCTCCATATCCAGATTAGGGTAGTTGGACAGCTTGCCCAGACGAATCTGCCCCCATCCGTCACCTGCCAGACCTACGAAGGTATCGCGGGTGCCAAAGCCGGTCGAATTGGTGCCATCCACGCTGATGGCGCTTTCCACCTGCCAGATCGCCTTCAGGCCATTCCCCAGGTCCTCGCCGCCCTTGAAGCCCAGGCGCGAAGTCCAGTCGTTGACCTCGGAGCTGCCTTGCGGCTTGCCGTTGGCATCCTTGCTCAGAGTGGAACTATAGGTTTTGTTGTATTCGTAACCACCACGGATCTGGCCGTAGAGGGTCACGTCGGCCATGGCCGCCGCAGGCAGGGCAGCCAACGCCAAAGCGATGAGCTTCTTGTTCATTGCAAATCCTTTCAAGTCAGTTGATTTTGTCCTGTGGGCTTCCCGGCGAAACCGTTTGCCTGGACATTTATGTGCCGACGGTATGTTCCGTCGATCGCTGTAGCCAATATAAGACTGGCGTTGCAAAAAAACAAAGACAGCCCCGTCATGACAGGTAAAAATCAGCAAAAAAACAACAGGACAGTGCTCTCTACTTGTTTACAAAATACTTGTCACCGCCCGCACAGCGCCAAGAAGACGCGCAAAAACAACAAAACCGTCACATTGTTGCCAATTAGCAACAAAGAACTCCCCGCATCAATCAAATCGGCAAATTAAGAAAATCCGCGAAAATGAAAAACCGCCATCCAGAACGGCATGGCGGTTTAAATGCGGCGCCGGCTCTGGCCGGCAGGCGCTTACTTGGCGGCGGGCTTGGCAGCTGCCGGCTTCGCGTTCGCGGCGGCGGGCTTAGCGGCCGGCGCGGCGCCGCCGACGGTGACTTCCTTGCGCAGGCTTTCCAGCGTCTTGTCCCCGATGCCAGAAACCTTCTTCAGATCGTCGACAGTCTTGAACGGGCCGTTTTTGGTCCGGTAATCGACAATGGCCTTGGCTTTGGCCGGGCCAATGCCCTTCAAGGCTTCCAGTTGTTGCGGCGTCGCGGTGTTCAGATTGACGGCGGCCCAGGCGAGATTGCACAGCAACAGCAAACCGGCAAAGACAGCGAACAGCTTCTTCATGGCAAGCTCCTAATGAAAGTGCAGTCGTGAAATGTATTGGTATGCGTCAGCGCGAGGCGAGCGGACTCACCCGCGCTGCAGGATCAATTCTAAGACCACCTTGCTGCCCACGTATGCCAGCATCAATGACAGGAAACCGGCCAGCGCCCAGCGTATCGCCACCTTGCCGCGCCAACCCTTGAGGCGGCGCCCCACCAGAAGGCCGGCGAAAATCAGCCACGAAATCACGCCGAACACCGTCTTGTGGGTCAGCGCGGCGGCCTGGCCGAACACTTCCTCGGAAAACAGCACGCCGGTCAGCAGCGTCAGCGTCAGCAGCAGGAAACCGACGGCGATCACCTGGAACATCATCTTTTCCAGCGTCAAAAGCGGCGGCAGCTGCTTGGCCAGCATCGACACCCGCCGGTGGTGCAGCGCACGCTCCAGGATCAGCATCAGCACCGCGATCAATGCGCCGATCGCGAACAGGCTGTAGGCCAGCATGGACACCAGGATGTGCAGCACGAAGGCGGGATTGGACAGGTCGCTGACCATGTGCCGGCCCGGGAAGGCGATGGCGAAGGCCAGCGCGGCCATGGCCAGCGGCATCATGAACAGCTGCAGGCCTTCCACCTTGTAGAAGAAGCTGCAGGTCCAGTAGATCAGCAGCATGATCCACACCACCACGCTCAGCGCGTGGCCCACGCCCAGCGACAGGCCGCCGCTGGTACTCAGCGGCGCCACGACGACGAAGGCCTGCACCAGCAGCAACAGCCCCAGCAGGCTGTGCTCCAGCCGCGGATTGCGCGGCCAGCGCGCCGCGCCTTTCCAGTTGGCCAGGTAATGCCAGGTGAAGGCCCCGTAGGACAGGATCAGGAGCAGGGACAGAACGAGCAGTAGGCTGGTCATATTAGGTATGTGATCAAATCCGGGCGCGGCCCGGGCGGCTCGTGGTAAAATCGATGGATTTGAAAGTCTACACCAAGCTGCCGTTCGTTGGCAGAGAGTAAGGACAGCACCATGCTAGACAACTTGACCAGCCGCCTGTCCGGCGTGATGAAAACCCTGCGCGGCAACGCGCGGCTGACCGAATCCAACATCCAGGACGCGATGCGCGAAGTGCGCATGGCGCTCTTGGAAGCCGACGTGGCGCTGCCCGTCATCAAGACCTTCATCGCCCAGGTGAAAGAGCGCGCGCTGGGCCAGGACGTGATGGGCAGCCTGACCCCGGGCCAAGCGCTGGTGGGCGTGGTGAACGAAGAGCTCGTCAAGCTGATGGGCGAGAAGAACGACGAGCTCGACCTGGCCGCCGTGCCGCCCGCCATCGTGTTGATGGCCGGCCTGCAGGGCGCCGGCAAGACCACCACCGTCGGCAAGCTGGCCAAAAGGCTGAAGGAAACCCAGAAGAAGAAGGTGCTGGTGGTGTCCGCCGACGTCTACCGTCCGGCCGCCATCGAGCAACTGAAGCTGCTGGCCTCGCAAGTGGGCGTCGAATGGTTCCCGTCCGAGGCGTCGCAAAAGCCGGTCGACATCGCCCGCGCCGCGATCGACCACGCCCGCCGCCATTTCTTCGACGTGCTGCTGGTGGATACCGCCGGCCGCCTCGCCATCGACGAAGCGATGATGGAGGAGATCAAGGCGCTGCACGCCGCGATCAACCCGGTGGAAACGCTGTTCGTCGTCGACGCGATGCAGGGCCAGGACGCGGTCAACACCGCCAAAGCCTTCAACGAGGCGCTGCCGCTGACCGGCGTGGTGCTGACCAAGATGGACGGCGATTCACGCGGCGGCGCGGCGCTGTCGGTGCGCCACGTGACCGGCAAGCCGATCAAGTTCATCGGCGTCGGCGAGAAGGTCTCCGGCATCGAGCCATTCCATCCTGACCGCATCGCCAGCCGCATCCTGGGCATGGGCGACGTGCTGTCCCTGATCGAGGAAGTCCAGAAGGGCATCGATCAGAAGGAAGCCGAAGCGATGGCCAAGAAGTTGAAGTCCGGCAAGGGCTTCGACCTCGAGGACTTCAAGGCCCAGATGCAGCAGATGAAGAAGATGGGCGGCATGGCCAACCTGCTGGAAAAAATGCCAGGCCAGCTGGGCGAGATGGCCAAGGGCGTCCAGGGTGCCGAGGCGGAGAAGTCGATGCGCCGCGTCGAGGGCATCATCAACTCGATGACCATGGAAGAGCGCCGCAAGCCGGAACTGCTCAAGGCCAGCCGCAAGCGCCGCATCGCCGCCGGCTCCGGCGTCACGGTGCAGGAGGTGAACCGCCTGCTGAACCAGTTCGAGCAGATGCAGAAGATGATGAAGCAGTTCTCGTCCAAGGGCGGGATGATGAAGATGATGCGAGGCATGAAGGGCATGATGCCCGGCATGTAAGCGGAAACAAACGGGCGCCAGTCGCCCGTTTCTTTTGAGATAAAGACATGTTGTTCGACGTCGCGGTGCTGACAGACAGCCGCCAGCTGGAACATAAGCCTGAGGACTGGTACAGCCGCCAGGTGCATCATGAGGATGGCTTGGTGCTGGACGCGCTGCGCGACGCCGGCCTGACAGTTTGCCGCCTCGCCTGGGACGACGCCGGTTTCGACTGGCGCCAGGCACGCTCGCTGCTGTTCCGCACCACTTGGGACTATTTCGAGCGCTTCGGCGAATTCTCGCCCTGGCTGTCGCGCGCGTCCCGGCAATGCCGGCTGTTCAACGCCGCCGAACTGATCCGCTGGAATCTGGACAAGCGCTACCTCGTCGAACTGCAAAATAAGGGCGTGGCCGTGGTGCCCACCCTCTACATTGAAAAAGGCGAGCGGCGCACCCTGGCGCAACTGGCCGACACCAGCGGCTGGAATGAGCTGATCCTCAAGCCGGCGGTGTCCGGCAATGCCCGCCACACCTACCGTTTCGACGCCGGCGACAGCCAGCGCCTGGAGTGCGCTTTCGGCGATTTGATCGAACGCGAAGCGATGCTGCTGCAGCCCTTCCAGCGCCAGGTGCTGGAACAAGGCGAGCTGTCGCTGATGGTGGTGGACGGCCGCTACAGCCACGCGATACGCAAGACGCCCAAGCCCGGCGACTTCCGCGTGCAGGACGACCACGGCGGCAGCGTGCACCCGCACCAGGCCAGCGCCGAGGAAATCGCCTTCGCCGAAGCCGCCGTGCGCGCGGTGCCGTTCGACGTGCTGTACGCGCGCGTCGATCTGGTCCGCGACGGACAAGGCCGCCTCGCCGTCATGGAGCTGGAAATGATAGAGCCCGAGCTGTTCTTCCGCTTCCGCCCCGAAGCGGCCGGCCTGTTGGCCGCCGGCCTCAGGCGCAGGCTGGCGGACAACGCGGCCTGAAACGAATCTGTACTAGCAACCCGCCGCAGTTTGGCAAACCACGTTTGGAAATACTCAGCATGAATCTGACTACGTTGACCGCCCTCTCCCCGCTGGATGGCCGCTACGCCGCCCAAGTAGAAGGCCTGCGCAACCTGTTCTCCGAATTCGGCTTGATGAAGTGCCGCGTCAAGGTGGAACTGGAATGGCTGAAGATGCTGGCCGCCGAGCCGGGCATCGAAGAGGTCAAGCCGTTCTCCGACGCCACCATCCGCGAGATCGACGACGTGATCGCCAACTTCAGCGTCGAGCACGGCGAAGAGGTGAAGGCGATCGAAGTCCGCACCAACCACGACGTCAAGGCTATCGAATACTGGCTGAAGGAGCGCCTGTCCGGCAATCCGGAAGTGATGGCCGCCAGCGAGTTCATCCACTTCGCCTGCACCTCCGAGGACATCAACAACCTCAGCCACGCGCTGATGCTGAAGACCGCGCGCAACACCGTGCTGCTGCCGATGCTGGACGAGGTGATCCACAAGCTGCAAAAGCTGTCGCATGAACTGGCCGACGTGCCGATGATGTGCCGCACCCACGGCCAGCCGGCCACGCCGTCGACGATGGGCAAGGAACTGGCCAACGCCGTCTACCGCCTGAAGCGCCAGCGCGAGCAGCTGGTGCACCAGGAAATCCTGGGCAAGATCAACGGCGCGGTCGGCAACTACAACGCCCACCTGGCCGCCTATCCGGACATCGACTGGGAAAGCCTGTGCGGCCGCTTCGTCACCGGCCTCGGCATCACCTTCAATCCGTACACCATCCAGATCGAGCCGCACGACTACATGGCCGAGCTGTACCAGGTAGCGATGCGCGTCAACACCATCCTGATCGACCTGAACCGCGACATCTGGGGCTACATCTCGCTTGGCTACTTCAAGCAGAAGGTGAAGAAGGACGAAGTGGGCAGCTCCACCATGCCGCACAAGGTCAACCCGATCGACTTCGAAAACTCCGAAGGCAATCTGGGCATGGCCAACGCCATCATGGGCCACCTGGCGGAGAAGCTGCCGATCTCCCGCTGGCAGCGCGACCTGACCGACTCCACCGTGCTGCGCAATATGGGCGTCGGCTTCGGCTACACCATCCTGGGTCTGAAGTCCTGCCTGAAGGGCCTGAACAAGCTGGAGATCAATCCGGCCCTGATCGCCTCCGAACTGGACGCCGCCTGGGAGCTGCTGGCCGAGCCGGTGCAAACCGTGATGCGCCGCTACGGCATCGCCAATCCGTACGAGCAGCTGAAAGAGCTGACCCGCGGCAAGGGCGGCATCACCCGCGAAACGCTGCACGCCTTCATCCGCAGCCTGGAGCTGCCGGACGCGGTCAAGGCCAGCCTGCTGGAGCTGACCCCGTCCAACTACCTGGGCAAGGCCGAGGAACTGGCGCGCCGCATCTGACCGCCATCCACGCCGCATCCCTCCGCGCCGCCCTCCCGGGCGGCGTTTTTCTTTCCGCCCCCCGTCAACGCCCCACCATTGCGGCAAGTTAGCCGCACCTTGCCTTTCCCCCACCATCCATTACACAGAATTTAGTGGTCAAAATGCCAATTGGACCTGACAATGGAATGTGAATAACACCAAAACACCATAAGCACGCTGCTGACAGGAACGGCCGGCCGCTCCGGCCCGACCGCCCGTACCAAGGGTAACCTTGAAGAGAGAATGGATGATCATGCAATCTATGTACGACCAGTCCTCGAATCCCCCGACAACCCCCGACGAGCCGGCTCCCGCCACCCCGCAGGCAGCCACCACGCGCCAGTTGCTCAACCTCAACGAACGCGGCCAGAACGGGTTGTATCAATACTTCATCGAGCACGACACCAACCGCATCCTGCAGCATCTGGACACGCTGCGCGGCATGGCCTTCACCCGCGATGCCGAAGACGGCCAGATCGGCCCGCCGGAAAAGCCCTTCCCCTCGGTCTGCCTGATCGGCCTGGGCCGTTGCGGCTCCAATATCGCGCTGGACGTGGCCACCCTGGTGTACAACGCGCGCAAGTTCTACCTGAACGAGTTCAACCAGGACGACAAGAGCACGCCCGAGCAGGAGCAACGGCCGCGGCGCTGGATACGCCGCAACCTGCTGTCGCAGCACAAGGAGGCCAAGCCGGCCTTCCTGATCGAGCCAATGGTGATGCTGGGCGACCTGGACAAGGACATCAAGGGCCGCATCCGCTTCTCCCGCCGCGGCGAGCAGGGAGACTTCATCAACAACTACAACAAGCTGAAGATCATGGACCTGGCCGAGGTCCACGCCGGCGGCGCCGGCAACGCGCCCATCCTGGGCCAGTACCTGGCCAAGATCATCCTCAACAAGGACACGCTGAGCTTCTCCGACCCGGACTGGACGCTGATCCACTCCTACCTGGTGGACTCCTGCGGCATCAAGGCCAACCAGTCGCGGCTGTATTTCTACATCTTCAGCGCCGGCGGCGGCACCGGCTCGGGCATGGCGTCCGAGTTCGGCCTGGCCCAGCAGTACGCCTACATGAGCAAGACCTTCGAAACCCGCAACGAGGGCAAGGGGGATCAGGGCGACGACTACGGCTTCGTGTTCGAGCCCATCTTCACCAGCGGCATCTGCATCCTGCCCAACATCTCCGGCCAGCACGCCGAGGGCTCGGAAGCGCTGCACATCAACGCCGGCCGGCTGCTGTGCAAATACCTGTCCGAGGAGTGGGACTTCTCCTACAACTTCGACAACGAAGAGGCCGGCGCCGAGAGCGTGATGCGCCGCATCCGGCCGTGGAACGCGATGATGCTGATCTCCAACGACATCATGCGCTACGCCGAGGAGAGCGAAGGCGGCAACATCGAGCATCTCGACGTCAACGCGATGGAGCGCCACGCCAACCAGTACATCTCGCAGCAAATCTTCAACATCCTGACCGCGCAGGCCGTCACCAGCGACTACGACGAGAACTACTTCCTGCGCGCCGGCATCGACATGGGCGAGACGATACGGCTGGACGCCAACGACCTGTTCATGAGCCTGGCCGGCCCGGTGGCGGTGGCTTACGCCGAATCGGTGGTGTCCGATCCGCTGGGCTCGGACGGCTTCGTCAACAAACTGGACATCGACGACCTGTTCTACCGTTCGATCGACCTGCCGCACTTCAACCAGCAGACCCAGGCGATAGAGGGCATCAGCCTGCTGCCGATCGAGTCGGCCAACTATCGCGCGGCGCTGGCCGACTACAAGCAGTCCGGCTACTCGGCGGACAAGCTGAACCAGCTGTTCTTCTTCCAGAACTGCTCGTCGGTAGTGGCCATCCTGTCGCTGCCCAAAGGCTACAAGCTGTCCTACCTGGACCTGAACCGGCTGAAGCGCCACTTGAACGACCTGTTCCCCAGCACCACGCTGAAGCGCTACGCGCTGGTGATCGGCGCGTCCACCAACCTGTCGCTGACCACGCTGGTGGCCAAGAGCCCCTGCCTGAGCGACGACTTCCTGACGCTGATCGTCGCCTACATCAAGCGCTGCTTCGCCCACGGCAACCACCGCTTCGACGACAGCCTGGACAACGTGATCCTGGACCTGATCACCGCCGACACCTTCGACGAGACAGTGCTGGAGCGCTTGTTGAACGAGTACGAGAACCCGGCCAAGATCCTCGACACCAACTGGTTCGCGATCAAGCCGATGTACGAGAAGAAGTACCGCGAGCTGATCCGCGACAGCAAGAAGTTCGTGTCGATCAACGACATCCGGCTGACCCGCGAGCACGTGCAGAAAGCGGTGTGCTACCTGCGCGAGATCTACCGCCACCGCATCGGCAAGACCCGGGTGGTTTCGCTCAACAGCTACGCGCGCAAGCACCACGCCTGAGCGCGCTTTCCCCCGTCTCCAACCCCGCCCCGCTCTGCGCGCGGCGGGGTTTCTACTGGCTAAAATAGTAAAGTAGATTATTTTTTTACTACCCGGCCGAAAAGTGTCAACGCCATGGCCGCTTGGCCAGTTAATCCTGCTTGAACGCGGCGAATATGCCAGCGCGCTGCGCGCGTCGGCCTCGCATCACTCATTAACAAAACCCGATCGCAACCAAGCACGATCCGCCCACAGAACGCCTTCAAGCTGGCATAAGCTGCAACAAGGCATGGCTCGGATCGCAACAACCGCGCCGCCGAGCCGCCCGGACCGGGACCTTCGCGCCGGAAATCCGCCGCCCGGGCGCGGCAATCTGAAGAGAGGACGCACCGTCCAATATGTGGATCGTCGAAACGGCCCTGAAACGGCCCTATACCTTCATCGTGATGGCCATCGTCATCCTGCTGGCCACCCCGCTGGCGATCATGCGCACGCCGGTCGACGTGCTGCCGGAAATCGACATCCCGGTGATCAGCGTGATCTGGGGCTACGGCGGCCTGGCGCCGCAGCAGATGGCCGACCGCATCACCCAGACCCATGAGCGGGTGCTGACCACCACCGTCAACGACATCGAGCATATCGAGTCGCAGTCGCTGGCCGGCATCGCCATCATCAAGATCTTCTTCCAGCCCAACGTCAACATCCAGACCGCCATCGCCCAGGTGGTGTCGGTGTCGCAGGCGGTGGTCAAGCAGATGCCGCCCGGCGCCACGCCGCCGCTGGTCATCAAATACACCGCCTCCAGCGTGCCGGTGATCCAGATCGGCCTGGCCAGCAAGTCAATGTCGGAGCAGGACGTGTTCGACGCCGCCATCAACACGCTCAGGCCCCAGCTAGTGACGATACCCGGCATCGCCATTCCCTACCCCTACGGCGGCAAGGTGAGGCTGCTGTCGGTGGACCTGGACACCCGCGCCATCGCCGCCAAGGGCCTGACGCCGGCCGACGTGATCAACGCGGTCAACAGCCAGAACCTGGCGCTGCCCTCCGGCACCGCCAAGATCGGCGGCGCCGAGTACAACGTCGAGCTGAACGGCTCGCCGGACACCATCGCCGGGCTGAACGACATCCCGGTGCGGTCGGCCAACGGCGCCACGGTCTTCCTGCGCGAAGTGGCCCACGTCCGCGACGGCTTCTCCCCTCAGACCAATATCGTCAAGCAGAACGGCCAGCGCGGCCTGATGATGTCCATCTACAAGAACGGCGGCGCGTCGACGCTGGACGTGGTCAACCATCTGAAGGACAAGCTGCCCGGCCTGCTGCCGTTGCTGCCCAAGGGCCTGCGCGTCAGCCTGCTGGCCGACCAGTCCATCTTCGTCAAGACAGCGGTGGAAGGCGTGGTCCACGAAGCGCTGGTGGCCGCCGCGCTGACCGCGGTGATGCTGTTGCTGTTCCTCGGCAACTGGCGCACCACCTCCATCATCGCCGTCTCCATCCCGCTGTCCATCTTCTCGTCCATCGTCGCGCTGCACATGGTGGGCGAAACCATCAATGTGATGACGCTGGGCGGTCTGGCGCTGGCGGTGGGCATCCTGGTGGACGACGCCACGGTGACCATCGAGAACATCGAGCGCCATCTGCACATGGGCTCGCCGCTGTACACCGCCATCCTGGACGGCGCCGGCGAGATCGCCATTCCAGCCTTCGTCTCCACGCTGTGCATCTGCATCGTGTTCGTGCCGATGTTCTTCCTGGAGGGCGTGGCGCGCTATTTGTTCGTGCCGATGGCCGAGGCGGTGGTGTTCGCGATGCTGGCCTCCTACGTGCTGTCGCGGACGCTGGTGCCGACGCTGGCGCTGCTGCTGATGGGCCATCGCCACCACGACGGCCGCGCGTCGGCGTGGATACACCGCGTGCACCAGGGCTTCAACGCCCGCTTCGAACGGCTGCGCGAATGGTACGTGCACCTGCTCAGCCACCTGCTGACGCACCGCAAGGGCTTCATCGCGGTCTTTCTCGGCTTCTGCCTGGCCTCCTGCGGCCTGTATCTGCTGCTGGGCCGCGACCTGTTCCCCGAGGTGGACACCGGCCAGATCAAGCTGCACGTGCGCGCACCCACCGGCACCCGGATCGAGGACACCGCCGTTCTGGCCGACCAGGTGGACGCCGAGATCCGCAAGGCGATCCCGCCGGGCGACCTGGACTCCATCATCGACAACATCGGCCTGCCTTACAGCGGCATCAACCTGTCGTACAGCAACTCCGGCACCATAGGCACGCTGGACACCGACGTGCTGATCTCGCTGAAACCCGGCCACCAGCCGAGCGCCGACTACATCGCAGCGCTGCCGGCGAAGCTGGAGCGCCGCTTCCCCGGTGTGGAATTCTTCTTCCAGCCGGCCGACATCATCACCCAGATCCTGAATTTCGGCTCGCCGGCCGCCATCGACGTGCAGATCTTCGGCAAGAACTACGCCGCCAACGCCGCCTTCGCCGGCCGCCTGCTGTCCCGGATCAAGGCGATTCCCGGCGCCGCCGACGTCCACGTGCACCAGCGGCTGGACGCGCCGGCGATCAAGCTGAACATGGACCGCGCGCGGTTGCAGGGCATGGGCATCGCGCCGTTCGACGTCGCGCAAAACCTGCTGCTGCCGCTGTCCGGCAGCCAGCAGACCCAGCCGGCGTTCTGGCTCAATCCATCCAACAGCATCGTCTACAACCTGCAGGCGCAAGCGCCTCAGTACCGGATCGGCAGCATGGACCAGCTGCTGCAGCTGCCGGTCAACGCGCCGGGCAGCCGCGGCGCCGGCCAACAAACGCTGGGCAATCTGGTCAGCGCCGCGCCCGGCCGCGAAGCCGCCATCGTCACCCGCTACAACATCCTACCGTCTATCGACATCTACGCCAGCGCGCGCGGCCGCGACCTGGGCTCGGTGGCCTCGGCCATCCAGAAGGTGATCAACGAGGAAGAGGCTCATCTGCCCAAGGGCAGCCATGCCGCGCTGCGCGGCCAGGCGGAGACGATGCGCTCGTCCTACATCGGCCTCGGCGTCGGCATTCTCGGCGCCATCGTGCTGGTCTACCTGCTGATCGTGGTGAATTTCCAGTCCTGGCTGGACCCCTTCATCATCATCAGCGCGCTGCCGGCGGCGCTGGCCGGCATCGCCTGGATGCTGATCGTCACCGGCACCGATCTGTCGGTGCCGGCGCTGACCGGCGCCATCATGACCATGGGCGTGGCCACCGCCAACAGCATCCTGGTGGTGTCGTTCGCTCGGCATCGGCTGCAGGACGGCCTGCCGCCGCTGTCGGCGGCGCTGGAGGCCGGCGCCACCCGGCTGCGGCCGGTGCTGATGACGGCGCTGGCGATGATCATCGGCATGATCCCGATGGCCATCGGCATCGGCGAAGGCTCGGAGCAGAACGCCCCGCTCGGCCGCGCCGTGATCGGCGGCCTTCTGTTCGCCACCGTATCCACCCTGCTGTTCGTACCGGTGGTGTTCGCCAGCTTCCACCGCTACCTGGCGCAACGCAAACAACACGCGGCCGATGCCCCCGCGGCTCCCGCACAGGACGCTTGAAATGACCGACCCACGCCATGACCGCCAGGGCCTGCCCGAACTCCACCTGCACCACACCCGCCGCGGCGCGGTGGTGCGCAAGGCGCGCGTCGCCGCCATCGTCGCCGTCGCGCTGCTGCTGATCGGCCTTGGCCGCACGCTGCTGGTCCGCCACGCCGACGCCGAGACGCTGGCCCGCGAAGCCGCCCGCCATGCCGCGCTCACCGTCAGCGTGGTCACGCCGCGCCAGGGGCACGGCGAAGCCATGCTTACACTGCCCGCCACGCTGCAAGGCATGGCCGAGGCGCAGATCTACGCCCGCACCAACGGCTACATCAAACGCTGGTACAAGGACATCGGCCAGCCGGTGAGGAAGGGCGAGCTGCTGGCCGAGCTGGACATCCCCGACATCGACAAGCAGGTGCAGGAAGCCCAAGCCAATTTCGGCCTGGCCAAAACCGCCTACCTGCGCTGGAAGGCGCTGCGCGCGCAGGACGCGGTGTCGCAGCAGGAATTCGACGAGAAGCAGGCCGCCTACCGACAGACCGAGGCCGAGTTGAAGCGGCTGCGCGACCAGCAGGACTTCGCCCGCGTCGTCGCGCCGTTCGACGGCATCGTCACCCGCCGCAACATCGACACCGGCAGCCTGGTCAACGCTGGCAACGGCGGCAGCGCGCAGGCGCTGTTCGCCACCGCGCAGATCGACAAGCTGCATCTGTACGCCTACGTGCCGCAATCGCGCGCGGCCGCCATCCGCGTCGGCCAGACCGTGGACATCGTACGCCAGGAAGCGCCAGGCCAGCCGGTCAAAGGCAAGGTGGCGCGCACCGCCGGCGCCATCGACCCGGCCACCCGCACACTGCAGGTGGAGGTGACGGTGGCCAACGCCGACCACGGCCTGATGCCCGGCCAGTATGTCGACGCCTCGTTCAAGCTGCCCGCCGGCGACAGCCTGACCCTGCCCACCAACACCCTACAGTTCGGCGCCAAGGGCAGCCGGGTGGCGCTGGCCGGCGCCGACGGCAAGGTCCATCTGCAAGCGGTGGCCGTCGGCACCGACTACGGCCACGAAGTGGAAATCCGCGCCGGCCTGAAGCCGAACGACCGGGTGATCGTCAATCCGCCGGATTCGATCAACGACGGCCAGCCGGTCAGCGTCGTGGCTCCGGCCAAGGGAGAGTAAGCCGATGCGCGCGCTCTCTCTGCTGATCGCCGCCGCCTTGAGCGGCTGCGCCGTCGGTCCCGACTACCAGCGCCCGGCCAGCGAATTGCCGGCGCAATGGAAAAGCGACGCCGGCTGGCTGCCGGCCGCGCCCGCCGATGCTCTGCCCAAGCGCGACTGGTGGCGGATATTCGGCGACGAGGACTTGAACCGGCTGGAGGCCGACGCCCTGGCCCGCAGCCCGACGCTGCAACTGGCGCTGGCCAAGCTGGACCAGGCCCAGGCGCAAAGCCGCGTCCACGGCGCCGCCGCGTTGCCCGCCGTCAGCCTGGGCGCGGCGGCATCGCGCAGCCGCGTCTCAGCCGATCGGCCCCAGTCCGCCTACGGCGCCGGCAACAACGGCACGGTGCAGAGCGATCTGAAACCCATGCTCAGCGTCAGCTACGAGATCGACTGGCTGGGCCGGGTGCGGCGCGACATCGAAAGCGCGCGCGCCGGCGCCGAGCAGGCTGCCGCCGACCGCGCCAACGTCGAGCTGCTGCTGACCGCCCAGTTGGCCAGCGCCTACCTGCAGCTGCGCCAAGAGGACGAGGAAATCCGGCTGCTGGACGGCATCCTGGACGCTCAGCAGCGCGTGCTGGAGCTGACCCGCATCCGCCACCGGGCGGGCCTGGCCTCCGCCGGCGACGAAGCGCAGCAGGCGGCTTCCGTGGCCGCCAACCGGGCCCAGCGCGAATTGCTGCTCAACCAGCGCCGCGCCGGCGAGGACCTGCTGGCCACGCTCAGCGGCGTACCGGCCGCCTCGTTTCGGCTCGCTCCCGGACAACTGCCCGCCGCCTTGCCCGCTTTGCCGGCCGGCGCGCCCAGCGATCTCTTGCAGCGACGCCCCGACATCGCTTCCGCCGAGCGGGCGATGGCCGCCGCCAATGCCCAGATCGGCGTAGCCAAGGCAGCCTACTTCCCGCAGCTGACGCTGGCGCCGGCCTATATCGGCAGCGAATCGACCAGCCTCGCCAATCTGTTCTCCACGCCGGCGCTGATCTGGGGCATCGGCCTGCAGGCGACGCAAACCTTGTTCGACAACGGCAAGACCCGCGCCGGCGTCGACTACGCCGAGGCCGGCTACCGCGCCGCGCTGGCCAGTTATCGCCAGACCGTGCTGCAGGCGGTGCAGGAGGCGCAGGACGCGCTGAACGCCTTGCACGGACTGGACGCCGCGCGCCGCCAGCAGGACGAGGCGGCACGCAACCAGGACAAGGCTTACGCCGTCAGCCAGCTGCGCTACCGCGAAGGCCTGGACAGCGCGCTGGCGCTGGCGGCCTCTCGCCAGAGTCAGTTGGCGGCGCAACGGACGCTGGCGCAGCTGCGCGGCGGCCAGCTGACAGCCAGCGTCGGCCTGCTCAAGGCGCTGGGCGGAGGCTGGCTTGCCGATTCGCCCGATAAGTAGTTCTAATCAATAAACTGCAAATAGCAATAAAACTGCTACAAATAACAGAACGGGCCGGCGGGGGATCCCCCCGCCGCCTGCCGGTTTGCCGCAGCGGTTTGGTTCCATTCGCGCCGTTCATCGCGCAGCCTCCCCGCCCTGGGTTCCGGCTTGCCCCGCAAAAGCCATGTCAATAAGATGGTCATTACCCCTTCATCGGAGTAGCATAAAAGAATAAAGATTCATAAATAAAATCCATTTGGTTTATCCGTTCGCCTCCGGTAGCGCGGGTACTCTGGAGGAAAGACGATGCAAGTCACTCGACGCCAGCTGTTCAAGCTGACCGCCGCGCAGCTGGGCGCATCCAGCCTGGTCGCCATGGGCTTCGCGCCACAGTTGGCCTTGGCCGAAGTGAGGCAGTTCAAGCTGATGGGCGCGCGCGAAACCCGCAACACCTGTACCTACTGCTCCGTCGGCTGCGGCCTGATCCTGTACGGACTGGGCGACGGCGCCAAGAACACGCACGGCGAGATCTACCATATCGAGGGCGATCCGGACCATCCGGTCAGCCGCGGCTCGCTCTGTCCCAAGGGCGCCGGCCTGCTCGATTTCATCCACAGCCCCAAGCGGCTGAAATACCCCGAAGTGCGCGAGGCCGGCAGCGGCGAGTGGAAGCGCGTCAGCTGGGACGAGGCGATTTCCCGCATCGCCCGGCTGATGAAGGACGACCGCGACGCGCATATCGCAGAAAAAAACGCCGCCGGCGTGCCGATCAACCGCTGGCTGTCCACCGCGATGCTGACCGCGTCGGCCGGCTCCAACGAAACCGGCATCATCTCGCAGAAATTCATCCGCAGCCTGGGCATCGTCGCCACCGACGCCCAGGCCCGCGTCTGCCACGGTCCGACAGTGTCGGCGCTGGCCTCCACCTTCGGCCGCGGCGCGATGACCAACAGCTGGGTGGACATCAAGAACGCCGACTTCATCCTGGTGATGGGCGGCAACGCCGCCGAGGCCCACCCGGTGGGCTTCAAATGGGCGATCGAGGCGAAAAAGACCCGCGGCACGCGGCTGATCGTGGTCGATCCGCGCTACAACCGCACCGCCTCGGTGTCCGACCTGTATCTCCCCATCCGCGTCGGCTCCGACATCGCCTTCCTGGGCGGCGTGATCAACTGGCTGATCAAGCACGACAAGATCCACTGGGACTACGTCAAGGCCTACACCAACGCCGCGCTGATCGTCCGCGACGACTACCGCTTCGACGAAGGCCTGTTCTCCGGCTACGACGCCGCCAAGGGCAAGTACGACAAGAGCAGCTGGAACTATGAGCTGGGCGACGACGGCTACGCCAAGACCGACCCCACGCTGCAACACCCGCGCTGCGTCTGGCAGTTGTTGAAGCAGCATTACGCGCGCTACACGCCGGAAGTGGTCAACAACATCTGCGGCACGCCGGTGGACGGCTTTTTGCAGGTGTGCAAGGAGCTGGGCGAGACCGCCCGCCCCGACAAGGCCGGCACCATCCTGTACGCGCTGGGCTGGACCCAGCACACCACCGGCTCACAGAACATCCGCACCATGGCGATGATCCAGCTCTTGCTCGGCAATATCGGCATGCCCGGCGGCGGCGTCAACGCGCTGCGCGGCCACTCCAACATCCAGG
Source organism: Chromobacterium vaccinii (assembly GCF_000971335.1). Taxonomy (GTDB): domain Bacteria; phylum Pseudomonadota; class Gammaproteobacteria; order Burkholderiales; family Chromobacteriaceae; genus Chromobacterium; species Chromobacterium vaccinii. The sequence goes on from NZ_JZJL01000003.1 coordinate 167,020, forward strand.
GCCTGTCCGACCTGGGCCTCTTGTCCACCAGCCTGCCCGGCTACCTGACGCTGCCGAGCGAAGCCGACCATCCCGACCTGGCCACCTATCTCGCCAAGACCACGCCCAAGACCCTGCAGGCGAACCAGTTCAACTACTGGAGCAACACGCCCAAGTTCTTCGTCAGCCTGATGAAATGGATGTGGGGCGACAACGCGAGCAAGGACAACGACTGGGGCTACGACTGGCTGCCCAAGTGGGACAAGATGTACGACGTGCTGCACATGGCCGAGCTGATGTACCAGGGCAAGATGAACGGCTTCATCGTGCAGGGCTTCAACCCGCTGGCCAGCTTCCCTGACGCCGCCAAGGTGACCGAGGCCTTCTCCAAGCTCAAGTACATGGTGATCATCGACCCGATCGCCACCGAGACCTCCACCTTCTGGCAGAACCACGGCGAGGCGCATGACGTCGACCCGGCCAAGATCCAGACCACGGTGTTCCGTCTGCCATCGACCTGTTTCGCCGAGGAGGACGGCTCCATCGTCAACTCCGCGCGCTGGCTGCAATGGCACTGGAAAGGCGCCCAGCCGCCGGGCGAGGCCAGAGGCGACAACGAGATCATCGGCGAATTGTTCGTCGCCATCCGCGACCTCTACCGCAAGGAAGGCGGCAAGCTGGCCGAACCGATCCTGAAAGTGAACTGGAACTACCGCGACCCGAAGGCTCCGACGCCGAGCGAGCTGGCGATGGAGATGAACGGCAAGGCGCTGGCCGACCTGCCGGACCCGGCCGACCCCAGCAAGACCTTGGTGAAGAAGGGCGAGCAGATTCCCGGCTTCGCCGTGCTGCAGGACGACGGCCGCACCGCCTGCGCCTGTTGGATCTTCTCCGGCTGCTGGCCTCAGGCCGGCAACCAGATGGCGCGCCGCGACAATACCGACACCGGCCTCGGCAACACGCCGGGCTGGTCGTGGTCGTGGCCGGCCAACCGCCGCATCCTGTACAACCGCGCCTCCTGCGATCCGTCCGGCAAGCCGTGGGACCCCGCGCGCAAGCTGATCAGCTGGAACGGCGACAAATGGGTGGGCGGCGACGTGCCGGACTTCAAGGCCGACGCCGCGCCGGATTCCGGCATGATGCCCTTCATCATGAACCCCGAGGGCGTGGGCCGGCTGTTCTGCGCCGACAAGCTGGTGGACGGCCCCTTCCCCGAGCACTACGAGCCGATGGAAAGCCCGATCGGCACCAATCCGCTGCACCCCAAGGTGGTGTCCAGCCCGGCGGTGCGGCTGTTCGACAGCGACAAGCAGCGGCTGGGCACGCATAAAGACTTCCCCTACGTCGGGACCACTTACCGGCTGACCGAGCACTTCCAGTTCTGGACCAAGTCGGTGCTGTTGAGCGCCATCGCCCAGCCCGAGCAGTTCGTCGAGATCGGCGAAGCCTTGGCCCGCGAAAAAGGCATCGCCCAGGGCGATATGGTCAAGGTCAGCTCCAACCGCGGCTTCGTCAAGGCCAAGGCGGTGGTCACCAAGCGGCTGATGGCGCTGAAGGTCAACGGCCAGACCGTGCACCAGATCGGCATCCCGCTGCACTGGGGCTGGGAAGGCGTGGCGCGGCCGGGCTACCTGACCAATTCGCTGCCGCCCGCGGTCGGCGATTGCAACACCCAGACGCCCGAGTACAAGGCCTTCCTTGTCAAACTGGAAAAACTGTAAGGAGCCGCCGCCATGCCATTGCAATCCCTGGATATCAAGCGCCGCTCCGCCAGCCCGACCGAAAGCCCCAAGGTCCGCCAGACGCTGGAAGTGGCCAAGCTGATCGACACCTCCACCTGCATCGGCTGCAAGGCCTGCCAGGTGGCCTGTTCCGAATGGAACGACATCCGCGAGGAAGTCGGCCACAACATCGGCGTCTATGACAATCCCACCGACCTGTCCGCCAAGGCCTGGACGGTGATGCGCTTCGCCGAGGAGGAAAGCAACGGCAAGCTGGAATGGCTGATCCGCAAGGACGGCTGCATGCACTGCGCCGACCCGGGCTGTCTGAAAGCCTGTCCATCGCCGGGCGCCATCGTGCAATACAGCAACGGCATCGTCGATTTCCACCAGGAAAACTGCATAGGCTGCGGCTACTGCATCGCCGGCTGTCCGTTCGACATCCCGCGCATCAGCAAGGAAGACAACAAGGCCTACAAGTGCACGCTGTGCTCCGACCGCGTCGCCGTCGGCCTGGAGCCTGCCTGCGTCAAGACCTGTCCCACCGGAGCCATCCAGTTCGGCTCCAAGGAAGACATGAAGGAAGTGGCGGCGGAACGGGTGGCCGACCTGCAACGGCGCGGTTATCAGCATGCCGGCCTGTACGACCCGCAAGGCGTCGGCGGCACCCACGTGATGTACGTGCTGCACCACGCCGACAAGCCCGAGCAGTATTCCGGCCTGCCGAACAACCCCGAGATCAGCCCCACCGTGCAGTTGTGGAAGGGCTTGCTCAAGCCGCTGGCGACGATAGGTATCGCCGCCGCCGGCCTGTTCGGCTTCCTGCACTACATCAGCGTCGGCCCCAATCGCGCCGACGGCGAAGACGAAAGCGAAACGCGCGAGGAGGACAAGCGATGAAGGAAAAACTGCTGCAACGCTACAGCGTCGCCGAGCGGATCAACCACTGGATCGTCGCCATCTGCTTCGTGCTGCTGGCGCTTTCCGGCCTGGCGCTGTTCTACCCGGCCTTCTTCTGGCTGACCGGCGTGTTCGGCACGCCGCAGCTGGCGCGCATGGTGCACCCCTTCGTCGGCGTGCTGATGTTCGTCGGCTTTTTCGTCCAGTTTTTCCGCTACTGGCGGCGCAACCTGATCAACAGCCAGGACATCAAGTGGATGTTGGCGGTGAAGGACGTGCTGCGCGGCCATGAGACGGTGGAGGTAGGCAAGTACAACGGCGGCCAGAAGGCGATGTTCTGGATCATGACCCTGTGCGTGGCCACCATGCTGGTCACCGGCCTGATCGCCTGGCGCCAGTACTTTTCCGGCTATTTCCCCATCCCGGTGATCCGCCTCGCCCTGCTGCTGCATGCCTGGGCCGCCACCCTTCTGATCGCCAGCATCATCGTCCACGTCTACGCCGCGCTGTGGGTGAAGGGCACCATACGGGCGATGGTGGAGGGCGTGGTCACCCATGCCTGGGCCAAGAAGCACCACCCGGGCTGGTATAAGGAAATGACGGGGAAGAAATAAGGCCATGTCCCAGCAACGGCAAGCAAATCTTAGCGCTTGTCCCTATGAACGGCTGGCAATGGAGCGACCATCATCCCCTTCAGCACGCGCCGGTCCAAAAGCGGCTGGCAAGGTTTTAAGCCGCCGATTTGTTCGACGCCGCGCGACATTAGCGCGCGGCTAGTTTCGGCAGCGCCTTGCCAGCTGCTTTTGGACCGGGGTTTCGCCGGCTGCAGGGACGGCCTGGGATCGCCTCTGCGTGCGAATCTTCGATTCGCTCAGCGACAAGGCTGGCCGCACAGCCCCTGGCCCGTCCGGCGGGCGGAACCTCCACCTAAATATCGTCCGCGCAGCGGACACAAGCTCCATACCACCTCATACGCTAGGCTTCTTCCAAATAAATCGTCGCGACTAACCATGACACCCACCCAACCCATCCTCCCCGCCGAACAGATCCGCGCCGGCGACGTTCCACTGATGAGCCAGCCCGTGCTGCGGCCGCCGCCCGACATCTTTGCCCGCCGCGCCGCGCGGCTGCTGCAACTGGCCGACGGCCACGCGATGGCCGGCTTTCTGGTGCTATGCGCCGCCATCTGCCAGCAGCAGCAAGCGTTGCACGACGCGTCCCGGCTCGATCCCCGCGCCGCGCTGGAGAAACTGGCCCAGGCGCTGGAGCCGCAGCTTCCGGCCCCGGTTCAGGCCGCGTTGGTGCCCTTGCTGGCGCTGGACGCCGCCGCGCTCAGCCGGCTGGCCGAGCGTCTGATCAATGGCGACTATCCGGCCGATGGCCCCTTGTTCGCCGCGCTGCCGCTGCTGGGCGCCGCGTTGCAGGCTCAGGCCACCCGCAGCATACGGCAGCGGCCGCTGCCTGAGCCGCAAAGCCAGGAGACGCGCTGCCCGTGCTGCGGCGGCCTGCCGCTGGCCTCGCTGCTGCTGCGCGGCGACAGCGGCCACGCCCAGCGCTACGTGATGTGCTCGATGTGCAGCCACGCCTGGCCGGTGGGCCGGGTGCGCTGCCTGGCCTGCGGCAACAGCCGGGATCTGCATTACTACTCGCTGGCGGCGCAGGGCCATGTCCCCGCCCCACCCGACCATCAGCAGCCCCACCAGGAGCGCGGCGCGCGCGAAGTGGAAGCCTGCGGCGAATGCCATGGCGCGCTCAAGCAGATTTCCCTGCCGCTGGACGCCGGCGCGGAGGCCGGCGCCGACGACCTGGCCAGCCTGGCGCTGGACCTGCTGGCCGGCGAGGCCGGTTTCGCGCGCATCGGCTTCAATCCGCTGTTCCTGCCCGGCCGGGAGCCCGCCTGAGCGGCTGTCCGCACTTGAGCCGCGGCCCCCGGCGCGAGATACTTGCCGGCAAACCGCCAATCAACCGCATGGATACCCGCATGACCCATCGCATCGTATTCGTCGAAGACGACGCCGACCTCGCCGAACTGATCAGCGATTTCCTGTCCCGCCACGAAATGGAAGTGGTGATCGAACCGCGCGGCGACGCCGCGCTGGACACCATCGCCCGCGAAGCGCCGGACATGGTGCTGCTGGACATCATGCTGCCGGGCAAGGACGGCCTGTCGATCTGCCGCGAGCTGCGGCCCAAGTTCGACGGCCCCATCATCATGCTGACCTCGCTGGACAGCGACATGAACCAGATCCTGGGCCTGGAACTGGGCGCCAACGACTACATCCTGAAAACCACGCCGCCGTCGGTGCTGGTGGCCCGGCTGCGCGCGCAGCTGCGCAATCTGCGCCCGGCCCAGCCCGCCGAGGCGCAGCCGGCCAAGGGCTCGCGCAAGGCGGTGTTCGGCCAGCTGTCCATCGATCCGGTCAGCCGCGACGTGGTGCTGGCCGGCGAAAAGATCCCGCTGTCCACCTCCGACTTCGACCTGCTGTGGCTCTTGGCCAGCCACGCCGGCGAAACCCTGAACCGCGACCTGCTGCTGAAGGAAATGCGCGGCGTCGATTACGACGGCCTGGACCGCAGCATAGACGTGGCCATCTCGCGTCTGCGCAAGAAGCTGGGCGACAACCCCAGCGAGCCGTTCCGCATCAAGACCGTGCGCAACCGCGGTTACCTGTTCTCGCTGTCCGGCTGGGAGTAAGCGCGGATGCGCCGCCTTTTCGTCCAGTTCTACCTGCTGCTGATGGCCTGCTTCCTGGTCGCGGTGGTGATGGTCGGCGTGGTATACAAGCAGGCTGTCGACGACGTCGGCGAACGCTATCTGGCCGACCTGCTGCGCACCACGCTGTCGCTGATCGAGGCCGACCTGCGCGGCGTGCCGGAAGACCGCTGGAGCGAGACCCTGGCCAACGCCGACTACGGCTTCACCTTCCGCGTGAAGGTGGAGAAGATGAGCAACTACATCCTCGACGAAGAATCGAGAGAGGCGCTCGACCGCGGCGAAATCGTGATGCTGGAGGACAAATACCTGTTCCTGCAGAAACTGCAGGACAGCAACTACCTGCTGGTGGCCGGCCCGCTGCGCTACCTGTTTTTCCTGCACCGGCTCAAGTGGTTCGACTACGCGTTGCTGGGTCTCTTGGGCCTGTCGCTGGCGATTCCGGTGTTCCTGTGGATGCGCCCCCACTGGCGCGACCTGGTGGCGCTGGAGCGCACCGCCGGCCTGCTGGCCAACGGCGACCTGTCCGCCCGCGTCGACCTGCCGCCGCATTCGGGCGTCCACCATCTCGGCGTCGCCTTCAATCACATGGCCGACAATATCGGCGCGCTGATCAACAGCAAGAAGACGCTGACCAACGCCGTCGCCCATGAGCTGCGGACGCCGTTGGCGCGGCTGCGCTACCGGCTGGCGCTGCTGGAGGGCGATGAAGAAGCGCCGGAGCGGCAAGCCATCGAGCGCGACCTCACCGCCATCGACAAGCTGGTGGAGGAACTGTTGTTCCACGCCCGGCTGGACCGCCCCGAGGCGCCGCTGACGCTGAGCAGCTTCAACGCGCTGCCCTGGGCGCGCGACCGCATCGCCGGCCAGGCCGCGCTGGCACAGGAAATCCACTGGATAGAACCGGCCGGCGAAGAGCTCACCATCACCGCCGACGAACACCTGATCACCCGCGCGCTGGACAACTTGCTGTCCAACGCCCGCCGCCACGCCAACGCCGTCGTCGCCACCCACATCCTGGTCGACAAGCAGCAATGCTGCATCATCGTCGACGATGACGGCCCCGGCATCCCGGAGGAAGACCGCGAGCGGGTGTTCGACCCTTTCATCCGCCTGGATGAAAGCCGCGGCCGCAAGACCGGCGGCCATGGCTTGGGGCTGGCCATCGTCGCCGGCATCGCCCGCGCCCACCGGGGCAGCATCAAGGTGGAAAGTTCGCCGATGGGCGGCGCGCGCTTTTTGCTTCGCTGGCCGACAGCCTAATGTACATTTTGTAACATTGAGATACATGCCTGCCCTAGACGCTACATCTTGCCACCGATAGCATTCGCCCTGAATTAGGACTTCTTCGGGTCCGTTTCAACCCAATCGAAAGAAACTTAGGAGTTTCGTAAATGAAAAAGCTGGCTCTGCTCGCCCTGACCGCTGCTTTCAGCCTGGTGTCCGCTAACGGCTTCGCCGCTGAAAAGGCCGCCGCTTCCGCTCCGGCAATCCACAAGGCCAAGAAGGCCGAAAAGAAAAAAGTAGCTTCCGCTCAAAAGGCTCAAGCCGCCAAGGCTGACGCTTCCGCTCCGAAGGCCAAGAAGGCCAAGAAGCACGTAGCCAAGAAGGACGCTTCCGCTCAGAAGGCTCAAGCCGCCAAGGCCGACGCTTCCGCTCCGAAGGCCAAGAAGGCCCACAAGCACGCTGCTAAGAAGCACGCTGCCAAGAAAA